>MLHP01000033.1 GCA_001999425.1 Rodentibacter genomosp. 2 | reverse complement strand
TTCTGACTTCTGACTTCTGCATAAAATTCGCCCTTTGTAAAGTGAAATGTAGATATTTTGAAAAAAAGTGCGGTTATTTTATAGAAAAGTTGAAGTCTGAACAATTTGATTTTTAGCGTACTGATGGGATTTTTTTGATTTGACATTTCATTGCACATTTCCCCCTTTCCTCGTAGAATACGCAAACGCTTTTAATATTATGTTGTAAATGCGCAGAACAGGAATTTCAATAAATAGGGACACGCAGTGTGTCCCTACAATGGAAATAAATGCAATACGACATAATACAGCCCCATCTTTAAAGTGCGGTTGATTTTGACCGCACTTTTTTTACAGTCAACTATCCCGAGAGATAAACGAGTATGTATAAATTATTCCGTCAATGTATTTTTCAAATGGATGCGGAAACCGCCCATAATTTCACCCTTCAATGTTTAAAACTTGCCGGCAGTCCATGGTTGCAGCCGTTACTGAAATCCGTTGTTGGTACGCCAAAAGGCTCGGAAAAAACCGTGATGGGGGTGCGTTTCCCAAACCCTATTGGCTTGGCAGCGGGGGCAGATAAAAATGGTGATGCCATTGATGGTTTTGGTGCGTTGGGATTCGGTTTTGTGGAAGTAGGCACGGTGACACCCCTTGCACAAGACGGCAATGCGAAACCCCGCCAGTTTCGTTTGATTGAAGCGGAAGGCATTATTAATCGTAATGGTTTTAACAATAATGGCATTGATTATTTGATCGAAAATGTGAAAAACGCTCGCTATCGTGGTGTGATTGGCATCAATATCGGTAAAAATAAACAAACGCCATTGGAACACGGCAAAGACGATTATATTTTCTGTTTGAACAAAGCCTATAACTATGCCGGTTATATTACGGTGAATATTTCATCGCCAAATACGCCGGATTTGCGTCAGCTACAATATGGCGATTATTTTGATGATTTGTTGCAAAGCATTAAGGCTCGTCAGGCAATTTTGGCGGATCAATACAATAAATATGTGCCGATTGCGGTGAAAATTGCGCCGGATTTATCGGAGGCGGAATTGGTGCAAATTGCCGATACGTTGGTTCGTCATAGAATGGACGGGGTGATTGCCACCAATACCACTATTTCCCGTGAAAATGTCGCAGGATTGAAAAATGCCGAAGAGCAGGGCGGATTAAGCGGTAAGCCGTTGCAACAGAAAAGCACGGCGATCATTAAACGATTGTCCGAAGAATTAAAAGGGCAAATCCCGATTATTGGTAGCGGTGGGATTGACGGTGTGCAAAATGCTCAAGAGAAAATGGCAGCCGGCGCTGAATTGTTGCAAGTGTATTCCGGGTTGATTTATCACGGGCCGAAATTAGTGAAAGAATTAGTAAAAACGATTAAATAATGACAAAAATATACGATTTACATTGCCATAGCACGGCATCCGATGGTGTGTTAAGCCCAACAGAAGTGGTGCAACGGGCTGCTGAGCAAGGCGTGAATGTGTTGGCGTTATGCGATCATGATACGGTTTGTGGCATTGATGAGGCTAGTTCTGCGGCGAAAGAAGTCGGGATCGAATTGATTACCGGCGTGGAAATTTCCACTACTTGGGAAGGGCGAGGCATTCATATCGTAGGGCTGAATTTTGATCAAACTCACCCGAAAATGACCGCACTTTTGGAAAAGCAAAAAGCCTTGCGTGAGAAAAGGGCGGTAGAAATTGGGGCTAAATTAGAAAAAGCGGGAATCCCCAACGCTTATGAAGGGGCAAAAGCCTTAGCAAATGGGGAAGTGACACGTGCCCATTATGCCCGTTATTTGGTACAAATTGGCAAAGTATCACACGATGGGCAGGCTTTCAAACGCTATCTGGGACAAGGCAAATCCGCCTTTGTTAAAGCCGAATGGGTTGATATTCCCAGCGCTATTGAAACGATTCATTCCGCAGGCGGTATTGCTGTGATCGCTCATCCTCTACGTTATAACTTGACAGGAAAATGGATTCGAAAATTAATGGCGGATTTCAAAGTTTGGGGTGGTGATGCTATGGAAATTTCCGGCTACGGACAAACCAAAGACCAGCGCCAAATGCTTGCTCGTTGGGCTAATGAGTTTGGCTTGCTCGGCTCGGTGGGATCGGATTTCCATTTTCCTTGTGGTTGGGTGGAATTAGGGAGAAATTTAGATTTACCGGATGGCGTGAGAGCGGTTTGGGAGCGGTTTTAGTTTTTAGACATTATGCCGAAAACTTGTAGGGACGCCACGCTGGCGTCCTTTTTTAATATATTGAATTGCGTGACTTTCATAACGGACACCAGCGTGGTGTCCCTACAGGATAAACGAAATTCAAATGCAACTTGGCATAATCGCGAAAATAAGCTGAAAATTGACCGCTCTTTTATTCCAAATGCTCTGTATCATTCACTTTTTCAACGGTAAAGCCTTTTTCGCTATCATAATGCACTATACTGATCGCGGTGTTGAGTAAAGAAACGGATTGTCCTGCTGCACGGTGATTTTGCCAAGTCGCACCGCCAAGTAGAGCGATGAGTAAGCGTAATGTATGGCCGTGAGAAACAATTAAAATATTGCCTTTATGGTGGATTTGAATAATGTCTTGCATTGCGTGCATTACTCGTTCAGCCAGTTGTTGGTAGGTTTCGCCACCGTTTGTTTTGGCTTTGTAATTTGCGGGATCGCTGATCATTTGCTTAAATTCAGCCTGCTCACGCAAAGGTTCAACCCATTGTCCCTCCCATTTTCCAAAAAATTGTTCGTTTAACCCTTTATGTTGAAAAAGTGGAATATTGCGTTCGCCAATAATATGTTCTGCTGTGTCAATGGTACGTTTTAAAACGCTGGAATACGCTGCAACAAAGGGAATATGTTGTAATGCACTACCTGCTTTTTGTGCGCCTAAAATCCCTTGTTCCGTTAAAGGTGAATCACCATGCCCTTGCATTAAACCTTTTTCATTCCAAACCGTTCTGCTGTGGCGGATAAAATAAAAAGTCAGTTGTTTTTTCATTTTTCATTAAACCGAGTAAAAAATAAGGAAGCCGAAACTTCCTTATAGAAAATAATTAACGGGAATAATAACCCGCCATTGCGCTATATACGGCGTTTTCTGCCTGAATTAGGCTATATTTCGCTTGTAAAATAGCAAGCTGTGAGGATTTTTCGGTGTTGGCCGCATTTAACCATTCACGCAATTCGGATACGCCGGCGTTATAGCGATTACGATAATATTGTGTGATACGTTTGTTGTAGTTAAAGGTTTTTTGCTGATTCGCAAAGGCACTTTGGGCTTGAGTGAAAGCAAAATAGTTGGTATCTACGTCATTTAACGCTGTGGTGATACTTTGCTCATAATTTAAACGTGCGGTTTCATAATCGGCTTCAGAGATTTTCACGTTCCATTTTACCGTATTCCAATTTAAGAACGGCAAACTGATTCCCACTGTTCCACCTGCAATGGGGCTATGGAGAGCGTTGCCGACTTTGTTACCGCTTGAGCTTAGAGTCCCGCCCAAGGTGATTTCAGGGAACCAACCTTTTTCTGTGGCTTTGGCATTTTTAAATGCACTGCTTAAGCGGTATTGATTGCCTTTCACATCAGGACGATTAGCGATCACCGAAACCGGCACATTCAAATTCACGCCCACGTTTTTCACGTTAAGAATATGCGGGAAAGTGATATTCAATGCTTCTTCCGGTTTTAAATTCAGTAAATTACGCAGTGTTTGTTCCGCGGTTTTGCGTTGGGTTTGGTAGTTGATCAAATTATTGCGTGCGGTTAAAACGGATTGCTGTGCTTGATCCACACTTGCCGCATCCGCAACACCTTGGCTTAAGCGGCGTTGCATAATATTGCTGATGTCATTGTAATATTTGATGCTTTCTTGCGTAGTGCTGATGGCATCATTTAAATAGGCGATTTGATAATAGGTTGTTACAACAGAATTGATTAAGGATAACTTCGTTGCTTCTAAATCTTGTGCTGAGGCTTTGTGTGTCCATTCTGCGGCATCGGCAGAATCTGCTAAACGACGCCATAAATCAAGAGTATAAGCTACGTTTAATGAACCGGTATGTGAAATGGTTGAACTGGCGGAGGTATCAATACGGCGTTGTGCTCCTGATGAGGTTGAACCACTAAAGGTTGGCACTAAATTTGCGCCGACTAAATTCGCATTATAAAGCGCACGATTAACGGCAACGGCAGCTTTGGCAAGATCTTTATTGTTTAATAGCGCTTGCTCGACCACTCGATTAAGTTGCGGATCATTATAAAGTGCCCACCAGTTTTCTTTTACATTGAATTGCTTGGCGATTTCTTCGTATTTTTGATAGTCCGCTTGGCTGGCTTGGTAAGAATCGCCAATATTGGCACAGCCGGCAAGGGTGGTTGCCATAACAATAGCAAGAGTCAATTTTTTCATTTTTAACATTGTTTTTTCCTTCATTCAAACATCATCGTATCAGTGTACAAAACCGAGGATTTAATGAAATGTAGGGACACACTGCGAGTGTCCGTTTATTACATATTTAAATAATTTGAATTTATAACGGACACACGCAGTGTGTTCCTACAAATAATCCTCAAATTGGTTTGTACAACGGTTATACATTAAAAGTGCGGCTGATTTTAACCGCATTTTAGGGTTTTACAAAATCTATTTCTATTCTCTGGCAAGGGCGGTAATGGGGTTCAATTGTGCAGCCCGTTTTGCCGGCATATAGCCAAATACCACACCAATGAGCGTTGAAAATAACACGGCTGTGATAATAGAGACAGTAGAAAATGCCATAGTGAAATCCGTCATAAATAGGTTAAATAGCAAGCCGATTAAACCGGAAAGCAAAATGCCGGTGATACCCCCAATTAAACAAATGAGCACGGCTTCAATTAAAAATTGCTGCAAAATATTAGTTTGGCGAGCGCCAATCGCCATTCGCACACCAATTTCTTTGGTGCGTTCCGTGACGGAGACCAACATAATATTCATTACACCAATGCCGCCGACAATCAGTGAAATAAAGGCAATGGAGGAAATTAAGAGTTTCATTGTGCCGGTAGTGCTTTCAATGGTTTGTTTAATGGTGTCGCTATTCATCACAAAAAAATCTTTCTTGCCATGGCTCAGGGTGAGTAATTCGGTGATGCCTTTTTCCGCCACGGTGGAATTAACATCATCGGCAATTTTCACGGTGATAGAGCTGATTTTTTTGCTGCCGGAAATACGGTTCATCACTGTAGTGTAAGGTGCATAAACATTCAAAGAACTGCTTGCACCGCCCATTTGTCGGTCTGATACCACACCAATAATTCGCAATGGGCGTTTTTCAAACATCACAACTTTCCCAAGAGGTGATTCATTTGGAAAAATGGCTTTTTTAGCACTTTCATCAATGAGAGCGACTTGATTATTTTCCTGTATATCTTGTGTGGAAAATAAACTACCTTGTTTTAGCGTTAGCCCCTCTACATCAAAATATTGTTCACCGACACCTTTCAGGCTTGTGGAAGAGAAAGTTTGATTGCCATACACCAATGTGCCACTGGAAGCACTATTTGGTGTCACACTTTGTATATAGCTTTGTTGATTTAATGCATTGGCATCATGAACGGTAAGATTTTGCATTTGCTCGGCACGGCGATCGCCAAAGCCTGTGCCATTGAAAATAGTTATCGTGCTGGTGCCGATACCTTTGATATTTTCAAGAATTTTCTGTTGTGAACCATTTCCTAGTGCCACAACGGAAACCACGGAAGTAATGCCAATAATGATCCCAAGCATGGTGAGTAAAGAACGCATTTTATGGGCGACAATGGCGCTGACGGACATTCGAAAGGCCTCAATGAGTTGATCTTTGCTAAAGCCAAAGTGCGGTCTAATTTTGGCTTGATTTTCAACCGCACTTTTAACCGGTTCTTTTTGGGAATCTGCAATGATTTCGCCGTCTTTAATTTCAATGACTCGGTTTGCACTGGCGGCAATGTCACGGTCGTGGGTGACCATAATAATGGTATGCCCTTCCTTGTGGAGTTGGCGCAGAATTTCCATCACATTTTGTCCGCTGTGGGAATCCAATGCACCGGTGGGTTCATCGGCAAGAATAATTTCACCGCCATTCATTAAGGCACGGGCAATACTCACACGTTGTTGCTGACCGCCGGAAAGTTGGTTGGGTTTATTTTGCCATTTATCGCCTAGTCCTAATTTTTCGAGTAATTGTTTTGCCCGCTCAAGACGTTGAGTTTGAGGGATACCGGCATAAATGGCGGGTAGAGCTACATTTTCCGCGGCGGTAAGGCTGGAAAGTAAATTATAACGTTGAAAAATAAAACCGAATTTTTGGCTTCGTAAATCGGAAAGTTGATCAGGCGAAAGTTGGTGGGTTTCTTTACCGTCAATTTTATAAGAGCCATTGGTTGCTGTATCTAAACAACCAATGATATTCATTAGTGTGGATTTTCCCGAACCGGATTGCCCGATAATCGCCACAAAATCGCCTTTCTCAATATTAAGGGAAATATTTTTGAGAATATGGACACGATTTTCGCCTTCGCCAAAGTAGCGGTTTAGCTGATTAATTTCAATAATATTCATCAAATTTCTACCGCACTTTAGAACATTCTCGGGCCACGGTTGCTATTGCCAACTTTTTCGCCGGCAGCCACTTGTGACACGATGACATTTTCACCTTCCGCTACACCGGATTTAATTTCCGTTTGGAAATCATTTTGTACACCAAGTACCACTTCCCGTCTTTCAGGTTGATTTTTCTCATTGAGCACTTTAACAAAGGTTTTCCCCTCTTTCTTTTGAATTGCCATATTGGAAACTAACAAAACATTTTGTGCATCGGCAATTTTGATATTATTTTCTGTTGTCATACCAATGCGTAAAGTGCGGTCAGGATTATCGACGATGAGATTGGCGTAATAATAAACCGCTGTTGTTGTACTTGAGGAACTTGAACTGCTTGAGGACGTGGAGGTGTTGTCACTTTTTGTGGTGGTTGCCGGATCAACAGAGGAAATCACACCATGGTAATAGGTATTGGGATCAGACAAAATCGTAAAACTTACCTTTTGTCCGGCTTTGACTTTGGTAATGTCGCCTTCTGAAATTTCAGGTTTCACCAACATTCTGCTGAGATCAGCGACCGTGACGATGGTTGGGGTGGTTTGTGCGGAATTGACGGTTTGTCCTTCGGAAATCGGTGTAGAAATGATCGTCCCATCAATAGGTGAAGTGATCTGTGTATAGCTCACATTAGTTTCCGCTGTATCCACTTCAATTTCTGCTTGTTTAATGGACTCTTTTAATGCTTCCACTTCGGATTTTGCCGCATCAAACGTATTTTTAGCATTGTTGACATCATCAAGGGAAGCCGCTTTTTGCCCGTATAGTTTTGAATAACGAGAATAAGCGGATTGTGCCACTGTAAGTGCGGTTTCTTTTGCTTTTAATTGTGCCTGATAGCTGGCAAGTGCAGCTTTTTTCGTATTCAGCGTATTAATTTGAGTGGTCGAATCGATCTCTGCGATCAAATCGCCTTTTTTTACTTCCTGCCCAAGGGTTACAGCAAGTTTAGTGATTTTACCGGAGACCTGTGCCCCCACATCCACCTCGTTAATACTACTGATGGTGCCGGAGGCGACCACGCTTTTTTCAATGTTCCCACGAGTGACTTTTTCGGTCAGATAGGTGGATTGCTGGTTGTGATTGTTTACAAAAAAATAATAGGCGAGTCCGCCTAAAATTAAGAGTCCGAGTATAACGAAAATTTTCTTCATTGAGCTTCAATTCCAACTAATGAACGTTTGTTCAGTTTGCGTATTTTAATGATAAATCCCGTGTTTTGCACGAAAAATTTGGAGATGAGACAAACCATTTTTTAATTGGTTTACTTCGGTGGTGAATTTTCACATGGCAAAATTAGCTGAAAATTAGGATGAAAAGGGCGCTATCCTCATATCTCGCTTTTTGACAGCAAAACGTATAGAATAGCACGATTATTTTTTCTATTGATTTGAGAAGGTTATGAGCAATACAGAACATGGTTTAGAAAATGCGGAAAATATGCGTCCGCACAATTTTATTACCCAAATTATTGATGAAGATCTAGCAAGTGGTAAACACAAAGAGGTTTATACTCGTTTTCCACCTGAACCCAACGGTTATTTACATATTGGGCATGCAAAATCAATTTGTCTAAATTTCGGCATTGCGAAAGATTATAACGGTTTATGCAATTTACGCTTTGACGATACCAACCCTTTGAAAGAAGATGTGGAATATGTGGATTCCATTAAAGAAGATGTGGAATGGTTGGGTTTCAAATGGGCGGGTGAAGTGCGTTATGCCTCGGATTATTTTGACGCACTCTATGGCTATGCGATTGAATTAATTAAGAAAGGCTTGGCTTATGTGGACGAACTTTCGCCGGAAGAAATGCGTGAATATCGTGGCACTTTAACAGAGGCGGGTAAAAACAGTCCTTATCGTGATCGTAGTGTAGAAGAAAACTTGGCTTTATTTGAAAAAATGAAAAATGGTGAGTTTGCCGAAGGAAAAGCCAGTTTACGGGCAAAAATTGATATGGCTTCGCCTTTTATGGTCATGCGTGATCCGGTACTTTATCGGATTAAATTTGCCAAGCACCATCAGACCGGTGATAAATGGTGTATCTACCCGATGTACGATTTCACTCATTGTATCTCCGATGCGATTGAGCGTATCACTCATTCATTATGTACATTGGAGTTCCAGGATAACCGCCGTTTATACGACTGGGTATTGGATAATATTTCCATTGAACGTCCTTTGCCGCACCAATATGAATTTTCACGTTTGAATTTGGAAGGTACATTAACTTCTAAGCGGAAATTATTGGAATTGGTAACAGATGGCATTGTTGATGGTTGGAATGATCCGCGTATGCCAACCATTTCAGGTTTACGCCGCCGTGGTTATACGCCGGCATCAATTCGTGAATTTTGTCGCCGTATTGGGGTCACCAAACAAGATAATGTGGTGGAATATAGTGCATTAGAAGCCTGCATTCGTGATGATCTCAACCAAAATGCTTGCCGTGCAATGGCGGTGATTGATCCGGTGAAAGTGGTGATTGAAAATTTTGAAGGTGAAGAAATGTTGACGGCACCAAATCACCCGAATCGTCCGGAATTAGGCGAACGTCAATTACCTTTCACCAAAGAAATTTATATTGATCGTGCGGATTTCCGTGAAGAGGCCAACAAGCAATACAAACGTCTTGTGTTGGGTAAAGAAGTGCGTTTGCGTAATGCTTATGTGATTAAAGCGGAACGTGTGGAAAAAGACGCAAATGGTGAAATTACCACAATTTTTTGTAGCTATGATCCGGATACATTAGGCAAAAATCCGGCAGATGGTCGTAAGGTGAAAGGGGTGATTCATTGGGTCTCGGCAGTGCATAACCATCCGGCAGAATTCCGTCTTTATGACAAACTCTTTACGGTTTCAAATCCGGGAGCGGAGGAAGATATTTGTTCAGTCGTCAATCCAAATTCCCTTGTGGTAAAACATGGCGTGGTAGAACAAAGTCTTGGTAATGCACAAGCGGAAAAAGGGTATCAATTTGAACGTGAAGGCTATTTCTGTGCAGACAGCAAAGACAATCGCCCTGAACATTTGGTGTTTAACCTCACGGTTAGCTTAAAAGAAAGTTTTTAGTTTTCATCAACAAAAGTGCGGTCAAAATTAACGGTATTATGTAGCAGTTGCAAAAATCTATTTTTTGGTGAACTTGTAGGGACAGACTGAGTGTGTCCGAATTTTAATATATTGAAATGATTTGATTTTATAACGGACACACGCAGTGTGTCCCTACGTATCGCTGAAATTTCTATTTTTGTGCATTTGCTACATAATATGAAAAGTTAAGATGGTTTTTGACCTCACTTTTTCTTTAATCCCCCCTGAGCTCGTGTTTAATGAGCTTCTAAGCCAATAAATTACCGATATATTTCACAAGCGTTATCATGCTTAATATTGCCATAGAAATGACAACGATAGCACCTGAAATCGTCATCCAAATAGGGTGCTTATAATCACCAATAATTTTACTGTTGTAGGCGGCGAGCAAAATGAGACCGAGAGAAATTGGTAGAATTAAACCGTTTAATGTGCCGACAAAAACTAACACTTGGGCGGGGCGACCGATAGTTGCAAGCACGGCGGTCGAGATAACAATAAAAGCCACTATCCAGCAATTCTTATGTTTTTCTATTTTAGGTGAAAAACTGGTAATGAAAGAAACGGAAGTATAAGCGGCACCGATGACGGAGGTAATTGAAGCCGCCCAAATCACGATACCGAAAATCATTAATCCGATATTACCGGCTGCGTATGAAAATGGGGTCGCGGCAGGGTTTTTAGGATCGAGAGTAATGCCTTGTGAGACGACGCCTAAAACGGCTAAAAACAATACAATTCTCATTATAGAGGAAATGAGAATTGCTGATACCGAGCTTTTGCTGACCTCTTTTAGAGAACTTTTACCTTTAATACCGGCATCTAATAAACGGTGAGCCCCGGCAAAAGTGATATAACCGCCCACAGTGCCACCTACAAGGGTAACAATAGCGATGACATCTAATTTCTCCGGTACGAAAGCTCTGAATACGGCTTCTCCAATAGGTGGATTGGTTTGTGCAGCGACATAAATGGTTAAGGCAATCATCACGAATCCCATGATTTGAGCAAAACGATCCATTGCTTTACCGGCTTCTTTTACAAGGAAGATACATACGGCAATAGATCCGCTAATTATCGCCCCTATTTCAGGTGACACACCTGTGAGAATATTCAAGCCTAACCCAGCACCGCCCACGTTCCCAATATTGAAAGCCAATCCCCCTATAACAATAAGCAATGAAAGAAAATATCCCGTACCGGGTAAAATAGCATTTGCAATATCTTGGGCTTTTTTTTCTGAAACGGTGATAATTCGCCAAATGTTTAATTGAGCTCCAATATCAAGCAAGATAGAGAGTAAAATCACAAAGCCAAAACTGGCGAGTAAAGATTGGGTAAAGGTTGCGGTTTGGGTGAGAAAACCCGGGCCGATAGCTGATGTCGCCATTAAAAATGCCGCTCCGAGTAGGGCGCTACGGTTATTATTTGCCATATTGATCTCCGATAGGTTGTTATGCAACTTAGGGCTATTAATATTTTGCCGAAATGATGATTTGTTCTGCTTGTAATGCCGCACGAATTTTTTTCGCAAATTCAATCGCATGATTACCGTCGCCGTGTAAGCAAATGCTGTCGGCTTGAATAGGTATATTGAAACCTTCGACAGTAGGAACGGTTCCCTCAATCACCATTTGTAGAACCTGTGCAACCGCTTCTTGATCATTTTCTACCAAGGCATTATTACAGCTGCGCGGTACTAATGAACCATCGGCTTGGTAGTGTCGATCGGCAAATACTTCCGAAATGGTTTTGAGTCCTACCTCTTGTGCTGCTGAGAGCATTACACTTCCGGATAATCCCATTAGGGCTAAATTGGGATCAACGTTTTTGATTGTTTGGCTAATTAAACGTGCCAGTGCGGGATTTTTTGCCGCTTGGTTATATAATGCTCCATGCGGCTTGACGTAACTTAATACGACACCTTCAGCCTCACATAAGGCTTTAATCGCACCGAGTTGATAAACTAGGCAGGCTTGAAGTTCTTCATCGCTTAAGTTCATATTCAGGCGACCAAAATTCTCACGGTCGGGATATCCCGGATGTGCCCCGATTGTCACATTATTTTCTTTCGCCCATAAAATAGCTTTACGCATTTCGTTGTAATCTCCGGCGTGTAATCCACAGGCAATATTTGCAGAGCTGACTAATTGCAACAATTTTTCATCATTCGCATAGCCTTCGGCTAGATCAACATTTAAATCAACGCATTTCATCTACTTTTCTCCTTATGTAGGCTAAATAATCTTGATCTTGTTGGTATAACTCTTGCGCTTGTTGATGGGTAACCTGTTTAAAATAAACGGTTTCCCCAAAAGGTATTTGTGCCAATTTGCCAATATCCGCTTGAATAACACAGGCAATTTTGGGATAACCGCCCGTTGTTTGAGCATCTGCCATTAATACAATCGGCTGACCGTCCGGAGGTACTTGAACTGTGCCTATTGGTACGGCATAAGAAAGCATTTCAAGAGGGGAATTAAGCATTAATTTTTGAGAACCGGAAAAGCGATAGCCTATACGGTTGCTATTTCGTTGTAATATCCAACCCTGTTGCCAAAATAATGTTTGGGTTTCTTGGTTGAATGCCTCGTATTCTGATGAAACGGTTGCATGAATAGTTTTTGTATAAGAAATGGGTTCAATCCCTAATGGGCTAAGCACCGTATCTCTTAACCCTGTCGCAATATGATCGCCGGATTTGAGTAAACGTCCTTGAAACCCACCAAAACCTGCTTGTAAATTGGTGCTATAAGATCCTAATACTTTAGGTACTTTAAAACCTCCGGCGACACAGAGATAGGTGTAGTTGCCTTGGGTAATTCGTTTGATTTTGAGGGTTTGGCGCGCTTTTGCCGTGTAACGCCAATAAGGCGAAATAGGGCTATCATCAAGTTCTGCCTCACATAATGCGCCCGTTAAACAAAATGGTGTGTCACAGTCAAAGGTTATTGTCAGGCTTCCTAAGGCTATTTCAAGTGCGGGCAAATTATGGGCATTTTTCAATAGTAAATTTCCCGCTTGCAATGCAAGGCAATCCATTGCACCGGAATGTCCGATACCAAATCCGCGTAAGCCAAAGCGGCCTAAATCCTGTAGATGAGCAAAGCCTTGAAGATGTTGAAAATAAATCATAGAGTTATCTCCTCCACAACGAAACGAACTTGATCGCCAGCTTTGAGTAAAACCGGCGGGTTTTGATTGACATCAAAAAGTTGAATTTCGGTTTGACCTAATAATTGCCACCCGCCGGGAGAGGTGAAAGGATAAATTCCTGTTTGGCTCCCGCCGATGCCTACCGAACCTGCGGGAACTCTTGTTCTTGGCTCATTACGACGTGGCGTATGGAGGGATTCAGGCAATCCGCCTAAATAAGGGAAACCGGGTTGGAAGCCCATCATAAAAACCGTATAGGTTGGGGAAGTATGGAGGCGAACAATTTCTTTTGCTGTGGTGTGATGATATTTCGCCACATCATGTAAATCTTCACCAAATTCCCCACCATAATGCACGGGGATTTCCACTAATTTTCCTTGAAAAAGTGTTTTTTGTAATTGAACTTTTTCCCAAAGTTGCTGCAATTCACTGATAAGTTGCAGCGGATCAAGGTGAAGATGATAAAAAAGTGTAAGATTATTCATTCCGACGACTGTTTCAACTACGCCGGGGAGATCTTGTGCCAATTCTGATAATTGCCAAATAGATTGCTGTTTTGACAGTTCGGCAGGGGGAGGAAGTGAGCAAATCAAGGAATATTCACTCGTGTGATGAATGGTAAGCATATGTTGTCCTTATGTTGCTTTTTTGTTAAAAGTATTTACTCCTATTTTTTTACCCAGTCAATAAAAAGGCTTACAAAAATGATGGAAAATTTTCAGAATTGTGAGCAGTATCAAGATTTTTATTGAGTTATGTAGGAATAATATTGCATCATTTGGTTTTTTCGGAGAGATATAATGGTAAGATTACTCAATTGGATCGTTGAATATCTATAATAGTGCGGTTCTTGGTGGATGGCACTTAGTTTATGTCATCTTAAGTTTGTGTTTTTATACCTGAAAGTTCCAAAATGATGAATTTAACGCCTAATTTTTGGCAAACCAAATCTCTCCTTGAAATGACCGACTCCGAATGGGAAGCGTTGTGCGATGGTTGCGGAAAATGCTGTTATCGCAAATATATTCAAGGTCGTGGGAAACGGCAGAAACTTTATTACACCCGTATAGCCTGCAATTTGTTGAATCTAGAAACCGGAAAGTGTGGTCATTATGAGGAACGTTTTAATATTGAAAAGGATTGTACAAAATTGACCAAAAAGAATTTGCCCGATTTTCATTGGTTACCGGATACCTGTGCTTATCGACTTCTTTACGAAGATAAACCTTTGCCGGACTGGCATCCACTAATTTCCGGTGATGCACAAAGTGTAAAAAATGCCGGTATTTTGATTAGCAATGGCGTACATGAAAATGATGTGATCGACTGGTTTGAGTTTGTCATTGATAAGGAATAAAAAACCAGAGAAAAAATGGCCGCACTTAGTTCGACGCAGACAAGATAAATGCTGATAGGTAGTGATTTTTATGCTAGAATCAGCCCCCAATTTTATCGTGATGAGTAACATAGGAAAAAATATGAAAGTTTTAGAAGGCTCAGTAGCTGCACCGAATGCCAAAGTTGCAGTTGTTATTGCTCGTTTCAATAGTTTTATTAATGAAAGTTTATTAGAAGGTGCATTAGATGCATTAAAAAGAATCGGTCAGGTAAAAGATGAAAATATTACGCTTTTACGTGCACCGGGTGCTTATGAATTACCATTGGTAGCACGCCGTTTGGCTGCCAGTAAAAAATTTGATGCGATTGTAGCTTTAGGTACGGTGATCCGTGGTGGCACTGCGCATTTTGAATATGTTGCAGGTGAAGCGAGTAGTGGTTTAGGCAGAGTGGCGATGGAAGCTGAAATCCCTGTTGCATTTGGGGTACTCACTACCGAAAACATTGAGCAGGCTATTGAACGTGCCGGCACAAAAGCGGGGAATAAAGGGGCTGAAGCTGCATTAACCGCACTTGAAATGATGAATCTTCTTCAACAAATTGATGCGGCATAAACAATGGCAGAACAAAAACAAGTGAAAAAACCATCGGCTCGTCGTCGGGCACGTGAATGCACTGTGCAAGCGTTATATTCTTGGGCGGTTTCCGGCAATACTGCGGAGCAGGTAGAGCTTGCCTTTATGCTTGATCAAGATATGGACGGCGTGGATAAGTCTTATTTTCGTAAATTATTCCGTCAAGCCGTGGAAAATATGGAAACCGTTGATTTTTCCATTACGCCTTATATTGATCGTGGCTTTGAGGAACTTGATCCCATTGAAAAAGCCATTTTACGTTTAGCGGTGTATGAATTACGTTTTGAGCTTGATGTGCCTTACAAAGTGGTGATTAACGAAGCTATTGAAGTGGCAAAAGTGTTTGGTTCGGACGATAGCCATAAATATATTAATGGTGTATTAGATAAAATCGCACCGGCATTAGGACGTAAATAAATTTAGATGATTTATAAATAGCGCGCGTGTTTACGCGTGCTTTTTATTTTAGTGGGTAACAATGGCAATGGGTGAATTTGATTTAATTAAACATTATTTTGAGCAGCCACAGGAACAAGTGGATGATTCTGTTTTCTTATCCATTGGCGATGATTGCGCCTTAGTCTCTGTGCCGGAAAATAGTCAGCTTGCGATTACTACCGACACGATGGTAGAACATACCCACTTTTTGCCCTCCATTTCACCGGAAGATCTAGCCTATAAAGTGGTGGCAACCAATTTAAGCGATTTAGCCTCAATGGGAGCACAAGCTAAATGGGTTTCCCTTGCATTAACTTTACCAAAAGTTGATAAAAACTGGCTTGCCCGCTTTAGCCAAAGTTTGTTACACACATTAAAAAACCACAATGTCATATTAATTGGCGGCGATACGACAAAAGGCCCGTTGTCCATTACGATTACTGCGCAAGGATTTGTTGAAAAAGGCAGCGCATTGTGCCGACATCAAGCCAAAGCAGGGGATTTAATTTATGTATCAGGCACATTGGGCGATAGTGCCGCCGGTTTGCAACAAATTTTATCGGACAAAAGAGCGGTCGGTTTTGACGAAGAATTTTTACAGCAACGCCATCTTCGCCCCACGCCACGAATGGAATTAGGGCGTGCTTTAGTCGGGCTTGCCCATGCCGCCATTGATCTTTCCGATGGTTTAAATTCCGATCTAAGGCATATTCTTAAACGTAGTCAATGTGCGGCGGAAATTGATCTTTCCGACTTGCCACTTTCATCATCGTTATTAAATCTTTATGAGCGCACGCAAGCAGAGCAATTTGCCCTAAGTGGTGGAGAAGACTATGAATTGTGTTTTACTGTTCCACCCGAAAATCAACCCTTGCTTGAGTCTCGACTAAAAAATCTTGATGTGCCTTGTACCTGTATCGGGCATATTGTGCCGGCATTTGAGTCGAAAAAGTGCGGTCCCTTTTCCATCCGTTTTTTGCGTGATAGGCAGCCGATTGACTATTCGCCAAATGTTGGCTTCGATCATTTCAAGGAATAAAAATATGAGAGAAGAGAATCCGTTAAAACGAATTTCTTTAAAAAATCCCGTTCATTTACTTGCGGTGGGATTGGGTTCCGGTTTACTTCATCCCGCACCGGGAACCTGGGGCAGCGCGCTTGGCACCCTATTAGGGGTTATTTTGCTCGTGTTTTTAGGCACAAAAACTTTCTTAATTTTGACCGCACTTTGTTTTGTTTTAGGCTGTTATTTATGTCAAAAAACCGCTGATGATATGGGCGTACACGATCATGGTTCTATTGTATGGGATGAGTTTGTTGGGGTGTTTATTGTATTGTCTGCTGTGCCTGAATTGTCATGGCAATGGATATTGACTGCATTTGTACTATTCCGTTTTTTTGATATTTTAAAACCTTATCCCATCCGTTATTTTGATAAAAAACTGGAGAGTGGTTTTGGCATTATGGTGGATGATGTGCTGGCGGCGATTTATGCCGTTATAGTGGTTTTTGTGATTCAATATTGGGAGTAATGTAATTGTGTTGAATTTACTGATTGTTCATTTGTTTGGTTTGATGACGCCGGGGCCGGATTTCTTTTATGTGAGCCGTATGGCGGCGAGTAATTCGCGCAGAAATACCCTTTATGGCGTGATTGGTATTACGCTTGGTGTTGCTTTTTGGGCTGCGGTTTCAATGATGGGGCTTGCCGTATTATTTGCGACAATGCCGGCATTACACGGCATTATTATGATTTTAGGCGGTGCATATTTAGCCTATATTGGTGTCGCATTGATTCGCAGCAAACAAAATGCAACATTTGAGCCTATTTCCGAGCAAGAAATCAACCAACAAACTACCGCTAAAAAAGAAATTTTAAAAGGACTCTTAGTTAATCTTTCTAACGCGAAAGCGGTAGTTTATTTCAGTAGCGTGATGTCGTTTGTTTTAGCAAAAATGACGTCAATATGGGATATGAGCATTGCTTTTAGCTTAATTGTCATCGTCACATTCTTGTATTTTTATCTCATATCGTTTATTTTTTCACGCAATGTGGCAAAACAGTTTTACAGCCAATATAGCCGTTATATTGATAATGTAGCAGGCGTGGTATTTTTATTCTTTGGTGGCGTGTTAATTTACAATGGCGTCACGGAGATGATTCGTTAAAAGAAGGATATAAATATGACATTAAGAATTGCGGTTGCCGGTGCGGGTGGCAGAATGGGACGTCAATTAATTCAAGCAGTTCATTTGGCGGAAGGCGTTGAATTAGGGGCTGCCTTTGAACGTCAAGGTTCATCATTATTAGGAGCGGACGCCGGTGAATTGGTGGGCGTTGGGCATTTAGGTATTAAGGTGTCTGACAATTTTCACGAACAAAAAGACAATTTTGATTTACTGATTGATTTTACCCGTCCGGAAGGCACGCTTGAACATATTGCATTTTGTGTGGCGAATGATAAAAAAATGGTGATTGGTACGACAGGGTTTGATGATGCCGGCAAAGCAGCAATCAAAGCTGTGTCTGAAAAAATCGCCATTGTATTTGCTTCTAATTACAGCGTGGGCGTGAATTTAGTATTCAAATTATTGGAAAAAGCCGCCAAGGTGATGGGTGATTATTGCGATATTGAAATTATTGAGGCACATCATCGTCATAAGGTAGATGCGCCTTCAGGCACGGCACTTTCAATGGGGGAACATATCGCAAAAACATTAGGACGTGATTTGAAAACCCATGGCGTATTTTGTCGTGAGGGCATTACAGGTGAGCGTAAGCCTGATGAAATCGGTTTTTCAACCATCCGTGCATCTGATGTTGTGGGTGAGCATACCGTGTGGTTTGCCGATATTGGGGAACGGGTGGAAATTTCGCATAAAGCCTCAAGCCGCATGACCTTTGCAAACGGTGCGGTACGAGCGGGTAAATGGCTGGAAAATAAATCTCATGGTTTATTTGATATGACGGACGTATTAGATTTGAATAATCTATAGTTCCAATTCAAGATCTGTTTCCACACGACAACAGCATAATAAAATTTCATTAGGTTGAACAAAGGCAAGGGGCGTTTCCGGATAGGATACCTTGCCTTTTTTGATCTTCACCCGACAGGAGCCACAATAGCCGCTACGGCATTGGTATTCGTGATGAATATTATTGCGTTCAAGGTGGTCGAGTAGGGTTGTTTCATTATTAAAATCAAGGGTGGTTTGACTACGAATTAGGTGGATTTTCATATTTTGCATATAAAATTTGATTTGATGCATAATTATATAGGAAAAATAGAAAACTCTGTTAAAATTTACCGCTCTTTTTTGATTCTAATGTGGTGTGTATGTCCAATAAAAAAATAGGATTATTTGCGCTAACTGCATTGGTACTCAGTTCAATGATTGGTTCGGGGATTTTTAGTTTACCGCAAAATATGGCTGAAGTAGCCGGTGCAAAGGCATTATTGATTGGGTGGGCAATCACTGGTGTCGGGATTATTTTTCTGGGATTGTCTTTTTTCTTTTTATCCCGCCTTCGTCCCGATCTCAATGGTGGTGTTTATACCTATGCTAAAGAAGGGTTTGGTGGTTTAGTCGGTTTTTTCTCTGCTTGGGGATATTGGCTTTGCTCCGGTATCGGCAGCGTGAGTTATCTTGTCGTGGCTTTTGAAGGTATCGGCACTTTTGTGGATACGCAAGAGCGGATCATTTTTGGTACAGGCAGTACCCCCTATTCCATTTTGGGGGCTTCACTTGTAGTTTGGCTGGTACATTGGCTGATAGCTCGTGGTGTAAGAGAAGCAGCATTTGTGAATATGTTGGCAACCATCGTTAAAATTTTTCCGCTAATTTTATTTATTATTTTAGCCGCACTTTATTTCTCTCCAATGCAGTTTTTTACTGATTTTAGCGGTGAGACCGTGATGAATCAAAATCAAGCGGCGGATTTACTCACACAAGTGAAAAATACGATGTTGATTACCCTTTGGGTCTTTGTCGGTGTGGAAGGGGCCTCAATTTTATCAGGACACGCGAAAAGACAGAGTGATATTGGTACGGCAACAGTGCTTGGTATTTGTATTACCTTGGTACTTTATGTGGCGATTACTGTATTGGCACTCGGAGTGCTGCCGCGTGAAATCATTAGTACAATGTCAAACCCCTCTATGGCGCCTATTTTAGAATCAATGATTGGCAAGGCTGGGAAAATTATTATTACCTTCTGTTTAATTGTTTCTGTACTCGGTTCATATATTAGCTGGACAATGTACTGTACCGAAGTTCCTTATCGAGGAGTTGAAAGTGGAGCATTCCCACGAGTTTTGAATAAACTCAATAAAAATAATACACCTATTAATTCGCTTTGGTTCACTAATATCGTCATTCAGCTTTGTTTAATTTTGGTGTTATTTACTAGCCAAAGTTACGTAAAACTAATTTCTCTTGCAACTTCGATGATTTTGGTTCCCTATATTCTTATTGGCGCGTATTTATTTAAATTAGCTCTACAACGAAAAGCAAAATGGTATATCCAACTTACCGGTTTGACGGCAACTCTTTATGGTTTATGGATTGTTTATGCTGCCGGTATGGATTATTTGTTTTTATCAGTTGTATTATATGTTCCCGGAGTAACGGTTTACCTATATTCCCAATATCAGCAAAAAAGTAAGTTTGACCTTAGTAAAAAAGAGTGGGCATTATTAGCAATACTGATCGGGGTGTTTTTAATGGCATGCTGGGAGTTGTCTCAAGGTTTGCTTTATATTTAGGAGGAGTTGTGAAATTTTCTGTAAAAATTACTGTGATATTAACCGCTCTTTACTCCGCCGCTTGTACCACAGTGACCAAAGAACCGGTGAAATCTATTGATATTTATGTGAAACCTTATTATTCCTCGGAAAAAGGCAAAGCGAGAAACGTATTCGTGCATAAGCAACTTGATCCAATGTTGCGGGAAAATACCTTAAACGGGTATCAAAGTGCGGTTAAATTTGTGCAAGAAAATCCGGCACGGATTTCGCCTATGACAATGTTTACCCTTGCCGCCCGTGCTTATGATTTTGGTTTACGTGATGAGGCTGTGAAGTGGTTTTATCGTGGACAAAATCGTTTAATTACCGCACTGTATGTATTGGATTTACCCAAGGCGACCGTGGCGGAAAATACCGGATTTAGCCAAGTCGTGGGGCAGTTTGTGAATCCTTATGCATTTTGCGATTTAAATAAACAACGTAAAACTGCGGAAGAGGCAGTAAATTGGGTGATTTCCCATCCTTATGAAACGGTTTTTATGAAAGAATTATCCTCCAAATTTCAAGATCGTAAAGTTGCGTTAAAAGAAGCCGAAGAAAAATTGAAGCTTCGTTTAAAGGCACAGGATGAGTTTTTTGCTGATCCACAAAATAAAGCGAAGTGGCAAAAAGAGCGGTCGGAAAATCATATAAATGAAAGGTTTTGCTGGTAAAAAACAAAAATTCCTTAGTTTTTTAGCTAAGGGATTTTTTTATTGATGGCGGAGGAAATGAGATTCGAACTCACAGAGGACGTAAACCCTCGCTGTTTTTTAAGACCGAACCAGTGTTAATAGATTGCAAACATCTATACATATAAACATTATTCCTATCAAATTTTCACACACAATCACACCAAACTATCAATTCATTTTACTCTGTAACAATCAAACGTTCTGCAATTTTTGAAAGACACATTGATAAACTTGTTTAACGTGAAAATAGTATGAAATTTTTAGGGTTAGTTGATTTCTGCTCATTTCTTTTTGGAAAAAATTGAGAAGATTTGATTATATGGCAATCACATTGATTATTATGTGATCATTTAAGGAGGTTTGTTACATTTTTTTGTCATTTTTGAAGAAAAACTCCGTCTAATACGGGTGTGATTTTGCTTATCGAAAAATACCAATCTACAAACGGTAAAAATCTTCTCCGTTAAGTTTAGCTCATAATGCTATATCCGGCGGAGTAATAAAGTTTCGAAGTCCGCCAGATATACAGGTTTGTTGACATATTGGAGCTGCAGAATCAGTGCTACTTCATAGAGAGTAGCTTATCGTCTTAATTTTTATACTAATTGAATAACTTAGGCATATTACATATTAAGGAGACCAATTAATGAAATCTTCAATAGCGAGAAAATCTATCGGCTATTTATTTTACTTATCTTTATTCTCGGGAACGGCTTTTGCAACAGACGTTCTTACCCAAGAACAGCAGCAGTTAAAGCATCAAAGAATAATTCAAGAAACTGATGAAGCTTTAAAAAAGGCGGAGAAATTCCTACGCAAAGAGGCTGATCCGAAAATTGACCATACATTGACAGATGATACACAAACAGATCGAACCATTAAGCGTATTACTGTCGATCAAGCAGGGCAAAGCGTTCGCTTGGATTTTGATTCTGTCATTAAACAATATGAAGGAAAGCCACTGACGACTAAGCAAGTTTTCGCATTAGTTAAAGATTTGACTGATGTACTGTACCGTGCCGGCTATGTAACAAGTGCCGTTGGCTTAAAAAGTAATGTTACCGATAAAAACGAATTGGATTTTATTATTCATTGGGGATACGTTCGCGATTATTGTGTAAATGGTGCTCTGCCGAAAACAATTAAAGATAAAGCAATGGTGTTTGTATTACCTAATTTAGAAAATAAATTACTTAATGTTTATGATGTTGATCAGTTAGTTGAAATTTTAAATACAACAAATAAATCTGCAGAAATAAAAGTTATTGCGGCAGAGAAAGACGGTGAGTCTAATTTTAATTTAATCACTCAGCGCACTTATTTACCTCGCATTACATTAGGTTTTAATAACTCCGGTGCAGAAAATAATGAAAACGGACGGAATCAACTTACGGCAAGTATTAGCTGGAGTGATTTACTAGGAATTAATGATAGCTGGTATTTTTCAACAGGATATCGATTATACAAAAAACATAAACGAAATAATCAACAAAACTATTTATTAAGTTATAGCCAACCATTCTCTTCTTATACATTAGACTTAAGAGTTTCACAATCAGATAGTAAGAAAGAAATAAAAGGTATTCATAGTTATAGCTCCGAAGGGAAAATTAAAACTGCAAATATTAAACTTGCTAAAGTTCTTGCTCGTAATAAAGATACGATTTTTTCAGGTTACGGCGAATTAGAATTTAAAACAAAGAAAAACTATATCGGGGAGCGTTTAGTCAGCCATTTCAATAATAATAAACTTACAGTCGGATTATCCTATATTACAAATGTTTTAGGAGGAAAACTGTATAACGATATTTCTTATTCAAACGGTTTAGGTTGGTTTGGCGCCGATAGCCTTGCATATAATTCAAAAGGGGATAAAACACTCTCTTTATTATCAGGCACAATGAGTTGGTATAAAGCTTTTGAAGTTAAAGAAAGAGCGCTTAATTATCAACTTCGTTTAGGATTCCAATACTCTCCTTATAGTTTGTATTCCGATAATCAATTCTCTATCGGAGATGAATATACCGTAAGAGGATTTAAAGGTGGAATCATTTCCGGAGACAGCGGCTATTATATTTCTCAAACACTTGATATCCCATTTTATCCTCAAAAAATGTCTATTTCCCAAATCAAACCTTTCTTAGGTGTTGATTTCGGTCGCATATTTAAACATCTCAATCAAGGTAACGAAACTATCGCTGGGATGGCTATTGGAACAAAATTTCAAATCAGTCACCTTAACTTATCTTTTACTTATTCCAAGCCAATTAAGAATGTAAAGGTAAATAAGGGTGATGCTCACATTTACTATGTAAACGGCTCAATTTCATTTTAATTCATATTTTTAATATAGGAGAAACTTAGTATGAATAAAAATAGATATAAACTGATTTTTAGTAAAGCAAAATCATGTTTAGTTCCTGTCGCTGAATATATTAACTATGAATCAGGCGACACTGGTAGTGTAGAAAATAAAGAAGAATGTGAATCTGGCAGTGAAGGACGCCATATCTTCCGTCTATCTACATTTTCTTGTCTTATTAAATCACGCTTGTTACACCTGGGAAATGCAGCATTAGCTTTCTTATTTGTTGTACCAAATACTGTATTTGCTGATGTAAATAGTAAGGATATCATTTTAGATAAAAATAATCATGAAACAAAAATATCCGAGACAACTAATGGCGTGCATATTATTGAAATTGCCAAACCTCAATATGATGGTATTTCTGATAATAAATTCCAAAAATTCAATATAGGCAATGGTGCGGTATTTAATAATAGCAATAAGGAAGGAAATTCTTATTTAGTCGGTCATTTAGAAAAAAACCAAAACTTTGATAAAGATACAGCCAAAGCAATTTTAACTCAAGTAACAGGCAGCCAGATGAGTAAAATTAAAGGTGGATTGGAAGTTTTTGGTGATAAAGCCGATCTATTAATTATTAACCCGAACGGAATTAATATTAATGGCGTACAAACATTCAATACGGATCGTTTTGTAGCTTCAACCAGTAATGTGCTTGATCCGAAAAACGGCTTAAAACTTTCTGTCGAGAAAGGAACGGTAACCATTGATAAAGACGGGATTGCCACTGACGGATTGAAGTATTTAGATATTGTTGCGAAAAAAATTGAGCAAAAAGGTGCAGTCCGTAACATTAATGATAAAGCGCCTGTTGAAACTAATATAACCTTTGTAGCCGGTTCATCCGAATACGATGTGAAAACAGGAAAGGCAAAATCTAAGCAGACGAAATCTACGGAAATCGCAATTACTGGTACAGAAGCCGGAGCTATGTACGGTAATCATATCCAATTTATCACAACAGATACGGGGGTAGGGGTAAATCACAAAGGTATTATTCTTTCTGAAAAAGATATCCAAATTGAGAATGCACAAGGTAAGGTTGAAGTTGCTACATTACAAGCTAAACAGAATGTATCTTCAAAAGGTAGTAAAAAGCTTGATATTAACGGCGAAATCTCTGCTGGGAAAGCAATTAATTTAAATGCAACAGAAGTTAATTTAAAACAAAATACAAAAGTAAGCAGTCAAAAAGTTGATATTTCTGCAAATAAAACCACCACGGCCAAAAATGCCAAAGTGAGAGGAACAAACGTTAATATCAATAGCCAATCAAGTCAAATTGGTGAGGATTCGACCGTAATTGCAACAAATCTGAATATTAAGGGTAATACCCTAGAAAATAATGGTACGATTGCAGCTCGTTTCAACAATATTTATGTTAATAAACTAAATAATAATCAAGATATTTTAGCGGAGAAAACACTAGATATTTCCACATTTGGTAATATATTATCCCAAAATAAAGCTACCCCAGATGATGGTTACCACAATAATGGGACTATCCAAAGTAAAGGAACGGCGAACCTTACGTTTAGATTTACTCATTTCCACTCAGCCTCTCATAAACTACCTGAGGCGAGAGAAAAATTAACGCTTTCTGCTCAAGAAGTCTTTTTTGATAAAGATTCGGAAAACCAATTATCATCTTCATTAGATATTGATGCAAATGAGACCTTTACTAATAAAGGGATATTAACTAGTGGTAACCAATTATCTGTAAATAGCCAAAAAATTACGAATGAAGGTTTATTAGGTGCAAAAAATAGCTTGAATTTAACTTCCTCCTCAAATATAACCAACAGTGCTACCGGAGTTTTACATTCAGAAGGTGTAATGAATTTAGATGCCAACAATGTTATTCATAATTCGGGAGAAATTCTTTCCAAAGGAAAAATAACCATGTCAGCTCAGAAGTTATTGAATGACATTGTGTTTGGAGGTGCTATATATCATTCTGATGAAGAGATTAGTTCGTCAATTATTGATCCGGGTCCAACTAGAACGGATCATTATAGCATCTCTGGTTCTATTCCCAAATTTGGAAATGACTTAAAAATTTCTCGTATAGGGAATATTCGTGGTGAAAGTGACTTTGAATTTGTTCAAAAAGATTCAATATTAAATGATGCAGGAATAACTAATCACGGCATTATTAATATTCAAGGGAGTCTAATCTCTAATGGCACAAAAGCTATCATTAATAATATGAGAAGTGCTCAGTATGATATATTTGAGCGTTATTTAAATTCACCGGCAAATATCACTGTCCGCTTTCATCCAAAACTCAATATCTTTGGGACTGGGCTGCAAGGTGCTATAGTATATAAATTTGACTCTGTAGGTAAATTAATAAAATTCTTTTTTGAAACGAACGGTACTGAGCGTTACATAAGAAAAAGTCGTAGTTTACCTATCTCACTAGATAAACTACAAGTTTTAAAACTATTAAAATCGGTCGATTCTCCATTATTACAATCCACATTGACAACTATATTAGGGGCTAATTGGGAAAGTAAATCTCTAAAGCAATTACAAGCCGCATATAAAGCTTCAGAGATAGCAAGTAAATTAGATTCTAAAAATCTAGAGTTTTATCCTAATGAAAAATCAAAAATACTAGCAGGATCTTTTATTGGCGATACCGATACTTTAGTAAACGGTGAAAAAGGAGAGAGAGGCGCTTTTGATGATGAAGTAACTATTGGAAAACATACCATCCAAGCACCGCCGATTCAATTCAAACCATTTGTTGCACAACCGGAAAATAATGACAATAGCGAAATTGATTTATCTACATTGTTAGAATTATTAGCTAATCCGAATTTATTTATTGATCGTTCGTTTAATAAGAAAAAAGAAGATAACTCTAATATTTCCATTCCAAAAGAAGAGGATCAAGATCTATTAGGGGAGACAGAGGAAGAGAAAAAACAGCGCTTAGAAAAAGCACGTTTGGAAAAAGAACGTCTTGAAAAAGAGCGTTTAGAAGAAGCAGAGCGTAGGAAAAAACAATTAGAGGAAGAACAGAAAAAACTAGAATCGCTTTCTGAAGAGGAAAAACAACGTCTAGAAGAGTATGAGAAAAAATTAGCCGAAGAAAAGAAAAAAGCTGACGAACTAGCTAAACAGAAAGAAATTCCGGTAGATAAAGATCGCGCTCGAGTAGAGATCGATCCACTTTATCACACCAGAATGAAGTATATTAATCAAAATGATTATGTCGGTTCTGATTATTTCTTTAATAAGATTGCTAAGAGAGGATCGGAAGATAAAGTAAGTGTAATTGGTGATAGCTATTTTGAACACCAACTGATTACTCGTAGTATTGAGAAAAAGGTCGATAATCATTTGGCGCTCAAGTATGATTTGACTAATGTCGAGTTAGTTAAACGTTTAATGGATAATGCTTATCATACATCAGGAGATTTAAACCTAACTTTAGGTAAAGCCCTAACTAAAGAGCAACAAGATAATTTAAAAGAGGATATTATTTGGTATGTCAAATCAACCATTAATGGAAAAGAAACATATATCCCTCAAGTTTATTTTGCAAAACAAACTTTAGAGGACGCAGAAAAATATAAAGGATTAGGAAGTGCGGTCATAAAAGCCAGAGAATTGAAATTGAAGGTAAAAGACGTACAAAATTCCGGCACGATTGCAGGAAATCGTGTTGATATTGAAGCGGAAAATAAAATTAAAAATACCGGTGATATTTTAGGTAAAGAACAGGTTCGTCTAAAAGGACACAAAGGTATTGAATCAACCGCTACTTCCTATACTGATGAGAAAGGAAATACGACGGTTCAGAAATCAAAGATTGCTTCAGAACATCATCTACATTTAGAGACGGATTTGGATAGTGATATTGATATTACAGCCTCTGATGTTAAAGCAAAAACGGGCTTTGTTAAAACTAAAGACCTTAAGGCCAAAGACACACATAAATTTAGTAGTAACCATAAACAAAAACAAATATTTACCTCAGGAATTTTGAGCGGAAAAGATGTTGCTGGAGGAGAAACTGAAGATACTTATAGTGCGGAATCTGTCGGATCAGAGCTAAAATTTGATCATCTTCATTTAGCCGTAAAAGGTGATGTGGAACAGGCCGGTAGTAAGGTAAAAGCAGATCGTATAACTGGCGTTATACAAGGTAATTATAAAACCAAAACAGGGCAAAATATCCAACATACTGAAAAATCAAAAGATGTCTTTGGTGTATTTACAAGCGCATTAGCTGCTGGAGGAGGTTATGCCGTTTCAGCTTCTGCTGATAGTGTTGATGGTGCTTCTACTCAAGTAGCAGAAAGTGATTATACAGGAGTTAATGCTGAATTAGGCTTAAAATTTGAGCGAGAACAGGCATCTAGAACAGATCTAAAAAATGTTAATAGTCAGCTTGAAGCGAAAGGTGGCGATTTACAGGTCCTAGGCACTTTAGATATTGGTGGACTGGATATTAATAAATCAATGTCTGAAACATCACAATCATCAACCTATAAGGAAGCAGATAAAACAAAAAATGGCAATACTGCTAATAAAACTTCAGAGGTAGAAAAATCTGCCCCAAACAATCAAGTAAAAGGTAGTAATCCGAATCTGCGTAAGTTATCCAAAGAAGAAATTGAAGAACTGATGGCAGAAAAAGATCAAGCCTTTTTTGAAGCTCAAAAGAATGTAAGCAATGATAAATTGAAACTAACTGCAAAAGAGATTATTTCAACTAAATTCAAAGATGAAACTGATTTTAAATCTTCTAAATCATCATTTAAAGTAGGGGTTGTTGGTGAAGGGCACTCTGCAGTTGCTGATATGGTCAGTCATTCGGTTAAACAAGCCGAAGATGCTAAAAAAGGCATTAAACAAGATGGTACGGCAGCATTACAAGTTACTAGTGATATAGCTAATTTAGTAACTGGAGACTTAATTGGCGGTTCGGTAAAAGCACAAGTTGGATATAGCGGCTCTAATACGAGCTTTAAGGAAAGCTCCGATAACCGTAATACTTTAAATGGCAACTTAGTATTAAGCGCAACAGATGGTGGAATTGAGCTAAATAATGTAGAACGTAGTAAGAGCGGTAAACTTTCTATCAATGCAAAAGATAATATATCAATTAATGCAGGAAAAACAGAAAGAACAGAGTCAGATAACTCTTGGCATTCAAAAATTTCTGCAGGCGGCACTGTTTCCTGTGGACTAATGTCTCAAGGTTGTGCTGTAGGAGCTACAGCTGGGGTTGAGGGGGGCTTCTCTTTAAGCGATACTAAATCTATTACTTACCAAAATAGTCAATTACTGGGCGATGAAGTTGAGATTAATACGGAAAAAGATCTCACACTATCTGGTGCTAATATTAAAGCAGATGTTTATCGTACAAAAGTAGAAGGTAAAACATCTATTGAATCCAAACAAGATACCTATGAAAGACATAACAAACGTGCTGATTTTGGTCTTTCTGCTGGAGCCTCAGTTACTACAGCTTTAACAATTAAGCCGACTGGTAGTTTAAGTGTTGGATATGGGCAAGAAGATGAAACTAGCCGTAAGGTTAATCAGCAATCAGGTATAGAAGCCGGAAAAATGATTGGTCAAATTAATGATCTAGATTTAAAAGGTGGTTATTTTGTTGATAAAAGTGGCGA
Source organism: Rodentibacter genomosp. 2 (assembly GCA_001999425.1). Lineage (GTDB taxonomy): Bacteria > Pseudomonadota > Gammaproteobacteria > Enterobacterales > Pasteurellaceae > Rodentibacter. Next base: position 424 of record MLHP01000033.1, on the reverse strand, counting down.
TAATGGGCTTAATATCACAGGTGATGTTACTCACCAGTCTCTAGAAGATTATCACCATAAAGATGGTGGTGAATTCGGTATATCTGTGGGAGCAAATGAAAGGGGAACGTCTCAAGCAAATATAAGAGGCGGGCGTTCAGCACAAAAACATTATGAATCAACACAACACTCTACTCTATCAGGTGTTGATGCTCAAAATGTTGAAAAACCTATTAACCAGGATCTTAATAAATCTAAAACTGTTCATAGAGATGAAGAGTACGCGAGTACGAGTTTCGGTTTTGAATTAGGAGATTTAGCTGAATTGGGTCAAAAAGGAGTAAATAAAGCTAAGCAAACATTTGGTAAAAAAGCTAACCAAAGCAGTATTATTTCAGATAATGTGTTATCACAAAAACCAAAAGTATCACAAGAGCCAATCTAT
>MLHP01000032.1 GCA_001999425.1 Rodentibacter genomosp. 2 | reverse complement strand
CTGACTTCGAATCAGAAGTTTACGTATTATCAAAAGAAGAAGGTGGTCGTCATACTCCGTTCTTCAAAGGTTACCGTCCACAATTCTATTTCCGTACAACAGACGTAACCGGTACAATCGAGTTACCGGAAGGTGTGGAAATGGTAATGCCAGGCGATAACATCAAAATGACAGTATCCTTAATCCACCCGATTGCGATGGACCAAGGTTTACGTTTCGCAATCCGTGAAGGTGGTCGTACTGTAGGTGCGGGCGTTGTTGCGAAAATTATTAAATAATTCATCTGATGAATTGAATATGGAGGCAGATCGAAAGATCTGCCTTTTTCATATCACTTTTTTATATCTTATAGATATGATTTAACCGAAAGCAAGATCATCGGAATCTTCCATAGAAAAGCTAAATGAAAACTGACTTTTTTCCCTAAGAGTGATAGGATAAAGGACAAATAGATGACATATTAATACAGTTATGACAACATCAACTATTCTAAAAATAGCAACACGCCAAAGCCCACTCGCATTATGGCAAGCGAATTTTGTAAAAGAGCGTTTAGAAAAAATCCACCCTACCTTAACTGTGGAACTTGTTCCAATGGTGACAAAAGGGGATATCATTCTTGATACTCCCTTAGCAAAAATTGGTGGGAAGGGCTTATTTGTCAAAGAATTAGAAAATGCGCTATTAGAAAAACGCGCTGATATTGCGGTACACTCCATGAAAGATGTTCCAATGCAATTCCCTGAAGGACTTGGACTAAGTGTTATTTGTAAGCGTGAAGACCCACGTGATGCCTTTGTCTCCAATCACTATGCGTCATTTGATGATTTACCGAAAGGCTCGATTGTCGGTACGTCGAGTTTACGCCGTCAATGCCAATTAAAAGAGTTACGACCGGATTTAGATATTCGTTCTTTACGTGGTAATGTAGGGACTCGATTAAGCAAGTTGGATAATGGCGAATACGATGCAATCATTTTGGCTGCAGCCGGGTTAATTCGTCTAGGAATGAAAGAGCGTATTGCCTCTTTTATTGAGGTGACAACTTCTTTGCCGGCAGTTGGACAAGGTGCCGTTGGGATTGAATGCCGAACGGATGATCATCTCGTTCAGGCATTACTAGCACCGCTTGCTGATGAAGAGACAACAGTTTGTGTCAAGGCGGAGAGAGCCATGAATGCACGTTTACAGGGTGGTTGCCAAGTGCCTATTGGGGGATATGCTGTTCTCGAAAATAATCAAATTTATTTACGCGCTCTGGTTGGTGAACTTGACGGCTCATCAATTATTCGGGCAGAAAGTAAAAGTGCGGTTGAGACAGCGGAAGAATTAGGCGTTCAACTCGCAGAAAAATTACTTGCACAAGGTGCCGATCGTCTTCTTGCGAAAGTTTATGCATTAGGAGAACAATAATGGCGATTCTTGTCACCCGCCCTGATGAACGTGGAAAACAGCTGGCTGATTTACTCAATCAAGCCGGTCGGGTGGCATTGTATTTACCTTTGCTTACTTTTGAAAGTGGTAAAGAGTTAGAAAGCCTACCGAGGAAACTTGATCGATTAGAATCTGGTGATTATGTCTTTTTGGTGTCTAAAAGTGCGGTTGATTTTTCCGTTAAAACGCTAAAAGAAGTCGGTTTCCATTGGCGTGAAGATTTACAATACTTTACTGTTGGGCAAAGAACCGCACAGTATTTTTCCTGTCAAAGCGAACAACCTATACGCTACCCCATTGAACAAGAAAATAGTGAAGGTTTACTTGCTCTTCCACAAATGCAACGACTTAATGGAAAACAGATTTTAATTTTACGCGGTAATGGTGGGCGTGAATATTTTACTGAACAAGCGAAAAAACGAGGAGCAATGGTAGAAACGGTGGAATGCTACCGCCGGGAGCCTATAATCTATAATAATGATGAACAAAGCAGTATTTATAAACGTTCCGGTGTGGATACATTAGTCGTCACCAGTTTAGAAAATTTACATGCATTAATTAAATTTGTCCCTGAAACTGAACAAAGCTGGCTGAAAAGTTGTAAGTTAGTCACGGTGAGTACTCGTATTGCCGATGTAGCAAAATCCCAAGGCTGGCAAACCGTCATCCTCTCTCCAAAAGCGGATAACCAAAGTTTGTTGAAGACATTACTTAGCTAAATGACCTAATAAGGAATGAATATGGCGAAAAATAAATCAAATGAAGTAGCAGAAAACCTTGATGATACTGTAGAAAGTACCATTGAAACCACAGCTGAAACTCCAACTGAAACCAATTCCCAACCGACCCAAACCATTGTAAAGAAAAGTGGGACTGGGTTAAGTCTGTTGGCTATTTTAATTGCGTTAGGTGTTGGCGGAGCTGGTTATTATTTAGGGCAGCAGCAAGTGGGGGAAATTCAGCAAAAATTGACCGCACTTGAAGGGAAAATCACTCGCATTTCGTCAATTCCTTTGGACAGTGTTCAACCTGAACAGATTGAGTCTCTTGAAAAAAATATTTCCGCAACACAAAATAAATTGAATCAAGTTGAGCAATTGGTTTTAGCAAAAGATCAGGAGTTAGGGGCATTACGTCACCAACTTGAGGTAGTGAGTAAACAAGCAGTGGCTCAACAGCCTGATGATTGGTTATTTTCAGAAGCAGATTTTTTACTTAACAATGCATTACGTAAGTTAGTACTGGACAGTGATGTGGAGACCGGAATTTCTCTATTGAAATTGGCTAATGAAACTTTAATGAAGGTAAATAGTTCCGAGTCAATAGCGATTCGTGCGGCAATTAATCAAGATCTCAAACAGCTACTTTCGGTAGATAATGTTGATCAAAATTCGGTAATGCAACAGCTTTCCCAATTAGCCAATTCAGTAGATGAATTACCTTTGTTGAACGTTAATTTTGGTGAGGTTCCCGATTCGACCAAATTGTCTGATTCTTTGGACGATTGGCAAGCTAATGCAGAAAAAAGTGCGGTTTCTTTTTTGAATCATTTTATCCGAATTACACCGAAACAAGGTGCGGACAAAAAAGAATTGCTTGCTCCTAATCAAGACATTTATTTACGTGAAAACATTCGCTTACGTTTACAGTTAGCGATTATGGCAGTGTCGCGTCAACAAAATGATTTATATAAACAATCCTTGGATGCGGTTGCAACTTGGGTACGTAGCTATTTTGATACAAATACGGAAGTAACACAGAATTTCTTAAAATCTACTGATGAATTAATGGAATTATCGGTTTATGTCGATGTGCCGAATCAATTACAAAGTTTGAACTTACTTGATAAATATCTCAATCGTGCGCCTATGGATGTGAAAAAAATTGAGATTGAATCTGAATCTTTTGACGAACCGCCAAAATCAAGTGATGTGAAAGAGGGGCAAGCCAGTGAGGATGTATCTTCTGCGGATGAAAAACCAACAACTGAGCCTCAACAATAAGGATAGACTATGTTTAGAACACTATTTTTAATGCTGGCTTTACTTGCAGGGCTGATTACAGGTCCGTATCTTTCAGGTCAACAAGGTTATGTTCGTATTGAGACGGCAGGTAATATTTATGAAATGTCCATTACGACACTCGTGATTTTATTTGTTGCTACCCTTGCAGTGGTTTATGCCATAGAGTGGATTGTTAGCCGTTTCTTGCGTTTAAGTAACAATACTTACAGCTGGTTTTCTCGTCGTAAACGTGTTAAAGCACAGAAACAAACCCTTGAAGGCTTAATGAAAATGGACGAAGGGGATTACACCAAAGCTGAGAAACTTATCGGTAAGAATGCGAAACATTCTGATGAGCCTATTTTAAATCTAATTAAAGCGGCTGAAGCGGCGCAACAGCGTGGTGATGAATTTAACGCAAACTGTTATTTAATTGAGGCAACCGAGCTTGCTGGTTCAGATAACTTACTTGTTGAAATTGCCCGTACCCGAATCCTATTACAACAAAATAAATTACCGGCAGCGCGTAGTTCGGTCGATAGTTTGTTGGAGATGACAGATCGAAATAAAGAAGTCTTAAAATTAGCGGTTGAAATTTATACGCAATCTAAAGCTTATCAGGCACTTGATAATATTCTGGATTTGATTCAGCGCTCAGGTTTATATTCACCCGATGAGTTTAAAATTGTACAAGTGAAGACAGAAAATGGTTTACTTGATGAAAAAATGAATGAAGAAGGCGTAGATGGTTTACTTGCTTGGTGGGAAGCTCAGCCTCGCCGTCGTCGCAACGATTTAGGTTTAAAAGTTGCATTAATTCAACGCTTAATTGATTGCAATGATCATGAATCAGCTTATGAATTCACCCTAGAAACATTGAAGAAATGGGGGGATAACACACCGCTAAGTCCGGCACTTTGTACACAAGTGACCCGTTTACAGCCGACTGATAATACGAAATTAATCAAGATAATGGAAAAACGTGCTAAATACGCCGATGAAAATCAACACTGTGGTATTAATCGTGCTCTTGGTTATTTATATGTGCGTAATAACGAATTTACTAAAGCAGCGGGGGCTTTTAAGAAAGTCATTGCCTGCCCGAAACAGCTTGAATCTAATGATGCTATGATGGCGGCTTATGTATTTGAGCAAGCAGGAGACAAGGCAGCCGCTGAACAAGTTCGTCAAGAAAGTTTACGTAATGCGATGTCGATTCAGCCTGAAGCGTTGGAGAAAAATGAAGAAAATCCAATCGCACTTTTAGAGAAGAAGATGTAGAACTTCTGTGACTAAACCACAAATAAATGAGAGTTTCCTATTTAGAATAAGATCACCAAAATCAATCTAAAAAAGAAGCTCTCGTTTTCTTTAATTTCCTAATTAACCGAAAGGTCTAGTCACTTAACTTATTTATTTTCTCCAAATTTTTTCAGCTGGTATTCCAAAGTCCTCAGGAATTGGTTTATTACAAACTATTAGATCGAATTCATCAAGTTGACCAATGTAGGCGGAATGAACTTGTTTAAGCTTAGTATGGTCAAAAATAAGAATTTTCTTTTGTGTTTTTGCCATAGCTTTTTGTTTTACTTGGGCTTCACTGAATCTAAAACAAGTCAGCCCCTGTTGTTTATCAACACCGGAAGTTGCAATAAATGCCTTTGTTGTGCATACAGAGTCTAGTATGGAATGGCTTTGAATTGATGTTACTAGTGAATTATCTCTCGAATAATGACCACCACATAAAATAATATTGCAATTTGTTTTCTCTTGTAAAATCATGAGTGTATTAATAGAACAACATATCGCTGTAAATTTAACTTTATCAGATATTTGTGAAGCTAAAGAAGCAATCGTCGTCCCGCAATCAAAAAATATAACATCCCCATCTTCAATTAAGGTTGAGGCCAGTTTCCCTACTTCCATTTTTTCTACCACATTTTTATCTTGTTGTTCTAAGAGGAAATAATTATTTTTTATTTTATTAACAATATATCCGCCCAACAAGCTCATTGATTTTGTAGAAACTAAGTCTCGACGAATAGTCATTTCTGACACATTAAGAATAGCAGATGCTTCACGTAGATGTATTTTATCCACTTGCTTTAAGAGTAATTCTAATTTTTTTATTCTGGAATTAATCTTAGAATTATTTATTGCCATGTTATTACTTATAAAGTTTTAAGTGCATTGATTAACTTAATATAGCTTTTATATTTTTGTTGGTATATAAAATAGTTTTCTTTATTTGATTCTATGAATTTAACATTCGTTAATTTCTTTACAATATCTTTAGTTTCTAAACCAACGCCTTGCATAGCTACTAATACTGCGCCTAAACAACCGGGTTCGTCTATTTCGGAAATTTCTAATGTTATACCTGTAATATCAGCTAATATTTGTAGCCATACTTGTGATTTTGTTACTCCTCCCATTACATGTAATTTTTCTGTATTAGGAAATTTTTTCTTCATATTTTCTATATGAGTCATTAAGCTAAAAATAACGCCTTCATAAATTGCACGTAATAAATGAGATTTTGTATGGTAGGACTGGATTCCATAGAATCCGGCTTTTACATTTCCTGCATTCGTTCCATATAAAAAGGGAATAAATAGAACTGAATCTAACTGCGGTTTTATACTATCAACAAGAACATTGATTTCTTCATAAGTTAATGGTGTACATTGTTCAATGAACCATTCTAAATTAGCAATAGAAGTCGGGCTATCATCATGAATAATCAATTTATCTGTTTCAGGATAGCAACCATGAACCAATCTTTGTCGTTCATTCGCGAAATTCCGTGTTATTCCACTCACAATATGCCAAGTGCCTAAAATGGCACAAAGTTTGTTCTCATCGGTGAGGTTAGCACATAATGTGGAAGCGACTACGTCAAATAAACCGCCAACTACAGGCGTGCCTACTTCCAAACCCGATAATTCAGCAGCTTCTGGAGTGACATAGCCGACAACTTGATTTGATTTTACTAATGGAAGAAGTTTGTCATATATATCAGCGATACCTAATTTTTCTATGATTTCAGTATCATAGGTTTTTGTTGTCAAATTATATAAATTAGATTCTGAAATATTGGTTTCTTCACAATGTAATTTGCCTGTTAAACAAAACCGAAGATAGTCATGAGACATCAAAATAGAACCAATATTTTTATAACGTTCAGGCTGATTTTCCTTCAACCAACGTAAAATTGAGACTGGATGACCTGACCAGAGTGGCTGATAAGTCTTCGGATAGATCCAATGATGAATATGTTCTTTTTCCCAATTTTCGACAATATTACGAGCTCTTTGATCCGAGGAAAGAATAGCATTTCCTAAAGGTTTCTTTTCCTTATCTAGCAAAAATACTCCTTTACCCTGAGCAGATATTCCAATAGATTTAATTTGTCTTGGTGTGATATTAGCTTGGGTTATAACCATCTTTATGACTTTTACACAGTCCAGCCATAATTTAGTCATATCCCTTTCTGCATAACCTTCCTTTTCACTTAAAATTGGGGAGTTTTGTCTTGATGACGAAAGAATATTTCCAGCACTATCTACTAATATGGCTTTAATAAAGGTTCCACCACAGTCAATACCTAAATAATATGCCATTATGTTCTCCTAATTGATTAATTTTTTCTAAAGAAAATAGCTCTAAAATTGCTCATTGAAACTTCTCCGCGGCGTATTTGATCTAAAAATACTGCAAGGACAATAACCAACCCAATGATCAACCGCTGTAAATAAGAGGTAACATTTAGTAACGTTAATCCGTTTTGTAATACGCCCATAATTAATGCACCAATAGATGTACTGACAACTGAACCAATTCCACCAATTAAACTTGTTCCACCGATGACTGTCGCAGCAATCGCATCTAATTCATAGCCCGTACCGGCAATAGGCTGTGCTGCATTTAATCGTCCCACTAAAATAACCGCACCGATTGCAGCAAATGCACCATTGATCACATAAGCCTTTATTTCTAATCGGTTTACGTTAATACCGGACAAGCGAACTGCTTCACGGTTTCCCCCTAATGCATAAATCTGGCGACCAAAAATAGTTTGGCTTAATACATAATAGCTTACCAATACAACAATAATGGCTATAATAACCGGAATGGGAATATGGATTTGTTCAGTTAGCTCAAGTTTACCATTACCAAAAAATCGTAACGTATCTGGAAAATTATAGATTGTTTTACCATCAGAAAGCGTTAATGCTAATCCTCGTGCGATCCCCATCATACCTAGTGTTGTGATAAATGGAGTAACTTTACAATAAACGATGAGAAATCCATTAATATAACCACAAATTGCGCCAACAAGAATTGCACCAAGAATGGATGCTAACACAAGTATTGTGACAGAAAAATCAGAAGGATTATCTCCCAAATACCTTAATCCGGCGTGAATAAATAGCCCTAAACAGACCGCACTTAGTGCAACAATAGATCCGACAGATAAGTCAATACCGCCTGTTAATATGACATAAGTCATACCAACTGAAATAATACAAATTACAGAAACTTGTAATAATATATTTAGTATATTATTAGATGATAAAAATACCTCATGAGCTAAGGACATCCCAATAATCATAATAAATAAAATAATTCCAATGCCTAATTTAGAAAATATTTTTCTTAATTTATTCATAATTCCTCCAAATTCTATTAAACACCAATCATTAAACGCATAAGGTTTTCTTCATTAATTTCATCTCGTTGAGTAATTTCCTCTATTTTTCTACCACTACGCATAACAATGACTCGATCCGACATCGTAATTAATTCGGGTAAGTCTGATGATACCATAATAATACTGCCACCTTGTTCAACAAACTTTTGCATAAGATCATAAATTTCAGATTTCGCACCAATATCAATTCCTCTTGTAGGCTCATCAAAAAATAGAATATTTACACCACTTTCTAACCATCTTGCGATAATGACTTTTTGCTGATTTCCTCCGGATAGAGTTTTTGTTTCTTGTTCTTGATCTCTAGACACAATTTTTAATTGTTCTCTATTTTTTTCAACAAGTTGTTTTTCACTTTTTTTATCTAAGTAAAATTTTTTCCAAAAACGTTTTAAAATAGGCAATGTAATATTTTCTCGAATACTTAATCCTAAAATTAATCCTTGTGATTTACGATCTTCTGTAATAAATCCAATTTTATTTTTAACCGCATCTTCCGGAGAATAAATACTGACTTCCTTAGTATCAATAAAAATATTCCCTGTTGATTCATCCGCCCCATAGATTGCTCGTAGTAACTCAGTTCTTCCTGCTCCAACCAAACCGGCAAAACCAAGAATTTCACCTTTACAAAGGTGAAATGAGATCTGCTTAAGTTTTTTATTACTAATTTTTTCAACTCTCAACTTTTCTTCATGAAAAAAGCTTTCTCTTTGATATTTGCTAAAATCAATATCTCTTCCAACCATTAATTTAACGATTTCTTCAGGAGAAGTCTCTTTATACGGAATTGTGCCGGTAATTTCTCCGTCTCTAAGCACGGTAACTTTATCTGCAATATATTCAAACTCTTCTAATCTGTGAGAAATATAAATCATTGCAACATTCTTCTCTTTTAGTTGCCGAATAATTTTAAAAAGTGTTTGGGTATTTTTTCTTGATATTGAAGCGGTCGGTTCATCAAAAATAATCACTTTATATTGACCAAAAATTGCTTTGGCAATCTCGACCATTTGTTGTTGTGCAACGGATAGATTTGAAATTAAATCATCAGGGTGAATATCTAGTTCTAACTCATTAATAATTTTTTGTGTTTTTTCTCGCATCTCATGCCAGTCCATAAGCACACCGGCACGCTTTTTTTCAGAACCTAAGAAAATATTTTCCAACACGCTCAATTGAGGAACTAACATCAACTCTTGGTGAATAAATCCTATTCCTAATGTCTGGGCTTCTTTAACTGTTTTAGGAAGGTAATATGTGTTTTTATAAGTAATTTCTCCGCCATCTCTGGAATAGATTCCGGCGATTATTTTACATAAAGTAGATTTACCCGCGCCATTTTCACCAACTAAACAATGTACCTCACCTTCATTAATTGTAAGATTAATATTTTTTAAAATATTAATTCCAAAAAAACTTTTGCTTACATTACGAAGTTTTAAAATTGGCTTTGAGCTTATCGTAGTCATTAACCCTCCCCTTGTAACTTCTTTCAAAGACTGGCATATGTTAAAGGATTTTATAGATTAAAAATGTGATCTTTCTCTCAAAAAGATAAAAATATAGAAATATAAATAACTTTTAAGCACTTATTTAATATAAATGAGAGATATATCACAGTTTTTATTATTAAAGATGTTAGACTAATAACACTAGTAGGGTTGTTTATTCTAGTGAGCGAATTATTTAAACCATGCAATATATAGAAGGAATAAGTTATGAAAAAAACTTTTTTACGCAATATGATTTCTACCAGTTTATTGATGTTTGCTTTATCTAATAACTGTTATTCGGCAGATAAACCACAAATTGCATTATTAATGAAAACACTTAGTAATGAATATTTTATTTCAATGCAGCAAGGCGCCGAAGAAACCGCTAAGAAAATGAATGTTGACTTAACAATCCAAGTTGCAGAGAAAGAAGATTCAACAGAGCAGTTGGTTGGTCTCGTTGAAAATATGATTGCGAAAAAAGTAGATGCCATTATTGTCACACCTAATGACTCGATCGCATTTATTCCTGCTTTCCAAAAAGCGGAAAAAGCGGGTATTCCAATCATTGATTTAGATGTTCGCCTAGATGCAGAAGCAGCCAAAAAAGCAAATCTAAAATTTAATTATGTTGGTGTGGATAATTTTTTAGGAGGATATTTAGCGGCTAAAAATTTAGTACAAGCAATTGGCGGTAAAGGTAAAATCGCGCTGTTGGAAGGAATCCCGGGTGTGGATAACGGAGAGCAGCGTAAAGCAGGAGCATTAAAAGCATTTAAGGAATCACCCGAAATTGAAATTGTGGCGTCCCAATCAGCGAATTGGGAAACCGAGCAAGCACTAAATGTAACAAGTAATATTTTAACCGCTCGTCCAGATATCAATGGTATTTTTGCCGCCAATGATAATATGGCGATCGGTGCCGTTACCGCTGTAGAAAATGCCGGTCTGGCTGGAAAGGTATTAGTGACAGGATACGATGGCATCCCTCTTGCTATTGAATATGTCAAACAGGGAAAAATGCAAAATACCATTGATCAGCTACCGAAAAAACAAGTTGCCGTAGCGATTGAAAGTGCATTAAAGCAACTTAATAAGCAAGATATTCCTGAAGTTTATTATGTTGATCCTGTGGTTGTTGATAAAGAAATGTCGAAACATTACTAATGCAAGAGTGCATAGAGAAATTTCAATGCTCTGCGCGCAGTTCTAAGCGGTAAGCGGATAAAACAAAGTAAGTGAATACCTTCCGTTCAAGATATGAACTTTAAAATTAATTTAGGGGCTGACGTAGA
>MLHP01000031.1 GCA_001999425.1 Rodentibacter genomosp. 2 | reverse complement strand
GTGCCGCGTATTATAGGCATTTAAAAATACTTTGCAATGAATTTTTTGCATTTTTTATTTGAAAGATTAATTTTTATTCATCATCAATCTTTCTATATCTTCTAAACCCCGCTTCATATAAGACTTTATTTAACTTCTTCAGTAGTATTTCCTTTTGCTGTCTATTTAACATTTCACTATTTTTATTCAGTAATGCACATGCTAGTTTCCAATAAGTATTTAAAGTAGCCGGTATTCCAAATTTCCTTAACCTGACAATCGCATTCTCAGCGCCCACTATCTTTAGTGTGTTGACATCATGAATACCGACCTTCTTTAACATTCGCTCATATTTTATAGAGAGGTTAGGAAGATCTTTTAAGCGGTTTGCCTTTGATAAAGTAATCTCATTCTTTCTATCCTGAATTTGTTTAATAGAAAGCATAAGTAATTTACGCAATAAAACCCGATCACTTAGAATATCCTTAGTAAGACAATAGTAATCTGACAAAACAAACTTGGCATCAACTTCATTTTTTGTGAAAGCCACACATCCTGAATTTATCAATCGGCTAGATAATTCATCTTTTGCTTGAAGGTAAAACTTTCCATTCAACCATAAACCGAACATAAGTTCTTTATTGTAAAACAACCCGTAACCGGTGAACAAATTCTTCGAAGTCACATTTCCGATTAATTCATTAGTCATCATACAAATGTCATCAATATGTTTATCTTTAATGTTTAATATTGCCATAAGCCCTCCACATTAAACTGCAATATGTTAATGGATAAGTAATTCTCTCTTCCACTTATAACATTAATACCATCATAACAAAACAATCTATTTACAAATTTGTGACATAGATCGTAAATTTAAAACTTATTGTAAAAAATATAGCTATATAATGAATTTTCTATTTAATAACTTATACTTAATGAATGTAATAGCTTTCAATAAACTCATACAAGTCAATAGAAGTGAATATTGATATAAATATGTTTAATTTTAGAAAGAAGAGCGGCATAGTCGGTTAAAATAACAGCTATTAAAAATTAATTTACAGTATTTATATTTCCTCAAGGTACTAAAAGAATATGTTCTTCTCTCTAAAACTAAAAAAACTCTAAATCCCCCCCAACAGTTAGATAAATTTTTTATGCTCTTTCAGCCCACTACATTTCCCTGCGGGATCCAAAATTTCACTTGCTGCTGTACATCAACACAGATACAATTTTGCTACGATCAAGTGAGGTAAAAAATGACTACTCAAGAAGAAAAACAAAAAGCACTTATTGCAGCGTTAGGACAAATCGAAAAACAATTTGGGAAAGGCTCTATTATGAAATTGGGTGATACCAAAGCATTGGATGTTGAATCCATTTCCACCGGCTCCATTGGGCTAGATGTCGCATTAGGTATTGGAGGTCTACCTATGGGACGTATTGTTGAGATCTTCGGTCCTGAGTCTTCCGGTAAAACAACCCTGACCTTATCTGTCATTGCACAAGCCCAAAAAGCAGGTAAAACCTGTGCATTCATTGATGCTGAACATGCACTTGATCCGATTTATGCAGCCAAATTAGGGGTTGATGTGAAAGAGTTATTAGTCTCTCAACCTGATAATGGTGAACAAGCATTAGAAATCTGTGATGCACTTGTTCGTTCAGGTGCAGTTGAGGTCATAATCGTAGACTCCGTGGCTGCACTTACACCAAAGGCAGAAATTGAAGGTGAGATGGGAGATTCCCATATGGGTTTACAAGCACGCTTGATGTCCCAAGCCTTACGTAAACTAACCGGTCAAATTAAAAATGCCAACTGCCTAGTTATTTTCATCAACCAAATTCGTATGAAAATTGGTGTAATGTTTGGCAATCCGGAAACGACAACTGGTGGCAACGCTCTAAAATTTTATTCATCTGTTCGTTTAGATATCCGTCGTACCGGCTCTGTAAAAGACGGCGAGGACGTTATTGGTAACGAAACGAGAGTGAAAGTAGTAAAAAACAAACTTGCTGCGCCATTCCGCCAAGTAGAGTTTCAAATTCTTTACGGTGAAGGAATTTCAAAAGCAGGAGAATTAATTGAGCTCGGTGTAAAACACAAACTTGTGGATAAATCCGGCGCTTGGTATGCCTACAACAATGAAAAAATAGGTCAAGGCAAAGCAAATGCAATGAAGTGGTTACATGAAAATCTGGAAAAAGCGCAAGAATTAGAAACCAGACTTCGTGTGGAATTGGTTGCAAACCCAGAACAATCATTAATTGTCGATATTGAACAAGCCGAAAATAATTACTCGGATGAATGATAATTAGCTTTTAATATCATAGAAGTGCGGTCAAATTTTCTCTAAATTTTGACCGCACTTTTTATGGAAAAAAGCATATCTTCAACCGCATTAAATGATATTGTAAGTTTATTAACATGTCGAGAATATAGTGAATTCGGGCTTGGTAGTAAAATGTGAGAAAAAAGCATTTCCAGAAAAACAAATTGAAAACTCACTAGAACAGTATCAGAAGAAAAACTGCCAAAATGATAAGTGTTTTGACGAAAACTATATCCATGCACGATCATAGCAAGGCTATGGTGTTCATCGAATTAGACAAGAACTTCGACAATTAAAAGGTCCATCAAGTGAAGTTATTGATGAGGTTTTATGGAATAAATATTGATTGGCAGTCATTAGCTCTTGCCGTGTTAAGAAACAAAAATCTTAGATTATATGCTTTCTTATAGATGTTGCAGTGAACATTGATCTTATCGGTTCTACTTCCGGATAAATTTCTAACCTAAGACTTAAATAGTAGTTTATACAATAAAATACCTAATGTTGTACTAATTAATCCGCCCATTAAATGGAAAGTAATCACACCAAGTGCATTAAACCATTTGTCTGACATTAGAAGCTCAATCACTTCAATTGAAAAAGATGAGAATGTAGTAAACGCACCAAGAAAACCGGTCACTAGAAACAATTTCCATAAATCATTAACTTGTGGATATTGCCAGAAAAGTGCCATCAACATACCTATCAAAAAACAACCGATAAGATTAACAAGTAAGGTTCCAAAAGCAAAGGTAGAAAAGAGTGAATTAAAGCTATAAGTTAATCCCCATCTTCCTAAAGCACCAAATATTGCGCCGCAACTAATACATAACATGGCTTGGAGCATTATTTAATTCCGAATTGAAGTTGAAGATATTTTGCGACTGACTCATTTTGATTTGAACCGATTTGCTCTAATTCCGGACAAGCCTGTTTCAAGCGTTTATCAGCATTTTCCATGATACAGCCTTTCCCAACACTGGAAAGCATTTCCACATCATTCATCCCATCTCCAAAAGCGATACAGTTTTCCAAACCGTAATCTCGTTGTTCTAACACATGTCTTAAAGCTTCACCTTTGGAAACATTTTTGTTCATCACTTCCAAACATGCTAATGCGGAATAAACAATAGTTGTTTTATCGCCAAAATGTTCACGTAAATATTTTTCTACTTCAATTAAATCTTCCGGTGTTTTTCCAATAAAAAATATTTTCTCCACACTACGGGCATGATGTTTAGAAAAATCAACTACTTCATACATGAAGCCTGAATCTTGATGAAATTTTTTCAATGCTGGGACGTCTTGATTAATAAACCACCCCTCGTCTTGATAGGTATTTAAACAAACTTTAGTTTTATCAAATGGTGTTTTATAAAGATCAAATACAATATCTTCCGGCAAACTATTACTATAAATAAGGTTTCCCGCCATATCTCGTACTCTTGCTCCGTTTGAAGTAATCATTACCGCACGTTCTGCACCGATTTTTCCAAGAATAGAAGAAACATCTGTGTGATTTCTTCCTGTAGCAAGGATAATATCAATACCATTCTGTTCAAGGCGATTTAGTGTATCAATCGTAAAGTCTCCGATAACATGATTCGTGTTTAATAATGTACCATCCAGATCAGAGACAACAGCGCGGAAAAGTTGTTTTGACATAAAGAAACCCTCTAAAAAATTTTTTGATCATATCAAAAAATGAAGCATACAATGACCGCACTTTTTGACTAAACTCTACTAAATAGGCGAAATTATAAAGTAAAAAGGCAGATCTTTCGATCTGCCTCTATGTTCATTTAATTCATCAAATGAATTTATTTAATAATTTTCGCAACAACACCCGCACCAACTGTACGACCACCCTCACGGATAGCAAAACGTAAACCTTGGTCCATCGCAATCGGGTGGATTAAGGATACAGTCATTTTGATGTTATCACCAGGCATTACCATTTCCACACCTTCCGGTAACTCGATAGTACCGGTTACGTCTGTTGTACGGAAATAGAATTGTGGACGGTAACCTTTGAAGAATGGCGTATGACGACCACCTTCATCTTTTGATAATACGTACACTTCTGATTCGAAGTCAG
>MLHP01000030.1 GCA_001999425.1 Rodentibacter genomosp. 2 | reverse complement strand
GCCGATGGTAGTGTGGGGTCTCCCCATGTGAGAGTAGGGCACTGCCGGGTTTTACTATATAGTCCCCTGAATCGAGAGGTTCAGGGGTTTTTGCGTTTTGGTTTAGTTAGCAAAAATATAATTTGGGGGATAGTTATTTCTATTATATAGCTATCAGACCTATTGCCAAATTAACCTATTTTATTAATGAGAAAAAGTTGCCCAAATGGTACAATCCACCAAATTTTATTAAAAGGATAAATATCTTAATGGCTCGAAAAAAGAAAACACGTCGAATTACTGATGTTATGCCAATACGTAAAGCTGATAAAAAACCTGAAATGCCAAAACATCCCGGTAAAAAACTTACTCGTTATGAACTTGATGCAAAGGCTCGTGAGGATAAGAAAAAACGTAAACATAAAGGCTTAGACTCAGGTTCGCGTCATAGTATGGTAGAAAATCGCTCAACGAAACCCCTTCAAGAAATCAAAGATCCTAAAATTGGGAGTAAAAAGAAAATACCTTTAGTTGTGGAATTCGTGAATAAACCGGAAAAAGGCCAAATTATTCCTGTGTTAGAAACTGTGAAAAAACAAGATCCTATTCAAGAGTTAGCGAATTTGGAAAATAACGAAATTCTTAATGAGTTATTGGATATATTGGAAGAAGGTAAAACTATTAGTAAAGCGGATCAACAGTTCGTTGATGAATGTTTGGATCGTATTGCAGAATTAATGGAAGAACTTGGTATTGAAGACGAAGAAGAAAACGAGGCTGATTTATACCGCACTTTTGAGAAAATAAATATCGAGCAATTTAGATAAAAGATGATTTGGATAATTATTTTAGGCTTACTTGGAATTTTTGTTATTGCAACTCTGTCTTGGTATGCGTTGCGTTTATTGAAGCAGTTGAAACAGCATAGACAAGCTTTCTTACAAGCTAAAATGGAGAGAGCAACGCGATTAAAAGAAAGTATCGAAATTATTGCAAGAGCAATGAAAAGTAAGGAATGTAACCATTCTGAAGGCGTTATTCGCCTTACGATGTTGTTAATCCCTTTCGGTAAAAACCTGCAGCCTTATCCTAGCATGATGCAACTTTATGAGATAGTGCGGGATATGCCAACGCATGAGGCAAGAAAAACACTTGAAAAAAAAGAGAGGCTGCGTCTTGATCTTAAACGTGAAAGCGCTGAGGCTAAATTTGAGCAGGATATTCTGGAAGAATTACAGCAATTACTTGATGATGTGAGAAAATTTGGAGTACTTTAATGTCCGAGATTATTTGGGATGATAAACTTATACAAAAATACAATCAATCGGGTCCGCGTTATACATCATATCCTACCGCATTAGAGTTTCACGAAAATTATACTAATCAGGATTTCATTAGTGCGACGGAGCGTTATCCGGAGCGTCCCCTATCCTTGTATGTACATATTCCGTTTTGCCATCAGCTTTGCTATTTTTGTGCCTGTAACAAAGTGATTACCCGTCATCAACATAAAGCGGATATCTATCTTGATTATCTTGAGAAAGAAATAATTGCTCGTGCTCAGTTGTTTAAGCATCGGGTTGTAACCCAAATTCACTGGGGCGGTGGTACGCCAACTTATTTAAGCGAAGAGCAATCGGCACGTTTGATGGAAATGTTAAAAACGCATTTTGTAATTGCGGATAATGCGGAAATTTCTATTGAGATGGATCCCCGTAGAATTGACCTTTCAATGCTTGATCATTTACGTGCGATTGGCTTTAACAGAATGAGCATGGGGGTGCAGGATTTTAATAAAGAAGTGCAAAAAGCCGTGAATCGTGAGCAAGATGAAAACTTTATTGCCGCTTTATTAGAACGAGCCAGAGAGCTAGGATTTCAATCAACCAACCTTGACTTGATTTATGGTTTACCGTTGCAAAATGTAGAAAGCTTTATGTTTACTCTGAAAAAGGTGATTGAGTTAAATCCTGATCGTTTGAGTATTTTTAATTATGCCCATTTACCCAGCCGTGTACCCGGGCAAGCAAAAATTAAAGAAGAACAATTACCAAAGCCGGAAACTAAACTGACCATTTTACAAAAAACAATCGAAACCTTAGGGGAGGCGGGTTACCAATTTATTGGTATGGATCACTTTGCAAAGCCTTATGATGAATTGGCTATTGCACAGGAAAAAGGCGTGTTGCATCGTAATTTCCAAGGCTATACCACACAAGAAGAATGTGATCTACTTGGTTTGGGTGTTTCTTCTATCAGTTTATTAGGGGATACTTATGCGCAAAATGAAAAAGATCTCAAAGCCTATTATGCTCTAGTTGAAGAGAATGGTAATGCCTTACATAAGGGGCTTGCATTAACGAAAGAGGATTGCCTGCGCAGAGATGTGATCAAGCAATTAATTTGTAATTTTAAATTAGACTTTGAACCGATAGAGAGAGAGTATAATATCTGCTTTACAGAGCATTTTGCTGAAGATTTAATGTTGCTCCAGCCTTTAATTGAGGATGGACTAATTACTCTAACCGAGCAAGGCTTAAAAGTTTCACCTAAAGGGCGCTTGCTCATTCGGAATATTTGTTTATGTTTTGACACTTATTCTCGTGTAGCAGCAAAGCGCCAACAATTCTCAAGAATTATTTAACGCTATATGCCACCTTTCGGTGGCATTCTCCTTTCTATTTATCCGTAAAAAACTTTCTTAAAATTCCTTCCAACTCTTCAAATACCTTGATAACCCTTTTAGGGGTAACGGCTTCATAAGGACGATATAAAAATAGTTGCCATTTTTGGATCTTTATTTCTGGAAATAATTGGCGTAATTCACCTGTTTGTAAATAAGGTTGGGCGATAAAATCACTCACTAAACCGACCGCACTTCCCTGTAGTACGGCTTGTAAGTTACTGTAAATATTGCTGCTTTGGAAAGCAATACGATGTGGTTTAAGAATGCGTTCGTGAGTGAGTGGGAAGTGCCACGGGCGGCCGGTATTTACATTAATCTGGGCGGCAAAGGGGAAACGCACTTCCAAGTCTTCAAGTGATGTTGGCCCGCCCAAACGTTCAAGCAAACTTGGCGCAGCAACTAATACATCGCCAATGTCGGCAATTTTCCGCACAATAAAGTTCGGATCGGGTTCCAATCCGATACGTAAGCCAATATCGATGCGATGACTGACGGAATCCAGCTTGGTCATATCGTCACGCCAGTCGATAATCAAGTTGGGATAAGGCGAAAGTGCGGTCAATAATTTCGCTAAAATTTCATCATTAATTCGCCAGCTTGGTGCGGTAATTCGCACAATACCGTTCATTTCTGCTTGAGATCGCTGTTTGCTTGGTATGAATAGTTTTTCGCTATCGGCTAATAATTGTTGTGCCTGCGGCAAAAATTGCTCACCAAAATCCGTTAAATGCACTTGTCGGGTATTACGTTGAAATAGGGATTCGCCCAAATAATCCTCTAACTCTGCAATCAATCTTGTTACCACAGGTGGCGATATTGCAAGACGATTAGCGGTTTCTTTAAATTGTAAGGTTTCAGCGAGAGAGCAAAAAACTTTTAGCGTTTCAAAGCGATTGTTCATTTGATTATTCTTATTTTAGAAATTGTGAAATCCATTTTTGCAAATTAATCATAAATAGTCTATTCCTTATGATAGGTTCTATCAGCGAAATATGGCAGCTTATTTATTATGCGTTATTCTACTCCACTTAACGCGCATTGCTTCCTTTATTACCAATAGAGAAAAATATGATGACACAAAATAAATTTCTTATTCCCATTCTTGCCCTCGGCGTATTTGGTATTTTAAATACGGAAATGAGGGTGGTAGGTATCATTCCGATTATTGCAGAACGTTTTCAAGTTAGTGTGCCGGATGCAGCTTGGATGGTAAGTTTATTCGCCTTAGTTGTGGCATTTTCTGCGCCAATTACCCCTTTATTATTCTCCAAAATCAACCGAAAAACGGCAATGGTATTGGCACTAAGTGTGTTTGTATTAAGTAATCTTGTCTCAATTTTTGTAGAAAGTTATGCTGTGCAGCTGATTGCCCGTGCCGTTCCGGCATTTTTCCATCCTGTCTATGTCACGATTGCCTTTACGGTAGCCGCCATGTCTGTTGTGAAAGAGGAAGCACCGAAAGCTGTATCAAAAGTCTTTGTTGGCGTGTCGGCAGGGATGGTATTAGGCGTACCCATGACTAGCTTTATTGCTGATAGTTTAAGTTTTCAAGCGGCGATGATATTTTTTGCCAGCGTGAATATTATCGTGTTATTCGCCACATTAAAATTTGTCCCCTCTTTGCCTGTCGCACAAAATCTTACCTACGGAGACCAGCTTAACGTGTTGAAAAAGCCAATTTTATGGATTTCTATCCTGTCAGCCATTTTAATGAATGCGGTTATGTTTGGATTTTACAGTTATCTTTCTGATTATTTACAATCCGTTACGCAAGTTTCTTTTAAAATTATCAGTGTTTTGTTATTTGTTTATGGTATGACAAATATCCTTGGCAACATTTTAGCGGGAAAAATGCTCGCCAAAACACCACAAACCACATTAAAAATAATACCGCTAATTTTGACCGCACTTTATGTTGAATTATTTATCAGTGGCGAAAGCCTTATCGTCGTCGCCATCATCTTGTTCGCCTTAGGCATGATTGTCGGCATTGCCAATAACGGCAACCAATATTTAGTCAGCTCCGCCGCCCCTGAAGCACCAGAATTTGCCAACGGATTATTTCTCACTGCCGCCAACCTTGGCACGACTTTAGGCACATTTATCTGCGGATTATTTATCGCAGGCTGGGATAATCAAGCTTCAGTATTGGGGGCTATCATGTTTGCCCTACTTGGTTTTGTAGGGATTTGGATTCGCAATCGGGTTTATCAAGGGATGTTGGTAAAAGTTTAGTTATTATTCCATTTTTAGAAATTGTAAAATTCATTTTTACAAATTAACAGAAATAAAGTGAGCTTTTATAATAAGTGCCGTAAACAAAATTTGTGCAATTTCCGTGCGATTTTTTGCAAATTTATTCATTTAATTTTTTATAGGAAAACAAAATGGTAAAAAAAATCTTAAAAACGACCGCACTTGCGGCAGCACTTTCAGCGACTTTCGCAATCACAGCGATGGCGGATGTTAATGTTACACCAATGAAAGGGGTACAAACGATGCAATTAGAAAATAAATGGGACAAAACGTTCAAACAATCCGACAAAGTGGAATATCATAAAGTAACCTTTAAAAACCGTTATGGCTTTACCCTTGTCGGCGATTTGTATGTACCGAAAAATGCAAAAGGTAAACTGCCGGCTATTGCAGTGAGCGGGCCATTTGGTGCAGTGAAAGAGCAAACATCGGGCATTTATGCACAAACCTTGGCGGAGCGCGGTTTTGTTACGCTTGCTTTTGACGGTTCATATACCGGCGAAAGTTCGGGCGAGCCACGCAATATTGCCAGCCCTGAAATCGCCACGGAAGATTTTAGTGCGGCAGTGGATTTCTTAGGTTTGCAAGATTTTGTTAATCGTGATGAAATCGGGATTTTAGGTATCTGCGGTTGGGGTGGTTTTGCCTTGAATGCGGCATTATCCGATACCCGTGTCAAAGCGGTAGCGGTCAGCACAATGTATGATATGACCAAAGTAATGGGCAACGGATACGAAATCGACTTTACGCCAAATGCCAACGGTACTTACGATAGAAAACCGGCGATTGATGCAGATACTCGCTATAAAATGAAAAAGGCAATGAATATGCAGCGTTGGGCGGATGCAGAAAAAGGTGAACCTGAACATACAGCGGCAAACGAGCATTTACCGGCGCCGGAAACGCACACTGCTGATACGCCTAAATTTGTGAAAGAATATGCGGATTATTACAAAACGCCACGCGGCTATCACCCTCGCTCGGTCAATTCAAATACGGGTTGGTCTAAAACTACACCCCTTGCGTTTATCAATATGCCGATTTTACAACGTGCCGCAGAAATGCGTACGCCGGCGTTAGTGGTTCACGGTGAGAAAGCACACTCGCGTTATTTTGGCGAAGAAGCGTTTCAATCCCTTGGTTCAAAAAATAAAGAGTTGTACATTGTACCGGATGCGACCCACGTTGATTTATACGATAACCAAGCAAATAAAATTCCTTACGATAAATTTGAACAATTTTTCAGAGCAAATTTAAAATAATCTCTGAGATAAAATTAAAGGCCGTTCAAAAGAGCGGTCATTTTTTAGCGAGATTTTATCAATGAAAGCCTTAATCACTGTTTTACTTGGCTTAACCAGCCTATATGTCGGAGCACAAATGAAAGTAAAAGTCAGCCTTGATAGCGGTGTTTATTCCGCCACCCTAGCCGATAATCCAACCAGCCAAAGTTTTTGGCAAAAATTACCCATTGAATCTAAACTGGATAGCTATGGACATAATGAAAAAGTCGTTTATGTGAACGATAAACTCAGTACTGAAAATGCCCCTGCTGCCTATACAGGCAAAGCCGGGGATATTACCTATTATGCTCCTTGGGGAAACATTGCTATGTTTCTCGATAAAGGACCTCATGCACCGGGGTTAATTTACATGGGGAAATTTGATGGTGATTTGACCGCACTTTCCCGCTCAACGCGTATTAAATTTGAACAAGAAGAATGAATCAACAAGCTATTATTAATTGCTGTTGTGCCGGTTTTATCTGATTCGTTTAGATTTTCAATACACCATTGAGTGGGAGTTATAAAAAGTGCGGTCATTTTTAACCGCACTTTCAACCATTGATCGCCGCAAATTACGCTTCAATACCTTCAAACAACGCTGTACTCAGGTAACGTTCAGAGGCAGAGGGGAGTACGGCGACAATGAGTTTATCTTTAAATTCAGGTAATTTTGCAATGCGATCAGCGGCGGCAACCGCTGCACCGGAGGAAATACCGGCTAAAATGCCTTCCTCAGCCATTAAGCGACGAGCTGTCGCAATGGCAGTCTCGCTGTCCACGGTTTCTACACGATCAACTAATGATAAGTCTAAGTTTTTCGGGATGAATCCTGCACCGATACCTTGGATTTTGTGAGGAGCAGGTTTCAATTCTTCCCCGGCTAAAGTTTGGCTAATCACCGGTGATTCGGCCGGTTCTACCACGACAGAAGTAATTGTCTTACCGAAATCTAATTTAATCGCACGTGAAACGCCGGTAATCGTACCGCCTGTACCGACCCCTGCAACAACGACATCCACTTTACCTTCCGTATCCTGCCAAATTTCCGTGCCGGTTGTTTCTCGGTGAATTTGTGGATTAGCCGGATTTTCAAATTGTTTTAGCATGACATAACGGTTTGGATCGGAAGCTACGATTTCTTCGGCTTTGGCAATCGCTCCTTTCATTCCTTTTGCCCCTTCGGTCAATACAAGATTTACACCTAATCCGCGTAATAAACGTTTACGTTCCAAACTCATGGTTTCCGGCATGGTGAGGGTGATTTTATAACCGCGTGCGGCTGCTACATAGGCGAGCGCAATTCCGGTATTACCGCTGGTGGCATCAACAATTTCTTTTCCTTTGGTGAGAATACCGTCTTTTTCTGCTTGCCACACCATGTTAGCGCCAATACGGCATTTCACACTGAAACTTGGGTTTCGACCTTCAATTTTTACTACGATATTACCTTGACCGAAGTGCTTTAATCGTACGAGCGGTGTGTTGCCGATAGTGTAAGAGTTGTCTGTATAAATTGTCATATTTACTCCCTATGAACCTGTTTTGAGATTATTAGTGGCGTAGTTATAGCATTGCTAGTTTTATTCAAAAAATAGTTATTTGATCTATTTTATAACCAAACGCTATTTTACAATTTGATTGTTGTTTGTGCGAATATCGGTACTATTACTGCGAGTCGCCATGTTTGTAGAAGGATTGTCACGGCGATAATTAAAATTCATATCAAAGCGTAACCGATCACGATAATTTTCTACCCACATTACCGTTGCACCACATACGGCAACGGGAATAATCACTAAATTCACCACAGGTAAAAAGGTGCAACAAGTCACCAAACCACCGAACGTGAGGCTTTGTGGGCGTTGTTCGCCTAAAGCATTTTTCATTACATTAAAAGAGATTTTATGATTGTCGAAAGGATAATCGCAATATTGAATTGCCATCATCCATGCGGTGAATAAAAACGTTAAAACCGGTACGATGGTTTGTCCGACAACGGGGATAAAACTTAATAAGAATAAGCCGATAATTTTGGGCAGGCTATACCACAATTTTTGCCATTCGCGGCGTAGCATGCGCGGTATATCTTTCATGACATCTAACCAGTTATCGTCATTAATACTTTCTCCCGTCAGCATTTTTTCCAATTTCTCCGCCAGTAATCCGTTAAAAGGAGCGGCAATAAAACCGGAAAGTGTCGTGAACATAAAATAAAATAATAATAAAATCATGCCGATGGAAAACACGAGTAAAATAACGCTTAGAAATCCGAGCCAATCCGGTACGAAAGTCATCATCCAATCGATCATTGAGCTAATTTGCGAAACCAGCAGCCAAAGTAAAGCACTCAGTAAAACAATATTGAATAAAATAGGCATAATGACGAAACGGCGTAGCCCTTTTTGTGTAATAAAATGCCATCCCATCACAAAATAATGGAATCCCGATTTGATTTCTTGCGGATTAATCATGCTTTTTTCCTTTTGTTATATTAATAAACTCAAGAAGAGCGGTTAATTCTGACAGTGTTTTTGCTGTTAAATTCCCTATGGGTTTTGTTTTTTCACCCTTTAAAATATGGTAGCATTAGCTCAGTTTTATTGCCTGTAAGGAGCAAAAATGGACCTGAATACAATTTTGATTATTTTAGGGGTGGTGGCACTCATTGCCCTTGTTGCACACGGATTATGGTCAAATCACCGTGAGAAATCAAAGTATTTTAAAAACTCGACGACATTTGATCGCTCTTTTACTCAAGAACAGCAGAGTCGGGAACCACAAGAATTTTCCGGATCGGTTATTCAAAATGCGCCTTCACCGGAATTTTCTCAAAAGGTACAGCAGCCATCCTTTGAGCAGAATCAAGCACCACCGGTGGATTATCGTGAAACCGAGCGTACGGTAGACGATATTAAAATTTCTATTCCCAATGTTGAGCCGGCACCTGAACCTGTTCGCGTGGAATACGATATGAAACAAGCGGCATCTAAGCCGAATCCTGCAAATATGACGCTTGAACAACTAGAAGCGCAAGCCAATGAACTTGAAGGGATTAACTCTTCTTCGCCTGAATTGCGGGAACAGCTTTCGCAAATGTCATTAGGGGAGTTGGATAGTGTAAAATCTACCATACATTTTAATGAAGCGCGCACATTGGAGGCAAATACGGAAAAACAAACCTCCGGTTACATTCAACTTTATGTTGTTTCACCACAACATCGTGAATTTTACGGTTTAAGGTTGATACAGTCCCTTGAAAATTTAGGCTTTATCTTTGGTGAACACAATATGTATCACCGTCATTTTGATTTAAGCGTGGCAAGCCCAACATTATTCAGTGTTGCCAATTTGCAAGATGATGGTGGTTTTAACCCATATAACACGGAGTTTAACACCATTGGTTTGGCATTATTTATGAAACTGCCTTCCCCGGGTAGTGATCTTGCCAATCTTAAATTAATGATTCGTGCCGCTAAAACTCTGGCAGAAGATTTAGGCGGTTCGGTGCTTACCGAAGATGAGCAAATTTTTGATGATTACCAAGAACAACGTTACCTTGCGCGTGTATAAAACAGATTTATTTTCTACCGCACTTTTCATTCGGGCGAACATCGGGTTCGCCTTTATTGTGTAAAAGATTAAAAAGTGCGGTCATTTTTACCGAGAATTTTATGACTGACATTCAAACCCAGATTAACAATCTACGCAAAACCTTGCGTCAATACGAATATGAATATCATGTTTTGGATAATCCAAGCGTGCCGGATAGCGAATATGATCGCCTTTTTCATCAGCTCAAAGCCTTAGAATTGGAACATCCCGAATGGGTTACCGCCGATTCTCCAACTCAGCGGGTTGGGGCAAAACCGCTTTCTGCTTTTCGCCAAATTCGTCATGAAATTCCAATGTTGTCTTTGGATAATGTTTTTTCCGATGAAGAATTTTACGCTTTTGTAAAGCGTATTGAAGATCGATTGGGAAAATCTTCTTCACCTTTAACGTTTTGTGCCGAACCTAAACTGGATGGGCTTGCCGTGAGTATTTTGTATGTGAATGGCATTCTGACCCAAGCCGCAACTCGTGGAGACGGTACAACGGGTGAGGATATTACCTTGAATATTCGCACCGTTCGTAATATCCCTTTACAATTACTCACAGAAAATCCGCCGGAGCGTTTAGAAGTACGGGGTGAGGTATTTATGCCCCATGAAGGCTTTGAACGTTTGAACGAATACGTCCTCGAACACGGCGAGAAAACCTTTGCCAATCCGCGTAATGCCGCAGCGGGATCGTTGCGCCAACTTGATCCGAAAATCACCAGTAAACGCCCGCTTGTATTAAATGCATATAGTGTCGGTATCGCCGAAGGGGTAGACTTACCTTCCACCCATTATGAACGTTTACAATGGCTGAAATCGATTGGTATTCCGGTGAATCCGGAAATTCGACTTTGTCATGGTGCTGAAGAGGTATTGGCGTTTTATCATGATGTTCAAAATAAACGTAGTGATCTTGGTTATGATATTGACGGAACAGTATTAAAAATTAATGATATAGCCCTACAAAACGAGCTTGGGTTTATTTCCAAAGCACCTCGTTGGGCGATTGCTTATAAATTCCCCGCACAAGAAGAATTAACGGTATTAAATGGTGTGGAATTTCAAGTAGGGCGTACCGGTGCAATTACGCCGGTGGCAAAACTTGAACCGGTATTTGTCGCAGGCGTAACCGTGAGTAATGCAACCTTACACAACGGTGATGAAATTGCCCGTTTGGATATTGCCATTGGTGATACGGTGATTGTTCGCCGTGCCGGTGATGTGATTCCACAAATTATTGGTGTTTTGCCTGAACGTCGCCCTGACCATGCCAAACCGATTACTTTCCCGACAAATTGCCCGGTGTGTAATTCTCAAATTGTTCGTATTGAAGGAGAAGCCGTGGCACGCTGTACCGGCGGATTATTCTGTGCGGCACAACGGAAGGAAGCGCTAAAACATTTTGTTTCACGCAAAGCAATGGATATTGATGGCGTAGGCGGTAAATTAATAGAACAACTGGTGGATCGTGAGCTGATTCATACCCCGGCGGATTTATTTAAACTTGAACTGACCACTTTGACACGCTTAGAGCGTATGGGGAAAAAATCGGCAGAAAATGCCTTAAACAGCTTAGAAAAAGCCAAACATACCACGCTCGCTCGTTTTATTTTTGCCTTGGGTATCCGTGAAGTGGGCGAAGCTACGGCATTGAATTTAGCCAATCATTTTAAAATGCTTGAGGCGTTGCAAAATGCTGATTTTGAACAGCTCCAACAAGTGCCTGATGTGGGGGAAGTAGTGGCTAACCGTATTTTGGCATTCTGGCGTGAACCTCATAATGTAGATGTAGTGAAAGATCTTCTTGCACAAGGCGTGCATTGGGAAACGGTGGAGGTCAAAGAAGCGAAAGATAATCCATTCAAAGGCAAAACTATCGTTCTCACCGGTACACTTACTCAAATGGGACGTAATGAAGCCAAGGTCTTACTGCAAGAAATGGGGGCAAAAGTCAGCGGTTCCGTTTCTGCCAAAACAGATTTCGTTATTGCCGGCGACGCCGCTGGGTCAAAACTCACTAAAGCACAGGAATTGGGCGTGGCAATATTAACGGAAGAGGAATTTTGGGCACAGATTAATCGCTGATAATCATCCCAAGGGCAAAAATGTGAGCGGTAAACCCATTATCTCAAACACCAATTTATTTGCCCTTCCTGAAAATTTCTGAAAAGGAAAGAGCGCGCCGATTTATCCATTAAAGTGCGGTTAATTTTGCGAATGTTTTAGATTTTTATAAAATTTTCTTGACCCCGTACTCACTACGGACTTTACACTCACACCAAATTAATTGGAAGGGGCATATCATGGAACATATTGTTGTAAAGGAAGAGCTACATAGTAAACATCAACATTCTCATACTCCGAAAGATAAAAAAATTCTAACTATCAGTTTGTTGATTATCACGAGTTATATGGTGGTGGAATTTTTAGGCGGTTATTTTTTCAATAGTCTTGCTTTAATGGCGGATGCCGGTCATATGGCGAATGACAGTTTGTCGCTTGGGTTAGCGTTAATCGCACTCTTTTTAAGTGTGAAATGGCAAAAATGGTTTGCATTGTTAAATGGTGTTTCTTTAATTGGCGTGGCGATTTGGATTTTATTGGAAGCCGTAGAGCGTTGGTTGACACCGATAGAAATGGTGGCATTACCTATGTTGAGCGTGGCGATAGTTGGGCTTTTAGTGAATATTTTAGTGGCATGGATAATGCTTAGAAGTGATCAGGATAATTTGAATATCCGAGCGGCTTATTTGCATGTATTGGCTGATTTATTCGGTTCGGTGGTTGCAATTTTGGCAGGGTTAAGTGCATATTTGTTAAATTGGCAATGGGTTGATGTGGTAGCGAGTGCCCTGTTGAGTTTATTGGTATTACGTAGTGGCGTATCCGTAGTGTGGCAGGCATTCAAAGCGTTGCGTGATAATTCTGAACATTTTTCGATGGAAAAGCACGAGCACTAAATAGATGGTATTCCGCTCCAACTTAGCAAAGATGAATTGAGGAAAATAATGAAAGTCAATGAGTTAAGCCTTCGTACCGGAGTAAATCTTGAAACGATTCGTTATTACGAACAACAAGGGATTCTGCCTGAACCTAAGCGGGCAGCAAACGGCTATCGCTCCTATGATGAGGAGAGCGTTGCATTGCTAAACTTCATTAAAAAATGCCGCACTTTAGGTTTTTCGCTAGAAGATATTCGTGGGCTGAACCGTTTGAAATTGGGTTTAACCGATCATTATCAGGCTGATCAAATGGTGTTAAAACAACTTGCGCAAGTGGAGGAAAAAATTATCCAGTTATTGGAAATTAAAACCTTTTTGCAATCCATTGCGATAAAAGAAGCGCATAGCGAGGCAGAGTGTAAGGCAATGGCAGGGTTGGAGGGAAAACTCGATTTTTGATGAAGCTGTTCAATGTAAAAAAGGAAACCGCATTATGTTGGGTTTCCTTTTTTAAAGGATAAAAAATCTATGAAAAATTATTCACAAACTCGCTTACTCGTTTGTTCACCCCCCTATCGGAGCCATTGGCAAAACCAACGTTCAAAAAATGTTGTTTTTTGTGACCGCACTTTATCCTGCAACTGCCGGTAAACAGCCCGCTTGAATTAAGAATGGGATCAGCATAATTACGATACCTATAATTAGTGCGACGGTTAATGCAATATTTCCGCCCATCACCCGATAAGGGAGATTAGGGTTAGCTTGACGGGTTCGCCATGCTAAACCGATAGGTAAAATCAAGCAATAAAAAGCACATAATAAACCGGCATAACTTAAGGCGGATATAAAGCCCTCAGGGTAAAATAACGCAAATATCAATGGAGGGGTAAATGCGGTCACTGTCAGCGAAATACGGTTATGCGGCAAACGATAACGTTTGAATAAATCGCCTAATCCTTCAAAAACGCCAAGCATTACGCCAAGAAAAGAGGTGATTAGCGCGAGTGCGGAAAAAATACGTACCATTTCTCCCATCATATTTGATCCCGTGATTTCACGCACGGCATTGACTAAACCGTTTAAGGTCGGATCGGCTTGTAAGATCCGTACAAATTCACTTTGGGTCAATACGCCGTGGGTGGCGAGTTGCCATACTAAATAGGCAAAGAGCGGGATTGCCGTGCCGACCAAAATCGCTTTTCTGAATTGCCGGACATCGCCGTCCAAATAACTGTTTACACTTGCCATAATGACGTGGAAACCGAAAGAGGTGAAAAAAATTGGCGCCGCAGAAATTACAAAGGCATAGTTGAGGGGAAGAGCCATGAGATTATCCGTTGCCGCTTTCGGTAGCATCATAAACAACACAAAAGCAAAGGCGAGTAATTTACCGATAAATAGTAGGCGTGTGATTCCATCAACCCCTTTTGTACCGATTACGACAAAAGAACCCAGTACGACGGTGAAAAGAACGATCGCCGTTTTTAGTGACATGGCTTCCATACCAAATGCGGTAGGCAAGCCCGAAAGTAAAGAACCGCCGCCGGTGATATAGGCTGCCGAAAGTGCATAGAGCAAAATCAATAAACTTAGAGTCGCGAGAATACGTCCCGGTACGCCAAAATATTTTTCTGCCAATGTTGCTACGCCATCATTAAGTTGATCTGCGGTTTGGTAAACTTCGACAAATAGCAATCCGCTATAAACAAGTAAGGTCCAAAGCCCTATAAGTAATAACACCGTATAACCGAAGCCCATTCCTGCCGATGTCAACGGCATGGCAAGCATTCCTGCGCCAATAGTTGTTCCGGCGATAATTAAAGCACTCCCGAAAGTTTTATTTTTTAGCATAACACTGACCTTATATTTCTATGTTGTTGTGTTTGAAAATTACGTTAAAAACTTAGTTAAATTTGACCGCACTTTTCTTTGTAATGATAGCGGCAAACGGAAAGGTAGCTGTCATTTCCGCCAATTTGGATTTGTTCACCTTCTTTGACGACTTCACCGTTTTCAGTGAGACGAAGGACAAAGTTCGCTTTACGTCCACAATAACAAATGGTTTTAAGTTCTTCCAATTGATCTGCCCAAGCGAGTAAGTATTTACTGCCTTCAAAAAGTTCTGCTTGGAAATCGGTACGCAGACCGTAACATAATGTAGGAATATTAAGTTTATCGACGACATCGCTGAGTTGATAAACTTGCTGTTTGGTGAGAAATTGTGCTTCATCGACTAACACACAATGTATTTTTTCTTGTTGTAAGTGCCGGCTAATTTCATTAAATAAATTAGTGTTTGCATTGAACAATCGGGCATCTTGGCTAATTCCAATACGAGAGGTCACTTTTCCCACACCAAAACGATCATCAATGGCTGCGGTGTAAACTAACGTGTTCATATTTCGTTCGCGATAGTTGTAAGAGGATTGCAGTAAGGTTGTCGATTTACCGGCATTCATAGTGGAATAATAAAAATACAATTTTGCCATTATTTAATGATCCATTTCCAAATGTGATAAACCATAAAACCGGCAAAAGGGGGCAATGCGGAGAGCAAAAAGACTCCGTAGGTCGTGCCGCCTCCCACCTGCTGACCGACTAGAGTAAGGAGATTAACCATTTCATCACTTGATGTGGTAAAAACCCATACGCCGATTATGACTAATACGGTAAAGCAAGCAATACCTGCGGCACGCATAGCTCGGAATTTAATATCGTTCATGTTTGTTCCCTAAATTGTTGAGAGTTCTGTCATAGGCCAGCGAGGTTTAACTTCTATCTCTAATTCGTCGTGCTGACCTTGTTTTAAACGTAAAAAACCGGTGTAGGCAATCATTGCACCATTATCAGTACAGAATTGAGGCTGGGGATAAAATACCTCTCCTTTTAAATCCTTCATCATTTTAGCTAAGCTTTCACGTAATTTTTTATTTGCACTCACACCGCCGGCAATGACTAAACGCTGATAACCCGTTTCCTTTAAGGCTCGTTTGCATTTTATTGCCAATGTATCAATAACCGCCTCTTGAAATGCATAAGCAATATCCGCTTTGGTTTGTTCTGTTAGTTCACCCTCTGCTTTAATCGCTTGATTTACCGTATTAGCAGCGAAAGTTTTTAAACCGGAAAAGCTAAAATCCAGCCCCGGACGAGCCGTCATTGGACGTGGAAAGGTAAAGCGGGTTGGAGAGCCTTTTTCTGCTAAACGAGATAGTGCCGCCCCGCCGGGATAATCTAAACCAAGCAATTTAGCGGTTTTATCAAAGGCTTCACCTGCCGCATCGTCAATAGATTCGCCAATGACTTTGTATTTTCCCACGCCTTCTACTTGCACCAGTTGAGTATGCCCACCCGAAGCTAATAGAGCAATAAACGGAAAGTGCGGTCGATTTTCATCTAGCATCGGTGCAAGTAAATGACCTTCCATATGATGTACCCCGATTGCAGGTACATTCCACGCATAAGCAAGGGCGCGGGCAATCGTAGAACCTACCAGTAATGCTCCCACAAGTCCGGGGCCGCTCGTATAAGCCACACCGTCGATTTGCTCAGCGGTTAAGTTTGCTTCGGCTAGGGCGGCTTGAATGAGCGGTGTCGTTTTGCGGATATGATCGCGTGAGGCAAGTTCCGGCACTACACCGCCGTAATCTGCGTGAAGTGCAATTTGTGTATAAAGTTGATTCGCAATTAACCCTTTTTCTTCATCATAAATTGCGACACCTGTTTCATCACAGGAGGTTTCAATTCCCAAGATTTTCATTGATTTTCTTAATTTATTTTATAAAAATGACGCGTGATTTTACCTTGTTTATGTATTTTTAGCCAGTTGAAACCACGAAATTCAATGAGGTTGAGTATTCTCCCCTTTACTTTTGCCCCTAAAGTAGATTAGAATTGCGACCTTTATTAAGTTTGTCGTATTTGCGACAAAAATAAAATTTAAAATTGCAATTAAATTAAACTCATTGAGGTGATTGGCTTATGCCTGTAATTAAAGTACGTGAAAACGAATCATTTGACGTAGCTTTACGTCGTTTCAAACGTTCCTGCGAAAAAGCGGGTATCCTAGCGGAAGTTCGCGCTCGTGAATTCTATGAAAAACCAACGACAGTTCGTAAACGTGAAAAAGCAACACTTGCTAAACGTCACGCTAAACGTAATGCTCGTGAAAATGCGCGCAACACCCGTTTATACTAATTTGTAGTATTTTTAACTCGAGTTAACGCAAACCGTGATTCCTTTGGTATCACGGTTTTGTTACATTTCAATAAATGTAAAAATACCAACAAAATTAACCGCACTTTCACATCATATTCAAGGAGGCAAAAGCGATGAAAGGCTTAATTCCACGCCCATTTATTGATGATTTGCTGACAAAATCCAACATTATTGATGTGATCAATTCACGCATCAAGCTCAAAAAAGCCGGTCGGGACTACCAAGCATGTTGTCCTTTCCATCACGAAAAAACGCCGTCTTTTACAGTGAGTGAAAAGAAGCAGTTTTATCATTGCTTCGGTTGTGGTGCACACGGTAATGCGATTTCCTTTTTGATGGATTATGACAAATTAGAATTTGTCGAGGCGATTGAAGAACTTGCGGCAATGGCAGGCTTGGAAGTGCCTTATGAAAAACGTAGTAATTCAGCTAACCAGCGACCGCAAGCGAATTATCAAACTAAACGTAATCTATATGAATTAATGCAGGAAATTGCTAAATTCTACCAAGCACAATTACCCTTGAATATTCCGGCACAAAGCTATCTGCAACAGCGCGGGCTTACTGCAGAAGTGATTGCACGATTTCAAATTGGTTTTGTGCCAAATGCAATGGATAGCGTTCTCCGCAAGTTTGCCGTAAACCGTGAAGAACAGCAAAAGCTACTCGATCTTGGCATGCTTTCCCGCAATGATCGCGGCAATATTTATGATAAATTCCGTAACCGAATTATGTTCCCTATTCGGGATAAACGTGGGCGTACGGTAGCATTCGGAGGGCGAGTTTTAGGTGATGAGAAACCCAAATATCTAAATTCACCGGAAACCATTACTTATCATAAAGGCAGTGAACTTTACGGTTTATATGAAGCGCTACAAATGAATGATGAACCACAAAAATTGCTAGTGGTTGAGGGGTATATGGATGTGGTGGCGTTAGCTCAGTTCGGTGTGGATTATGCAGTTGCCTCTCTTGGTACTTCGACAACATCAGAACAAATTCAACTACTTTTTCGATCCACAGAACAGGTTATTTGCTGCTATGACGGTGACAGGGCGGGTAGAGATGCTGCGTGGCGTGCCTTGGAAAATGCTTTACCTTATTTGGAAGACGGGCGACAAATTAAATTCATTTTTTTGCCGGATGGAGAAGATCCGGACACTTATGTCCGCCAATATGGTAAAGCAAAATTTGAAGAATATATCGAAAGTGCGCAATCACTCACGGAATTTTTGTTTGCCCATTTAAATCCGCAAGTGGATTTTTCCACTAAAGAGGGACGGAGTAAATTAGTCGCACTTGCCGTACCGCTAATTCGACAAATTCCAGGTGAGGCATTACGCCTATCTTTACGGAATACGTTGGCGCAAAAATTAGGTATTTTTAACGAATCGCAATTAGAGAGTTTAATCCCAAAACAAGTGGAAAATCATAAGGTAACAAGAGCGGATTCACAACCGAAAATTAAACAAACGCCAATGCGTGTATTGATTTCACTTTTATTGCAAAATACGCATTTGGTTAATCGTATTACCGAATCCGGTCTTGTCGCACTGCGCGCAGAGGCCGGTTACGATTTATTGGAAAAATTGACCGCACTTTGCCGGGCAAGGGAAGGGATTACTGTCGGACAAATTTTGGAGTATTTTCGTGATACGGAATATAGTCGCCCCCTTGAAATTTTAGCGACTTGGGAGCATTTACTAGACGATACGGAAATTATTAATGCTTTTTCACAAAATTATCGTCGTTTGAACATTCAGGCTATTGAGCGGAACATTGAAATGCTCATTGCTAAAGAACGATCTGAAGGATTAACCGAGCAAGAAAGAGAAATGCTTGTCACACTACTTACTAGTAAAGAAGAACAGAAAAAACAGTTAGTTAATCCTCAGTAACAATGATAAAATTCTTCGCTTAAGCGAAAAATTCATCCATAAAATAATGCGACACGGGTATGAAAATGGAACAAAACCAACAATCTACTGCTGAACAATATTCAGAGCAAATTGAACAACTGATGGAATTGGGTCGTACGCAGGGTTATTTAACCTATGCGGAAATTAATGACTTATTGCCGGAAGATGTGATTGACCCTGAATATTACGATAAATTACTACAAACCTTACAAAACGATGCGGGTATTCCGGTGCTGGATGAACCACCGGAAAGTGATGACATGATCTTAAATGACACGATTCCGGATGAAGACGCAGTGGAAGAAGCCACACAAATTCTGTCCAATGTGGAATCTGAAATTGGTCGAACAACCGATCCTGTCCGTATGTATATGCGAGAAATGGGTACGGTAGATTTGCTGACCCGTGAAGATGAAATTAGCATTGCTAAACGTATTGAAGAAGGTATTGATGAAGTTCAAACTTCAATCGCCGCTTATCCGGAAGCGCTTTCGGATTTATTGGCTCAATATGATCAAGTGGAAGACGGACACGTTCGTCTTGCGGATCTTATTACCGGTTTTGTCGATCCAAATGCGACCGAAGAGGATACTCCGGAATTATCTGAAGATTTTGATGAAGACGAAGAAGACTATGATACCAACACTGATGTGGATGATAGTGAAGAGGAAGAAGATGAAGGGGATTCAGCTTCAGATAAAAGCGATTCGGATAACAGCATTGACCCTGAAGTTGCCCGTGAAAAATTTACCGCATTAAAAGAACAGCACATAAAAACGCTTGCGGCAATTACCAAATATGGTCGTAATCATAAAAAGGCACAGGAGCAAGTGCTTATACTTGCTGAAATTTTTAAACAATTCCGTCTTGTCCCGAAACAATTTGATCAGCTTGTTTTATCGATAAAAAATATCATGAAACGTGTGCGTACCGAAGAACGCCAATTACAAAAAGTGTTGGTCGATATTGCAGGTATGCCAAAAGATGAGTTTGAGACCGTTATTACTAAATTCGGGAGCAATGATGCGTGGTTGGATAAAGCGTTGAAATCATCTAAACCATGGGCAAAACGGTTAACAAAATATGAAGATCGTGTACGCCAGGCTCTTGCGAATTTGGGGGCATTTGAAGAAAATTCAAAATTGACTGTTCAACAAATGCGTACAATTTGTGATGCGGTGGCTCGTGGTGAACAGAAGGCACGCCGTGCGAAAAAAGAAATGGTAGAGGCGAATCTACGTTTGGTAATCTCTATCGCTAAAAAATATACTAACCGTGGCTTACAATTTTTGGATTTAATTCAAGAAGGTAACATTGGTTTGATGAAAGCGGTGGATAAATTTGAATATCGTCGTGGTTACAAATTTTCTACTTATGCAACTTGGTGGATCCGTCAAGCGATTACACGTTCCATTGCGGATCAGGCTCGTACTATTCGTATTCCGGTTCATATGATTGAAACAATCAACAAGCTCAACCGTATTTCTCGCCAAATGTTGCAAGAAATGGGACGTGAAGCAACACCGGAAGAATTGGCGGATCGTATGGGAATGCCGGAAGATAAAATTCGTAAGGTGTTGAAAATTGCTAAAGAACCGATTTCTATGGAAACCCCAATCGGTGATGACGATGATTCACATTTAGGTGATTTTATTGAGGATAATACCCTTGAGTCGCCGTTGGATTCTGCTACTGCACAGAGCTTGAGAGTGGCGATACAAGATGTATTGGAAGGCTTAACGCCACGTGAAGCGAAAGTATTACGTATGCGTTTCGGTATTGATATGAATACTGATCATACTCTTGAAGAAGTAGGTAAACAATTTGATGTAACACGTGAACGTATTCGTCAAATTGAAGCCAAGGCCTTGCGTAAACTGCGGCATCCAAGCCGATCAGAGATCCTGCGTAGTTTCTTAGACGCTTGGATGCATAATTAACTTACTAAATAATAAAAGGTAACCGAAAGGTTACCTTTTTTATACCGCGTAAAAAAATGACGCCCACAATAGAATTTGAGGCGTCAAATAGGGCAAAGTGCGGTCGAATTTCGCCGCGTTTTATTAACCTACAACAAAAGGCAAGTAACCGGCACGGATTGCGAACGGGATAGAAGTAATCACAACACCAAGCACGAGTACGATAAGTAAGGTGAAATTGCCACCCCATACACGGTATGGAAGCGATGGGTGGATGCGGCGTGCTTTCCATACAAGGCTGACCGGTAATACTACCGCATAGAAGGCGAACATTTGACCGGCATAGCCCAATGCCAAGATGAAACCTTCCGGATAGAATAAGGCAAAAGCAAGCGGCGGAATAAAGGTGAGTAAGCCGAGGGAAATACGCCCTGCAGAAATATTAAAAGAACGTTTTAATAGATCCTCAATACATTCTAGTAAACCTAACCCCACTCCTAAGAAAGAGGTCACTAAGGCTAAAGTTGAGAATAACTTGACCGCACTTGTGATCACATTGCTACCGGTGATGGCAAGTGTTGCTTTTACCAAACCATTTAATGTCGCATCTTCTTTTAATATCTGTAAAAATTCATTTTGTGTGAGCAAGCCGTGGGTAGAAAGTTGCCATAAAATATAAGCACCTAGCGTAATGCTCGAACCGACTAAAATCGAAATGCGCAAAGCTTTTACATTTCCACCTAAGTATTTATTCAAACTTGGAATAGAGCCGTGGAAACCAAAAGCGGTAAAAAATACCGGACTGGCAGAAATGATCAATGCATTATCAATAGGCATGGCTAATAAATTATCCATTTTAATTTTCGGTAGCATTAATCCCAGGACTATCACAAAAGAGGCAAGCATCACAAAAAACAGTAGGCGATTAATTTTATCTACACTGTGCGTGCCGATCACAATAAATGACCCAAAAATTATTGTGAACAACAAGGTACTGATTTTATTATCGAAACTTTCCGGCAATAAATCGTTTAATAAAGAACCACCACCACTGACGTATGCTGCGATTAGGGCATATAAAAAGATAATAAGCACTGCAGTGGCAACAATCCGCCCGAATTTTCCGAAATATTGTTCTGCCAGCGTACCAATACCCGCATCGCTTTCAGCAGTTTGGTAAAGTTCCACAAACAATAAAGCCGTAAAAGTGAGCAATGCCCAAAGTGCTAATAGTAAAACCAGCGTGAAACTGAAACCGATTCCGGCGGAAGTTAGGGGCATTGCCAGCATTCCGGCACCAATCATTGTGCCGGAAACCAGCAACGTACTGCCAACAGTTTTGTTCATTTTTATTTCCTTGGATGTAACTTAAAATTTACAGTGATTGTATTTTAAAATTTACAACCTGTAAATATCTTATTTATAGAAATATTTTTAGAAATCATTTCACTTTCTCGTTACAATAACCGACAAATCGACTAAGACATAAAATTAGGAGCTCTTATGATTTATAGTATGACGGCCTTTGCTCGCCTCGAATTGAAAAAAGATTGGGGTGATGCGGTATGGGAAATTCGCTCGGTGAACCAGCGTTATTTGGAAAATTTCTTTCGATTACCGGAACAATTTCGCGGTTTGGAGAACACTTTACGTGAAAAACTTCGTCAAAATTTGACGCGTGGTAAAATTGAATGTTCTTTGCGTATTGAAAGCAAAAAACAAACGAATAGTGAACTTAACATTAATCGGGAATTGGCAAACCAAGTGATCCAATCTTTGCAATGGATTAAAGCTCAGGCTGGCGAGGGCGAAATTAGTTTAACGGATGTATTACGTTATCCCGGTGTAGTAGAAGCGCCGGAGCAGGATCTAGATAAGATTAGCCAAGATTTATTGAATGCTTTTGATGAGCTGCTGAAAGAATTTATTGATATGCGTGGTCGCGAAGGGGAGAAATTACAAACGATCATTCAGCAACGCTTAGATGCTATTGGTGTCGAGACAGATAAAGTGCGGTCACAAATGCCGGCAGTTTTACAATGGCAACGCGAGCGTTTATTACAGCGTTTTGAAGAAACAAAAATTAGCCTTGATCCACAGCGTGTCGAACAGGAGATGGTTTTATTGGCACAGCGGGTAGATGTCGCAGAGGAGCTTGACCGCTTGCAAATGCACGTAAAAGAAACCACTAATATCTTAAAAAAGGGTGGAGCTGTCGGGCGTAAATTGGATTTTATGATGCAAGAACTTAACCGTGAATCTAATACCTTAGCATCTAAATCTATCAATGCGGATATCACCGCCTCAGCGGTTGAATTAAAAGTATTAATCGAGCAAATGCGTGAGCAAATTCAGAATTTAGAATAGGGGAACGGGATGGCTCAATTTATTCAACTGAATCAATACCAACTGATCGAAGCACAGGGCACAGA
Source organism: Rodentibacter genomosp. 2 (assembly GCA_001999425.1). Lineage (GTDB taxonomy): Bacteria > Pseudomonadota > Gammaproteobacteria > Enterobacterales > Pasteurellaceae > Rodentibacter. Next base: position 91,725 of record MLHP01000030.1, on the reverse strand, counting down.
TGCAGAAAAATATTTGCAAGGGCAACTTACTACTGATGTAGTGGGATTGGCTAGTGGTGCAACGACGATCACCGCACACTGCGATCCGAAGGGGAAAGTGAATGCAATTTTTCGTTTATTGAAAGTCAGTAGTGAACAGTTTTTTTTATTAGTGAGAAAGGATTTATTACCAAGTGCACTGGAAGCGTTGAAAAAGTATGCGGTGTTTTCTAAAGTCAGCTTTTATTTACACGATTGGCAGATCGTTGGGGTAATCGGTGAAAAATGTGGCAAAATCCAACCGCACTTCACACTGGAAATTGATGAGCAGCGAGCGATTTTACTCAATGAAACCGCATTGGCGGTGACTTTCAATGCCGATGAACAAGAGTGGGATCTTGCCGATATACAAGCCGGAATTCCTCATTTAAGTGCAAAAATGCAAAATGAATTTATTCCTCAGGCAATGAATTTACAAGCCATTGAGCAAGCCGTTTCTTTTACTAAAGGTTGTTACATTGGGCAAGAAACTGTCGCGAGAGCCAAGTATCGCGGTGCAAACAAGCGTGCGATGTTCGTTCTAAAAGGTGAAACTCAAGAAATACCGGAAATCGGTAGTGAAATTGAAATGCAGCTTGAAAGCCACTGGCGCAAAACCGGCACAATTATAAGTGCGGTCAATATTGAGGGCGTTTTGTGGTTACAAGTCGTGATGAACAATGATATTAATCCGACTCAAACCTTCCGTTTACCGGAAGACGGTTGCATTCTGACTATTCAACCTTTGCCTTATATACTCAATTAAAATGAATGCAAAATATTATATCGGCATTATGTCCGGTACGAGCTTGGATGGTGTAGATATTGCATTAGTCGATTTTAGTTTACCCAAACCTAAGTTAGTGGCAGCGGATTTTACCCCGATGCCAAAGGATTTACGTGAAAAAATAACCGCACTTGTACGGTCGGGCGAGACAACATTACAGCAGTTGGGTGAGTTGGAGCATCAACTTGGCTTACTTTATGCGGATTGCGTAAACCGTTTTTTACAGTCTAGCCAGATTCCTGCGGAACACATTCAAGCCATTGGCTGCCATGGACAAACCGTATGGCATTCACCGCAAGGACGGTTTCCTTTCACAATACAAATTGGCGATATGAATTTGCTCGCCGCCCGTACCGGCATTACCACCGTAGGGGATTTCCGCCGCAAAGATATGGCATTCGGCGGACAAGGTGCCCCGCTTGTGCCGGCATTCCATCAGGCTGTTTTTTTTGACCCGAATTATGCCACCGTAGTGTTGAATATAGGGGGAATAAGCAATGTTTCCTTATTGATTCCGAATCAGCCTGTAATGGGGTTTGATACCGGCACGGGGAACACGTTACTTGATCAGTGGATCGAAAAACATCTCGGCGTACCCTATGATAAAAATGGTGAATGGGCGGCAACCGGACAATGCAATGAAGAATTGTTGAATTACCTGTTAGACGAGCCTTTTTTCCAACAACCTCTACCTAAAAGTACGGGGCGGGAATTATTTAATTTGTCTTGGTTGGAACAAAAAATTCAACATATTACAACAAATTCAGTCGCACTTTTACCACAGGATATACAGGCAACCTTAGTGGAATTTACTGTTCAGAGCATTGTAACAAGCCTGGATAATATCAATATCGCTTTGCCAAAACGGTTGTTGGTTTGTGGTGGAGGCGCAAAAAATAAATTCATTATGCAACGCCTTGCAAACAGTTTACCAAACTGGGAAATTCACACGACCAACGAATTTGGTATGGATGCGGATTATGTGGAGGCCGCTGCTTTTGCATGGTTGGCTTGTCGAAGAATGAATCATCAAACAGGTAATTTACCTGATGTTACCGGTGCACAACACGCGGTGGGATTAGGTGCCATTTTTCCGATGCCTTAAATAACGATGACAGAATGATCTAAGCCTAGTGAAATCGTCATTCGTTGTGAATGAGTTTATTCACGGATTGCCTATTATCCAAATAAAAATAAACTAGAATTTAACCGCACTTTATGGTATAAATCGCACCGCTCTTTTTCTATCTGAAAAGAGTAGATTTTTAACTTAAATAACACACACATATCACCAAGGCTTCATCGGGGTGCCAAACGGTCGATGAGCTGATATGTGGAGGCTCAACCCCAATTAAAAGGAAAATATTATGGCACAAGTTTCAATGCGCGATATGATCAACGCAGGCGTACACTTCGGACACCAAACCCGTTATTGGAATCCACAAATGAAACCTTTCATTTTTGGTGCCCGTAATGGTGTTCACATCATCAACCTTGAAAAAACCTTACCATTATTCAACGAAGCATTAGCGGAATTAACCCGTATTGCAAGCAACAACGGTAAAGTGCTTTTCGTCGGTACAAAACGCGCTGCGTCTGAAGCCGTTCAAGCTGCAGCATTAGACTGTCAACAATATTATGTAAATCACCGTTGGTTAGGTGGTATGTTGACTAACTGGAAAACAGTACGTCAATCAATTAAACGTTTAAAAGATTTAGAAGTTCAATCTCAAGATGGTACATTTGATAAATTAACTAAAAAAGAAGCGTTAATGCGTACCCGTGAGATGGAAAAACTTGAATTAAGCCTTGGCGGTATCAAAGATATGGGCGGTTTACCGGATGCATTATTTGTGATCGGTGCTGACCACGAACATATCGCTGTGAAAGAAGCAAATAATCTGGGTATCCCTGTATTTGCTATCGTCGATACCAATTCTACTCCGGCTGGCGTAGATTTCGTTATTCCGGGTAACGATGATGCGACCCGTGCGATTCAACTTTACTTAACGGCTGCAGCTGCAGCAGTAAAAGAAGGTCGTGGCAACGAAGCGGCGGTGACTGAAGAATTAGCGGCTGCGGTTGAAGCGGAATAATTTAAGTTTTGCAATAAGGCGAGAGCCCTTATTAATCAAACGATTAATTGGCACAGGGGCGAGAAATTGCCCCTGTATTTTTATCTAAAAAGTTCGGTAGAAAATAACCGCACTTTCAGACAGAGGATTGGAAAAATGGCTGAAATTACAGCAGCATTAGTTAAAGAACTTCGTGAACGTACCGGCGCAGGTATGATGGAATGTAAAAAAGCATTAGTTGAAGCGAACGGCGATATTGAATTAGCCATCGATAATATGCGTAAATCCGGCCAAGCAAAAGCAGCGAAAAAAGCGGGTCGTGTAGCAGCTGAAGGCGTTATCATTGCACGTGTTGAAGCAGGTTTCGGCGTGTTAGTGGAAATGAACTGTGAAACCGACTTCGTAGCAAAAGATAGCGGTTTCTTAGCGTTAGCCAATGAAGTAGCGGATTACGCAGCGGCAAATAAAGGTTCTACTATCGAACAATTACAAGCACATTTTGAAGAAAAACGTGCGGCATTAGTAGCGAAAATCGGTGAGAATATGACTATCCGCCGTGTCGCTTACTTAGAAGGTAATGTTATTGCTCAATACCTACATGGCGCGAAAATCGGTGTATTAGTTGCCGGTGAAGGTTCTGCTGAAGAATTGAAAAAAGTGGCAATGCACGTTGCAGCATCTAAACCTGATTTCGTAAATCCGGAAGATGTTTCTGCTGAGGTTGTGGAACACGAGCGTCAAATCCAAATCGACATCGCAATTAATTCAGGAAAACCAAAAGAAATCGCAGAGAAAATGGTTGAAGGTCGTATGAAGAAATTCACCGGTGAAGTTTCTTTAACCGGTCAAGCATTCGTTATGGATCCTTCTCAATCTGTGGGTGACTACTTAAAATTAGTCAATACTTCAGTTTCTAACTTCATTCGTTTAGAAGTGGGTGAAGGGATTGAAAAAGTAGAAGAAGATTTCGCAGCAGAAGTAGCAAAAATTACCGGTGGTAATGCTTAATTCTTCTTATTTTTGAAAGATAAAAAAGCCGATATTAATTTATCGGCTTTTTACTATTTATGTTTTGGGCGGATATCAATAGCCGGATCGTCTCCTTTTTCATATTTCTCATCAATGCGTTTTTGTAACCCAAAATCATCTTTATCCGCTTCAGCAGAAAATAAATCCTCTTCGACGGTGAGTTTTGGATTTTTGATGCCTATCCAATTTGCAATGCCTTCCACAAAATTTAAACCGGATTTAAATACTTTATATTCCTTACGTTCGGTATCGTCAGAAGCGATTTTAAACAACGGAATATTGTGATGGCTGCGACTAAAGCAGTTTTGATTGAACAATATTAGGTTATATTTTTCATCTTTTTGGTGGCATAACCCGTGATCAGAGAAATAAATCATCGAAAAAGTGCGGTGATTTTTTTGTGTGTTTTGTTGCAGTTGTTTATAGACGCGTTCTAAAAATTCATCGGTTTTCTTGATAGAAGAAATATAACAATTTAAATAGGCATATTTCGGATCAATTTCGTCATCCTTAAAGATTTTCGGATAATCTTCAACACGATCGCAAGCCAAAGGGTGAGAGCCGTAAATATGCAAGACAATGAAGCGTTTTCCTTCTATCGGGTTTTCCAATATTTGGACGAATTTGGGTAATAAATCAAAATCGCTATAATTCGTGGAGTTGAAACTCCCCCCTTTTTTTAAAAAGAAGGTTTCATCGGATTTTGCTGCAAGAGAGGAAACCGGCGTATCAAACTCGCCCAGCAAACCTTGATTAGATAACCAATAGGTTTTAATGCCGGCAGATTTGATGAGATCCACTAAACTTAAATCATAGTTCGGTTCCCATTTTTCTTTGTTTGGCAGCGTAAGCATTAAGCGTAAAGATGCAATCGTATTAGTGCCGGCTGAGCGGAATCCATTAATGAGAGTACCTGTGGCATTTGACATAAAAGGCGTGTTTTTCACAGGATAACCATAAGCATGATGATAATCTTGGCGTGCACTTTCGCCTATGATTAACACATAATCATCGTAGCGGGAATGGTCTAAGATTGATTTTCCCCAGCTATGCGAATGCGACATTTGTTTGAGTTTCTTGACTTCATCATAAATTTTTAACGTTGAATTAACGCTTTCTTTTACGGGAGCGGCGAGGGGAAGATGATAAGCAAAGAGTAATGCCGATAGGCTAATAAAGGTTTTGTTACGATAAAGTTTAATGCTGAATTTGACCGCACTTTTATATTGTACAAACACCAATACCGGAATAGAAAAGGCAATAAGATAGCTACTCAGTGGAATTTGCAATAAAAATTCTCTAGTTTCCAACATATCTGTGGCAAAAACAGAGGCAATATATTGATAGCTCGGTGCGCCGAAATTGAGGCCGACAGGTGTGTAAAATGCATGTGCGCAGGCGATTGGCAACAAAATAAAATAGAACGTTTTTTTGCTGCTACTTAATAAAAGAATCAGGACGGCGGCAAGTAAAATGAACCCAATATCGGGCTGAGGAAACATTCCAGTGCCAATCAGTATGAAATAACCTGCCACCATGGCACAAATAAAAATCCAAAGTGCGGTTAAAATCAGCGGTATTTTTGAGGTGTTCATACTATCTCTATGGAGAAATAAATGCGCTTATTATCCAGTTTTTAATGAGAATTTCCATCTCTAATATCTTCACTCTTGCGCAGTTATTTTATAGAATAGGGCAATTTTTTTAAGCCCAAAAAGGAAAAGACAATGAGCCAACCAATTTACAAACGTATTTTATTGAAATTAAGCGGTGAAGCATTACAAGGTGATGAAGGGTTTGGGATTGACCCGTCAATTCTCGATCGTATGGCATTAGAGATCAAAGAATTAGTGGAAATGGGGGTTGAAGTTGGTGTTGTGTTGGGCGGCGGTAATCTATTTCGTGGCGCGAAATTAGCGAAAGCCGGTATGAATCGTGTAGTGGGCGACCATATGGGTATGCTTGCCACGGTGATGAACGGTTTGGCAATGCGTGATGCACTACATCGTGCCGACGTGAATGCAAAATTAATGTCTGCTTTTCAGTTAAACGGTATTTGCGATACTTATAACTGGTCGGAAGCGATTAAAATGTTACGGGAAAAACGTGTGGTGATTTTTTCTGCAGGGACAGGCAGCCCATTTTTTACGACCGATTCCGCAGCCTGCTTGCGTGGCATTGAAATTGAAGCGGATGTGGTGTTGAAAGCGACCAAAGTGGACGGCGTGTATGATTGTGATCCGGCTAAAAATCCACAAGCAAAATTATATCAACATCTTACCTATGCGGAAGTGATTGATAAAGAATTACAGGTAATGGATTTAGCTGCGTTTACCTTAGCCCGTGACCACGGTATGCCGATTCGTGTGTTTAATATGGTTAAACCTGGCGCACTACGAAATGTTGTTCTAGGTACAACGGAAGGCACGACGATTTGTTAATTGAATCGGATTGATGAATTGAACTAGGAAAACGCAATGGAATTGAGTACAATCGTTGCGTTTTTAATTTTTACTAAAAGGAACAGAATATATGATTAATGAAATTAAAAAAGATGCGCAAGATCGTATGGATAAGAGCCTTGAAGCGTTAAAAGGACATATTGCTAAAATTCGTACAGGTCGCGCTCAACCAAGTTTATTAGATGCGATCCAAGTAGAATACTACGGTGCTGCAACACCTCTTCGCCAATTAGCCAATGTGGTAGCGGAGGATGCGCGTACACTTGCAGTAACGGTATTTGATCGTTCATTAATCGGTGCAGTAGAAAAAGCGATTTTAACTTCCGATCTAGGTTTAAATCCGTCTTCTGCCGGTACGACGATTCGCGTACCGCTCCCTCCATTAACGGAAGAACGCCGCCGTGATTTAATTAAAATCGTTAAGGCTGAAGGTGAGCAAGGCAAAGTCGCTATTCGTAATGTCCGCCGTGATGCGAATGATAAAATCAAAGCGCTGTTAAAAGACAAAGAAATCAGTGAAAATGAACAGCATAAAGCGGAAGAAGATATTCAAAAAATTACTGATCAATTTATTAAGAAAGTTGATGAAGTTTTAGCAGAAAAAGAAAAAGAGCTATTAGATTTTTAATTGTTACCAAGATAAAGATACAAACATGTTTGGCGGATTAATGACAAAAAATATTAAATCTGATTTGGTTACAGATTTATGTTTTTCTATTATTTTGCAAGTATCTTTGAAACAAAAATAATCTTAATCGCGAAATAAAGGACGCATTGGCGTCCTTTTTACTCAATATAAAGTGCGGTCAAAAATTTATGCAAAAACAAAATATTGTGATTCTTGGTGCAACGGGCTCGATTGGACAAAGCACCTTATCCGTAATTGAAAATAACCCGGAAAAATATCATGCCTTTGCCCTTGTCGGTGGAAAAAATGTTGAGGCAATGTTTGAAAAATGTGTGAAATTTCGACCGCACTTTGCTGCGCTTGATGACGTCGTGGCCGCCGATATGCTACGTAAAAAGCTTTCGGCACAGGGCATGGTAACGGAAGTATTGGCGGGACAAAAAGTAATTTGTGAACTCGCCGCACATCCTGATGCCGATCAAGTTATGGCTGCCATAGTTGGTGCGGCGGGGTTGTTACCGACCTTATCTGCGATAAAAGCCGGTAAGCGCGTGCTATTAGCCAATAAAGAGGCGTTGGTAACTTGTGGAAAAATTTTCATTGATGCGTTGAAACAGCACAATGCCACTTTGTTGCCGGTAGATAGCGAACATAATGCGATTTTCCAGTCTTTACCGCCTGACGCACAACAAAAAATCGGTTTTTGCCCGTTAGCCGAATTAGGCATTAGTAAAATCGTTCTAACCGGCTCTGGCGGCCCTTTTCGTTATACGGCATTAGATGAGTTTAAACATATCACACCGGAACAGGCGGTTGCTCACCCGAATTGGTCAATGGGGAAAAAAATTTCCGTAGATTCCGCTACGATGATGAATAAAGGTTTGGAATATATTGAAGCCCGTTGCTTATTCAATGCAAGCGCAGATGAAATGGAGGTGATTATCCACCCACAATCCATCATTCATTCTATGGTGCGTTATGTGGATGGTTCAGTCATTGCGCAAATGGGGAATCCAGATATGAGAACCCCTATTGCCGAAACCATGTCTTACCCTCATCGCACTTTTGCCGGTGTTGAACCTTTAGACTTCTTTAAAATCAAAGAATTAACTTTTATCGAACCTGATTTTAATCGTTATCCGAATTTAAAGCTGGCAATGGAGGCGTTTGCTGAGGGGCAGTATGCAACAACCGCAATGAACGCTGCAAATGAAATTGCAGTACAGGCTTTCTTAGATCGTCGCATTTTATTTACGGATATAGCCCGAATTAATCAAGAAACGGTATTAAAAATGTCGAGTACGGTTATTTCAAATATTGATGATGTGTTGGCGATAGATACGCAAGCCCGTGCAGTTGCCGAACAATTGATTAAACGATGTTAAAAGTGCGGTCACAAATAAACTTATTTTATGATAGAACTTGATAAGAATAATATCCCGTTACATGTTGCCATTATTATGGACGGCAACGGGCGTTGGGCAAAACAGCGCAATAAATTGCGTGTTTTTGGTCATACTCATGGCGTTGGCTCGGTTCGCCGTGCGGTCAGCTATGCACGTCAAATCGGTGTAAAAGTGCTGACACTTTACGCCTTCAGCAGTGAAAATTGGAACCGTCCGGAACAGGAAGTCAGTTCGTTGATGACACTTTTTATGCAAGCCTTGGATCGTGAAGTCAAGAAATTACATAAAAATGATATTCGCCTGAAAATTATTGGTGATACATCACGGTTTAGTGAAAAATTGCAAGAGAAAATTAGAAAAGCTGAAGAACTGACTGAAAAAAATACCGCACTTACGCTGAATATCGCCGCAAATTATGGTGGTTGTTGGGATATTGTACAAGCAACCAAACAAATTGCAGATAAAGTAAAAAATAATGAAATAAATACGGAAGACATCAACGAGCAATGTTTCCAACAACACCTTGTTACTCAAGAGCAGCCGCAAGTGGATTTATTGATTCGTACCAGCGGTGAACAACGTATTAGCAATTTTTTACTTTGGCAAATTGCCTATGCGGAACTGTGTTTTTTAGATGTTTTATGGCCGGATTTCAGTGAAAAAGATTTTAATCAAGCCATTGCGAATTATCAACAACGTCATCGCCGTTTTGGCGGGACAGAATAAGCGGAGAAATTATGCTTAAGGAACGTGTATTATCGGCTATTGTGCTTATTGCACTGGTACTTTGTGCCTTGTTCTTATTTACCCCTTTTTATTTTGCTTTGGCTTTGGGGATGGTGGCGACATTGGGTGTGTGGGAATGGACACAATTTGCCCGTTTTGAGCAACCTCTCGCCCGTTTGTGTATTACCGTATTTCTCGGTGCTTTTATTTTTTTATGGCTTTTTACCGAAGGCGATTATTTAAATGCAGGACGTGTTTTTGAAGACTATCTTCCACTTTTATTGCTTAATTCCGTAGGTTGGTGGATGCTTGCATTATTGTTAGTCATCACTTATCCCAATTCCGCAAGATATTGGGGCAAAAATAAGCCGATTCACTTGTTGTTTGCTTTCGCAACTTTGATTCCTTTCATTGCGGCCGTCTTGCATTTGCGTTTAGAGCATTATACACAAGATCCTCATTATGGTTTATTTTTACTGCTTTATGTGTTTGTGCTGGTTTGGGCGGCGGATTCCGGCGCGTATTTTGCCGGTCGTGCTTTTGGTAAACATAAACTTGCACCAAAAGTTTCACCGGGTAAAACTTGGGAAGGCGTGTTTGGCGGTTTAATGACCGCGGTTATTCTCGCATGTGTTTTTATTTATTTTTCTCGTGAGACATTACTTGGCAATCGTACTATGACAGGATTTGTGATTCTCTCGGTCGCAACGGTTGCCATTTCAATCTTGGGTGATTTAACAGAAAGTATGTTTAAGCGAGAATCAGGCATTAAAGACAGTAGCCAACTTATTCCCGGTCATGGCGGTATCTTAGATCGTATCGACAGTTTAACGGCGGCTGTCCCCTTTTTTACTTACTTTTATTTCTTTGTCTTATAAGGATCGATAATGTCATTTCTGTGGTCACTGGGTTCTTTTCTGATCGCGATTTCTGTGTTAGTGGCGGTTCATGAATACGGTCATTTTTGGGCGGCACGAAAGTGCGGTGTAAAAGTGCATCGTTTTTCTATCGGTTTTGGTAAAGTGCTTTGGCGGCGTACCGATAAACAGGGAACTGAATTTGCCTTGTCGATGATCCCAGTGGGTGGCTACGTTAAAATGCTGGATGGCAGGGCAGAAGAGGTTCCCTCGTCGTTAAAATCTCAAGCATTTGATCAAAAGTCGGTATTACAACGTGCATTTATTATTGCAGCAGGTCCATTAGCTAATTTTATTTTTGCTATCGTGGCATATTGGGTCATTTATTCTGTCGGGATGCCAAGTATAAAACCTGTGATTGAAAGTGTTACGCCACATTCCATTGCTGCGCAAGCAAAAATAGAAGCCAATTCACAAATTATGACAATTGATGGACAAAAGGCACAGGATTGGGAAACCATTAATATGCTATTAGCTGCAAAGTTAGGGGAATCTCAAGTGGATATTGGTTTTTCACCTTTTGGTTCAAGTGTCACCTATGAAAAACGCTTGGATTTATCCGATTGGCGGTTTGATCCGGAAAAAGAAAGCGCTTTTGAATCTTTGGGAATGACCCCTGTTCGAGCCAAAATAGAGATGACGTTATCAAAAGTAGTGGATAATTCCCCAGCCCAAAAAGCCGGCTTGCAAGTAGGGGATAGAATTTTAAATGAAAATTTGACCGCACTTTCGTGGCAGGATTTTGTAAAACTGGTCGAACAAGGACAGCCTATTTCTTTGAAAGTTGAACGTGACGGCAATATTTTTGACAAAACGGTACAACCGGAAAAAAATAAAGAGGATCGCTGGTTTGTGGGAATAAGCCCGACCTTTTTAAATGTTGGCGAGCAGTATCGAACGGAATTAAAATATGGTATTCTTGACGCCCTGTCGAAAAGTGTAGAAAAAACGGTGCAATTGTCTTGGTTAACCATTAAAGTGATTGGCAAATTATTTACCGGTGATCTTTCTTTGAATAATTTAAGTGGTCCGATTTCTATTGCGAAAGGTGCGGGAGCTTCATCAAGTGTAGGATGGGTTTATTTCCTGAGCTTTATGGCGTTAATCAGCGTCAATTTAGGTATTATGAATTTATTTCCGTTGCCGGTTCTGGATGGAGGACATCTGGTGTTTTTGGCGGCAGAAGGTATTAAAGGAAAACCTGTTTCCGAACAGGTACAAAATTTAAGTTATCGCATTGGGGCGGCATTGCTATTAAGCTTAATGGTATTTGCACTTTTCAATGATTTCTTACGTTTATAAATTTTTATAGTAAATAGGATACAGTCGATGAAAAAACTTCTAATCGCAAGTTTATTATTCGGTACGACAACAAGCGTGTTTGCTGCTCCTTTCTTGGCAAAAGACATTCGCATAGATGGCGTTCAGGGTGAATTAGAACAGCAAATTCTCGCAAGTTTGCCGGTTCGTGCAGGTCAACGTGTGACCGATAATGATGTGGCAAATATTGTTCGCAATTTATTCGTAAGTGGTCGATTTGATGATGTAAAAGCTTATCGTGATGGTGATTCCCTTGTTGTGAGTATCATTGCTAAACCGATTATTTCGGAAGTGCATATTAAGGGGAATTCTTTAATTCCAACGGAAGCGTTAAAACAAAATTTGGATGCGAACGGCTTTAAAACAGGTGATGTACTGAATCGTGCAAAACTTGACGAATTCGTGAAAGGCGTAAGAGAACATTATAAAAGTGTAGGACGCTATAATGCGAAAGTCGAAGCGATTGTAAATACGTTGCCAAATAATCGTGCGGAAATCAATCTTCAAATTGATGAAGATGATACGGCAAAATTAAAATCCGTTACCTTTAATGGTAATACAGCGGTCTCCAGCAGTACATTGCAAGAACAAATGGAATTACAACCGGACTCATGGTGGAAACTATGGGGCAATAAATTCGATGCAACCCAATTTGATAAAGATTTACAATCTATCCAACAGTACTATCAAAATAATGGTTATGCAAAAGCGCATATTACCAATACGGATGTCCGGTTAAATGATGAACAAACCAACGCGGAAGTCACTATTGATATTAACGAGGGTGAAAAATACGATTTAACTGGCGCGCGTATTGTTGGTAACTTAGGCGGTATGGCAGAAGAATTACAACCGTTATTAAACATCCTTCACTTAAACGATACTTTTAGCCGAGCCGATGTTACCGACGTTGAAAATGCCATCAAAGCAAAATTGGGTGAACGTGGTTACGGTAGTGCAACCGTTAATGCTGCTCCTACATTTGATGATGCGAATAAAACAATTGCACTAACTTTTGTGGTTGATGCCGGTCGCCGTTTATCTGTTCGTCAAGTGCAATTTGAAGGTAACACCGTTTCAGCCGATAGCACGCTACGTCAAGAAATGCGCCAACAGGAAGGTTCTTGGTACAACGCTCAATTAGTTGAATTAGGTAAAGTTCGTTTAGATAGAACGGGTTTTTTTGAAACCGTTGAAAGCCGAGTTGATCCGGTTGAAGGTACTAATGACGAAGTTAATGTGGTGTATAAAGTAAAAGAGCGTAATACAGGTAGTATTAACTTTGGGGTAGGATATGGTACGGAAAGCGGTATCAGCTACCAAGCCAGTGTTAAACAGGATAACTTTTTAGGTACGGGAGCGGCGGTAAGTTTAGCCGGTTCTCGTAATGACTACGGTACGACAATTAACCTTGGGTACACCGAGCCGTATTTCACAAAAGATGGCGTAAGTTTGGGCGGAAACGTATTTTATGAAACTTACGATAACTCAGATAGTGATACTTCTTCGACTTATAAACGTACAACTTACGGTGGCAATGTTACTTTAGGTTTTCCGGTGAACGAGAACAACTCATACTATGTGGGTTTGGGTTACACTTATAATAAAATCAGTAATTTCTCTAAAGAATATAACCGTGATCTCTATTTGGAATCAATGAACTTTGATTCCACCTCAATTAAATCTCATGATTTTGATTTCTCATTTGGTTGGAATTATAACAGCCTAAATCGTGGCTATTTCCCAACTAAAGGGGTGAAAGCAAGTATTGGTGGGCGTGTCACTATCCCAGGCTCCGATAACAAATATTATAAACTTAACGCAGATATTCAAGGTTACTACCCGCTTGATCGTGAACACCATTGGGTTATTTCTGGTAAAGCTGGCGTGGGTTATGCAAACGGTTTTGGCGGTAAACGTTTACCGTTCTACCAAAACTATACGGCGGGAGGAATTGGCTCACTACGTGGTTTTGCGTATGGTGCGGTAGGTCCGAATGCGATTTATTGGGTAAAGGATAAGAATGGTAATGAAGGATATAATCCTAAGGGTAGTGACGATATCGTTGGTGGTAATGCAATTGCTACGGCAAGTATGGAACTAATTGTACCTACACCATTTGTTTCGGATAAGAACCAAAATTCGGTAAGAACCTCGTTGTTTGTTGATGCAGCAAGCGTTTGGAATACAAAATGGACGGAACAAGATAAGTCAAGATTCCCTAATTTACCGGATTACAGTGATCCAAGCCGAATTCGTGCGTCTGCAGGGGTGGGCTTTCAATGGCAATCACCAATCGGACCGTTGGTATTCTCTTACGCTAAACCGATCAAAAAATATGAGAATGACGATGTAGAACAGTTCCAATTTAGTATTGGTGGTTCTTTCTAGTCGAACTTTTTATTTATCTTCTAGTCAAAACAAACACTTGCACAGTACTTATTCAGGCTGTGCAAGCATGATTAACTACTTAAACCTAATAAGGAAATTTCAATGAAAAATGTTTTAAAAGTGACCGCACTTTCAGTAGGTATTGCACTTGCATCAGGTTTTGCTGCGGCAGATGAAAATATCGCATTCATTAATGCAGGATATTTATTCCAAAATCACCCGGATCGTCAAGCTATTGCCGATAAATTAGATGCAGAATTGAAACCGACGGCAGACAAATTAGCCGCAAGTAAAAAAGAAATTGATGATAAAATTGCCGCAGCACGTAAAAAGGTAGAAGCAAAAGTTGAGGCATTGAAAAAAGATGCACCACGTTTACGTCAAGCTGAAATCCAAAAACGTGAAGAAGAAATTAATAAATTTGGTGCGAATGAAGAAGCTGCATTGACTAAATTGATGCAAGAGCAGGATAAAAAAGTGGCAGCGTTCCAAGAAGAAAGTGATAAACGCCAAGCAGAAGCTCGTGCAAAATTATTAGAAAGTATTCAAGTGGCAACCAACAATGTGGCAAAAACAAAAGGTTATACCTATGTGCTTGATGCAAACTCTGTGGTATTTGCAGTAGAAGGTAAGGATATTACCGAAGAAGTATTAAAATCAATTCCTGTGACAGAAAAAGCTGCAGCACCGGCTAAAGCGGAAGAGAAAAAATAATAGGTTCTCATAATGCAAAAATCCTATTCTTTACAAGAATTGGCCAATCAAATCGGCGCGACCATTCGTGGTAGCGCCGATACTATTGTCACAAACATCGCTCCTCTTGATAAAGCGCAAGCTCATCAACTCACTTTCATTTCCAATGCAAAATTTCGCCCATTATTAAAAACATCTCAAGCCGGTATTTTAGTGGTATCCGAAGCAGACGTTGAATTTTGTGCGAAAGAAAGTAATTTACTCATTGTTAGCGATCCTTATGTAGCTTATGCAATTTTAGCGCAATATATGGATACTACACCAAAAGCAGCGCAAGGTATCGCACCAAGTGCGGTGATTTCTGAGGGCGTTTCTTTGGGTGAAAATGTGTCAATTGGAGCAAATAGCGTTATCGAAGAAGGGGCTGTATTAGACGATAACGTGATTATCGGTGCAAATTGCTTTGTGGGTAAAAACACAAAAATTGCGGCCGGCACGCAACTGTGGGCGAATGTAACCATTTATCATAATGTGGAAATCGGCAAAAACTGCTTAATTCAATCCGGTGCGGTGATTGGCAGTGATGGTTTCGGTTATGCCAATGATCGTGGTCGTTGGATTAAAATTCCACAAGTAGGGCAAGTTATTATCGGTAACAATGTTGAAATCGGCGCTTGTACCTGTATCGATCGGGGCGCATTAGATGCAACGGTGATCGAGGATAACGTTATTATTGATAATCTTTGTCAAATTGCCCATAACGTTCATATTGGCACCGGCACGGCAGTCGCAGGCGGTGTGATTATGGCGGGTAGCCTGACAGTAGGACGCTACTGTTTAATTGGTGGTGCGAGTGTGATTAACGGCCATATGGAAATCTGCGATAAGGTGACAATTACCGGTATGGGAATGGTGATGCGGCCAATTACCGAACCGGGTGTTTATTCTTCCGGTATTCCATTACAAACCAATAAAGAGTGGCGTAAAACAGCCGCGCTGACTTTAGGGATTGATGGAATGAATAAGCGTCTAAAAGCGCTTGAAAAGAAATCGGCTAATCCGTTTTAAAAACGCACCGCACTTTAGTGGTGCGTTTTGTTTTTAACCGTAAATATCGTATAATTCATGCGAATTTAGTGTTTATTTGTAAAGGTATCAACGTGTCAGAACAGCAAACAAGAGTGATCGAAGCAAAAGAAATTATGACTTTATTACCACACCGTTATCCGTTTTTGTTGGTGGATCGCGTGTTGGATTTTAAGGAAGGCGAATGGTTAAAAGCAATCAAAAATATCAGTGTAAATGAGCCTTGTTTTACCGGTCATTTTCCTGGTGAACCTATTTTACCGGGCGTGTTGATTTTAGAAGCGCTTGCACAAGCCATGGGAATTCTGGCATTTAAAACCCATGAATTAAAAGGTGGAGAATTATTCTATTTTGCGGGAATTGACGAAGCGCGTTTTAAACGTCCTGTGTTACCCGGTGATCAAATGGAATTAAACGTTCAAGTCGTTAAAGAACGCCGCGGAATTACCGCTTTTACCGGTATTGCAACGGTAAACGGTGAAGTAGCTTGTGAAGCTAAATTAATGTGTGCTCGTCGTTAATATAAATAAGGGGATAAATATGATCCATCCAAGTGCAAAAATTCACCCGACGGCACTCGTTGAACAAGGGGCGGTTATTGGTGAAGATGTTTTTATTGGCCCTTTCTGTATTGTTGAAGGTTCCGTTGAGATTAAAGCACGCACCGTGTTGAAATCACACGTCGTTGTACGCGGTGATACCGTGATTGGTGAAGATAACGAAATTTACCAATTTGCGACGATTGGTGAAGTCAATCAAGATTTAAAATACAAAGGCGAAGCAACGAAAACCGTTGTTGGTAACGGCAATCGAATTCGCGAGCATGTCACCATTCACCGTGGCACAATCCAAGGCGGGGGCGTAACGAGTATCGGTAATAATAATCTTCTGATGATTAACGTACATGTAGCGCATGATTGCCAAATTAAAAATAACTGTATCTTGGCAAATAACGCGACTCTTGCCGGTCATGTCGAATTGGATGATTTTGTGATTGTAGGCGGTATGTCGGCGATTCATCAATTTGTCGTTGTGGGGGCGCATGTGATGTTAGGCGGTGGCTCCATGGTTAGTCAAGACGTGCCGCCTTATGTGATGGCACAAGGTAATCATGCCCGTCCGTTTGGGGTTAATTTAGAAGGTTTAAAACGCCGAGGGTTTGATAAGCCGACTATGCACGCAATTCGTAATGTGTATAAAATGATTTATCGCAGCGGTAAAACTCTTGAAGAAATCATCCCGGAAATTGAACAAATTGCTGAAACCGATTCCGCAATCAGTTTCTTTACCAATTTCTTTAAACGCTCAACCCGCGGAATTATTCGTTAACAGCGTTTCTCTCTTTAGACAGAGTAAACCTCATTAACCAATTAACCGCACTTTAGTCCAAAGTGCGGTTATTTTTTAGGATAAATTTAATGAACAAGGAAAATCCTACTATTGCGCTTGTGGCGGGAGAAATCTCTGGGGATATTCTCGGTGCAGGCTTAATTAGCCGGCTTAAAGCCCACTATCCCAATGCTCGTTTCATCGGTATTGCCGGCCCTAAAATGATCGCTGAAGGTTGCGAAACCTTGGTGGATATGGAAGAACTTTCCGTTATGGGTTTAGCAGAAATTGTTAAACATCTGCCACGCCTATTAAGAATCCGTAAAAATGTGATTCAAACTATGCTGCGCGAAAAGCCCGATGTCTATATCGGCATTGATGCACCGGATTTTAATTTAGATGTAGAACTGAAACTCAAAGCCGGCGGCATCAAAACTATTCATTATGTCAGCCCTTCCGTATGGGCGTGGCGACAGAATAGAATCCACAAAATTGCTAAAGCGACAAATCAAGTTCTGGCATTTTTACCTTTTGAAAAAGCGTTTTATGATAAATTCAATGTGCCTTGCCGATTTATCGGTCACACGATGGCGGATGCAATCCCTCTAAAACCTAATCGGGCGGAGGCTTGCCAATTTCTCAACATTGATCCTGCACAACGTTATTTAGCGATTCTTGTGGGAAGTCGGGGCGCTGAAGTAGAATTTTTAACCGAGCCTTTTTTGAAAACGGCATTATTGCTGAAAGCGCAATTTCCGGATCTGCAATTTCTTGTTCCCTTAGTGAATGAAAAACGGCGACAACAATTTGAAGCCATTAAAGCCCGAGTGGCTCCGGATTTAGCGATGCATCTGATTGACGGCAATGCACGCCAAGTATTAATCGCTGCGGATGCCACTTTACTGGCTTCCGGCACTGCTGCTCTTGAGGCGATGCTGTGTAAATCACCCATGGTGGTTGGTTATAAAATGAAACCGCTCACTTATTTCTTAGCGAAGCGTTTGGTGAAAACCGACTATATTTCTCTGCCGAATCTATTAGCAAATGAAATGTTAGTGCCGGAAATGATTCAAGAAAATTGTGAGCCGACATTACTTGCAGAAAAACTGGCGGTCTATTTTTCGGATGAACAAAGTGCGGTTAAAAATCGCCACATATTAATTCAACGTTTCACGGATTTACACCGACAAATTCAATGTGATGCGGATAAGCAGGCCGCTCAAGCGGTGATTGATCTATTAGAGGAAAAACAACATGTTTGAATATCCGCAAGGTTATCAGTTAATTGCCGGCGTAGATGAAGTGGGGCGGGGGCCTTTAGTCGGGGCAGTTGTAACTGCGGCGGTGATTTTAGATCCCAATAATCCTATTGAAGGATTAGCCGATTCAAAAAAACTCACTGAAAAAAAACGTCTTGCCTTAGCAGAAGAAATTAAACAAAAAGCACTTGTATGGTCATTGGGGCGAGCAGAAGCGGAAGAAATTGATGAACTGAATATTTTGCAGGCATCCTTACTTGCCATGACGCGAGCGGTAAAATCGTTAAAAATTCAACCGCACTTTGTACTGGTCGATGGTAATAAAATTCCTAAAGATCTCAATATTCCTGCCCGAGCTATTGTGAAAGGCGATAGTTTGGTGGCGGAAATTAGTGCCGCTTCTATTTTGGCAAAAGTTGCACGGGATCAAGAAATGGAAGCGTTGGATCGCCAATACCCGGAGTATGCTTTTGCCCAACATAAAGGATATCCGACGAAGTTACATCTAGAAAAATTAGCCGAATTAGGGGCATTGCCACAGCACCGCCGTAGTTTTGCTCCGGTTCGTAAAGTATTAGAAAGTCGCTAAACATGAGAGGTAGGAGATGAATACCATATTCACAAATGCACTTTGGGTTAGCCCGCTTTTCTGGACGCTTGCTCTGTTAGCCGTTGCAGTGATTTTATTCGTGAGAAATAAAGTGCGAATGGATGCCGTGGCACTTTTAGTGATGTTGGCGTTTTATTTAAGCGGTATTTTAACCACCAACGAAATTTTTGCAGGCTTTAGTGATCCGAATATTATTTTGATCGCATTGTTGTTTATTATTGGCGAAGGATTGGTGCGTACCGGAGTTGCCTATCAAGTGAGTGAAGGGATCTTAAAACTTGCCGGAAATAGTGAAACCAAAGTCTTGGTGTTACTCATGCTTGCCGTGGCCGGGTTAGGGGCGTTTATGAGCTCCACTGGCGTGGTGGCAATTTTTATCCCCGTGGTTCTGATGATTTGTCGTCAAATGAATCTTTCCCCAAAACGTTTAATGATGCCGTTGAGTGTGGCAGGTTTGATTAGCGGTATGATGACACTTATTGCCACCGCGCCTAACTTGGTGGTGAATGCAGAATTAGTCAAAGATACCGGCACTCGTTTAAGATTTTTTGACTTCACCCCGATTGGTCTTGTCATTTTGTTGTTAGGTATCGGCTATATGTTGCTAACCCGCCGCTGGCTTGGGGGAAACATTGCTACGGATCACCAAGAAAATAACCAACGCTCCATGGCTGAATTGATTGATGAATATGGTTTACGCGGTCGAGCAAAACGTTTTGTGGTGCGTACCGGTTCACCTTTTATCGGCAAAAATTTAGATGAATTACATTTACGTTCCAACTATGGGGTAAATGTGTTAGCGATTGAACGTTGGAAACGTTTTCGCCCAACCTATATGATGCCCCTTGCCACCTCTGAAATTCACGAAAAAGATATTTTAATGATCGATATCGGGCAGCAAGAATTTAATTTAGCGGAGTTTTGTCAAACCTATAATTTAGAGCCGGCAGAGATTAAATCTCAATCTTTTGATGAACAGGCAAAATCTATTGGGATGGCAGAATTAGCCTTAGTACCGGGTTCGGCGTTGATTGATAAAACCACACAAGAGGTGGCGTTTCGTTCTCGTTACGGATTAAATGTGGTGGGTATCAAGCGGGATGGCGAATTGATTTCCGACAGCTTTTCCGGCACGCCTTATAAGCTTGGTGATTTAATTCTTGTTATTGGCGATTGGAAAGTAATTCAACAAATGCGTAACCGCACCAAGGATTTTGTTGTGCTCACCTACCCGAAAGAAATAGATCGTGTTGCACCGGCACAAAGCCAAGCCCCGCAAGCCTTACTTTCCGTATTGGTGATGGTGTTGTTAATGGTATCCGGCCTTGTACCGAATGTGATAGCCGCCCTCATCGGTTGCTTAATGTTGGGCTATTTCCGTTGCGTCGATGCGAAAAGTGCTTATGATTCTATTCATTGGCCAAGTTTAATTTTGATTATCGGTATGATGCCGTTTGCTACCGCACTACAAAAAACCGGCGGGATTCAACTTGCTGTGGAGACGATGTTGCAGTTAGTGGGGGATTGGGGAATGCATTGCGTGTTGATGATGTTATTTCTTTTTTGTGCCGTGATCGGATTATTCATCTCTAATACCGCGACGGCGATTTTAGTTGCCCCTATTGCCATTTCATTGGCACAGCAACTCCAAGTATCGCCTATCCCCTTTGCGATGGTGGTGGCAATTGCCGCATCTGCCGCATTTATGACACCGGTTTCTTCACCGGTTAATACAATGGTCGTGGGGCCCGGTGGATACAAGTTTAGTGATTTTTTAAAAATTGGTGTCCCCTTTACATTGATTGTAATGGTGGTGAGTGTATTTTTAATTCCACTCTTATTTCCATTTTAAGCATATAGATTTAATACAAAAATTTAAGGAAAAATATGACCGCACTTTTAAAAATAGGCCTTGTTTCCGTATCTGATCGGGCTTCATCGGGCATCTATCAGGATCAAGGTATTCCCGAATTACAGGCTTGGTTAGAGAACGCGCTAATCGATCCTTTCCATTTGGAAACCCGATTAATTCCCGATGAACAAGAAATTATTGAGCAAACCCTAAAAGAATTGGTGGATGAACAAGGTTGCCATCTTGTCTTAACCACCGGTGGAACGGGGCCGGCAAAACGTGATGTTACCCCGGATGCTACGCTTGCCGTTGCCGATCGTGAAATGCCCGGTTTTGGTGAGCAAATGCGCCAAGTGAGTTTACACTTTGTACCTACGGCAATTTTATCCCGCCAAGTGGGCGTGATTCGTAAAGCAAGTTTGATTTTAAATTTACCGGGGCAACCCAAAGCCATCAAAGAAACCTTAGAGGGCGTGAAAGACAAAGACGGAAACGTGCTTGTGAGCGGTATTTTTAGCGCAGTACCTTATTGTTTACAACTCATTAATGGTTTGTATATTGATACTCACCCTAATGTGATTGAGAGTTTCCGCCCAAAAGCGGCAAGACGAGAAAATTTGGAGAAATAGGATGAAAAAGATCGAAGCGATGATTCGCCCATTTAAACTGGATGATGTACGTGAAAATCTTTCCGATATCGGTATCACCGGGATGACCGTGACAGAGGTGCGTGGTTTTGGCCGCCAAAAAGGACATACGGAACTTTACCGAGGGGCAGAATATATGGTGGATTTTTTACCAAAAGTAAAAATGGAAATCGTGGTGCCTGATGATTTGCTGGAACAGTGTTTGGAAACCATTATAGAAACTTGTCAAACCGGTAAAATCGGCGATGGAAAAATTTTTGTTTATGACGTGGAACGGGTGATCCGCATTCGCACCGGTGAAGAAAATGAGGAAGCGATTTAGTGGAAAATAACCTAAATTTACACCGCACTTTGCTGGGGATTGCCGCCGTTATTATTATTTTAGCCGGTATCAAATTGGCCGCTGAAATTGTTGTGCCGTTTTTGCTGGCGCTCTTTATTGCCATTATTTGTTCACCGATCATTAACGCAATGACAGCCCGCCGTATCCCCCACTGGCTTGCGATAGTATTACTCTTTGTCTTGATTTCCCTTATTTTCTTTTTTTTGTTGGGATTGATTAACAGTAGTGTGCGTGAATTTACCCAATCTATTCCGCAATATAAAACCTTGCTTTCTGAACGGGTGAATGATCTGATGGCATTGGCACAACGCTTCAATTTGCCCGTTTATTTTTCAAGGGAAACTATTCAAGAAAATTTCGACCCAAGTATTATTATGAATTTTGTTAGCCGTGTATTGCTCAATTTTTCCGGTGTGGTGAGCAATGTATTCGTCTTAGTTCTTGTGGTGATTTTCATGCTCTCTGAAGCCCCGACAATGAAACACAAAGTTGCGTTGGTGATAAGTTCCACACCGAATGATGTAGAAAAAGAAGAGCGCCATATTAATCGCATTTTGCAAGGCGTGATTGGCTATCTTGGAATTAAAAGTATCACCAGCCTGCTTACGGGGATCGCTGTGTTTATTTTGTTGGAAGTGTGCGACGTACAATATGCGATTTTGTGGGCGACATTAAGTTTTTTATTAAATTATATTCCGAATATCGGTTCGATCATTGCCGCTATTCCCATTATCGTACAAGCCCTATTGTTGAATGGTTTTGGTATCGGTTTTGGCGTAACAGTCGGTGTGATTGCGATCAATATGGTCATCGGCAATATTCTCGAACCTAAAATGATGGGGCAACGTCTTGGGCTTTCCACTTTAGTGGTTTTCCTTTCTCTTTTATTTTGGGGATGGCTACTGGGCACAGTAGGAATGTTGCTCTCCGTTCCCCTTACCATGGCATTAAAAATTGCCCTAGAATCCGATCCCAATACGGTGAAATATGCTGCTTTGTTGGGCGAGGTGGAAAGTGATTAACATTATTTAGAGGCATAAAAAAGTGCGGTCAAAATTGACCGCACTTTTGCTATACGAATTTAGCAGAACAACCTTCTCTGTTTTCTGCTTTTTTTCACTTGAGCAATTAATATCACCACAAGAACAAGCACATATACTGCAAAGATAAACACCAACCATTGCACCATGGTGATACCGAATAGCGACCATTGGCTGTCATCACAGGAGCCGGTTGGGTTAAAAATACTTGGCAACCATTGGTGGAATGGGAGGGTTTCTGGGAAATTAGGGATAAATTCACATTGTTTCCAAGGCGCAGGGTTCATTTGTAGATCGAGGTGACGAATGGATATCATCAAGCCTTTAATAGCACTAAATAAACCCAACGCAAGAGCAATTAAGCGCACGATAAGCGAATGAGGTGCGAGAAGACCAATAATGCCCGCGAAGAATAAACCACTCATAGCTAAACGTTCATACACACAAAGGACGCAGGGCTGTAATCCCATACCGTATTGAAAATAAAGTGCGGTCAATTCTAAGGCTAAACTCGAAAATGCAAGTAATAACCAGGATGAGCGTTTTTCTGAAAATTGTTTAAAAAATGCGAGCATTTGTTCTCCTTAAATCGGCTGAATTAAGCCTAAATTTGCCAACCAAACGGTAGCAGTCGGTAAAATATATTCAATCGCAAACAAGCCCACTAAGGATAACACAATGGTGTAAGGTAATGCCATGTAAACCATTCTGCCGTAAGAGAGACGAATTAACGGGGCAAGCGATGAGGTTAGTAAGAATAAAAATGCGGCTTGACCATTTGGCGTTGCGACCGATGGCAAGTTCGTTCCGGTATTGATTGCAACAGCGAGTAATTCAAATTGATGTGGTGTAATCACACCGTTAGTGAGAGCAGCTTTGACCTCATTAATATAAACGGTTGCCACGAAAACATTATCTGAAATAGCAGAGAGCAAGCCATTAAAGGCATAGAATAAAATCAGCTGTGTGCTTTCACTGGCAGATAAAACATAGTGAATAATGGGTGAGAAAAGTTTTTGATCGATAATCACTGCAACCACCGTAAAGAATACGACAAGTAATGCGGTGAATGGCAAAGATTCTTGGAACGCTTTGCCAATAACATGTTCATTGGTAATGCCGGTTAATGCAGTTGCGAGAACGATCACGCTTAAACCGATTAAGCCTACTGCAGCTAAATGAAATGCCAAACCGATAACAAGCCAAAGTGCGATAACAGCCTGTACAATCAATTTTATCTTTTCTTGTTTTGACATTTTTTGCGTATTATTGCGATCTAAACGTGCCAATACCGCCCATACTTTACGAGGTAGTTTTGCACCATAGCCAAATAATTTAAATTTTTCTACCAAATAGCAAGTCAGCAAACCAAACATTAAAACAGGTAGGGTTACAGGTGCCATACGGAAGAAAAATTCAATAAAGTTCCAATTTGCTTGTTCTGCGATAATTAAATTTTGTGGTTCACCTACCATCGTCATTACACCACCGAGTGCGGTTCCAACACCGGCATGCATCATTAAACTTCTTAAAAATGCACGAAATTGTTCTAGTGTGGCACGTTTATCGCCTAATTTATCATCATTGGTGATATCGACAAGATCATTTAATTTATTGCCTGAGGCAACTTTGTGATATACACCGTAAAAGCCCATAGCGACACTAATAATGACAGCAACTACGGTTAATGCATCTAAAAACGCAGATAAAAATGCGGCACTGATACAGAAAGCTAAAGAAAGGGTAATCTTAGATTCAATGGCGACCAGTAAGCGGGTAAACACAAATAATAGGAGTTGTTTCATAAAATAAATGCCTGCTACCATAAACATCAGCAATAAAACAACTTCAAAATTTGCCATAATTTCAGCCTTTACATGGGCAGGGTGTGTCATGCCTATAACAATGGCTTCAATAGCCAGTAAACCACCGGGTTGTAGAGGATAGCATTTTAATGCCATAGCGAGGGTGAAAATAAACTCGGCAACTAAAATCCAGCCGGCGAGAAATGGGCTGATAAAAAAGAAGATAATAGGGTTAATAATAAGAAAGAGGATAATGGCAAATTTATACCAATCCGGGCTAGCGCCCAGGAAATTTTTCATAAAAGCTTGTGTGTAAGTCATAACGGCTCCTGTTTTTTCTAATACGCTCATTGTAATATAGTGTGCTTTAAAGGATAATAACGAAAGTAAGAATTTGTCAAATAAGTCACATTTTTTTGATCTTGTTGGGTTTTTTCCTAACATCTGGTTATTATGAATACAGAAAACACACTTTTAAAAGCACAAAGTCCCGCAGCGCTTGCTGAAGAATATATAGTAAAAAGTATTTGGGGTAATGTATTTCCGGCTGGTAAAAATTTGCCTTCCGAACGGGATCTCGCCGATAAAATCGGGGTAACCCGCACAACATTGCGAGAAGTGTTGCAACGCTTAGCACGAGACGGTTGGTTGACTATTCAACACGGTAAGCCAACCAAAGTAAATAATATTTGGGATACAGCAAATCCTAGCATTATCGAAACGTTGATCACTCTTGATCAAAATTCCGCACCGCTCATTATTGATAATATGTTGTCGTTACGTAGCAAAATGTCGGAGTCTTATATTTATGAAGCGGTGAAAAATTCCCCTCAACAATGTGCAATGTTATTCAGTGAATTGAACGAATTAAAAAATTCGGCTGAAGATTATACGGAGTTTGATTATCGTATTTTTCGTCAATTTACCGTACTAGCAAAAAAGCCTTTTTATCGTTTAATCTTTAACAGTTTGAAAGGGGTATATCAAAAAATTGGTCTGTTGTTTTTCAGTTATGAGAAACACCGTGAATTGGCGAAGCAGTTTTATTTGGAATTACAAAAAATTTGTCAAGAAGGCAACGCAGATGCCGTAGTGGATTGTATTCGTAAACATAATTTAAGATCGGCAACTCATTGGCGTATGATTTTAGAACATTTGCCTCAAAATCTTTCTGATTAATCATCAAAAGTGCAGTTAAATTAATCGTACTTTTTACATATATCTTTATATCTTATGCGCATACCTCGAATTTATCATCCTGAACCCCTTGAAAATCAAACTCAGTGCCATCTTTCTGACGAAGCGGCAAATCATGTCGGTCGAGTGTTGAGGATGGTTGAGGGCGAGCAAATTGAGTTATTTGACGGCACTAATCATATTTATCCTGCGCGAATTATTGAATCTGGCAAAAAAAGGATAAAAGTTGAGATTTTAGGGTGTGAGTTTGTCGATAAGGAATCAAATCTCAAGATTCATTTGGGGCAGGTCATTTCTCGTGGTGAGCGTATGGAATTTACCATTCAGAAGTCGGTAGAATTGGGCGTGAATGTTATTACGCCGCTTTGGTCGGAACGATGCGGAGTGAAATTAGATGGCGATCGTATGGACAAAAAAATTCAACAATGGCAAAAAATTGCTATTGCCGCTTGTGAGCAATGCGGTCGTAATGTGATACCCGAAATTAGACCGCTAATGAAATTGCAGGATTGGTGTGCGGAAAATGACGGCGCATTAAAGTTGAATTTACATCCTCGTGCCCAATATTCGATTAAAACTTTGCCGAATATTCCGACGGAGGGCGTTCGTTTATTGATTGGTTCCGAAGGCGGTTTATCACCACAAGAAATCGCTCAGACGGAGCAGCAGGGTTTTACTGAAATTTTATTAGGAAAGCGTGTATTGCGTACTGAAACTGCCTCTTTAGCGGCAATCAGCGCATTACAAATTTGTTTTGGAGATTTAGCAGAATGATGGATTTACAAGGAAAATTGTTAATCGCAATGCCTCATTTGGAAGATTATTTTCAGCGTACGGTAATATTTATTTGCGAGCATAATGATCAAGGTTCTATGGGATTAGTAATTAACCAACCAACCGATTTAAGCATTGCAGAACTTTATTCCAAACTGAATTTTATGATGAAAAATGACCGCACTTTTGATGATGCGATGGTGGTAGCAGGCGGCCCTATGCATACGGAACGCGGTTTTATTGTTCATAAAAAAACAGCAAATGATTTTCAACATAGCTACAAGATAACAGATGATCTTTTTCTCACTACCTCTGCCGATGTGGTGGATACTTTCGGTGCGTTACAGGCGCCGGAAAAATATTTAGTAGCATTGGGTTGTTCGAGTTGGTCAGCCGGTCAGTTAGTGAAAGAAATCGCAGATAATGCTTGGTTGGTTGTGCCGTTAGATGAAACTATTTTATTTGATATACCTTATGAAGAACGTTACCTTGCGGCAAATCGACTGTTAGGTATCAATTTACATAATTTTGCTACAGCACAAGTAGGGCATAGCTAATGGGTATTACCGCACTTGCTTTTGATTTTGGCACAAAAAGTATCGGATGTGCCGTGGGACAAAGTATTACTGGTACGGCACAGGCTTTACCGGCTTTTAATGCGCGAAACGGTATTCCAAATTGGGAAAATATCGAAAAATGCTTAATGGAGTGGAAACCCGATCTTGTTGTTGTAGGGCTTCCGTTGAATATGGACGGTACGGAACAGGAATTAACATTGCGGGCGAGGAAATTTGCCCATCGCCTAAACGGGCGTTTCGGCGTCCAAGTGGTATTACAAGATGAGCGCTTAACCACAACACAAGCGCGTAGTGAAATATTTGATCGCGGCGGCTTTCGAGCATTGAAAAAGGGCAAAGTGGATGGCATTTCTGCTTGTCTAATTTTAGAAAGCTGGTTTGAAAATAACTCGGATTTTTGATGAAAAATCGGGTTTAGATAGGACGTTCCCAATATTTACTCGAACCAGATAACACTCGCCATTCTGCCTGTTTTTCCGTCTCGTCGATAAGAGAAAAATAGGTCTTTTTCATTAAATGTGCAATGATCCCCACCGGAAATTTCTGTAATACCCAATTTATTTAAGCGTTGTCTAGCAATCTGATAAAGATTACCTAGGTATTTACCTTGTAGAGAAGAATCGGTTCGGAAAGCGGTTTCTGCAATAGGATCCATGCGTATAAATTGTTCAACGACTTCCCCCCCGACCTGAAATGCGTTTGGCCCGATAGCGGGACCAAGCCAAACGATAATATCTTGTGCTTGGGCTTTAAAACATTTTACCGTTTCCTCTAATATCCCATCACATAATCCACGCCAGCCAGCATGAGCCGCAGCCACTTCATTGCCTTGACGGGTAGTGAATAATACGGGCAAGCAATCGGCGGTCATCACGGTACAAACTTGATTGGACTGTCGGGTATAGACAGCATCTGCATTAAAATTATTGTCGCGATAAGGGAGTTGGATAACCTCAGTGCTGTGGGTTTGAGTGAGAAATAATGGCGTTTGCGGTAAATTGAATTTTTCCACTAATAAAGTGCGGTTAGTTTTGACCGCACTTTTTTCATCATCAACGTGATCGCCTAAATTAAAACTATCAAACGGTGCAGCACTCACTCCACCTTGGCGCGTCGTGGTAAATGCATGGATATTGGAGGGTACTTGCCAATTAGGAAAAATCGCCTGCATATTAATAATCCAAATTGTCTTTGTGTTCAAGATAATCTGTTTTTAGCGCATTAAGCAATTCGACAAAATCCTCCGGTAGAGGTGCGTGCCATTCCATCATTTCATCGGTAATAGGGTGGGCTAGACGTAGCATAACCGCATGCAAAGCCTGACGCTTGAAATTACGCAATACTTCCATAAAACTTTCACTGGCATTTTTGGGGGGGCGAGGGCGACCGCCATAGGTTTGATCGCCGAGTAACGGGTGGGCGATGTGTGCCATATGAACACGAATTTGATGGGTTCTTCCTGTTTCCAAACGTAAGCGTAGGCGGGTATAGTTACGAAAATTTTCCATAATACGGTAGTGGGTTACCGCCGGTTTTCCCATTGGATGAACCGCCATAAGCGTACGTTTAGTTGCATGACGTGCCATCGGTTGATCGACCAAACCGCCTTTGGTCATAATGCCTAAGGCAACAGCTTCGTATTCACGGGTAATTTTTCGTTTTTGTAAATCTCGCACCAATTTTGTTTGGGCGGGTATGGTTTTTGCCACGACCATTAAGCCGGTAGTGTCTTTATCTAAACGGTGCACAATACCTGCACGTGGTACTTCGGCAATTGGTGGGTAGTGGTAAAGAAGAGCGTTTAATACCGTACCGTTTGGGTTGCCTGCACCGGGGTGAACGACAAGATCTTTGGGTTTATTGATGACGATAATGTGCTCATCTTCATAGACGATATTAAGCGGGATATTTTCAGGCTCAAAGCGTGTTTCGTCTTCTATCTCAACGATGATTTCAATATGCTCGCCGCCCAATACTTTTTCACGGGGAATATTGGCAATGCAATTATTGATTTTCACCAGATCCGCTTCAATCCAGGTTTTTAGACGTGATCGGGAATATTCGGGGAACAACTCAGCGAGAGTCTGGTCTAAGCGCTGTCCGATTTGTTCGGGTTGTACCTCTGCCGAAAGGGTAATTTGTGGCATAAAATTTATCTCAATAAGTTTAAAAAGTTGGCTTATTTATTAATGTTCTATACAATGTCGGCTAATTGTATCTTATTTATTGGTTTTCGTAAAAATTAAGGAAAAAACAATGCGTAAAATGAAATCATTAGCTTTGCTTGCGGTAGTATTTGCTGTGATCGGTTGTTCAAGCGGTAAACAAGAAGTCGAGCAATTATCGGTAGATGAACTTTACAATAAAGGCGCGAGTTCTTTACAGGAAGGCGGTTATTCTGAGGCTATTCGTTATTTAAATGCGACCACAGAACGTTTCCCTGGAAGTACATATCAAGAACAAGCAATGTTGGATCTCATTTATGCAAACTATAAATCGCAGGATTACACAGCCGTATTGGTGACGGTAGATAATTTCTTAAATCAATTTCCACAAAGTCCGAATCGCGATTACGCGGTGTATATGGCAGGTCTAACCAATGTTGCAACGGCAGATAATGCCATTCAGGATTTCTTTGGAATCGATCGTGCAACGCGTGAAACAACCTCTTTAAAAACCGCATTTTCAAATTTCCAAAGTTTAGTACATGCATTTCCTAATAGTCCTTATGCACAAGATGCCTTAGCCCGTATGGTTTATATTAAAGATTCTTTAGCACGCCATGAATTGGAAATTGCTAAATTCTATGCAAAGCGTAATGCGGATGTTGCGGTGGCAAACCGTATTGTAGGAATGTTGAAATTGTATCCTGACACGCAAGCGACTTATGAAGGCTTATTCTTAATGCGTGATGCGTACCAAAAAATGGGGCTGGATACTTTGGCAAATCAAACCCAACAAATTATTGATGCAAATAAGGATAAACAGTTTGCAAAAGTAGAAAAACCGGAAGAACCGGAATTGGTCACTCCTAAGGTAACGAAATAATTAATAAAAACCCCGATACTGATGTCGGGGTTTGCTATACATAAAATACCTTAAAATTTAACCGCACTTTGGGAAACGAAAGTGCGGTTTTATTTAGCAATAAATTTCTTGTACGACAAATTGCATAGCATGGCGTTCAAATTGCTTTTGTTTACGATGTTTTAATCGTTTTAAGCGTAAGTTACGTGAAGTGGAGATATCGCGTGATTTTATTTTCTTCAAAAAGGTCTTGCGTTTTAACATATTACTCTCCTATTCTTGTTTATTTTCCATGATATTTTCAGAATCGTTGTTGTTCTGATTTCCTTGAACCCGATGATAATTCACAATACTTTTCATATAGCGGCGGATATTTTCCACATATTGGTAGGCTTCATAGCCACGGGCATAGCCATATTTTAGATTATTATAATGACGTTTTTCTGACAGTAAGGGTAAATTATTTTTTACATCCAGCCAATTATCCGGATTTCCCCCTAATTTTTTTGTTAAGCGACGTACATCCAACACATGGCCCAATCCCATATTATACGCGGCGAGAGCGTACCAAATGCGATCCTCTTGTGCAATGCTGTCAGGCATTTGGCTCAATAACCAATGTAAATAATCCGACCCTGCTTTGATACTTTGTTCCGGATCCGTTCGATTGCTGATTTTCATTCGTTCCGCCGTATCCCTGGTTAGCATCATCATTCCCCGCACACCGGTAGGTGAGGTGGCATCAGGGTTCCAATGGGATTCTTGATATGCCATGGCTGCCAACAAACGCCAGTCTAATGTGCCTTTGTATTTTTCAAAGATCGGTTGATACTGGGGGAGCGTTTTTTCTATGGCATTTAAATAGGCACGGCTATCGACATAATCGAATTGGGCGATATGACGGAAATATTTCTCTTCAATACGATCAATTAAACCGGTATCTAACGCATTGTTCATAAAATCTAACAAACCGGCTTGCAGTTCATTATAAGAATTATTGGCGAGATACCAATGAACCGTCGCTTCATCCGTTACATCAAAGGCGATCGCAAGGTTGGGGCGGATTTGTTGCGTTGTGGCGACATCAATGGAATTAGCAATCGTGTAAGGAATCTTACCTTCTGCCACTTGAATTAATAATTCTTCTTGAGTGAGTTGTTTGTTATTTTTCCACTGTAAATTAGGGAATTGTTTCTTAAATTGAGTCAATAACTCATTGAGTTCTTCTCCACCGGCGACGGTGATTTCTTGTTGTATTTGGCTTAAATCTTTTGGTCGATTTTCCCCTTTTTTATAGACTAATTGCCAAGACGCAGAGGTATAAGCCGGCCCGATTTGGAACTGTTCCGCACGGCGGGGGTAAAAAAGTAAATTGGCGGCGGCAAAGTCAATTTGGTTATTGGCGAGAGCATTAAAAAGTGCATCCGTATTTTCAAGGGTTTTAATTTCCAGCGTTACGCCTAAATAATCAGCAAAATTTTTTGCTAATTCGTATTCTAAACCGGATTCCCCTTCAGGGCCGATCAAATAATAAATAGGGTTGTTGATTGTTCCAACAATAAGGCTGCCTCGTGATTTAATTGCCGTATAATGATTTTCTTCCGAGCGCATTATTTTTTGCCAAGGAAACACCATATCAATCGCCCAAAGTAGCAACGCAAGTGCAGCAACAATACGTAAAAATAAACCTTTCAAATATATGTTCCTATTTATAAGAGCCAAATAGCCAATTTATCATCATTGTTTGGGGCATCATAATAATTTAATTTTTTGTAGATGTGAACAGCAGGTAATCAAGCTCAATTTTTATATTGTTCTTCTCACCATTTTCTCTCTAAGTCTTGATTGGGAATAATAGCAATGAATGTTTTTTTAATTCCAATAAAAAAAGTAAATCACTTTCCAAAAGAGTGGATTTACATTTCGTGGCGGTTCTATCGTGTGTTTTAAACTAGGCTTGGTTTAAGAACCTACTTTCATCTTTTGCTATGCATCGAATAGCCCAATAACTGTGATTTTTAAATTTATTGTTTTATCCTTAATAGAAAGGGTAGGGATATATCCTATCTCTACCCTTTAATATTAACTATTAACTACGGCGACCTCTTCGAGGTTTCTCGTTAAAAGTGCGGTTATTTTTTTCATTAAATTTCCGCCCGCCGCGATCACTATTATCGTTACCACGACCTTTCCGTTTTCCGCCGAAATCATCACGTTCGCGTGAGTTTTCAGCTTTTACCGCGCCAAGGAATGACATTCTCATTTGCTTGTTTAGCACTCGGGTTTTGCCGAATTGTTGAAGCAATTCTTTTGGCATACCCTGTGGTAATTCCACTGTGGTGTAGTCATCATAAAGTTTAATATGACCGATATAACGACTATTAATATCGCCTTCGTTTGCAATTGCTCCAACGATATGACGAACTTCAACACCATCCATTCTTCCGACTTCAATACGGTATAAATCCATCGGTTGCGGATTACCATAACCTTTTCGTTCACCGCGACGCTCTGCCGAACGAGGATTTTCACGACGCTCGCCACGATCATTACGGCGACGTTTTTCCATTGGCGGATCCGGTGGAAGAATCAGTTTTTGCTTGCCTTGTAGTAACATTAGCATAGCAGCCGCAATATCTTCTTGATCTTGATCCGCAGTAAATAAATCTTCTAATAGGCTACGATATTGTTCTAAATCATGATGTTCAAGTTGTTTGGTGATTTTCGCCACAAATTTTTTACGGCGGCATTCTTGCAATATTAAATGATTCGGTAGTTCTACTTCATTAATCGGTTTTTTCATTAAATGTTCAATATTGCGGAGTAAACGGCGTTCCCGAGATTCTACAAACAATAACGCACGGCCCGAACGACCGGCACGACCGGTACGGCCGATACGATGCACGTAAGATTCGGCGTCAAGCGGAATGTCGTAGTTCACCACAAGGCTGATACGTTCAATGTCAATACCGCGTGCGGCAACATCTGTTGCGACAACAATATCAAGACTGCCGTTACGTAAGCGATCAAGGGTTTGTTCACGCAGTTGTTGGGTCATATCACCGTTCAGTGCGGCAGAGCGGAAACCGTTTTTCTCTAATAGCTCGGTAATATCCAATGTGCCTGTTTTAGTACGGGCAAAGATAATCGCGGCATCAAAATCTTCCACTTCTAAGAAACGAAGTAGTGCTTCATTTTTGCGCACACCGTGCACATACCAACAACTTTGTTCAATATCCGGTGCATTTTCGTTATTGACTTTAATCTTCACTTCTTGCGGATCATTCATAAAACGCTTAGTGATACGACGAATCGGTTCCGGCATTGTGGCAGAGAAAAGGGCGGTTTGATGATGTTCCGGTAATTCCGCCATGACTGTTTCAACATCGTCAATAAAGCCCATACGCAGCATTTCATCGGCTTCATCCAACACAATGAAACGAAGTTCGGATAAATCTAAGGTACCACGACGAATATGATCAAGAATACGCCCCGGCGTGCCTACGACAACTTGCGCACCTTGTTTTAATGCGCGTAGTTGAATGTCATAGCGTTGCCCGCCGTAAAGGGTGACAACACGTATGCCCTGTATATGTTTTATAAATTGATCGCAGGCATCCGCCACTTGAATGGCAAGTTCACGTGTCGGTGCCATTACTAACATTTGAGGGTGTTTTGCTTCAGTATCAATTTGAGCCAGTAAAGGCAATGAGAAAGCTGCAGTTTTACCACTGCCGGTTTGTGCCATACCCAACACATCTTTGCCGTTGAGCAAGTGAGGGATACAGGCTTGTTGAATGGGAGAAGGTGTTTCAAAACCTAGGTCAGAAACAGCTTTTAAGATGAACTCAGGCAGCCCTAAGTCATTAAAAGTGATTTTGTCAGTCATTAAAATACTCGAATATAAAAAGGAAAGCTCAAGGGGCTTTCGGTTTAATTGTTGAACATTGAGAATAAATTATCCTCAATGTAAAGTGCGGTTTAAAAATTTCCTGTTTTTGTAACCGCACTTTTTACTTCTTTTTCCTGTTCTGTTTGAGCCGGTTTTAATTTCATTAGCTCAAAAGAGGCAAAACGATACTCAACAAAGTTATAAACCTGATTCGCCATAGCCAGTTTAAATAAAGCTGCCGCTTCATCAACCAGCCCCACGTTGAGTTTTTGTTTTGCTAGATAAAAATAGGTTTCCGTGAGAATTTCAGCATATTGTTGTGCGTTTTCAGCGAATTCGCCGGCACGTTGCTGTAATTCTTCCAAAGAAATGTGCCCTAAGTAGTATTGAACGATATTTGTACCCCAGAAGTCCTTTGATAGCCCTTTTGCTCGTTCGACAAGGTTTTTACGGGCTTCTTGCGGTTTTAATTTTTGTTCGTTCAAATACAACCATAAAACACGATAAGGATCAGTTGTATCGGCTTGGTAGAACTGTAAGAAATCCTGTTCGGCAAGATTATAACGCCCTACATAATAAAAATTTAAACCACGATTAAGGTGGGTGTAATTATAACTTGGATCTAATTCAAACACAGCATTGAAGGTTTCCAATGCACCGTCATAATCTTCCTCAAGTAATAGATAAAGCCCTAAATAATTATACACGGCCGCCATTTTCGGTTGCAATGCAAGGGCTTGAGTAAAATCGTAACGTGCTAGCCCCCATAGACCGAGGGAATCATACAGAACGCCACGTTCAAAATGCAACGAAGCACGTTCTTCATTACTCATTTTTCCAACTAATAATACTTGGCTAATTCGCACAATCATCACTTCTTGTTCGAAGTGTGCATTTGGGTTTTGCTCAGCAAGTATTACATGATTTTTAGATACAAAAGTGCCTCTATACTGGATACAGCCGGCAAGAAACAATATCGCGCATAAGCCAAATAAATAGGCTAAATAATGGCGGGATAGTCGAAAACACTGCATTGGCTTTCTTCTTGTGTACTAATATTTGTTGGAAATAACCAAACTTGACGGGATTTACCGTCAAGTTTTGATTTATCAAGATTATTCTTGTTCTTCGCTAGAATTTTCTTGGGTTTGTTCAGATTCTTGTTTTGGCGCAAGGTCTTTCATAGTTAAGCGAATACGACCCTGACGATCGATTTCAACTACTTTCACATTGACTTCTTGACCTACTTGAAGATAATCGCTGACTTTTTCAACGCGTTCCTCGGCAATTTGCGAAATGTGGACTAAACCTTCTTTATTGCCGACAATCGCAACAAATGCCCCAAAGTCAGCCAAACGGCTTACTTTGCCTTTATAAATTGCACCGGTTTCTACTTCTGCCACGATTTCTTCAATGCGAGCCATCACATTTTTTGCCGCATTACTATCGACTGCGGCAATTTTTACCGTACCATCATCGTCAATATCAATTGAAGTACCGGTTTCTTCGGTTAATGCACGAATTGTCGCACCGCCTTTACCAATCACATCTTTGATTTTCTTCGGATCAATCTTCATTGTGTGAATACGTGGTGCGTAGTCGGAAATATCTTCACGCGGTGCTGGAATCGCTTGTTCCATTACACCAAGAATGTGCATACGTGCGCTTTTCGCTTGGTTTAAAGCGATTTGCATAATTTCCGGTGTAATCCCTTCAATTTTGATGTCCATTTGAAGTGCTGTCACACCTTCACGGGTACCGGCTACTTTAAAGTCCATATCGCCAAGGTGATCTTCATCACCAAGAATATCGGAAAGTACAACAAATTTTTCTTCTTCTTTCACTAATCCCATAGCAATACCTGCTACGGCTGCTTTAATCGGTACACCAGCATCCATTAAGGCAAGAGAAGCGCCACATACGGAAGCCATAGAGGAAGAGCCGTTAGATTCGGTGATTTCGGATACCACACGCACTACATAAGGGAACTCTACAAGGCTTGGCATCACCGCCGCTACACCGCGTTTTGCTAAACGTCCGTGACCGATTTCACGACGTTTCGGTGAACCGATCATACCGGTTTCGCCGACAGAGTACGGAGGGAAGTTATAATGGAATAAGAAATGATCAGAACGCTCACCGGTCAATTCATCAATAATTTGGGCATCACGTTCGGTACCAAGGGTTGCAACCGCTAATGCTTGGGTTTCACCACGGGTAAAAATTGCCGAACCATGGGTACGCGGTAATACGCCTGTGCAAATATCTAAAGCTCGAACCGTATCTACGGTACGACCATCAATGCGTGGCTCGCCGGCAATGATACGGCCGCGTACGATTTGGCTTTCAAGTGCGGTGAAAATATCAATAATTTTACCTTCACTGATTTCTTCATCTTCTGCCGTAATTTGTGTGATAACATCCGCTTTAATCGCATCAATTTGCTCATAGCGGGTTTGTTTTTCTGTAATACGGTATGCATCACCTAAACGTGCTTCCGCAATGGCTTTTACTTTATTGATTAAATCGGTATTTGGCTCCGGTGCTACCCAATTCCAACGAGGTTTACCGGCTTCTGCTGCAAATTCTTTGATCGCTTCAACCACAACTTGTTGTTGTTGATGACCGAATACCACCGCGGACAGCATTTGTTCTTCCGTTAAAATATCGGCTTCGGATTCTACCATTAATACGGCTTTATCCGTTCCCGCCACGACCAAATCCAAACGGCTTTGTTTTTGTTCAGCCATGGTCGGATTCAATACAAATTGATCATTAATGAAACCCACGCGTGCTGCGCCGATTGGGCCGTTAAATGGAACACCGGATAAGGATAATGCGGCAGAAGCACCGATCATCGCCACTAAGTCTGGGCTAATTTGTGGATTGACGGAAACAACGGTTGCCACAACTTGAATTTCATTGAAGAAACCTTCCGGGAATAATGGGCGGATAGGACGGTCGATTAAGCGGGCAATTAAGGTTTCGCCTTCGGATGGGCGGCCTTCACGCTTGAAAAAGCCACCGGGAATACGACCTGCAGCATAAGTACGTTCTTGATAGTTAACGGTTAACGGGAAGAAATCTTGACCTTCTTTCACATCTTTTTTAGCCACAACGGTAACGAACACGCTGGTGTCGTCCATACTGGCCATCACTGCGGCTGTGGCTTGGCGAGCAATCGCACCGGTTTCTAATGTAACGGTGTGTTGCCCGTATTTAAATTGTTTAACAATTGGATTCACAATGTTTTCCTTTGATTTTGATATTAAAACAACGCTTTATTTTCCAGATTGCGACTAGCAAAAGAACTCTTTGAGAAAATTATTCACAAACTCGTTTACTCATCTCTACACGGGGCTGTTGGCAAAGCTAAAGTTCAAAAAACGTTGTTCTTTGTGACCGCACTTTTGCGAAAAAATTTCTTTTGTTAGCCGCACGCTAATACAGAAAATAAAACTTGTACATTATACAGATGTTTTGATGTGATTGGTAACTTTATTTCATACCTCCAACTTGTTATGATAGGCCAATTTTCATTCAGGCATTCATAAGGAGAAAATATGATTATTAGTAGCCTAACCAACCCGAATTTTAAAGTGGGTTTACCAAAAGTGATTGTAGAAGTGTGCGATTATCTCAATACATTAGACTTAAATGCATTAGAAACCGGCCGCCATGATATTAACGATCAAATTTATATGAATGTGATGGAGCCGGAAACCGCTGAACCAAGCAGTAAAAAAGCGGAATTACACCATGAATATTTAGATGTACAAGTTTTAATTCAAGGAACGGAAAATATTGAAGTTGGCGCAACCTATCCTGATTTAACAAAATACGAAGATTACAATGATGCCGATGATTATCAACTGACCGTCGCGGATATTGAGAATAAATTTACGGTCACCTTAACGCCTAAAATGTTTGCCGTATTCTATCCTTATGAACCGCATAAACCATGCTGTATTGTGAATGGAAAAGTGGAAAAGATTAAAAAGT
This sequence comes from Rodentibacter genomosp. 2, assembly GCA_001999425.1. Classification (GTDB taxonomy): domain Bacteria; phylum Pseudomonadota; class Gammaproteobacteria; order Enterobacterales; family Pasteurellaceae; genus Rodentibacter. The sequence goes on along the minus strand of MLHP01000030.1, from coordinate 53,832 downwards.
TAGTTGTCAAAGTACCGGTTTCATTAATCTAGTTTTCATTCAAAGTGCGGTTAAAAATCTCCTTGCTTTTTAACCGCACTTCGTTGAGTTATTTAAAGACAGTAATTGTCCACTTAGCATCACAATTTGTTAAAAATTAGTCATCGTAACCTTCTTCTGCCGCCCAAGCGGGGATCGCCCCTAACCGCTTAAGTTTTGTAGGATGTAGTGTTTGATTGCCTATTTTACGACCGTTTCGCTCAATATACCCAAGGAATATCAGCATCTTTTAGAAGAATTGGCTTGTTATGAGCGTCCTGTAAAATGTCAGCGGCATTATCCTCGTGCTGCCGTGAAAAACATTAAAATACTCGATAAAAAAGCCGGTCAGTTTGCTTAACTGACCGGCATTACGGTGAAAATGGCCACGCTTTTTGTTTAAATTTTTTGCACTTGATCACACTTTTGAATTTTGCTCGTTGCAAGTTGATGACATTCCTTTAACATTATTTCGTTCATTTGGTTTACAAAAATGCAGGGGAATTTATGAGCACAACATCTTCACTTAAACTACATAAAAACGGCATTATATTCGTTGCAGATATTGTGCTGTTTTTTGTTTTGTTAAAATTTTTACCTTTTTCACCCAAAGAAAATGCAGGGCTTGCATTATTAGGGTTTATCGCAGTACTTTGGTTGAGTGAAGCGTTGCATGTAACCATTACCGCATTACTTGTTCCCTTACTGGGAATCGCATTAGATCTTGTTACGACAAAACAAGCTCTTGCTACTTTTTCCGATCCCACCATTTTCTTATTCTTTGGCGGGTTTGCGTTAGCTACGGCGTTGCATATGCAAAAACTGGATAGAATGATTGCCAATAAAATTATGGCCTTTGCTAAAGGTAACCTCTTTGTTGCGGTAATTTACCTCTTTTTGATCACCGCTTTCCTTTCAATGTGGATGAGTAATACCGCAACCGCTGCAATGATGTTACCCCTTGCAATGGGTATTTTAAGCAATATGGATAATGAAAAAGAACATAATACTTATGTATTCGTCTTATTAGGGATCGCTTATAGTGCAAGTATTGGTGGCATGGGAACCTTGGTCGGTAGCCCACCGAATGCGATTGTTGCAAGTAACTTACATCTCACTTTCTCTGATTGGCTCTGGTACGGCTTGCCGATTATGTTAATCTTATTGCCTTTAATGATTGGTACCCTTTTCATTGTATTCAGACCTAAACTTAGTCACCGTTTTGAACAATCTTTTGAAAAAATTGAGATGAATCCCCAACGGATTTTAACTCTGAGTATCTTCGTGTTTATCGCATTATGCTGGGTGTTTAGCAGCAAGATCAATCCATTTATTTCAGGCTTGTTGGGTTTAACAAAAAACATTGCGAGCTTTGACAGTGTTGTCGCCTTGCTTGCGGCAATTATTATCTGTGCAACAGGCGTGGCAAGTTGGAAACAAATCCAAGAAAATACCGATTGGGGCGTATTAATGCTCTTTGGTGGTGGTTTAACATTAAGTGCCGTGTTGAAAGATTCCGGCGCAAGCAAAATTCTCGCAGATGGTATTGTCTTCTTAGTTCAAGGGCAACATTATTATTTAATTGGTTTATTAGTCGCAACCTTTATCATTTTCTTAACGGAATTTACTTCCAATACTGCCAGTGCCGCATTGCTCGTGCCTATCTTTATTTCTATCGCTCAGTCCTTAGGCGTTCCGGAAATTGGCCTTGCATTAATTATCGGATTAGGGGCATCCTGTGCATTTATGCTGCCGGTGGCAACACCACCCAATGCCATTGTGTTTGGTAGCGGTCAAGTCAAACAAAGCGAAATGGTACGTGCCGGTGTTGTATTAAACATTGTATGCGTCTTTGTCATCGCAACATTTGCTTATATATTCTGGCTTTAACTAATCAAAAATACCTATAAAAAACGACCGCACTTTATCCAAGTGCGGTTGTTTTTCTTTCCGTTTAATCTAAATGTTCATGACTACTTAAAAAGCCACCACTTTGATGTTTCCAAAGTTTGGCGTAAAGTCCATTTTGTTCCAGCAATTCGGCGTGTGTGCCTTGTTCCACAATTTGACCTTTATCTAACACAATTAAACGATCCATTGCTGCAATCGTCGATAAACGATGGGCAATCGCAATAACCGTTTTATTTTCCATCATCTTATCAAGGCTTTCCTGAATCGCCACTTCGACTTCGGAATCCAATGCACTGGTTGCTTCATCCAGTAACAGAATCGGCGCATCTTTCAACATTACACGGGCAATCGCAATCCGCTGACGCTGACCACCGGAAAGTTTGACACCACGCTCGCCCACATGCGCATCATAGCCTTTTCGTCCTTGTGCATCCGTCAAGAATGGAATGAAATCCGCCGCTTCAGCCCGTTCTGCCGCCCATTGCATTTCTTCATCTGTGGCAGTTGGGCGACCATAAATAATATTCTCACGGACAGAACGATGTAATAGTGAGGTATCTTGTGTTACCAAGCCAATTTGACTACGCAAACTTTCCTGTTGTACATCCAAGACATTTTGTCCGTCAATGGTAATGGTGCCGTGCTGTGCCTCATAAAAACGTAGTAAGAGATTGACAATCGTCGATTTACCCGCACCGGAACGCCCGATTAACCCGACTTTTTCGCCCGGTTTGATGGTGAGATTAAAATGCGTTAATAGCGGTTTTGTCGGATCATAGGCAAAGGTAATATCATTAAATTTAATTTCCCCTTGTTTCACCTGTAACGGCGGACAATTCGGTTTATCCACAATCGTGTGTGGCTTGGTCAGTGTCGCCATACCATCATTCACAGTACCAATATTCTCAAATAAACGTGCCGATTCCCACATAATCCAACGGGACAATCCATTCACCCGCAATGCCATTGCAGTCGCGGTCGCAATTGCGCCTACGCCGACTTGCCCCTGTTGCCATAAAATGACACCTAATACTGCGGTGGTTAAGGTTAAGAAAATATTGCTTGCATAAGTTAAGGTATCAAGGGAACTGGCTAGGCGCATTTGCGCGTGTACCGTCACCATAAATTCTTCCATTGATCGTTTTGCATATGACGCTTCACGTGAACCGTGAGAGAATAATTTTACTGTCGCAATATTGGAATAAGCATCGGTTACCCGTCCGGTCATCAGGGAACGGGCATCTGCTTGGCGTTCAGCCGTTTTCGCCAAACGGGGAATAAGCAACTTCAAGATCGCAACAAAGAGGAAAATCCAAACCGCAAAAGGCAACAAGAACCAAATATCTAACGCGGCTAATACCAAACCGGAGGTGATAAAATACACGGCGACATAAACCAGCATATCCGCGATAGTCATTACCGTATCACGCACCGCAAGGGCAGTTTGCATCACTTTTGCGGAAACACGACCGGCAAATTCATCTTGGTAGAAACTCAAACTTTGTCCCAACATTAAACGATGGAAATTCCAACGTAGCCGCATCGGGAATACCCCTTGCAAGGTTTGCAGCCGAACATTTACGCCAATAAAAGACCACACAATACTGAACAAAAGTAGCGCAGCCATACCAATAAGCAAATGCCCTTTTTCTTGCCACAAGGTCGCCGGAGTATAAGCGCCAAGCCAATCTACGAGCAAGCCCATAAATTGGAATAGTAATGCCTCCATCACACCGGTACCAACGGTTAAAATCGCCAGCAAGAAAATCCAGCCTTTCATCCCGTCAATACTTGACCAAATAAAACGGAACAGTCCTTTCTCCGGAGTTGTCGGATTGCTTTCCGGATAAGGATTTAAACGGTTTTCAAACCACGAAAAAATTTTATCAAACATAGAATTTCCTTAAAAACAAAAGGCAACATAGGTTGCCTTCAAAACTTGGGCATTATAGCGTAAAAATTCCTCAATTTATAGCTTACGATATTGGCGCGGCGAAAGCGTATATGCCAGCCTAAATGCTTTGCTAAAATGCGCTTCCGATTGATACCCCACATCTAAGGCAATCGACAAAATGGATTGTTGGGTTTGTTTTAATAAAAACGCCGCCAAATCTAACCGCACTTTAGTGAGGAATTTCCCCGGCGACATACCGACTTGTTGCTGAAAGACGCGAATAAAATTCGACCGCGACATCGAGGCAAGTTCAGCAAGCCGTTCAACATGCCAATCTTGTTCGGGCGATTGCAAAAGTTTCATCAATACGGCATTGAGCCGCTTATCCTGCAACGCCAATAAAATACCTTGCCCAATCAATCCAACACTCAAGGCGTGGCGCAAAATATAAATGAACAATACATTTGCCAAGGCATCAATCACGGATTGATTACCGCTTTCCTGTTGTGCCGCTTCCTGTAAGAAAAGCTGTATCAACGGATGAATCGGCGTGTCGTTCAAATTCAAATGTAAATAAGGGGGCAGTGATGCCGTCAATAGTGCATTTTTTTGATAATAAAACGTGCCGCAAAACATTTTCAGATTTGGCGTGCCTTGCCCGATTTGATGGAGTTCAAATGCACCTTGCCGCACTTTATTTAACGCCAACAAGTCTATTTTTTCTATCAAATGTTGCATCAAGTGCGGTCGATTTTGTGGTAGAAAAAAGATATCGCCCGGTTTCAAATGAAATCGCATTTCGCCTAATGTCAGCCAACATTCGCCTTCTTCAATTAAATGAAAAATGCCTTTGTTATCCGCCTGTTCGTCATGGGAAACCAGCCAATTGCCCTGAAACTGACAATGAATATTGATCTCGCCACGAACTTGTGCCAAGCGAATAAGTTTATCTAAATAATCCATATTGAGATTTTAACCATAGAAATTGAGCTAATTTGACAAGTTTACCTGTATCATTTGTTTATAATTTTCGCCATCAATTCATTGAGACATCAATTTATTTTAGGAGAAATACAATGTTTACAGATTGGAAAGAACACACATCACACGTTAAAAAATCATTTGGCGAACTTGGCAAAAAACATCCGAAAATGTTACAAGCCTATCAAGCATTAGGTGCAGCGGCGGCTGAAGGTAATGTACTTGATGCCAAAACCCGTGAATTAATTGCCCTTGCCGTAGCGGTCACTACACGTTGTGAAAGCTGCATTAGCGTTCATGCGGAAGAAGCGGTAAAAGCCGGTGCGACCGAAGCCGAAGTTTCTGCTGCATTGGCAATGTCTATCGCACTCAATGCCGGTGCGGCTTATACCTATTCCTTGCGTGCATTAGAAGCGTTTAATGTACAAAAAGGAGAATAATTTTTCTAAAATTATTCATACTATATCGGCGTTCAATGAACGCCTTTTTATTACCACAAATTCAATTTTTCCATCTGGGCAATCACCTCTTTCACTTGAATTTCCGCCATCAAATTTTTCCCTTTTAACTTGGTCGCCCAAGGTAATTCGGAAGAAGATTTGCCAAATTCTTTTTTCACATTCTCTTCATACACAGACACTACATTTTCCAGATTATAATAAGGAGCGGTACGAAATGGATTATGGTAGGCATACAATCCGACGACCGGCGTTCCCTGCGTTGTGGCAATATGAGCCGGGCCGGAATCCGGCGAAAGCACAAGATCAACATTGGCAATCAACGCTGTAAGTTGTTTTAAGCTCGTTTTTCCTGCCACATTAGTCGGCGCAAAATCACAAAGTGCGGTTATTTTTTCCACTATTTCCACCTCTCGTTTTGCCGGTGAACTACAAAAAATCACGTTCACATTATGTTGATGAGCGATATTTGCCACTTCTGCATAACGCTCCACCAGCCAATCTTTTTCCGCTTTACTGGAACAAGGGGAAATCAGCAAATTTTTACGGGTCGGATCAATAAATTGCATGGCAACTTGCTGATCTTGTGCTGAAACAGGCAAATGCCAAGCGGGCTTTCCTTGCGGTACACCAATATATTCGGCGAATGCCATAAAACCGTCTAATACGTGAGGCGATACCGGATCATTCACATGACGATTAACAAACAACCATTGTCCCTCACGCGAACGCTTTTGACCAAAACCGATTTTATATTTTGCCTTAATGCCTAAAGAAAGGATAGACGCTCGAAATGCCGTTTGCATATTCAAGAGCGCATCAAAACGGGTATTTTTAAGCTGTTTCCATAAGGCAAAAATACCTTTCCAGCCGGTTTTCTTATCATAAGGAATGAGCGTAACATTCGGAATCCCTTCTAACAAAGCCGCCTCCGTTTTGCCTACAATCCAAGTGATTTTTGTCTGCGGATAATACGCCTGAATCTGTTGCACGACGGCAAGGGCATGGCACACATCCCCCACCGCTGACAGGCGAAGAATACAGATTGATGTTGGAGCTTCGGTAAAAAGCGTCATAGGCATTCCTTTCTCGTTTAAATTGGCGATATTTTAAAGTAGAATGAGCACATTTTCTATCATTCAACCCAATCAAAATGCTTGAGTTCCAACAAGATAACCAATTTTTCATCTTCAATTTTGACCGCACTTTCACACACCAACAGGATTTTTTCACCCCTCAATTTTGGCAAACACAAAATCGAATTTTGGGCTCGGCAAAAGGGCGGGGAACGACTTATTTTTTGGCAACCCAAGATTGGTTTGGTGTAAATTGTGCCCTTCGTCATTATTATCGAGGCGGCTTGTGGGTGAAATGCAACAAAGATCGCTATCATTTTTCAAACCTTGTTAAAACCCGCAGTTTTGCAGAATTCTATTTACTGCAACGCTTATATGACGCAGGTTTGCCCGTTCCAAAACCTATTGGCGCACGGGTAAAAAAAGGTCAGTTTGGTCTTTGTTATCAGGCGGATATTCTCACAGAAAAAATCGAAAATGCACAGGATTTAACCGCACTTTTACAAACCCAAAGACTAACAGATGAGGTTTGGCAACAAATCGGCGGGCTAATTCGTCAATTACACGATTTGCAAATTTGCCATACGGATCTCAATGCGCACAATATTCTTGTGCAAGAAACAGAACAAGGACAAAAATGTTGGCTATTGGATTTCGATAAGTGCGGTGAAAAATCAGGAGATTTTTGGAAAATGGAAAATCTAATCCGCTTGCACCGCTCTTTTACAAAAGAAACCGAAAGAATGAAAATCCAATTTACGGAACAAAACTGGGCGGAATTAATGTCTGGGTATCATCAAAATTTCAACCAAAAGGATAAATAATCATGCAAAAAATCGTACTGGCTACCGGTAACCCAGGCAAAGTGAAAGAAATGGCAGATGTGTTGGCAACATTTGGATTCGACGTGATCGCTCAAACGGATTTAAGCATCGAAAGCCCCGAGGAAACAGGATTAACTTTTGTGGAAAATGCTTTATTGAAAGCGCGTTATGCGGCAGAAAAATCAGGATTACCCGCAATTGCAGACGATTCCGGTTTGGTCGTCAACGCCCTCAATGGTGCACCGGGTTTGTATTCCGCCCGTTATGCCGGCGAAGAGGGGAACGATGCGAAAAATCGCCAAAAATTGCTGGCAGAACTTGCCAATGTCCCGAAAGAAAAACGCCAAGCAAAATTTGTGAGCTGTATTGTCTTCTTACAACATCCGACCGATCCCTCTCCCATCATTGCCGAGGGCGAATGCCATGGCGTTATCGGTTTTGAGGAAAAAGGCGAAAATGGGTTTGGTTACGACAGCTTATTTTTCAGCCCTGAACAAGGCTGTACTTTTGCAGAACTTGATACAGTTGAAAAGAAAAAAATCTCTCACCGCGCCCGTGCATTGCAGGTATTAAAAGCAAAACTGAGTGAATAGTAATAAGATAAAATCCAATCTGATAGCTACCTATTTAAAATCCAGTACCTATCAGATTAATTTCAGCTGAAATTCTTCTCCGCCCAAGTACATTTTCCATAAGCTATTCCGTTAGACTTTTTCCTCTACATATTATCCTTGGTAAAAGGGGACAGTCGGTTCCGTCAGCCTTAAAATAACATTGAGTACCGACTTCACTGTAGTAACTTCTGCTCTAAAGCCAATTTTGCAGCGGTTACGCTAATCTCTTGTTATTTTTGTTTGCGAATAAAGATTGAAAATTAGCGATAAAGTTCTTCATTTTTACCTCTCCTATGACTTTTTGTTAAAAAATTGACATCGGAACTTGTCTTTTGTTTTTTATTTCTTAATTCTAATTTTTTACCTGAGATAAAAATTTTAATTTTTTATCAAAAAGGGCTTGTTTTTTTTTTTTTTTTTTTACAATGGGGAAGTTTCGGCTTTGAAATGAAAAGTAAAAGCTGAAATACCGGCTCTTTCGAGAGTTTATATTATTAAATTTATTTTTGGAGAATTTTTAAATGTTAAGTCAATTAACAACTAAAGCATATATTTCAGTAACCGAAGCATTCCGTAATTTTAGAAAAGATGAACGCGGTGTAACAGCAATCGAATACGGTTTAATTGCTGTAGCGGTAGCCGTGTTAATCGTAGCAGTGTTCTATAATGACAATGGTTTTATTCAACAATTAAAAGCTAAATTTGAGTCTTTAACAACAACAATTAAAGACGCCAATATTCAGAAACAATAATTACCTTTATAAAATTATATAAAGGAGGGATATGGAGGTCGGTTATTTATTAAACTAATTAACTGCTCTCCATATTGTCGAATAATAAATATGAATTATAAAATTTTTACTTTAACCTTTCTTTATCTAAAAGAATTTAAACTTGATAAAAAAGGTATTACGTCAATCGAATATGGTCTTGTCGGGTTAGCCGTTGCCGTTTTTGTCGTTGCAATTTTAGGGCAGGAAGGATTTCTTTTTGAACTAGGTGAAAAATTTAGATTTTTAACTCAGTCTGTTTCTGATTCGGTGTTAAGTAAAGGCTAATTCTATGAAAGAATGTATCATTCTTCTTCTGAATTTTTTCATAATTCTGTTACTAATTAATCTGTCATGGACGGATATTCGTGTAAGAGTTATTAGTAATAGAGTCGTTACATTATTATTAGCCGTTATTTTGATATTTACTTACTTAAAATACGATACGGTTTTTATTTTCCCTGCATTGGTTTCTCTGTCTGTCGGTTTTATTTTGTTTACACTAAAAGTTATTGGTGGAGGAGATGTTAAGTTAATTAGTGTATTAATGTTGGCTATACCAAATTTTCAAACAATGTCTTTTCTCTTCTTTACTGCCTTTTCAGGGTTATTGTTGATTATCGTTGGTTGGTTGTTTTTTAAAAATGAAATAAAAACCAAAGGATTGCCTTATGGCGTAGCAATTAGTACAGGTTTTTTTATTAATTCGATTTTATTCGGTTAGAAAAATAAAGTTAATACTTTATATAATTAAATAGAATTTATTTTCAATTAAATTTAAGGTACAAAAATGAACTATAGAATGTTATTTATTATTTCATTCCTTATTCTTGCTGTCGGTGTTGGCGGTATTCTATTTATTCCATCAGGAAACGAAGGAACAAATACTAATTCTACACAAAACCATTCCACTGAAGAAAATCAGGAAAATAAGATAGAAAGATTGATTACATTAGCTGAATTAAAACGTGATGTAGTAAAAGGAACGATTTTACAGGTTGATGATTATTCGTTCAATGAAATTAAGGTTCCTGAAAATAGCCCTATGGCTGAATATGATCTAAAAGAATTAATAAAGGATTCTTCTACGACTTTACAGGGGTATTTAGTTAATGAGAATTTACAGGGCGGATCATTACTTTCTTCCTCTACAGTTATCTCACCTACCGATCCTAAATTCCTTATTTCTAGTATTAATACAAAGCAGGAGGTTGCTTTTCGAATTAATATTAATGAAAGCGAACGCTATTTATTAGATACAGTTAAAGGTGGAGACTACGTTTCTATTTATAGTCAATATTTTTCTTCGGATGAGAGAGGTGGCATAAGAGATCGCTCGGATTTGGCTAAAGTTGCAGATAAGGTATTAGTATTACAAGTAAGAACCTTTAATGATGAAGAAGTAAAGAATAGTTCTTCGGGCAATACAAATATTTTTGGATATGTTAGCGTGAAAGTTAATGTGGAGCAGGTTGCTAAATTTTATAAATTATATAAGGAATCAAAATTGATTCTTTTACCCTCAGAAGGAAAGGATAAAAGTTCTGAACATCGTGGCATATCTATTCGAAAATTAAGAGGTCAATAATAATGTTAATAAATTATAAACCAATAAAAAATATAGGATTAAATTTGGTTTTAAGTGGAACGATATTGCTATTTTCTAATATTGTTTCAGCTAAAACATTTAATTTAGAGCAGGGGCAAAGCCAGTTTATTGAAACGGATCAAAAAATTGATACGATTTTTGTCTCTTCACCGAATGTGGCGGATTATGAAATTCTAGATGATACGAGCTTTCTTATTTACGCTAAAGAAGAGGGTAGAGCAGAGGTTACCGCCTTTGATGCCGAGGGGAATAAGCTCACTTCCGATACGGTAAATGTAAATATACTGATTAACAACATTGAAGATACAAATCAGCAGATTAAAGCGCGTTTTCCAAATACTAAACTTTCGGTAAAAAAAGTAGGGAAAGCCTATGTTATTGAAGGTAAGGCTAGCAGCCAAGAAGAAAGTGATGAAATAAACCGTATTGTAGGTGAAGCATTAGGTGCCAGTAAAAAAGTCACGGAGATGAAACTTCGTCTAAACGGATCCGGTGAGGATGAACACATTACTTTTTTAGATAAATATCAATACGATGGTGTGATTAACCATTCAAATGTTAATGATACGGCTCAGATTAACGTTAAGCTTTCTGTTGTTGAGGTTAATAAAAAATTTTCCGACTCATTGGGAATTAATTGGTCACATTTAGCCGGTTCGGGTTCGTTATTAGGCGGATCTTGGTCTAAAGGTGGCGGTTTTAACGGAACAAGCGGTATTTTGCAATTAAATGCTAATGGATTGTCAGCTTTTATCAGTGCATTGGATAACCGAAATAACGGTAAGATCTTAGCTGAACCGAATATTTCAATGTTATCGGGAGAAACTGCAGAAATTTTGGTTGGCGGCGAAATTCCGTTTGCACAACGGGACAGAGACGGCAATGCGACAGTTATTTATAAAGATTATGGGGTAAAACTGGCTGTTGGTGCGAAGGTTCAAAAAAATGATCGGATTCGTCTAATTTTAGATCAAAACGTGAGTACTCTTGCCGGTAACTATAATTATGAAAGTATCGGTAGCATTCCTTATTTTAATACGCGCAGAACGAAATCCGTATTTGAAGTGGCTAACGGAGAAAGTTTCATTATTGGCGGTTTAATTAATTCTCTTGATGCGGAAAATCTAAATAAAGTGCCTTTACTGGGGGATTTACCTATTTTAGGCTCATTTTTCCGTAATGCCTCGACTTCTCGTGAAAATAGGGAATTAGTCGTTGTGGCAACGGTTAATATTGTGAAACCGGTTACTGAAGATCAAATTGTTTATCCGACATTAGAGAAAACCGGCACGATGGAGCGTTTCTTTAACTTGACACCGTTCAAAAATATTTATCATCGGACATTAACAACTAACTTCTTGAAAAATGGTGGGTTTATTCAATGAAAAAAATATTTATGATTTTATCTTTTTTATCTACTTCGACTATCGCTGTATCTGCCGGAGCTATGACAGCTAATGAGTTAAGAAACAATGCGGATATCCCACAACAAGTAGAAAGTTATAGATTGTTAGTTAATCGTTATGCACTTTCCGATTATTCTCCGGTGGCACAACGTAATTTATTGCAAGCTGTACTAAGCTCGGTAGGAAGAGATCGTAGTAAACAAGTTCGTTTATTATGGGCGAATAAAGACGCTTATAAAAGTGCGGTCGAAATTCAGAAAGTTTTACTCGAGCGCGGAATTGAGGCCAAGCATATTCAGCTTTTAGCTAATCCAAATAAAGTGGCTCTTTATCCGCTTTATGCTGAAGTAGAACAAATTGCGGTGAAGGCTGCACGTTGTCCGGGGGAAACGATTGATAATATGCTAAGTAAAGACGGTAATTGTGCAGTAAAAAGTAATAACCGTATTCAGTTGAAGTTTTAATTGAGAGATTAAATTATGTTGTTACTTGATAATGAGAAAATGCTTACGGGTAGTGTGCGTAAGATTATCGTCATTTCCTCCAACGAAGACATCGGCACAAGAGTTGCAGAAGTGCTTCGTACGAGAGCATTAGAAAATATTGAGATAATTAAGAAAAATCTTTTTGATCTTTCTAATATTGTTATTTCAACTGAAGATACGTTTGGTGTGATTGTTGATCTTGAAGAGGAGAATGAGGTTAAGAAAATTACCGATAAGGTTTATAGCATTATTCCACAAGGTATTTGGTGCTGTGTTATCGGGAAAAGCGATTCAATTTCACTTTCTCAACAGTTACAGAATAAAGGAATTCTTTATTTCCACGCGTCTTCTCAAATTAACCAGATGGTAGAAACCATTGTCGCAGGAGTCGATATTCCGACGGTGCGCCATACGGTGAAAATCAGTGTGTTAAGTTGTAAGGGGGGAATTGGTTCTACGTTAATTAGTTCTCATATTGCGAATCAAATTGTATTAAATAAAAAAGTCCCTGTGCTATTAGCGCAGGGGGAAAACGGATCGCAAGATTTGGATTTGCTTTTTGATAAAAAATTACAGGGCGATATTGTGGAATATACCCACAATTTCGATCTTTTTAGTGGGACACCGTCCGAGCTTTCTACTGCTGTTACGGATAAATATAACTTCGTTATCTATGATCAGCCTATTTTCAATGTGAAAAAAGATTCGCTTGCTAAATTCTTTGAACATAGCAATAGTTTTCTGTTGATAGTCGAGCGACGCATCGGTTCTTTACGGGTTGCAAAGCAATTTTTAGAAGAATGTGAAAGAGTCCGAAATATGCAGGGTAAGCCAATCCGAACCTTTATTTGTATTTCCGATAGTAGATTGGAAACCTCTAAATTAATGGCTAAAACCGATATAGAAACATTGCTGGGTGTACCTGTCGATGCAGTTGTTCCTCTGTTAAAAAATGTCGGAACAAAAAATATTCTATCCGTTAATTTAGGACGAAAAGGTCGTAAAGAGATTGAAACTCTGATGATGAAAGTTATTGGGGCAGTTTCTAGATCCAGTAGTAAACCGAAAGAAAAGAGTGGTTTTTTCTCTTCATTTGTGAAATCGCTAATTAATAATTAAATAAAGAAAGAGAATGTTAAGCAAAGAGCAACAAAGTTTTCTCAGAAGTGAGATTTTAAGTAATCTCGATATTGAGAAAATCGATCAAATTCAACATGAAAGGGATAAGTTAGTTAACGAACTTATCCAAATCGCCAACCAGATTACGGCAACTCATAATATGTATATTACCTCATCTGATCTTATGATGATGGCAGGTACGATTGCCGATGAAATTGAAGGTTACGGTCCGCTACGTGATTTGATGAATGATGACGGTGTTAACGATATTTTAGTCAATGGTCCGGATAATATTTGGGTTGAACGTGCCGGTATTTTAGAAAAAACAGATAAAGCTTTTATTGATAACGGACAGTTAACCGATATTGCCAGACGCTTAGTTGCTAGGGTAGGGCGTCGTATTGACGACGGTAGCCCTCTGGTTGATTCCCGACTTCCGGACGGTAGCCGTTTAAATGTTGTTATTCCTCCCATTGCATTGGACGGTACTTCAATCTCTATTCGAAAATTTAGTAAAGAGAAAAAAACCTTACAAGAGCTGGTTAATTATGGATCTATGACGCTTGATATGGCTAATTTTCTTATTATTGCTGCCAGATCTCGAATAAATATTATTGTGTCCGGCGGAACAGGATCGGGGAAAACGACGTTATTAAATGCATTATCAAATTATATCTCTCACCAAGAAAGGGTTATCACGTTAGAAGATACGGCGGAGTTACGTTTGAATCAGCCGCATGTTGTACGTTTAGAAACCCGCCTCGCAGGTGTGGAGCATACCGGTGAAGTAACGATGCAAGATTTGGTGATTAACGCATTGCGGATGCGCCCTGAGAGAATTATCGTCGGGGAATGCCGGGGTGCTGAGGCATTTCAAATGTTGCAGGCAATGAATACCGGACACGACGGCTCTATGTCCACGCTGCATGCCAATAGCCCGCGTGATGCGTTAGCGCGTTTGGAAAGTATGGTTATGATGTCTAACGCTTCGTTACCGCTTGAAGCCATTCGCCGTAATATTTCTTCCGCTGTCAATATTATTGTACAGGCTTCCCGTTTAAATGACGGTTCAAGAAAAATAATGAATATTACTGAGCTAATGGGAATGGAGAATGGGCAGATTATTTTGCAAGATATTTTCTCCTATAAACCGAGTAAATATCGTGATGCAAACGGCAAGATTATTGGCGAATTTGTATCTCACGGGTTATTAACCCGCTCAATGGTTTATCAAAATGCTCAAGTCTTTAATTTAAGCGAACAATTACAAAATATCTTTGGAGAAGGGGATTAAATGAATTTACTTTATTACATTATCCTCTTTTTCGGAGGGCTATTGCTGCTATATACGGTGATTAGTTGGACAACCACAAGCAAAAAAATAAATGCACAAGAATATAGCAAAAATAGCGTTAAAACGTTAGTAGAAGAATTAAAGAAAAAAATAGATTTATGGTTTTTTTACTTTATTGATGGTGATAAACAAAAATTAACTCGTAATATTTTTATTAGTTTTTTTATATTCGTTTTCTGTTTTTATATCAACGTACTTTATATAAAAATGGATAGATTGCTATTTTATTCTTTGTTTTGCATTTTTTTTATTTCCATTGTTTGGTATTTGGGACAGCGTAGAAATAAAAAGATGTTTACTGAAGTTTTCCCCGATGTGATTCAGATTTTGAATTCAGCCATTACTTCAGGGGCGGGTCTTTTACAGGCATTAGATCGCTGCGGTAAAGATTTGCCCGGTTCATTAGGAAATGAATTTAGAAATATTCATAGAAGATTGGCAATCGGTGAAGATCCGGTAGCGGTATTTGACGATAGCTATGTTCGTTATCCTTATAAAGAATTTTATTATTTTATCATTATTATTCGTACAAATTTATCTAGAGGCGGGCAAATTCGAGAAGTGATAACTCGTCTAGGAAGATTAATTGTAGATACTAAAAAAATGGAAAAGAAAAAGAAAGCAATGACATCGGAAGCAAGAATTTCTGCTTTAATCGTTGCGTGTTTTCCAATAGGTTTTTTTATATTTATGCAATTTTTTATGCCTGAAAATTTTGATTTTTTAATTAATAATCCTAGTGGTCGCTTAGTTTTATATTATGTATTCGGTAGTGAATTACTAGGTATGATCATTATTTGGTGGCTAATGAGGAGAGCAACATAATGCTATTATTTTATTTTTGCTTAATAGTATTAGGTATCTTTATTCTTATTTTTACGCTTTCATATAAGAAAAAATTGGATAAAAACAAAGATATCCTTTCTGGAGAAACGTCTAAGAATAAAAAAACGGAAGAATCCAATAAAGGAAAAACAAAGCAACAGATTGAGCTTGAGTTATTGTTAATTAACTACAATCCTATTTTAAAAATACTTGGTGTTGTTGATAAAAATATCAAAATTAAGTTGCTTTTAATTCTTCTGGTAGTCGGGATTTATTATTTGTTTAATCTGGGTAAAAGTCTCTCTGAATTATCAATCGGTATAGCGTTAATTTTTTCTATTATTATTCTTATACCTAGTATTCTGACTAATTTTATTTTAAAAGGTAAAATTAAAAAGATAATGGTTGATCTGCCCGGTTTTATTGATCTGGTTGCGGTTCAGGTTCAAACAGGAATCAGCATTGATGCCGCTTTAAAACAAGTGGCAACGGATTTAAAAAAATTAAATTCGGATTTAACTTATGTGATGTTAAGGATAATTAGAAAATCTGAAATTACAGGGCTTTCACAAGCATTGCAAGATCTTGCTATTTCGTTACCCACAGTAGAAATAAGAATGTTCTGTACAGTATTACAGCAGAGTTTAAATTTTGGTTCTTCAATTTATTCTCAGTTAACTCAGTTATCCACGGATATCCGTGAATTACAATTATTAGCGATAGAAGAGAAACTAGGTACATTAGCAGCAAAAATGAGTATCCCGTTAATTCTTTTTATCATGTTTCCAATTATTATTTTAATCTTAGCACCTGGTGCAATGAGGGTATTTCCAAATGTTTTCTAAATTTAAAAAAGTACTATTTTGTGTATCAATTATCTCTGTTACAGGGTGTTCGACTTTATTACAAAATAAAGGGGAATTAACGCCTGAAAATATTCAATCTAGAGAGATTTTATATGAAAGCACGAAAAACTATAATTCTTTAATTTCTCTTTATCGTGATGTTTTAAAAGTTAACGAAGATCCTATGATTCGTTATAAATTAGCAAATAACTATTATTTAAAAGGAGACAGTGAATCCTCTTTGCTTTATTTAGATCCATTGTTAAGTATGAATAGTCCATTAACTGAACAATCGAGAATTTTACAAGCTAAGAATTTTATTCAGTTAGGGAAATACCAAGAGGCAGTAAATACAGCTGATTCAATATTATCGGTTTCGCCTAGGAATGGAGAGGCTTATAATTTAAGAGGTATTGCTTTAGCTCAATTAGGTAAATTAAAAGATGCTCATATAAATATTCAAAAAGCGAGAGAACTATTTATTAATGATACGACAGCAATTAATAATTTATCTATGTTAAGTATTATCAATGGGGATTATCGTAACGCAGTTTCTTTATTATTGCCTCAATATCTTAATGGTACAAAAGAATCTCGACTTTTACATAATCTGGTTTTCGCTTTGGTTAAATCCGGTGATATAGACTATGCTAAAAGTATTATTGTGAAAGAAAATTTAAATACTTCTCCGGATGATTTAATTGAAGCATTAAAGAAAACAGAGCGCCTTTCAAAATCTGTGGCTAAATAATATGGAATTAGAAAGCGATGATGAAAAAATTTTTATCTAATATAAAGGGTATTTCTACCGTTGAATTTAGTTTTACTGTCGCATTTTATTTCTTAGTTGTTACATTGATTCTGGAGTTTTGTCGTTTGACTATTGTTACTTCATATTGGGATTTGGCTATCGCAGAAAGTGTCAGGATAGCAAAAAATGAAAATGCAAACAGTATGGGAAACTATGAAGAGGTATTTAGAAAGGCATTAGAAGAGCAAAGAAAATTGCAGGGAGAGTCGACAATTGGCTATTTAGCTCAAGTTCAAAAAAGTGATTTTGATATTAGTGTTAAATATGTAGATTGCGATGCCGGTCGTAGTTGTGTTTCTGCGCTATTAGATGAAAAGTTTAGACAACCTAAAATAGGTAAAGACGGGGAATTAATTTCACCTAACGGTAGAGATGCAACATTGGCTCGATATTCTTTAAGCTATGATTATGAATTTCTGGTTCTGTTACCATTTTTCCCTAAGTCTTGGACTAAATCGCTACTTAATAGAGAATTTGTTGTGGTACAGGAATATGAAAGATCGCAATTTAATTAATAAGTTTTATCTAAATAATAAAGGTTCTGTCAGTATTGAATTCGTATTTATGTTGATTTTTCTGGTGGTTATCTTTGCTTTTTTAGCAGATCTTGTGATTGTCCGCTCAACAACAGGAAAATTAGATAATGTTTCTTATTCGTTAGTAAATATTTTGCGGGAACGGACGCAGTTATATGACAGAGAAACCCGAATTACCAATCAAGATTTAAAAGATTTTGAGCAGTTGGCTAAACGCTTGGTATATGGGGATAAGGAAAGCAAGAAAGAAATACATATCGTATTAGAGCATTGGCAAGAAGGCAACTCAAGCTCAAAGCGAAATTCATCCCAATGCAAACCTTATAGAGAAATTCGTGAGCTGAGTCAGTTATCTCCGCGCTCGGAAATCAATAATGAAAGAAAAATTCCGCTTTATCAGGTTACCCTTTGTGTTGAGACCAACAGTTTCTTTAAAGCATTATTATTGGATAAGGCCAATCAATCATTGGGTATGATTCGTTCGTCATCATTCTCGGTGTCTCGCTAATTTGAAAGGTAATTTTATGAGAAAAAAAGATTTGCTTGTTTATTGCTATCAAACATTAAAGCGTTTTTACTCCGATGAAAGCGGTGTTTATACAGTAATGACTGCATTGTTGGCATTTCCCCTTTTATTTCTTATCAGCTTTGCTGTGGACGGTTCCGGTATTTTGTTAGATAAAGCTAGATTGGCTCAAGCCACAGATCAAGGGGCGTTAGCTCTAGTTGCTGAAAATAATGGGGAAAGGGAGAATAAGGCACATTCTGATGTGACACGGCAGAATCCAAGCAAGGAAGAAATTGATAAAGCGGGAAAAGGCGGGAAATTTGCAGCCCAACAACATAAACGAAATTTGGAATTGGTTCATGGTATAGCGGAATACTATTTACGTTCGGATAAGTCGGAAGGAGATGCAAAATCAAAGCCGGTAATTATCACAAAGGATTTTGATTATGCCTGTGAGAAAAAAGAGAAGCAAGAGAACCCTTATGTTCGCAAAGAATTCGTTACCTGTTCCGTTCAAGGGAGTGTCGATCGCCAGTTCTGGTTACCTTGGGGACAATCTGCTCTTGACCAAAATTTATTAAATGCGGGACGAACAGAAATTAATTCCGGAAAAACCTATGCGGTTAAAGAAAAAGGAGCAATCCCAGTTGAACTAATGTTAGTTCTGGATTTTTCCGGTTCTATGTTGGATCGCGTTGGAGAAGATTCGCAGGGTAGAAAGGAGGAAGATAATGATCCTCAGAGCAAAATTAATATTTTAAGACGTGTGGTCGGAAATATTCAGGATATTTTACTACCTCCGAAAGCACCGGAAAAAGTCAGCCCTTTTAATCGAATCGGTTTTATAGCATTCGCTGCAGGAGCTAAACAAAGAGGTGAATCTAGTTGTGTATTACCATATTATGGAAATAGTCGTTTAGAGTATGGAATAAAAAAACAACTTTTTCAGAATAACTGGGATATGAAAGATTTTAATCAGTATTTAGATGTACGAAGAACGATCAATCAGATATATTCTTTTAACGGTTCAAAAATCAACTATAGCCTAACCTTTAATAATGGAAGATATTGTTTAGGTGGTAATGATGGAAAACAAACAACCCAAGCTTGGTTTAGTCAAGATAAAAGGAATATTATGGAAATATTACAAAGGCTCTATCCTAAAGGCGGTACGGCTGCAAGTTCCGGGATGATTGTAGGGGCAAATATTATGATGGACAAGAATACAAACCCGAACGCAGAACCGTCAAAATTAGGCTCTAATACGCAGAGGGTTATGTTAGTTCTCTCTGATGGAATGGATAACCAGCCAACGGAAAAAACCTTAATTAGCTTGTTGGACGGTGGAATGTGTGAGGCTATACGTAAGCAAGTAGATACATTGCAAGATCCATCACAGAAAAAACAACCTACCCGTATCGGTTTTGTTGCTTTTGGATTTAATCCGCCGGCTAATCAAGTGAGAGCGTGGAAAAGATGCGTCGGTGACCATTATTATCAAGCTAATAATGAGAAAGAATTACTTGAAAGCTTTAAACAAATCATCGGAATAGAAGAAGAGGTCGGTCGATCTTCCTCTAAAAAACCAAGTTTTTAATATCTTCCTTTGATTAAATTTTTATAAACTGAGTTTTCTTTTTTGAGTATTAAGAAAATAGCAATATAAATTTGATTTTATTAAAAATAACTCAATTAATTTTTATGGATTGAGTTATTTTTTATATTTAAATAGATCTGATTATCTATTCAAAATATGTCAGAATAGCGATTTTTATACGTCTAAATAAATGCCAAGAATTTTTGGTGTTAGATAAACTTTTCGTGATATTTAAGGAGATGTATGAAAACTATAAAGTCATACTCTATGACAACTCTAATTAAACTTTTCGGCTTGATGACTTTTTCTTTAGTAATATTTCCTCAATCCGGCTATGCTCAATCAATGATGAAGGATAAACCGGTAAATCGGACTATGATGCAAAAAGAAAATGTTATGCAAGTAACCAGTTCTGCTATTGTAGATGGGAAATTCAACGATAAATACGGTAAACGGGGCACACAATTTACCGTAAATGGTATGCCGTCATACTCAATTCCCTTTGAAATTAAGAATGCACCGAAAAATACTAAATCCTTTGCGGTTGTTTTTGAAGATAAAGATGCCGCAGAAGTCGCCGGATTTGTGTGGACTCATTGGTTAATTGCTGATCTGGAACGCACTTCTGTTGCTGAAAATGAAAGTGTTTCGGCGAAAGATTTTGTTCAAGGCGCAAATAGTTGGGCAAGTAAATTAAATAATTTATCTATTGCGGAAGCCTCCGGATATGGCGGAATGGCTCCGCCAAATAAACCCCATCGCTATGAATTGTATGTGTATGCATTGGATAAAAAACTTAATTTAAAGCCGGGTTTTAGATTTAATGAACTACATTTTGCCATGAAAGATCATATTCTTGCACAAGCTTATTTAGTTGGCGTTTATGACTCTGAATAAAAACTCATTTTAGTTTAATCCGCATGTGAAAAATTAATATTAACGTGCGGATTTTTTTATTAATAAAGTTAATCGATAATTTTACCTTTTTAAGGATAGGCTGGTTTTAGTAAATCAATAAATGTACCGATGAAGAATTGGTTAATACCTATGACAACGAAATTTTATATGTAGATCAATTTATTGATAAAGTTATTCAAAAGTTAGAGACGCAACATAATTGGGGAAATAGTGGTCTTATATGCCTCTGATCATGGGGAATCATTGAGGAAAAAATGGTGTTTATTTACATTCCGCACCGTACACCATTGCACCAAAAGAACAAACTCAAGAGCCTATGGTAACGTGATTTCCCGTTGATAACGTTAATTCTATGGTGGCGGAAGTTTCTTGAACGAATATGGTAATTAACGTAACAACCATGGCTATGTACTTCATCGCTTAACCTAACTTGTTACACTAGGTATAACTCTATGAACAAGCGGTAAGATCCGATAAAAATCTTACCGCTTGTTTTTTTTAATAATCCAACGATATTATTCCACCCTCAAATACTCCACCAAAGCCTTAAAAAGCGGTGAATTTTGACGGCGATTTGGGTAGTAGAGATGATAGCCATCGTAGTGGATAGCGTGTTCTTTTAACACTTCCACCAATTCGCCTTGCTTCAATTCACTTTTAATCCAATCAATCGGCAACCACGCCAGTCCTTGTCCCGAAAGCACGGCTCGGCTGACTAAATGGCTATTATTGAGCAATAACCGCCCTTTAGGTTGCCATTTAATCACTTGTCTTGGATCGTAATTTTTCTGATATTTCGGCAAAAACTCCCATGACATCACACCGTCCATTGAAGGGATTTTTACGCACATACAACGGTGATTTTTCAACTCGTCCAAGGTTTGGGGTGTACCATTTTTGGCAAGATAATCCGGCGTAGCAAATACCCCCATTTGCATATCATCAGCGATTTTTACCGCAATCATATCCTGCTGTAAACCCTGCCCAAGTCGGATACCTGCATCAAATCTACCCGACACAATATCCACAAACTTTAAATCACTCGTAAGCTCTAACTCCACTTCGGGGTAACGTTCCATAAATGCCATTAACTTATCCCAAATAGCACATAAAAAGGCGTGATCGTTGCCGTTTATGCGTAATTTACCGCTCAATGTGTCGCGAAATGTGCTTAAAGCATTGATATTGTCTTCAATACTTTCAAATAGTGGCAATAAGTTTTGAAATAACTGTTCGCCTGCTTCCGTTGTAGCAATACTGCGTGTGGTACGGTTGAATAGTTTGATGTTTAGTTGTTCTTCTAACTTACGAATCGCATGGCTTAATGCCGATGTAGATACCCCCAATTTCACCGCTGCTTTGGTAAAACTACCTTGTTGTGCGGCGACGATAAAGGTGCGAAGTTCGTTGATATTATCGTTCATAGTTTGTTCTCGGTTATGGTTTGTTTTCAATTATGAAATTTTGCTCATAAGCGTAGCAGATATTTTCCTAAAAAGCATATTTTGCAAAATTGCCTAAAAATTTGACCGCTCTTTATCTTTCGCCCACCATTTCCGCTACCTGATTTCTCAACCATTGTTGCACATGGTCGAAATGGCTACGTTCGTGCCACGCTATCACTTTTACATAGCGTTCCGATTCAAAGGGTAAGTCGCGAATGATCAAACCATCTTAGGGTTGAATAAGGTGGCGGGGTGTCACCGCCAAACAATCTATTTTACGTAGAATTTCAGGGATTAAGGCAAAATTTTGCATGGAAATCCCCACTTTACGTTGTTTGCCGCGCGTTGAAAGTACGCGATCCGTTGCGCCATAAAAACCCCCTCTGGCAAATGACCCTAACACAAATTGCTGCTGACAGAACAATTCAAGATCTATTGGTTGTTCTGCAAGGGGATGGGTTTGTCGCATTACACATACATAATCTTCTTCAAATAACGGTTTAAACCGCAGTGTTTCAGGCACGGAAATATCGCCCACTATGCTAAATCAATCTCACCTTTTTCTAGCATCGCTTCCATATTACGCGGTTGCAATGTCAAAAAAGCGATACGAATATTCGGGGCAAGTCGCTGAAGTCGTTGTACAAAAGGAATACCAATGGATCGCAAAGATGTATCCGTTAAGCCGATTTTGAAGGTATAAGCTAAGGTTTGCGGATCAAAGCTTGGGGGCTGCACTAATTGTTCCAGCTCGCCTAAAATACGTTTGAGAGGTTCGGCTATGGTTAAGGCTCGCATAGTAGGCTGCATATTTTGCTGTACGGACTAAAATTGGATCGTTAAAATAATGTCGTAGGCGCGCCAACATTCCGCTCACTGCAGGTTGAGTGAGTGAAAGTCGCTCAGCCGCTTTGGTGACGTGGCGTTCTTCTAACAATGCATTCAAGGCCTTGAGTAAATTTAGATCTAATTGATTAAGTGGACTCATACTATTATCTTATTTTTTTATGATGATTATCATATTTTATAATTTTCATTATGAATAGAGCAAGGCTAAAATTTCTTCATCAAAAGTAATTTGTGAATGGAGCGAATATGCCTTTTGTTATTTATATTTTTACTGTGTTTTCTTTTGCCTTAGGTTTAGCGGAATTTGTGTCGATTGGCTTGGCGGACGTAATGGCTGGAGACTTGAGGGTCACGCCTGAAGGAATAGGCAATATTGTCAGTAGTTATGCCTTGGAAGCGACATTTTCCGCTCCGATTTTGACCGCACTTTTCAATGGATTAAGCTGTAAAATGGTATAATGCTTGCCACCACTGTCATTTTCTCGTTGGGGAGCTTGATTACAGCCTTTGCCGACAGTCTGAGCTTAATGATTGTTGCCCGATTTATGGCAGGGGTGGGACACGGGTTGTTTCTTGCCGTCGCATCCAGCACGGCGGCACGCTTGGCAGGCAAAACCAAAGCCGGAGTGGCGGTTGCCGTAGTATTCAGCGGTTTTACATTGGCAATGGCGTTCGGTGTGCCGGTAAGCACTTATTTAGGCAATATTCTTGACTGGCATTGGGTACTGGCAGCAATTGCCTTATTTGGGGCAGTGGGCTTTATCGGTTTGGGTATCTGAATGAAAGAAGAGATGAAAAGCGAACAGCAGGTTTCTGTCTTGCAAAGCTTGAAATTATTGTTGAACACTCAATTACTCAAAGCCGCCAGCATAACGGTATTTGCCTATTCAGGAGCTTTTGCGGCACACACCTACATTTCCGCATTCATCAACCAAATCACGTTAGAAAGTAATGAAATGATGACCCTTTATATGCTGTTATTCGGCGTGTCTGCTGTGTTCGGCAATATCGCAGGCGGCAAACTCACAGACAAACTTGGCATTCGCCAAACCAACATTTTATTGATTAATTTATTGTTTGTGACTACCGTCTTGATGAGCATGATTGGCGCGAATGCAATGGTGCTAAAAGTGTTGATTGCTGTGTTGGGCTTTTTAACCTTTGCTGTTGTACCTTCATTGTAAGCTGCCTTAATCCACACTGCCCACCAACAAGGTAACCACGCTGAAGCTGTCGCAGCGGGATTAAACATCGCAGGTTTTAATTCAGGTATTGCTTTAGGTTCAATGATTGGTAGATTGGCAATGCAGGCTTTCGGCGTGGCGAACGTGGGCTTTGCCGGGGCTGGATTGTCGGTGATTAGAGTGCTTGTATTTTTGGTGATAAATCGGAAATAAGATAGAAACGGCAGTGATGGGCTTCTGTTTTTGTTTTGCAAAATCTTTGAGAAAATCGACCGCTCTTTTGTTGATTGTTGAATTTAATTCACGAGGCTGTGAAACATTTTCCGTCTAGTTAATGAAACTTTGCTTTTCTATAATATCCCCATCAACACAAGTTACATCCTACAGGAGAAACAAAATGGAACAAATGTCTAAACTAAATAACGGTATCGAAATGCCAATGGTCGGTTTTGGAGTATTTCAAGTGAGTGATGACGAAACCGAAAAAGCGGTATTAACGGCGTTGAAAGCGGGGTATCGTTTATTGGATACCGCTGCGGTGTATGCCAACGAAGGCGGTGTGGGTCGTGCAATCAAAGCCAGCGGTATTCCTCGTGAAGAAATTTTCGTCACCACCAAGCTATGGATTCAACGCCAAAACGGTTACGAAAACACCAAAAAAGCGTTGGCAGATTCCCTTGAGCGTTTAGGCTTGGATTATGTGGATCTCTATTTAATGCATCAACCGTTTGGTGATGTCCACGAACAATGGCGAGCAATGGAGGATTTATATAAAGCAGGTAAAGCCCGTGCGATTGGCGTGTGTAACTTCCATACAGACCGCTTAATGGATCTCATTACTTGCCACGAGATCGTGCCGGCGGTAAACCAAATTGAAACACACCCGTTCTACCAACGCGAAGCGGAGTTAGCGTTCCACAAAGAATACGGCATTTTGCACCAATCTTGGGGGCCATTGGCAGAAGGCAAATTTGATATTTTCACTAACCCGATATTAACCAAAATCGCCGAAAAACACGGCAAGTCTGTGGCACAAGTGATTTTACGTTGGTTAAACCAACGTGGTGTGGCGATTATTCCAAAATCGGTGAAAGAAGAACGTATGATCGAAAATCACGATATTTTCGGCTTCACCTTAGATGAACAAGATTTTGCCGACATCGCAACCTTGAACCGTGACGAAATTATTTTTGATCACCGTGATCCTGCGATGATTAAATGGTTGGCTGAATTTCGTGGGTAAGATATATAAGATATAAAAGAAAAAACGGAAGTTTTCACTTCCGTTTTTTGCAAAATCCCTTTAATTTTCAACTGCTCTTTCTTGTCAATTAGTGCCTGGACATATTAGATAATGTGTTTAACATCACTACGCCGAGCAAAATCAAGCCGATACTGATAATACCGATTAAATCTGCTTTTTGTCCGAAAAAGATCACACTTACTAATACAGTGAGTACCAAGCCCACGCCTGCCCAAATGGCATAAGCTGTTACCAAAGGCATAGTTTTTAATGCCATTGATAATGCCCAAAACAGACAGAAAAACGGATCACAACGCCGATTGATGGTAATAATTTGCTGAATCCGTCGCTTAATTTCAACATAGAAGAACCTAATACTTCAGCTAAAATTGCGGTGGCAAGAAACACCCAATGCATTTGCATGTATTTACTCCTAATTAGTGAATAATGAATTAACGGAGAGGAAACTCTATTAAAAAAAATAGATAAAAAAGTAGTCTTGTTTTTGCGATTTTTTTGTGCGCAATTTGTCGATAAATGTGAAAAGAGTGGTCGTTTTCCCGCCCATTTTTTCAAATAATAAAAGAAGTCTCACCGGCTGCAGTATTGAATTAAATTGTTGAATTTCATTCAAAACCATATGCCATTTTCACCTACTAATCAGCACAATCCCTTTCCGCTATACTTTTCCCATCAACGCAAAACAAGGAACAACGCTATGAAACAGATTTTCAAAAAAACATTACTTTCTACTTTATTTATCGGATCAATATTAGCAGGAGCAAATGCTATGGCAGCAGATTACAAATTTAACCCGTTTACACTCACTTATGACGGTGCAATTATCCAAAACGAGCAAGGCAAGGTTAATATTCAAACCGTCCATTACAAAGCAAACGGCGTGGACGCAGTGGCGAATGTCTATACACCAGAGAATTTCGAGCCCAACAAAAAATACCCTATGATCGTGGTAGCTCACCCGAACGGTGGAGTAAAAGAACAAGTTGCAGGTTTATATGCACAAAAACTGGCAGAGCAAGGTTATAATTACGATTGCGTTTGACGCAGCGTATCAATGGGGCAGTGGTGGCATACCTCGGTATATCGACAAACCGCAATTCCGTACTGAAGATATTCGTGCTGCGGCTGATTTCATCAGCTCCTTTAAAGGTGTGGATACAGATCGTTTAGGTTTACTTGGCATTTGTGGCGGTGGCGGTTATTCCATCAACGCGGCGAAAACAGACAAACGTTTTAAATCAATCGCTACCGTATCAATGTTTAACTCAGGCGAAGTACGCCTCAACGATTTTGTAAACTCACAGAAAGACAGCATAGTCCAACGCTTAAAACAGGCATCCAATGCACGTGCGAAAGAAGTGGCAACGGGCGAAGTGGACTATTCCCCTGCTTTTGGGGCTGGATTAACGCCGGAACAAGTCGCAGCATTGCCGTTTGAAATGTATCGCGAGGGTTACGAATACTACGCCAACAGCTACGCTCACCCAAACTCTCAAACCAACTATACGCTTTCAAGCTTTAATTGTATTTGACGCTCGCGATCAAGTGGAGCTCATCGACCAACCGTTATTGATGATCGCCGGCGATAAAGCCGATAGCTTGTATATGACGGAAGAAGTGTTTGAAAAAGCAACCGGCACGAAAGACAAGGAGTTGTTCTTGGTAAAAGGCGCAACATACATTCAGACTTATTGGAAACCGGAATTTACCAAACAGATTAGTGAAAAACTTCGGGAATTTTTTGGAACTAAGTTATAACACTGTCGCCTAGGGTAACTTGTTACCCTAGACGTAAAAAGATTGTTGAATTCTATTTATAACCCCTTCCCGTTTTACCCATCTAATCAAAACAATCTCACCGCCGTACAATAACCTCATTAACTCATATTGAAGGAGAATTTTATGTTGTTATATCTTGCCGCCCTCATCGGTATTGCTGTCGGAATGGGGATTGCTTTTCAAACAGGGATTAACGCTGTATTGCGTAAAGCGGTGGTGTCACCGTTGCTTTCGTCATTCGTGTCATTTTTTGTCGGTTCGGTGGTATTGATTTTATTGTTAATTTTACAAGGCGAAACATTGGCAATTACGGACGATGTGGTTGTTAAATCCCCTTGGTGGATTTGGTTTGGTGGGCTGTTGGTGATGTTTGGGCTAACGGTAAATATTCTGATTTTTCCACGATTGGGCAGTGTACAAACGGCGATTATGCCAATTTTAGGGCAAGTCATTACCGGCTCGTTGATTGACACTTTCGGCTGGTTTTCCGCGCCGGAGTATGAGGTTACCCCTTTACGTATTGTCGGTTTAGCCAGCGTATTGGTGGGGATTTTCGTGGCGATTGTGTTGCCATCGCTCAAACAACAAACCCAACGTCGAGAAGGTTCGATCTTCATCTGGCAATTGCTCGGCATTTTAGGTGGCGTGGCGTCAGGTATAACGCCAGCAGTGAATGCAACCTTACGTCTCACGCTAAACTCTACCTTACAATCAGTGCTTGTACCTTTCGTCATCGGGACCGTATTACTCGCTGTGGTTATTTCTTTCAAAGAACCGATTGCTTGGAGAAATTTAGCTGTAACCATCAAACGACCACAACCTTATTGGCAATGGTTTGGTGGGATTTTAGGCGCGATTTATATCGGCGGTATCGTGATTATTGTCCCTGAAATCGGTACGGAGGGCGCAATTGTTACCTCATTATTAGGTTTACTCATCGGCAGCCTGCTCATCGACCAATTCGGCTTACTGGGTGCAAATAAAAAAACTATCGGGTTTTGGCAAATCTTAGGGTTAATCATTCTATTAGCCGGCATAGTGATGATTCAGTTAAGTAAATAGAAAGAAAATAGGAGAAAAAATGAAACAGATTTTAGTAATTGGTGTAACCGGCAGCATTGGACAACTCGTAGTAAAACAAGCATTAACAGAAGTCTATCAAGTGCGTGCTTTGGTTCGTAATAAGCAAAAAGAGAATTTAGGTTCAAACGTTGAACTCTTTGCCGAAAAAGGCGAACGCACGCAGGACTTTTCCACTCTGTTTTCTTCGACCTTAGCCGATCAACCCAATGAGAATTTTGATGGCATCAAAGAGCCGAATAATTGTCCAATGGTACAAGGGCCAAAGTGAGTTCAGCGTGCACTTCTGAGTTTGAACGATAATCGGGAAAAATAATGAAAACATCTACTTTTTTAACCACACTTTTAGCAGGAACGATAGCTATGCCTTTGATAGCACAACCTTCAACTGTCGTGATACTTTATACCGGACATTGTGATGTGAACTCAACAGGCGAACCCGCCACTTTTGTGGCGGTTGATGAAAATGACGGCATCGCGTCCCCTCAAGTAATGCAACAACGCATCACGTATTTAAGCCAAATGGGTGTTCCTACCGAATTTCATCTTTACCCTAACTTCGGACACGGCTTTGCTTTAGGTACAGGCACGAGTGCGGAAGGATGGGAAAGGGCGGCAGTGGTATTTTGGAAAGAGCGGATTCAAACTCAATAATTATTGAATTTTATTCACAAGGTTATCCTATTATACCCTATTTTTTAGTACAAATGCTTTCATTAAAATGACCGCACTTTGATGATATTCAATAAGGATCAAAAGTGAAATTTAAAAAATTACTCACTATTTCTGCCCTTTCAATGATGATGGCAACCACATTTGCTAAAGCACCATTACAGATTACAGAGCAAGGCAGCTTTACCGTAGGTGGGGCTTATGTCATGCACGAAGGCAGGTTTTCACAAGAAAATTTTATTTCGCCGGACGGGCAACGCGCTTATGGTGATTTTGCGTATGTGAAATTCCAAAAACCGGTGAATGCAAAAACACTCCCGCTCGTTTTCCAACACGGCGGGGCGCAATCTTCCCGTACTTGGGAAAGCACGGTGGATGGTCGTGAAGGTTTTGATACCTTGTTCGTTCGTAAAGGTTATGGTGTGTATTTGCTTGATCAACCACGTAGCGGTAAAGCAAATTTATCCACTAAAGCCCTAGATCCTGCAACCCCTTGGGCAAGCAACCCAATGTATGGCGATAAAACCTTCTATATTCTGTCCCGTGTCGGACATTTTGAAAATGGCAAAGCTGTTCCGAATACCCAATTCCCTGAGGGGGACGTCGCGTATCAAAACTTCCAACAAGCGTGGACGATTGGTAGCGGCCCGCTAGATAACGATTTGAACGCCGATGTATTGGCTCAACTGGTAGATAAAACCGATGGCGCGGTGTTAGTCACCCATTCAATGGGAGGCACAATCGGTTGGCGTGCGGCAATACGGACCCCGAATGTGAAAGCGATTGTGGCATTCGAGCCGGGCGGTACGCCATTTGTCTTCCCTGAAAGCGATATGCCGACAATCACCAAAGCAAAATTTGAGCATTTAAGTGCGACCGCAATGGGCGTGCCGATGAGTGATTTCAAAAAACTTACTCAAATCCCGATTGTGTTGTATTACGGCGACTACATCAAACTGGGTTCGGACAATGTAGGTGAAGACAAATGGGGGACGGAGTTTTCAATGGCAAGACAATTCGTGGACACGGTAAATAAATACGGCGGCGATGCAACATTGATTCACTTGCCTGAAATCGGTATCAAAGGTAACTCGCACTTCTTAATGGGCGAGAAAAACAATGAACAACTGGCGGACTTAATGGAAAGTTGGTTGAAAGAGAAGGGGTTGGATAAATAGTCTTCAAGAGGTCGGATTAGCAAAAATTTTTTCGATGGTTTAACGGTTGTAGAGATGCGATGCTCGCGTCCGCTGTGCGTCGCATCCCTATATTGGCTCATCCATTGGGCATTTGCGATACAGTCCCGAAAACTTTTGTAAAACTCACCGCACTTTCAAAATCATCGCCCCAATGGGCTGAACAATGTGTACCTTAGCAAAAACAATCAAGGAGCAAAAATGATCAATCAATCCAAACGTAACTTATTAAAAGCAGGTGGCTTAACTGCGTTGGCTTTAAGCTTGGGTGGCACCGCTGTAGCTTCGCAAGCGGTCGGAAATGCGCAAAAATATGCAAATGGCGACAAAATTCCAAGCCAACGTCAATTAGGCAATTTAACCGTGTCTTCATTAGGCTTGGGCTGTCAAGGTCTAGGACAAAATATGTATGGTGTTCCGCAGCCAAGCCGCGAACAAGCCGTACGCATTGTGCGTCAAGCATTTGATCACGGTGTGACTTTTTTTGATACTGCCGAAGCTTATGGACCGTTTGAAAGTGAACGCGTGGTTGGCGAAGGGTTAAAAGGTATTCGCGATCAAGTGGTATTAGCAACCAAATTCGGTTGGGATATCGATCAAAAAACAGGGCAACGTACAGGCGGATTAAACAGCCGCCCGGAACACATTAAACAAGTAGTGGACGGTATGTTACAGCGATTACAAACCGACCGCATTGACCTACTTTATCAACATCGTGTCGATCCGAAGGTGCCAATTGAAGAGGTAGCAGGGGTAATTCAAGATTTAATGAAACAAGGCAAAGTGCTAAATTGGGGCTTATCGGAAGCCGGTGAAGCGACTATTCGCAAGGCGCACGCTATTCAGCCACTTACTGCTGTGCAAAGCGAATACTCGTTATTCTTCCGTGGACGTGAAAAAGATGTGATCCCAGTATGCGAAGAATTAGGCATTGGTTTCGTGCCATGGTCGCCGCTCGCAATGGGAACGCTCGCTGGTTATACGGACGAAAACAGCCGCTTTGAAGCCAATCCGGCTAACGATTTACGCGGCATTATTCCCCGTTTTACCCCTGAAAATATGCAACAAAATGTGAAGTTAATTCAGTTAGTAAAACGTTGGGCAAATCAAAAAGGTTGCACTCCCGCCCAATTTTCTCTTGCATGGTTGCTGGCACAAAAAGCATTTATTGTTCCCATTCCCGGCACGACAAAAGGGTATCATTTAATGGATAACTTAGGGGCGGATGCGGTGAAATTCACGACCGAAGAATTTTCCCGATTCCGAAAAGAATTAGACACGATTGAAATCGCAGGGTTAAGGCTACCGGAAGCAATTTTGAAGTTTTCTGAGGCGAAGTAAATGAAAAAACGGCAGCGTGTCATGTCACTGCCGTTTTTCTCGTTTACTTTTCAATCTCTTATTTACAGTAATCGTGTTTTTCTGTACGTGGCTTACGGTCTGATTAATAATTTAGTTTATGGTTGCCCATAAAATTGAATAAAAATCAGCCATATCGGCTTCTTTGTTAACTAATAAAAGAAAATATTTTCCCTTTGGAAAAGGAATATTTCTAATTTATACATCAAGCTAATTAAAAAAAATATATAAATTTAGTTTGATGTAAGGATCAATAAAAGTATAAAAAAGAGAATCATTGTTTTGCGCTGATTCTCTTGCTAATTTTTGGTTATTTTTTACATTTCTAAAATATATAGGTGCTAGAACGGAATATCATCATCAAATCCGTCCATTGGTGGTTCAGCCTGTGGTGCGGCTTGTTGTGGCGCCGGACGGGATGATTGGTAGCTAGGCTGATTGGAATTATAAGATTGACTGCTTTGTGGTGCATAGCCTCCAGCCATTGATGAATCTTGGTTACGACCACCAAGCATTTGTAAATTATCACCCTGGATTTCTGTGGTATAACGGTCTTGACCGTTCTGATCTTGCCATTTACGGGTACGCAAACGACCCTCTACATATACTTGCGAGCCTTTACGTAAATATTGACCGGCGATTTCCGCAAGACGACGGTATAATACAATGCGATGCCATTCGGTTACTTCACGGCGTTCGCCGGTATTTTTGTCGTTCCAGCTTTCACTGGTTGCCACGCTGATGTTTGCCACGGCCTCACCGTTTGGCATAGTACGGATTTCAGGATCGTTTCCCAAATTACCGACGATAATTACTTTATTAATGCCTGCCATAAAATCCTCATTTTTTCCCTATTTAAAAAGTGCGGTTATTTTGCCTGAAATTTTTGAAAAGATCTATAAAATTTAACTGGATATTTGCACAGATGTTGAAATGTGCGATAATGCTCGCAATTTTGAAAAAATAATCATCAGAACGAATTATTTATGGAAAATATCGACATTCGTGGTGCTCGAACCCACAATCTTAAAAATATTAATTTGACTATTCCTCGCGATAAACTCATCGTGATCACAGGTCTTTCCGGATCCGGTAAATCCTCATTAGCTTTTGATACGCTATATGCGGAAGGTCAACGTCGCTATGTGGAGTCGCTTTCCGCCTATGCCCGTCAGTTTTTATCGTTAATGGAAAAGCCCGATGTAGATTCTATTGAAGGCCTTTCTCCGGCGATTTCCATTGAGCAAAAATCTACCTCCCATAATCCTCGTTCCACAGTGGGGACGATTACGGAAATTTACGATTATTTGCGTCTTCTTTTTGCGCGTGTAGGAGAACCCCGCTGTCCTAATCATGATGTGCCGCTCACGGCACAAACGATTAGCCAAATGGTGGATAAAGTGTTGAGCCTGACAGAAGACAGTAAAATGATGTTACTTGCGCCGGTGGTAAAAAATCGTAAAGGCGAACACGTCAAGCTTTTGGAAAGTATTGCGGCACAGGGTTATATCCGAGCGCGAATTGATGGTGAAATTTGTGATTTATCTGATCCGCCAAAACTCGAATTACAGAAAAAACATACTATTGAAGTGGTGGTGGATCGTTTCAAAGTGCGGTCGGATTTAGCCACACGCTTAGCGGAATCTTTTGAGACTGCATTGGAGCTTTCCGGTGGTACGGCGATTGTGGCGGAAATGGATAACCCTAAAGCGGAAGAATTGGTATTTTCTGCAAACTTTGCCTGTCCGCACTGTGGTTATTCCGTACCCGAATTAGAACCCCGTTTGTTCTCTTTCAATAATCCGGCGGGAGCCTGTCCGACTTGTGATGGCTTGGGGGTTCAGCAATATTTTGATGAAGCGCGCGTGGTACAAAATCCGAGTATTTCCCTTGCAGGTGGGGCGGTGAAAGGATGGGATCGTCGCAATTTCTATTATCATCAAATGCTTACCTCGCTTGCAAAACATTACGATTTTGATGTGGACGCTCCTTACGAAACCTTGCCTAAAAAAATTCAGCATATCATTATGCATGGTTCCGGCAAGGAAGAGATTGAATTTCAATATATGAATGATCGCGGTGATGTGGTCATTCGTAAACATCCTTTTGAAGGTATTTTAAACAATATGGCACGTCGTTATAAAGAAACGGAGTCCATGTCTGTGCGTGAAGAATTAGCCAAGAATATTAGTAATCGTCCTTGTGCTGATTGTGGCGGTTCACGTTTACGTCCCGAAGCACGTAATGTGTATATCGGACCAACTAATTTACCCATGATCTCTGAGAAAAGCATTGGCGAAACATTGGAATTTTTCACCGCACTTTCGCTCACGGGGCAAAAAGCGCAGATTGCCGAGAAAATTTTGAAAGAAATTCGTGAGCGTTTGCAGTTTTTGGTGAACGTGGGCTTGAACTACCTTTCTCTTTCCCGTTCAGCAGAAACCCTTTCGGGCGGCGAGGCGCAACGAATTCGCCTTGCCAGCCAAATCGGTGCGGGTTTAGTGGGGGTGATGTACGTGTTGGACGAACCTTCCATCGGTTTGCATCAGCGTGATAATGAACGTTTATTGAACACATTGATTCACTTACGTAATCTTGGTAACACGGTGATTGTGGTAGAACATGACGAAGACGCCATTCGTGCGGCGGATCATATTATTGATATTGGGCCAGGGGCGGGTGTGCATGGCGGGCAAGTGATCGCACAAGGCAATGCGCAAGCCATTATGCAAAACCCGAACTCGATCACGGGGAAATTTTTATCGGGTGTTGAACAAATTGAAATTCCGAAAAAACGGACCGCACTTGATAAGAAAAAATGGTTGAAACTGAAAGGTGCATCAGGCAATAACCTAAAAAATGTGAATTTAGACATTCCGGTCGGCTTATTCACCTGTATTACCGGTGTGTCGGGTTCAGGTAAATCCACATTGATTAACGATACCCTGTTCCCACTGGCACAAAATGCCCTAAACCGTGCGGATAAAACCGATTATGCCCCTTATAAATCCATTGAGGGGTTAGAACATTTTGATAAAGTCATCGACATTGATCAAAGTCCAATCGGACGTACGCCGCGTTCAAATCCTGCCACTTATACCGGTTTGTTCACGCCGATCCGGGAACTTTTTGCCGGCGTGCCGGAAGCTCGTGCCCGTGGTTATAACCCGGGGCGTTTTAGTTTTAACGTGCGTGGCGGGCGTTGTGAGGCTTGTCAGGGCGATGGCGTAATCAAAGTGGAAATGCATTTCTTGCCGGATGTGTATGTTCCGTGCGATCAGTGTAAAGGCAAACGTTATAACCGCGAAACCTTAGAAATTCGCTATAAAGGAAAGACTATTCATCAAGTGTTGGATATGACAGTGGAAGAGGCGCGTGAGTTTTTTGATGCCATTCCAATCATTGCCCGTAAACTGCAAACCTTGATGGATGTAGGTTTATCGTACATCCGTTTAGGGCAATCCTCCACGACACTTTCCGGCGGGGAAGCGCAGCGTGTCAAGCTGGCTACTGAACTTTCCAAACGGGATACGGGGAAAACCCTTTATATTTTGGATGAACCGACCACAGGTTTGCATTTTGCAGATATAAAACAATTACTGAGCGTGCTACACCGATTACGTGATCAAGGTAATACTATTGTGGTGATTGAGCATAATTTAGATGTGATTAAAACCGCTGATTGGATTGTCGATCTCGGGCCGGAAGGAGGGAGCGGAGGCGGTCAGATCATTGCCACCGGCACACCGGAAGAGGTGGCAAAAGTGGAAGGCTCTCATACGGCGAGATTCTTGAAACCGATTTTAGCAAAACCTTAGAAAAATTGACCGCACTTGGCGAGTGGTTGAGGTATAAAGTGCGGTCAATTTATAGAATGTTTTGGGCTGAATGTTTTCAGCCCAACAAGATAAGCGTTTTTTTAATAAATACCAAATAAACTAAACAGTAGGATGACAATGATTGTGGCTACAATCGGCATAATAAATGAGGTAACGGCAATCTCAAGATAAGAATCTTTGTGCGTCATACCTGTATTGCTGAGTAATGTTAAGACCGCACCATTATGCGGCATTGTATCCAAACCGCCGGAAGATAATGAGGCAATACGGTGAAACGCTTCAGGCGAAATACTCGCCTGTTTGGCTATCGCAAGATATTTTTCCCCTAAAGCCTCTAATGCGATCCCCATTCCGCCGGAAGCCGATCCCGTTGCACCGGCTAAAATATTGACCGCAACTGACAATGAAATCAGCGGGCTTCCCGGAATGTTTAAGATCATTGCGGTTAGATGTTCAAACCCCGGTGCCATTCTCACCACGCTACCAAAGCCGACTGCCGCTGCCGTATTAATAATTGCTCCTACCGCACCATTTGCACCCTTACCGATAGCCGGAATAAAGCGGCTGCGTTGTTTCAAATTGAGCAAAATCACTAAACTGATTCCCGCCAATAACGCCAGCACGATATTTTTCGGATCACCGTTTTTCAAGCCGATTAATGGTGGTACAAAATTTAACACGACAATCACACTGATCAGCGGAAGAATCGCCAGTAACGGGCTAGGCAGCCGTTCCTGCGGTTCTGTCGCAATCGTATTATCCGTTTCGATAAAATACTCACCGTTTGCCGCGTATTTTCTACGGCGATATTCGAGATACGCCACCCCACCGAAAAATAAAATGGCAGAGGCAGTTAAGCCCATTATCGGTGCTGCCATAGCGTTCGTACCAAAATATTGGGTCGGAATTAAGTTTTGAATTTGTGGTGACCCGGGCAATGCGGTCATTGTAAAGGTAAATGCCCCGCATGCAATGGTGCCGGGAATCAATCGACGGCTAATATTGGCTTCCTTAAAGACTGCTAATGCAAGGGGATAAACGGCAAACACCACCACAAATAAACTGACGCCACCGTAGGTCAATAATGCACAGCCTAACACAATAGAAGCAATCGCACTTTTGGAGCCCATCACTTTAGTCAGCCAAACCGCAATGGATTTTGCACCGCCTGTGACATCCATTAAATTGCCGAATACGGCACTCAATAGAAAAGCAGGGAACCACGCTTTAACAAAGCCGACCAAGCCATTCATATAACTGCCTAAATAGGCATCTAAAATATCTAGCCCGCCTGTGAAGGCAACAATCGCCGCACACAAAGGGGCAATCCAAACAATCGAATAGCCTCGAAAGGCTAAAAACATAAGCAAAACTAATCCTACAAAAATGCCGATTAAACTGAGCATAGAGTTCTCCCAATTATTTTTATAATGAACGTTGAGTACTGCTTGTTCTTGATTGAAAAAAGACAGCACAACTCACCGCTTGCGGTGAGTTGTACTATGAGGTACTAGCCGGCTGTCCAACCGCCATCCATCGGTAAACAAGCCCCTGAAATGGATGCGGCAGCATCGGAACAGAGGAATTTAACAAATTCACCGATCTCAGCCGGTTCAATGAGCCGTTTAACCGCTGCTTTTTGCAACATAATTTGACTCACGACTTCTTGCTCAGAAATGCCATGATGTTTGGCTTGATCGGCAATTTGTTTATCGACTAACGGAGTTCTCACATAGGCAGGACAAATCGAATTCACCGTAATACCGTATGCCCCTCCTTCTAATGCCGCCGTCTTGGTCAAACCGGATAACCCGTGTTTGGCGGAAACATAGGCAGATTTAAACTCTGATGCGACTAAACCGTGAATGGAGTTTAAGTGGATAACCCGTCCCCAACCTTTGTTTTGCATATAAGGCCAACTATATTTGGTGAGTAAAAACGGCGCGGTTAGCATCACATTCAGCATAAAATCCCAACGATCTTCAGGGAAATCCGCAATGGGTGAAACCGTTTGAATCCCAGCAACATTTACCAGAATATCCACCCCGCCAAACTCGGCAACTGCATAATCGACAACGGCTTTACATTCTGCCCGTTTGGATAAATCCGCCACAATATGTGCCGCTTGTAGTTTTTTGGCTTCTTGCTCTAAAAGGGCTTGATTGATGTCCGCCATCACCAGCTTGACCCCCGCTTGTGCGAGGCTTTGGCTGACTGCTAAACCGATACCGCTTGCCGCACCGGTCACAATCGCAATTTTGTTATTTAACATAGAGAGCTCCTATTGAATAAAAATTGAGGTTTAAAGACGTTCAACAATCATTGCAATGCCTTGCCCGCCGCCGATACAAAGTGTGGCTAATCCTAATTTTTGGTTTCTGGCTTGCAAGCCGTACAGTAAGGTGACTAAAATTCTGGCACCACTGGCACCAATCGGATGACCGAGAGCGATTGCTCCGCCATTCAAATTGGTTTTGGTTAAATCTAAATTGAGCTCTTTGGCAACACCCAGTGCTTGAGCGGCAAAGGCTTCATTCGCTTCAATTAAATCGATTTGGTCTAAGGCTAAGTTGGCTTTCTTCAAGGCTTTTTTGACTGCGGGAACAGGCCCTAAGCCC
Organism: Rodentibacter genomosp. 2; assembly: GCA_001999425.1. Lineage (GTDB taxonomy): Bacteria > Pseudomonadota > Gammaproteobacteria > Enterobacterales > Pasteurellaceae > Rodentibacter. Next base: position 15,988 of record MLHP01000030.1, on the reverse strand, counting down.
ATTACTTTCGGATCATTGCCTGAGGCGGCATAGCTGCGAATACGGGCTAACGGTGTTAATCCCAGCGCTTTTGCCTTACTCTCACTCATTAACAGCAATGCCGCTGCTCCGTCATTTAAACCGGACGCATTGCCGGCAGTAACTGTGCCATCTTTAATAAATGCAGGACGAAGTTTGGCAAGGGTTTCGGCGGTAGTGTCAAAAGTTGGATGCTCATCTTGGCTAAACAGGGTTTCACCTTTACGGGTTTTCACACTCACCGGTACAATTTCTGCAGAAAACGCACCAGATTCAATCGCTTGTTTTGCCAAGGTTTGCGAACGAAGGGCAAATTGATCCTGCTCTTCTCGACTGAGCTGATATTGTTCCGCAATATTTTCTGCCGTAATACCCATATGGTAATGATTGATCGCACAGGTTAAACCGTCTTCCACCATTGTATCTCTTAGGGTTAGGTTGCCCATTTTGGCGCCGAAACGAACTTTGCTGTCTAGCACATAGGGGGCTTGGCTCATATTCTCCATTCCGCCTACCACGATAGCCTCAGCATCACCTGTCGCAATGGCTTGTGCCCCAAGTACCACGGCTTTTAAGCCTGAACCGCACACTTTATTAATTGTAAAAGACGAAATATCTTCACCAATACCGGCTTTCAGTGCTGCTTGACGAGCCGGATTCTGTCCGAGACCGGCTTGCAGCACGTTGCCCATAATGACTTCATCGACTTTTGCCACATCTAGATTGGCACGTTTTAACACTTCATTAATGACAATAGCTCCCAAATCGACCGCACTTGTACTCGCTAATCCACCGCCAAAACGCCCGATAGCGGTTCGAGCCGCACTCACAATTACAATATTTTCCATTATGTTCTCCTTGTTGATTTATAAGAAATAGAGTCCGATGACAAAAATTGGGGTGGTAAAAATCAGGGCGGTCATACAATAACCCATAATGTCCCTTACCCCGAGCCCTGCTATACCAAGTGCCGGCAACGCCCAAAACGGTTGTGCCATATTCGCCCACATATCGCCATAAGCAATCGCCATCACCGATTTACCTAAGTCCGCCTCAAGCGAAAGTGCGGCTGGGATAACAAACGGCCCTTGAACGACCCAATGCCCGCCGCCCGACGGCACGGCAAAATTCACTAAAGCAGAGCTAAAGAAGGTTAAAAGCGGAAAGGTGTCTTTGCTGGAGATATTGACGAAAAACTCGGTAATCATGCCGCCTAATCCGGAATGTTCCATCATTAATTGCATACCGGCATAAAACGGGAATTGAATTAAAATGCCAGCGGTACTACGAGCGGCATTGGTAATTGCTCGAACATAGGCGGCAGGGGAGCCGTGCAATAAAATCCCTGTCATCAAGAAAATTAAATTGACCGAATTAATCGTCAAACTAAATCCGTTTTTGAAAAAAGTGAGGGCGAGATAACTAAATCCGGTACCTGCAATCACATAGGCTAACAAACGGCTTTCTTCAATACATTCGGCAAAAGTGGCGTTTTCGTCTAAGGTCTTACTGAAATCCGGATCCGCTTGTAATAATTTCGGATCAACATTGCGAACGTCTTCGCCTTTAGGACTCATCATCCGTGTAATAAAAGGCAAACTGACTAACAACATTAAGATGATAAAAATGTTATAGCCGGTGAATAAGGTTTGACTGACAGGTACGATACCTAAAGGATTGGATTCGGAACTAATAAGATGGGCAATAGGGTTATTCGGGGTGGCGGCTTGGAGTGGCATTGAACCGGAAAATCCACCGCCCCAGGTCATAAAGCCGATATAAGCACAGGCGATTAAGAGCGCATAATCCGTACCTCGAATACGTCTGGCGACTTCTTTGGCAAACATTGCCCCCACCACCAAACCAAATCCCCAGTTAATCGCACAGGCAAGGGCACTCATAAAGGTTACTAACATTACACCTTGGGCGGGCGTTTTAGCGATCGATGCCGTTATACCGAGAAAGCGGCGAATTTGTGGGGCAGAGGCAAGGGCATTGCCCGTCACCACGACCATTGCCATTTGCATACTGAATGAGAGCAAATTCCAAAAACCGTCTCCCCACATATTGACTAATTGCACGGGCGTATTATCGGTGAATCCCCACGCACAGAAAAAAATCACTATACTTAGCAGAACCGCTAAAACAAGCGGTTCTGGCATATAGCGGCTGACTAATGTTGTCATACAACGGGAAATTCGGTTAATCATAGGAGTAATCCTTTTTGACTGATCACCATCGGTTTAAAATCATCGGCAACGATAAAATCCGCTTCTGTTTTCTGTCTGATGGTGTCTAAATCCACATCCGGTGCATGTTCTTTTAACACAAGTTTGCCTTGTTCAAATTCAAACACCGCCAATTCGGTGACAATCATTTTGACTTTGTTTACCGCAGTTAAAGGTAGGCTGCATTGCTTGAGAATTTTTGAGCCGCCGGATTTTGCACAATGTTCCATTCCGATAATGACTTTTTTCGCTCCGGTCACTAAATCCATTGCGCCTCCCATACCCGGCACCATTTTCCCCGGTACCATCCAATTTGCCAGATTTGCCTGTTGATCCACTTCTAACCCGCCAAGCACGCAGGCATCAACGTGACCGCCACGAATGAGAGCGAATGAAAATGCACTGTCGAAAAATGCTCCACCGGCTTTAATGCCACAAGGTTGTCCACCGGCATTCACGATATTCGGATTATCGTTTTGCGGATCGTGAGCGGTTAAACCTAAAAAACCGTTTTCCGATTGCAGGGTAATATCAACATTATCGGGTAAATAGTTCGCGACTAAGGTTGGTAAGCCGATACCTAAATTCACGATATCGCCGTCTTTTAGTTCCATAGCAATACGGCGGGCAATCAATTCTTTTGCGTTCATAATGTTCTCCTTTAATGGCTAGAAACAAGGTAATCAACCAACATTGCAGGGGTCATAATTTGATTGGGATCGAGCGTACCTGCTTTGACGATTTGCTCCGCTTCGACAATCACGGTTTTTGCCGCCAACGCCATTAGCGGATTAAAATTGCGTGCCGCACCGTTATAAATCAAATTGCCCGCTTCATCAGCAATATCGGCTTTTAGAATGGCAATATCCGCTTTCAATGGACGTTCTAACAAATAAGTCACGCCATCAAGTTCTATTTTTTGTTTACCTTCTTCCACCACCGTGCCGACACCAGTTGGCGTTAAAAAACCGCCTAATCCCGCACCACCGGCTCTAACCCGCTCTGCAAAGGTGCCTTGTGGAATTAACTCAACCTCAATTTCGCCGGCAATCATTTTTTTGCCAGTTTCAGGATTGGTGCCGATATGAGAAGCTGATACTTTCTTTACCCGATTATTCACAATCAACGGACCAACCCCATTATGGACTTGGGCGGTATCGCTACAAATGAGATGAATATTGCGAATCTCGCTCTCTAAAAGGGCTTGTACGATTTTTTCAGGCGTACCGACTCCCATAAAACCACCGGACATCAACGTCATGCCGTCAAAGAAATGTTTCTTTAATTCAGTAATAGGGATAATTTTTGACATAGTTTTCTCCAAATTAATGTTTTAATCAAAAATTTTTATAATAAAGACACCGTTCGTTTAAAATAAAACGAACAATATAAATTTCTATTTAGTGACGGCATAAATACTGGAAATGCAGCCTAACTTCAGGTATAAAATAGGAACTAATTGTTACGCTAGGGTATTTTTCCCTGCTATTTACAAAACTTGCAAAGCAGAATATCAAAAGGTATTTAGCAGGAGAAATACAGATTTTTTAGAATGCTATAAATTTAATTTATACAAAAATATAGAATCGGTTTATAAAGTTTGCTACCTTTACAGAGGACATCAAATGGATATTCGGCATTTACGCTATTTCATTGCGATTGTTGAAAATAACTTTAATTTGAGTAAAACGGCTCAAAATTTATATATTTCTCAACCTACGCTCAGTATGATGATTTCTGATTTTGAACAAAGAGAGGAAATTCAATTATTTAAACGGTCAAACGGAAAAATAATGGGGCTGACTTATATCGGTGAAAATTATTATCACGATGCAAAGGAAATTATTGCTAAATATAACGAAATGCACCGCAATCTACATAACGAGAACACGGAACTGATTGGTAACATCACGATTGGCATTCCGCCTTTAATCTTATCCGTTGTCTTTTCCGATGTCATTCCCTCACTTATTTTGAATAACCCTACTATCAATATTACTGTAAAGGAGCAAGGCGCATTTGCATTAAAAAGTGAATTATTGCTGGAGCAAGTCGATCTTGCCGTCTTGCTTTATCCGGAGGGGATCTCTAAAAATATCATTGATTCTTTTGCCATTCATCATTCGGAGCTTTCTCTCTTTTTATCACCGAATCATCCGTTGGCAAATAAAGAAAAAATTGAATGGCAGGATTTAAATAAACAAAAAATGGCAATCTTTGATAAGAATTTTATGATATCTCATCAATTAAAAGAACATTTCGAACGACATAACATTTATCCGAATATTGTGATTGAATCCGGCTCTTGGGACTTTATGCTAAGTGCGGTAAAACTCAATCACGATCTATTAACAATCTTACCTTATCCCATAGCCGAACAATATCAATCGCCAGAATTTGTCTGTCGTAAAATTAATGAGCCGATTTTATGGCGGGTCACACTTTGCCGATTGAAGAAAAATAATTATTCAACAGTAGAAAATTATATTTTTGATTTGTTATTGAAATTATTTAAAGTCAAATAGGAAGTAAAGTAAAAGTGCGGTCAAAATTAACCGCACTTTTTAGGAAATGTTATGCTTTTGTGGTTTGTTTTAAGAAGATATACCCAACGATGGCAGAGATTGTGGAACCGATTAGAATACCCAAACGGGAAAGCGTATTGACACTTTCACCGGCATTCGCCTCAAAAGCAAGGCTTGCCAAGAACATAGACATCGTAAACCCGATACCGCACAAAATGGCGACGGCAAAAATTTGTTTAAAATTAATTCCTTCCGGTAACTTAGCGATCTTCAACTTCACCGAAAGATAACTGAAGACAAACACACCGACCGGTTTACCGATAATCAAACCTAAGGCAATGGCGAGTAATAACGGTGAGCTCAGCATAGAGAAATCCAACCCTTCAAAACTTACCCCCGCATTGGCAAAAGCAAATAACGGTAAAATAAGGAATGAAGTCCAAGGCGCAAGTAAATGCTCAAAATCTTCTAATGGTGTTTCGCCTTTTTCACCTTTGAGAGGGATACAGAAACCGATAATAACGCCGGCTAGTGTGGCATGCACGCCGGACTTTAATACAGATGCCCATAAGATTGTGCCAACCACCAGATAAGCACAAAGTGCGGTGACTTTAAAACGGTTTAACGCAATGAGTAGAATGATTGCGATTGCGGAGAAAATGAGGGCTTGAATACTTAATCCGTGGGAGAAGAATAACGCAATGACGACAATAGCCCCCAAATCATCAATAATCGCAAGCGCTAATAAAAAGACTTTTAACGGTAGAGGAACCTGCTTGCTTAATAGCGCCATAACCCCTAGTGCAAAGGCAATATCCGTTGCCATTGGAATAGCCCAACCATTGGCTAAGGTTGGGTCGTCGTGTGCAATCAAAATATAAACCAATGCAGGGATTAGCATACCGCCGACTGCGGCGATTGCTGGGAAAACGGCTTGTTGATAACTGGAAAGCGAACCCTCTAACAATTCACGCTTTACTTCCAATCCTACTAGAACAAAAAATACCGCCATAAAACCGTCATTAATCCAATGAATGAGGGTTTTATTAATTGCAAAGCTACCGATTTGGATACTCACCGGTAGATTTAAAAAGTCATGATAAACAATATCTAAAGGTGAGTTGGCAAATAAAATTGCGATAAATGCGGCAAAGAGTAATAAAATTCCGCCGGATGATTCGAGTTTGAAAAATTGTTGTATAAGTTGCAACATAAAAAGATTTCCCCAAAAATAAATACAATAAAAAACTCAAAGAAGTCGCGATACTATCACATTTTTATTTATCTACGAAAAATATCGGTCTGAAAGTGCGGTCATTTTTCTGATAGTTTTTGAGTCGATATTGACGGAATGAACGGATTCATATTTTTTTATTTGAAGATTAGGGTTATCAAGTACTTTGTAGTAGAATGAGCTCCTTTTTATTAACTGAGAATACTATGATTCGTAAAGATATTATTGTTTTAGGAATGATGATTTTTGCGCTTTTTTTAGGCGCAGGGAATATTATTTTTCCGCCAATGGAAGGGTTTACGGCAGGCACTCATTGGGCTACCGCATCTTTTGGCTTCATATTAACCGGTGTATTCATGCCATTCGTTACTTTGGTTGTTGTAGCGATGCTTGGGAGAGGGGAGGAGCTTTCCCGCGATTTGCCGAAGTGGGCCGAGATGATGTTTTTAACCATATTATATTTAGTAATTGGTTCTCTGTTCGCCATGCCGCGTGTGACTAATGTCGCCTATGAAATGGCATGGTTACCGCTGAATATTGTAAATGACACTGATAACGCACATTTTATTTTTTCCCTTGTTTTCAATGTTATCGGTATGTTTTTTATGTTACGCCCTAATACTATCGTTTCAACCGTAGGAAAATTTATGACACCGGCATTGCTCGTGTTATTGGTTGTGGTAGCCGTGAGCGTTATTATCTCCCCACTTTCCGACATTGTTGAGCCAAGTAAGGCTTATGCCACAAATCCTGCAATTACTTCCGGTTTAATCAGCGGCTACCAAACCATGGATGTGTTGGCGGCTATTGCCTTTGGTGGGATTGTTGCCCGTGCATTGGCAGTGCGGAATGTTACTTCTCCACAAAAGGTAATGAAATATACGATTTCCGCAGGGTTGATTTCCGTGTTTTTATTGGCAATGCTGTATTTTGCCTTGTTCTATCTAGGGGCGACTAGTGCGCAAGTGGCAGAGGGCGCAACCAATGGCGGGCAAATTTTCTCCCGTTATGTTAATACTTTATTTGGGATTTCCGGTACTTGGATTATGTCAGGCATTATCATTTTAGCGAATATCACGACACTTGTAGGTGTTACCAGCGCCTGTGCAGATTATTTCTCTAAATTCCATGTCCGTTTATCTTATCCGTTTTGGGTCGTTGTATTTACGATTTTAACTACAACGGTTGCACAAACCGGTTTAACAGAATTATTGAGAATTACTATTCCGGCATTGTTACTGATTTATCCGGTAGCCATTATGTTGGTATTACTGCAAATTATCCGTAGTAAATTGCCGAATATTAAACTCAGTTATTACCTCACTTTACTGGTTACGGTGTGCTTTAGTGCTTGTGATAGTTTGAAAAACGTTGATTTACTACCACAACCCGTTGAGAATTTACTGGGCCATTTACCGCTTTATTCCGATGGCATGGCATGGTTAGTTCCGGCATTTATTGCATTGGCTTTATCGTTATTATTAGGACGAAAAAAAGCTTAAAAAATCGCTGAACAATAAAAAATACCGAGTTTAAAATACTCGGTATTTTTTATAAAGTGCGGTCGCTTTTTAAAATGTTTTTATGAGCTTAAACGTTGACGCACAATCTCAAACAAACATACGCCTGTTGCTACCGAGACATTCAAGGACGAAACTGATCCTGCCATTGGGATACTTATCAGTTGATCGCAATGTTCTCTGGTTAAACGGCGCATTCCTTCGCCTTCTGCCCCCATGACCAGTGCAAGCGCACCGGTGAGCTTGCTTTGATAAATTGTTTCGGTCGCCTCGCCGGCTGTTCCTACAACCCAAATATTGTGATTTTGCTGCAAGTCACGAAGAGTACGAGAAAGATTAGTGACACGAATGAGTGGGACAGTTTCTGCCGCTCCGCACGCCACTTTACGGGCAACGGAAGTGAGCTGTGCCGATTTATCTTTCGGTACAATCACGGCGGCTACACCCGCCGCATCTGCGGTGCGTAAACAAGCGCCGAGATTGTGGGGATCGGTTACGCCATCAAGCACCAATAAAAGTGGGTTTTGGCTATTTTGCAGAATATCATCAAGATCGTTTTCACCCAGTTCTTTCATGGCTTGCACGCGTGCAATAATGCCTTGATGTACCTCGCCATTTGCTTTTTTATCTAAAGTTTGACGATTCACAAATTGCACACCAATGCCGATTGAATGCAATTCGTTTAGTAATGATTGTAGGCGTTTATCTTCACGTCCTTTTAGTACAAAAACTTCAATAAGGCGTTCTGGTGTGTGGGTTAAAATGCTGTTTACGGCGTGAATACCATAGATTTTTTCTGACATAGGCTCTCTTTATATTTTGTTATTCATTTTTCTTTTCAAGAAAATAGGAAAATCTAGGATTGTATTTTCGGTTTTCTTGGTTTTTTAGAAACTTTTTTATTTTTGACCGCACTTTTGCGTTTTTTCGTCACCTTTGATGGCAATTCTGTGAATACTTTTTTAGTTTTTTCTTTTGCCGTTTTACCGATGCGACGTGGTTTGCGTTCGCTACTGACCAGTGAAAAATCGATCATTTTTTGTTCCAAATGAACGGACTCCACCCGAATACGAACTTTGTCGCCCAATCGGTATTGTATGCCACTATTTTCGCCAATTAAACGCTGTTTGGCAGCGTCAAATTGATAGTAATCATTTTCTAAGGTGGAAATATGCACTAAGCCGTCAATGAATAAATCGTCCAAACGTACAAACAATCCAAAACCGGTTACGGAAGAAATCACCCCGTTAAATTCACTGCTAATGTGATCTTGCATATATTCGCATTTCAACCAATCCGCTACTTCGCGAGTCGCGTCGTCGGCTCTGCGTTCCGTCATTGAACAATGATCACCCAATAGATCCATTTCATCAAGGGAATAATGATAGCCGCCACTGTCTGTGGTTTTACGTTTTATTCCCTGTTCCTTGGCAAGTAAATATTTAATGCTGCGATGGAGTGTTAAATCCGGATAACGGCGGATTGGGGAAGTAAAATGGGCATACTCTTCCAGGGATAAACCAAAATGTCCGATATTGTCCGCATTGTACACTGCTTGGCTTAAAGAACGTAGCAACATAATTTGAATCAGCTCGTGATCCGGTCGTGTTTTTATTTTTTCTAACAGGGTGGCGTAATCTTTGGGTGTCGGTTTTCTCCCGCCTTCCAAAGTTAAGCCGAACTCACTCAAAAAAGTACGGAATGAGGTGAGTTTTTCTTCACTTGGCATTGCGTGAATTCGATATAGTGCCGGTTCATTGTGCTTTTCCATAAAATTGGCGGCGGCGATATTAGCAAGAATCATACATTCTTCAATGATTTTATGAGCATCATTGCGAATTACCGGTTCAATCCGCTCAATACGTCCCATGGCATTGAAAATAAATTTGCTTTCAATCGTTTCAAAATCAATGGCACCGCGTTGATGACGGGAGGCAAGCAAGGCTTGATAGAGATGATGAAGTTCTTCCAAATTCGGCACGAGGGAGACATAACGTTCCCGCAATTCTGCATCACCTTCCAATATTTTCGCTACTTTTGTGTAGGTTAAGCGTGCGTGGGAATTCATTACCGCTTCATAAAAACGATAAGCGGTGAGTTTACCTTTGGCGGAAATTTGCATTTCACATACCATACAGAGACGATCGACCTGCGGATTGAGTGAGCACAAACCATTAGATAAAATCTCCGGTAACATTGGTACCACACGATTTGGGAAATACACTGAGTTCCCTCGGTTGTAGGCTTCCGTATCCAAGGCGGAACGTAAACGCACATAATAGCTCACATCGGCGATCGCTACCCAAAGTTTCCAGCCTTTACCCTGTTTTTCACAATAGACCGCATCATCAAAATCGCGGGCATCTTCGCCATCAATGGTAACTAACGGTAAATCGCGTAAATCAACACGACCTTTTTTTGCTTCTTCAGGAACGTCTTCGGTAAATTTTTTGACGTATTTTTCCACCGCACTTGGGAATTTATGGGGAATATCGTGATTACGCAAAGCAATTTCCACTTCCATTCCTTTTGCCATATTGTCACCTAAAATCTCCGTAATAATCCCTATCGGCTGATTGAAGGCGGCGGAACGTTCTTGTAATTCGACCACTACCACTTGCCCCATACGCGCACCGTTACGATGTTCGTTTGGTACAAGAATATCACGCCCGATACGGCTATCATCCGGCACCACATAACTAAAACCATTTTCCAAAAAGAAACGACCGACAATTTGTTTTTTACGGCTTTCTAGCACACGTACAATGCGAACTTCACGGCGACCGCGATGATCCTGAGCGGCCGGTTGTGCCAGTACGAAATCACCATGCATAACCCGTTGCATTTGAGGATTTGGAATGAAAAAGTCCTCTTTTCTACCCTCAACCTGCAAGAAACCATAGCCTTCCCGATGACCGATTACCAAGCCCTTAACCAGATCTAATTTTTCCGGTAAGGCATAGCGTTTACGTTTGGTAAAAACAAGTTGCCCGTCATTTTCCATCGCACGTAAACGGCGACGCATCGCTTCCATTTGTTCCTCGTCACGGATAGAAAGTGCGGTCAAAATTTCTTCCCTATTCATTGGCGCATTATTTTCGCTAATTACGCTTAAAATAAGCTCCCTACTTGGAATCGGATTGCCGTATTTAGCCAACTCACGTTGATAATGAGGATCTTGGAGTTTGCGTCTTTTCTGTTTTTTTGTCATGGTTTCTTTATAGGTATTAAAAATTGCAGTGAGTTTGACACTGTAAGGGAAATAATGCAAGGGAATAGGGCGATTGATAGATATAAAGGCTTATTTCCTGTTGGGAAATAAGCCTTTTCTATAAAAAATTTGCTTGATATTGATTAACCTTTTTTACGACGTTTTAATGTGTCGAGTAAAACAGCAATAACGATAATTGCACCTTTTACAATTTGTTGCCAGTATGGATCAACACCAAGCATATTCAAGCCTTTATTGGTTGTACCAATAATTAATGCACCGATAACACACATTGGAATCGTACCAAAGCCACCGCTTAAGGATACACCACCGATAACGGCTGCTGCGATGGCATCAAGCTCCCAAGCTAAACCGTAAGACGGGTTTCCTGCATAAGTTCGAGCTGCCAATAAGGCACCGGCTAAACCGGATAACGCTCCACCAAGAATGTAAACCCAGATTAGGGTTCGGCTTGTATTGATTCCACAAATTTTCGCTGCATTTAAATTTCCCCCAACAGCATAAACGTGGCGACCAAATGTTGAACGGCTGAGTAAGATATGACTGAAGATAACAATTAAAATATATAACAATACCAAGCCCGGCAATCCGAAAATATTCATATCAGCAATCCAAGTAAAGGCTTCGGAAGAAGCATCAATCGGACGACCGTCAGAATAAAGTTGCGCTGCACCACGAGCGATAATCATCATTCCCAATGTAGCGATAAACGGTGGAATACCGCCAATTGCTGTTAGTCCGCCGTTAATTAATCCTAGTCCAGCACCGATTAGAATTGATACGGAAAAAGCAAGTAGGGCGGCGGAAACCGTATCTCCACCCGTTACGACTGAAGCAGAAACTACGGCGGTTAAAGCAACTACTGAACCGGATGATAAATCAATACCGGTTGTGATAATGATAAATGTCACGCCAATGGCGATAATTCCAAACATAGAGACTTGCTCAATAATACTCCAAATTGTTCTTGCTGAGAAAAAGCCATCAATTGAAACCGATAAGCCTAAAAAGAGAAGAATTAAAATTAAGACCATTCCATAAGCATTGATAATTTTCTTCAATGTCACGTTTTCCATATTAAACCTCTTATTTTTTGTTAAAAACCCGATCGTGATGGATCAAAAACTAGCCTGAAGCTAATTCAAGAACCCGTTCTTGTGTTAGTTCCGAATGAGGAATAATGCCTACTTGGTGTCCTTCGTGCATGACCATCACTCGGTCGCTCATGGATAAAAGTTCCAACATATCTGAGGTAATCATAATGATGGTTTTACCTTGTTTTGATAGTTCAACCATCAGTTTATATAATTCCGCCTTTGCTCCCACATCAATCCCTTTTGTTGGTTCATCCAGAATTAGAATATCCGGTTCTAATAGTAACCATCGGGCAAGTAACACTTTTTGTTGATTTCCACCGGAAAGATTATTGGTAATGACTTCGACATTGGGTGCTTTAATTTTTAATTTTGCTTTTTGTTCGTTTGCTGTTTTTTGAGCTCTTGTGGCTGAAACTAAGAGATTATCAAGATACGGCGACATTTTCGGCATAATCATATTGTCGGTAATACTAAGATTGAGAAAGAGTCCAGTTAACTTTCTATCTTCCGTCACAAAACCAATTTTATATTTCATCGCGTCAAGTGGATTATTAATGATCGCTTTTTCACCTTTAATATAAATTTCTCCACTATCTGCCGGCTTATAACCGAATAATCCCTCTACGATCTCTGAGCGTCCTGCGCCAACTAACCCAGCAATACCAAAAATTTCACCTTTACGTACAGAAAAGTTAATATTTTGATAATGTCCCGCACGAGTAAAATTTTTTATCTCAAGTATCATTTCATTTGAAAGCTCAAAACGTTCACGTTGAAACATTTCGGACATATCACGCCCAACCATCATGGAGATAAGTTGCTCTTTGGTGACATCTTTGGTTGGTTTGGTATCGACATATTGACCGTCACGAATGACTGTAATCTCATCGGATACACGGAAAACTTCATCTAGTTTATGGGAAATAAAAATAATCGCTATCCCTCTTGCTTTTACCATTTCAATAATACGGTACAGCTGCTCAACTTCATTTTCGGTTAATGAGGTTGTCGGTTCATCCATAATGATTATTTTGGCATCGTTGGAAACTGCGGTAGCAATAGCAACCAGCTGTGCTTTTGCTACCGATACTTCGGACATTTTGAGCGTAACATCCATTGGTACGCCGAGATCTTTTAAAATAGTCGAGGCTTGCTCATTCATTGCTTTTTGATCAAGGAAAAACTTGCCTTGCGTAATTTCACGACCTAAATAAAAATTATCGGCAATCGTTAAATTGGCGGCTGGGGAAATTTCTTGTGGCACCATCGTCAATCCGCGACGAATCGCATCAATGGGGCGGCTTGGTTTAAAGGGTTTTTCGTCTAAGATTAATTCTCCCCCCTCATCCGGGATATAGATCCCGTATAGTATTTTCATTAAAGTAGATTTCCCCGCGCCATTTTCTCCCATTAATGCATGAATACTGCCACGTCTGACACGAAGATTAATTTCATCAAGTGCTTTTACCCCGGGAAATGTTTTTGATACATTTCTCATTTCTAAAATGTAGGGAGAGTTAGGGTTATTAACCATTTTTAACTCCTTAAATCGATTAAGAACGAATATTACTGGCGTCATTACTGTGTTATTAAAGTGCGGTCAATTTACGCCCTGTATTTATTAATATGGTTCCTTTATATGATGTCTCATATTTTTTGATATGTTCTTTTAATAGGAAAGGACTATGTAGTCCTTTCCGTTATAGTCGATAAAGAAATTATTTTTTGTATTTTGCTTGATATTCTTCTTTTTTGTCCGGGGTCACAAGTTCAAAAGGAACCCACTTCACCGCAGGTACTTTTTCTCCTTTAGCGGCTAGATATGCTATTTCAGCCCCTGTCATACCTTGTCCTGCTGCAGATTGAAATACAGTTGCATCCAATCCTTTGCCAAGATAATCCAATGCATCCGGAGTCGCATCTAGACCCACGATGAGGAGATCTTCATCTTTAAGACCTAATTTTCTTCCTGCCAAGACAGCACCAATCGCCATTTCGTCATTATTACTTACGACAACATTTAGATTTTTATTTGCGGCAAGTAGGTTTTCTGCGATTTCTAAGCCCTTAGCTCTATCCCATTTTCCTTCTTGTTCTGTGAAGATTTTTATATTTTTATTTTGGGCAAAAATTTCTTTATTACCCTGTGTCCGTTTAATTTGTGCATCCTGACCTAACGGGCCCATTAAAATAGCGGCTTCTGCGGGTTTTCCTTGTAGTGTATTGACAATAAAGTCTGCTTGAATGCGTCCGCCTTCAATTTCATCGGAGCCTACATAACTGGTGACGTACTGCATATCTTCATCTAATGGTTTACGATTAATAACGATGAGGGGAATACCGGCTCGTTTAGCTTTTCTACCAATAACTTTAACGATATTCGGATCGGTTGGAACAACCAGTAAGGCATCGACTTTTTGATCAATAAAGGTTTCTGCGTCATTTAGTAAGCGGGCAGGATCTCCATTAGCATCGGCAAGTTTAATTTCAACATCATCGTGAGCTTTATCGAATTCACGGATTGCATCCTGAAGATAGGTTTGCCATTTATCTGAGAAGGCAACCATTGGCGCACCGATGACTATATTTTTAGCCATGCTGGCTTGGGAGGTGAGTAGAGCGCTACCGCATAGCAATGCCAATAGTATTTTTTTCATAAGGTTACTCCTTTAATTGAGTTGACGAATAGCAAAAGCAATACTTTATTGAAATTCTTTTGGAAATATAAATTTCATAATTTTTTAATATAAAATAAATGGTCTATTTGTATGTATATCATTTAGCTTATATGGCTTGCAATAATCAAATTTCAAAAATGTGAACTAGATCTTGTTTTAGAACTAAATTTTTTTATTAAAAAATAATAGAAGTTTTAATCCATTTTGTGGTGTGAAAATAGGTGCGTTACAGCACCTATTTATGAGGAGAAAGAAATTGTGGTTATACAATTTCCTCTACATTAACCCAGCGTTTTTGTTCATAAGATAATGCGATAGCATCCAATACCCTTGAGACTTTATAGCCTTCCTCAAAATCGGGATAAAGTGCGGTCGAATTTTTAGAAATTCCGTTGATCAAATCCCTTATTTCCACCGTTTTTTGATCGTTAAAACCTATTCCATGCCCAGCACTGACGCAAAAATTTTTATAATCAGGGTGAAGCGGCCCGGTTAAAATAGTTTTAAAGCCTTGTCTGGCTGGGTTTTCATCGTGTAAATACAGTTTTAATTCTGCCATTCGTTCTTGCGTGTAGATAATTGAGCCTTTCGTACCGGTAATAACATAACTTAGCCCCATTTTTCGCCCACAAGCTATACGGGAAGTTTCAATCATCCCCATACATCCATTGCTAAAACGCACTAATGCTGTCGCTTGATCTTCATTTTCCACCGCTAAACGTTCTTGTAAGTTCTTAGGATTAGGTCTTGTTTTAATGACGGTTTGCATATCACCAATAACCGAATGAATTTCTTGTCCTAGTAGATATTGAGACATTTGAACAATGTGTGCGGCAAGATCTCCTAATGCGCCTAAGCCTGCCTTTTCTTTTATACAGTGCCAATCTAATGGTGTATTTTCATTAGCAAGATAATCTTCATTATGCGTGCCATAGAAATGGATAATGTCACCGATTTCTCCTTTTGCAATGATTTCCCTTGCTAATTGGGTTGTTGGATTTTTGATATAGTTAAATCCTACTAGGGTTTTAACTCCGGCTTTTTTTGATGCTTGATACATTAATTTAGCATCTGTCGCTGTCAATGCGAGCGGTTTTTCAGAATAGACATGTTTGCCATTTGCAATGGCTGCCAATGCAATTTCTTTATGTAGAAAGTTTGGTGTACAAATATCGACTACATCAATATTTGGATCTTCTACAACATCGCGCCAGTTTCCGGTAGAACGCTGAAAGCCAAACTCTTTGGCTTTTTGTTCGGCTAATTCCGGAGTAATCTCCGCTAAATAATCTAACACGAGCTGCGCTTCGAGCGGAAAAACAGTTGCGACTTGCGAATATGCAATGGCATGACAACGTCCAATATATCCTGTACCGATTAAACCAATTCTTACTTGTTTCATGATGTTTTCCTTTTTTAAATATAAACAACATAAAGTAAGGGGCTGACGTAGATT
>MLHP01000003.1 GCA_001999425.1 Rodentibacter genomosp. 2 | reverse complement strand
ATAGGGAGACTGTTCACTTCACCGATTAAGGCATTTTTCTTGCAACCGTTTAATATGCTATACATTTCTTATGAAATTTCGACCGCACTTTCTTGGACATCGCTAAATTAGTCATTATAAAAACCATGGTTAGACACAGATTTTAGCGCGTTTTTGGAATTCAAATTAATATGAAAAATTAAAACCAAACAACGGTAGTGGTATAAGTAGGTTCAATAAGTCAATGAAATATATACCCTGACAAAGTCCAATGATTCAAACAAAAAAATTGGCTAAGTTTCCTTAGCCAATTTTCGTTCTTTAGAAAATAATGATTATCTGCGTCTTCTGGCTTTTATAATCTGTTCTAAGCGTGCTTTTTGATTAGTGGTCAAACTAATACTGGTTTTCACCACTTGGTTTTTAACCACTTGTGGTTTCGGCGGGTTAATTCCGCCTTGTTTAACGGTCTCAGTTTTGGTGGAATCCACTTTCACATTCACATCGGCTTTCACGCCTGCGATTGTGCCGTTATCCCAATCTTTCTTAGCACTTTCAGCCCATTTATCCGCCGGATATGGAGTAAATTTACCACTACCGTTCGCAGAAAGATGAACGCTGGTTTCATTGATTTTATCAGTAACCGGAGTGGTGGTAATGCTACCTGTAAGATTGTTATTCATATTTTCCGCATTA
This sequence comes from Rodentibacter genomosp. 2, assembly GCA_001999425.1. GTDB lineage: Bacteria > Pseudomonadota > Gammaproteobacteria > Enterobacterales > Pasteurellaceae > Rodentibacter. The sequence goes on along the minus strand of MLHP01000003.1, from coordinate 18,584 downwards.
ATGCTACTGCCGTTAAAATGGGCATTATTACCGGAGATCGTCGCGTTTTGTGCATTCAAATCAGTTGTCGTGTGAGTTTCATTACGCACTACATCAACATTTAATTTGCCTGAACCCTCTGCTGGCGTCCATTTATTCTCGCTAATGCCACCACTCAGTGATAAACCGACATCAACTCCGGTTTTGTTCACATTGTTTTTCGCTGCATTTAGGTTTACATCGCCTTTACCGCCATCTAGCGTAAGATCTGTACTATTTGAGCTGACTCCGGTTAAATTCACTCCGTTTTCAGCCGTAATATTCACGTTTTTACCGTTAATAGATACACCCGGATGGGTTGTACTATTTTCGTGCTGTACATTCACGTTACCGTTAATACCAAGACTTGATGTATTTGCGCCTACACTTACACCGCCGCCTACACTCACATTAAGATCTTGTACTTGGCTTTTTCCCGGTTGAACATTAACCGTATTTCCCGTAATGGAAACACTGTTACCGGCTTCAACATTGGTTCCTTGTAAGCTCACGCCGTCTTTGCCGTGAATTCCGACATTGTTTCCGCCTTGAACATTGTGTAATACCGCATCGGTGCGATTACCTTTGTGTCCGTTTGCGGTGAAATTCACATCCACAGACGGTACAGCAGCGCTTGCTGCCGGAATAACAATAGCGCCAACGCCTACATTTAAGGTGAAACCGCCCCCTTTATGGGAACTGGTATTTTGAGATTGTGTGAAGTTTGCTTTATCCGCATTAATATTCACATTATTCGTCGCTGAAATATCGCCTTGGCTGTTTAATGTACCGGTAGTGATATTTACGTTACCACCCTGCACATTCGCTTTATGTGCCATAGTTGAATTACTTTGATCTTTTTGGAAGTGAATACCTGCGTTAACTGCAACATTAGCCGTAGCAAAATCTTTTGTACTTGCACTTACACCAATTGTTACACCGGCAGTGAGTTTCTCATTTTGCTTGGTATTTTGAGCTGACTGAATATTATGGATTTGAGAATTAAGATTCACATTACCGCCACCTTGATATTGCGTTCCCATATCGGTCAGGCGACTACTATTCACATTAATATCTTTACCCGCCTTTAAGGTCGTGCTTTGTGCATTACTTGCAGAATTGCTTTCACGTCCACCAGAAATACCCAATACCAGACTACCGCTTGCGACTTTATTTTTATCAACCGAAGTGGTTAAAGTTAAACCAAGATCAAAGTTCTTTTGCTTATCACTTTCCTTATTATACTCAGGAGCATGAGTAATATTTTTTGCATTTTCAACAATATTTTTACCCGCACTTAGTTGTGAGCCTTTATGAGCAATATTCTGATTAGCATTGATACTCAAATTATTTTTAGCAGATAGTTGACTAACTTTTGCTATTGTATTTTCCTGCTCACTATCTTTATGTTGAATACCTAAAGACAATTTATTTGTAATACCACTTTCAGTTACTGTAACCGTGTTGGTTATTCCCACATCGGTATTCACTTTATTGGTATAAGAATAATCATGATGTGCTTTGGTATTGACACGGTTAGCATTGATATTGAGATCGCCTTTTGTTGCCTCGACTTTACTTCCCGTTACATTCACATTATTGGCACGTAAGTTTGTGTTTCCACCACTGACTTCTGACGGGTTATAGTTATACCCTTTTTCTAATTTATAGTGCTTATAAAAGCCAAAAGTCGCACTGGCTTCACCTTTAAATTTCAGATTATCCTTCACATTATTCGCAAGACCCAGTGCCATTTCATCACGTTTAACCTTGCCAACAATGACATCAGTAAGTAAATCAATAGAGGATTTTGCTAATCCCTCTTTATCAATTGATAGACTCGGTTTCTCAACTTTAGTGGTAAAGCCAATACCTGATTGAGTATAACTCTGAGTGAAGTAGTTTTGGCTACCTCTTATATTGATGTTCCCATCGGCTACGATATCAAGTAAACCACCCGCTTTTACACGACTACCAATGATATTCACATTCTTATTTGTCACCAATTGTAAATTAGACTGAGAACCTAATTCTGCACCTTGTTTTGTATAAACAACTTTGTAGCCTCTGCTTCGTTCTTTGGTAATATCAAAAATTGTTCCTTTACGCCCCTTTTCTTCAAAAACACTAACGTTTTCAGCAGCGTCTAATACTAAATTACCGTTGTTTGCTTTTACTAATGCATCTTTGCCAGAAATAACTCGACTGCCCGATAAATTTACCCCATTCTGGGCATCAGCTAAAATCGTCCCCTTAACAGTGAAATCAGCTCCGTGCTGTTCTTTATCATTTCGAGTAGATGCTAATGCTTTAGAACCAGCTAATCCACCCCAATATTTTTCTTTATCATCGACTTTATGGCTATTTCTCACCTCTTCGGCAGTAAAAAGTAATTTACCTTTATTTTCTACAACTAAGTCTCCATCAATTCGACCAATGGTACCGGCAAATTTCACATCGGAACCACCGGAAACGACTAAATCATCTTTGATATTAAATTCACTGGCTACATGTTTTTCTGCAATCGCTGTTTGATAACTGGTGCCGGTTTTATGTTTCGGTGATACATTTTTAAACTGAACAGTATCATCATAGTAATTTTTTTCTTTTGTACCTTGGAATAGGATCCCTTTCTCACCATGCAACGTTAAACTTTTCGCATTAATCTGTGACGCATCGCCACTTAATTTCCCTGTTGTTGAAGCCAATTTAAGTGAATCTGCCGTAATCTTCGTGCGATGTGTTGTCTCAAGTCGGGTTTGCGCAATTTCTTCCACTTTTGAGGCCCCTTTGGCTCGCCCCTCAGCAGTGGTTTCTCTCATTTCTGTTTTAACTGCCCCTAAATGTGTTTTTCCACCGATTAATACCGCTTCTTTTGCTTGAATTTCCGCGCCGGATAAATCTAAATTACCTGATGCAGCAACAATCAAAGAGTCTGCCTTAATACTCGTTTTCTCAAAGGTTTCAGTGTCTTTATTTGATGTCACGCTACCAACGGATCTATTTGCCTCTTTAATTTCTTTGAATGTTCCACGATTTTTCTTTGTTACCGTACCGTCTAATTTTGCATTACCCGCCGTCACAATGACTTGTTTTGCGTCCAAATCGCTACTTGTTACAGCTAAGGTTGCTCTTTCATCAGTGGAATGGATTCGGATTCTGCCCGCCTGAATACTACCGGCGACCTTTCCGTCCAACACTTTTTCTTGCTGCGGTAAAACATTAACAGTTAATTGACCGTCATCCGCCCGTTCAATTTTATTGCGGCCTTGTAAAATATTAACATTACCGTCTTTAGACTGAATTTTGCCGGAAACATTGATTGTTGGAGCAATTAAATCAATATTGGATGCACCGGAGATTTCACCTTGAGTGGTTAAACGATTTTCGCCATCCACTTGATAGCCGGTTAATTTACCGCTTTCCACCGTTGCTTTACCAACAACTAATGAAGCTCTTGGCGTATTAATAAAACCACCGCCATCAACACTAATACCGTTCGGGTTAGCTAATACATAGTCCGCTCTTTGCCCTGCAATTTCCTGTTTACCGGCAATATGTGAAGGATTACGGCTTACAACCTCATTAAGAATAACCGTTGCCGCTTGTCCCCTTAAATTTGGGTTGGCAGAAACTTGACCGGCTAACTGGGTTTGAGCATTTTGCTGAGCATTATTTAAAACTGCACCAGCTTTATCTACGTTATATTTATTATATTGGTTATGTGACAGCCCCGACTGACTTGGCGTAGCAATATTAATAATTTCCACACCTTGTTGACGGGCAATTTGAGTATTACCATTCGCTGATTGAATATCAGCATAGCTGAACGGGGTTACATAGCATAGAGATAATGCAATAGTAATTTTGGAAGGAGAAATTTTCTTCATAATATATCCAAAAATAAGGAGAACTTAAATCGACAAACACTATTAGTGATATTTGCCACCGGAAGCTAAATCACGACAACTTACTATGTGATTGTGCCTATTTGTAACAAAACCAAACCATCGTTTGGCACACCGCGCATGTTATATCACCTCCACATTAAAATTTGATGACATGTTTTAATAAAAATGTAAATTTGTGATGAATATCACAAAATTTGATGTAACTAAATTCGAATTTCGCTGCCTTTGGCACAGAATTAAAATAACGAGGTATTTTAAGAAAATACATTTGACCGGGAAAAATCTGGCTATCCGCTACAGGGCACACGAATTTAAATTTATTGGAACCTAGAGTGAAAGGGGGAACATTGAGCAATGTCGTTCATAAGTTGAATTATACGGCGGAAACAGTGAAGTAAAGGCATCATTTTATAATGACGCCCTTATTAATGATGGTGAGATTAGAAAAATCTGTTATCTATCCTGTAACGATAAGCGAATAATACGTGTTTTGTCCCCATCGATACCAAAATCATTGTCATTAACTAAAATCCATTCTTGAGGTGAAATAATCGCCAATCCTTCGATTTTAGTTGTAAATTTGTCCAAGTTATCTGTGTTTACTATTAATTCTTTATGTACTGTTTTTTCAGTTATGTTGGGGGCAAGTTTAATTTTGTAAAATTTAGTCGTTTTACTAATCCGTTCTAAAACGATGAGTTCATTATCACCAATAGTGGCTATTTCACTTATTTTTACATCATTTTGAATACGTGCTTTTTTAGCATTATCTTTGATAAAGGTATCTGGGGTATCCAATTCATATAGCCACTGTCCGTTAATGGTTTGAGATTGAATATCCATAGAATATAGTGTAATGGTTCGTTTTTTGGGATCATAAGGACTTTGTAACATAAAAAAGAGTGTTTTTTCATCTTCGCTTAATGCTAGGGCTTCAAAACCCCGGTTAAGTTGGCGGTTTCTCAATTCTGCCGGTAAATTCTCTGTTACGGTATAATCTGCGCCGTTTAATTCAAATTTCACCCCCTTAGGTACAAAACGATTCTTAATCACTCCGTTTTGATCCGCGTAAATAATACTCGGACCATATTCATCGGCAAGGTAAAATTCTCCGGTTTGTGTGACAACTAATGCTTCGGTATCAAAACCGTTTACATCATCCTTGAGTACGTTTTTGTTAATATCATATGCCGTTTCGGTATTCGGATTGGATATACCCGAGGCAAGTTTTCCTGATTGTGTTTTGAGCGGAATTTTATCTAAAATCTTTGCGGAAGATTGGTTATTTTCAGACAGTTGTAGGCGGTAAATAGTGGGTGAAAAATTAGGAACAGGAAAAACTTTACCCTTAGAACAATATGATAACCCTAAAATTTTACGACTATCGCTACAATCAATATTAGGGCCTCGATCAGTTACAGTATAAAAAACATTAGTAGGATCGCTCCGGCGATGAAATGCCCCACTTCCGATTCCCACCGATAAGTTTAATGTTTTTTCTGGCGTGGTTATTGTTGTGAGTGCTTCATGAAATGATGAACTACTATAAGTATGCGCCATCGCGATACTCGGTATAAAAACAAATAAAGCCAATTTTTTCATATTTTTCCTCAACGGATTTAGTGATTATTTACCGGCAGTATTTTATTATTCTTTGATGTCAAAAATATGACATTGCTTTTATTCATACTTCACCCGTAATCCTTTTCCATAAGTTTTACTAAAATTTAGTGAAATTTGACCGCTCTTTTTGTTTTAACAGTCGCCGTATCAAGTCATGTAACCCGGAAAAGTGCGGTCAAAATCCCTTGATTTTTTGGTAAATTCTCAGTGGTAACTGTGTGTGGGGGAGGAGGGGATTAAGATGATCCCCGAAAGTTATCTTTTGGGGATCTTTTATAAATTAGTGTTATATCACGATTGTTTATGGCTAATTACTGAATTATTTAGCCTTATTATTTCTTCTTTCTAAACGCAGTACGCCTAAGTGGGTCATATAACAGCAAAAAATACAACCGCATACTGCAAACAGAAGTAAATAAAAGCCTGCATTCCAGCCAAAACGTTCGGCAAGAATACCAAACAATGCCGTTCCGGAGAAACTTCCGAGAATATAGCTGAGTAATCCTCTTAAACCTGTTGCGGAACCCGCAGCAAATGAAGGCACAAGCTCAATGGTTTGCAAAGAGGAAAGGAACATGGGTACATAGATTAAGCACCCGATCACACCTGCACCGATAGTAACGGTGAGTAAATCTTGCCCTCCCCAGTAAGCAAACATCGCTATACCGACCCCAACCAGCGTTATAATTGCTAATGGCATACGGCGACCCTTAAAGTAAGTATCTGTCAACCAACCTGCTAACAAAGTAGAAGGGATGGCAGCCCATTCAAAGATAGCAAAAGCGGTTGCCATTTGCCCCTTCGAAAAGCCTTTAGTTTCCAGTAAATACAGCGGAAGCCAAGTTAATACCCCGAAACGGATCATATAGGTGAATACATCAATAAAAGAAACAAACCAAACGTTAATGTCTTTAACGATATAATCTCTAAAGATTTCCCATGTGGTTAAATTGACATTTTCTTCTTTGGTGACAACCAGCTCTTCTTGTTCTGTGCCAAGAATTTTACTGGTAGGTGGTAAACCTTCGTTATACGTTCGACCCGTACCGAAAATATAGAAAATGATCGCAACCACAGTGGCAATGACGGTCGGTACGATAAAATGTGCTGCTTGCCAATGTTCCTGCCCTAACCAGGCAATACTTGCTCCCGCTATCGGCGCAACCAAGCCACCACCCACATTATGGGAAATATTGAATGCTGCCGTTGTAACACCGCGGGACTTTCGAGGGAACCAACTGGCTAGTACAACATAAGCAGGCCCTGCGCCCATTCCTTGAAAAATACCATTCAAAATACATAAAAATAAGAACACCCAAAATGATGCACTGAATCCCATCATTAGGTTTACGATTGCTGACATCATTAAGCCAAAAATCATAAAATGTTTTGGATTGGATTTGTCGGCAAAGGCAGACATAAATCCTTTACTTAATCCGTACACAATCAACATTGTGCCGGAAATAAATCCAATATCTTTTTTGCTAAAGCCAAATTCACTGATTAGTTCAGGCGAAGAAAGTAAAAAATTATTGCGTAAAATATAGTAGGCGGCATAGCCTATAAAAATCCCAAACAATGCGTGCCATCTCAGACGGTTGTAACGTTCTCTGATTTCACTGTCGGGAATTGGTTTACCCGGTTTAGATGCTAAAAAAGAAAGCATAGAAATTCCTCTTAATTTAAATGATGAAAAAAGAATGTTTTCTTACTTTGTAGTAATTATCCGGTATGTTAGCCTGATTAAAACGATGGGTAAAATCAGTGAAAAATGTACAAAAATGACCGATCTTTTGTTTTTTGCGTGTCAAAAATGACCCATAACTTATCGAGTTAAAGAAAGTGATTTGTTGACTATCGAAATTGAGTTAATTTCACGCCATAATGAAAATAATCAGAAAAAAGAAAATTTAAAATTTGTGATTTAGATCACAAAATAGGGACGAACTCTGTGATGAAATTTTTACTTTTTATTTTGCTGTCTTGGATTAGTCCGTTGTTATTAGCCAATGAGATTGTGATAGCAACGACTTTTTCACCGGAAACGACCGAACATATAATTAAACAATGGAAACATAGTTTTCCCAACCAAGAAGTCCGTTTGATTAATCGAACATCAAATTCACTTAAGCGTTTATTAGTCCAACCGGATATAGAAAAAGTCGATTTAGTGTTGAGTTCTTCCCCCTTTCTGTTTCAAGATTTACAGGAAAAGGGATTATTGTTGGAATTACCAAACACTTATCAAAATGCACTTGTACCCTCTCAGCTAAAATCAACAACGACGGCGATTGCTTTTTCCGGTTACGGCATTTTATTCAACCGAAACTTACTTAAGCAGCGCCATTTAGTCGAGCCCACCGATTGGAACAGTCTCACTGATCCGGCTTATTTTAATAGTTTACTGATCAGTTCTCCTTCTCGTTCGGGCAGCAACCACATTATGTTGGAAATGCTTTTACAACAAAAAGGATGGGGGAGCGGATGGCAAGAAATTTTAACACTATCAGGTAATCTATCCTTGATTTCTTCCCGTAGCTTTAATGTAGCGGAAAAAATTAAACTAGGCTTAGCAACAGCGGGTATTAGTATTGATAGCTATGCGAGTAACCTAAATAATGATCCTGATTTTGGTTTTGTTTATTTTCCTCATTCTATTGCTTCACCGGCGTTTATTTCCGTATATAAAAATAACCAAAATCCGAAGCAGGCTCTTGAATTTATTCAATTTTTATTAAGCATGGAAGGACAAGAGGTTGTTACTTCTCCAAATATTGCAAAATTTCCACTTAAACCTTCTGCGCCGAGTAGTCTTCAATACGAACAACAACAAAAGTTGTTGGCGCAGACACCGATTGATTACGATATTTTGTTATTAAGACAACATTTAATTGAGAAGTTATTTGATCATGCAGTCACATTTCGTCTCAATCAGTTGAAAGATGTTTGGGAGTTAATTTATCAACAAGAGCAAAAAACAGCTCGCAAATTGACCGCACTTCGTCATCAATTAACCTTGGTTCCGGTGAGTGAACAGCAAGCGATAGATCCTATTTATTTAGAAAAAATCAAAAATGACCGATATTTTTTGTTGGAGCAAGAGAAGCAATGGACGGACTTTTTCCAACAACGGATTAATACGGTACTTGCACAATTAGAGGACATAAAATGAAACAGGGAAAAATAACCCAACATTTGAAAAGAGCCTCAATGATCGGATTAATTTTGACTTTGTTTATTGGCATTGTGAGTTTATCTGCTTGGTATATTCAATATCGACAAGTGAATTATATTATTGAAGATTATTTCCCAAAAACCAATACAGCCTTAAAGTTGGAAGATAAGTTTAATGTGTTTTTTAATGATTTAGAGCGATTTTACTCTTCACAAAATAATTTAAACCGCCAAGTTATGTTTAAAAATATTAAACATCAGCTAAATGAAATTGAAATATTATCTTCTTTGTTATTTGAACAAACGGAAAAATCAAAGATTAAACAGTATCTAAATGATTTAATTGAATTGACGAATAGGATTGATAACAATTTATCCAATAATTTTTTAATTTTACAAAGAAAACAAGCATTATTAACGAAGATTCAATGGTTAAATGATGATTTTAATAATGAAATTATTTCTCAAATTAAAGAATTAAATTGGCAGAATAATTATTTTTTGAAGTATTCTTATTTATCAAATGAGCAAAAGCAAGCTAATTCAGAGAATGAATTACTTTATTTGTATCAATTAGCAGATAAAAAAGAGCAAATCAGAACCGAGTTAGTGCAATTTTTATATGGCTTACAGCCTAATCAAACCACAGTTTTGCAGGATTATGCTTATTTAAAGCAGCTAATTACCGCATTAACCCAAGGATCTTCTTATACAATCAAGAACCCAAGTATTGTGCCGTTACAACAGATGTTTAGTGATTTATATCAAATGATTGAATCTCACCATGAATTAGATAGCCTTATTCAAGAAATCAGTCATTATCAAACTGAATTAAAAGATATCCGGTATCAGAAAAATAATATCGTTGCAAAAACTGAACAAATGATAAAGCAAGAATTAAATAAAACTAGAGAAAGTTTTAGCCACCTAAATGAGAATTTAAAAATACAGACTAAAATAAGTGGTGTGCTAATTATTTCTTCATTACTTATTTTTCTTGTTTTAATTGCTTTATTTAACCAATATTATGTTAAGCGACGTTTGAGCCAACGGTTTTCACAACTCATTTATGCTATTGAAAATCTTAATCTGGGTAGAACAAAGCAAGCTCTCAATATTAATGGCAAAGATGAGCTGACAGAAATCGGTTTATTATTAAATAATCATATTCAAATTTTGCAAGAGCGGGAAAAAATTGAACAAGATCTACAGGAAACTCAAAATGAATTGATTCAAGCTGCCAAAATGGCAATCGTTGGGCAAACAATGACGACACTTGCTCATGAAATTAACCAACCTTTGAATGCAATATCAATTTATCTTTTCACGCTAAAAAAACGTCTTGAACAACGACAAGACCAACAAAATTATCTTGATGTTGAAAAGATAGAAAAATTAACAGAGCGAATCGCTAATATCATTAAAGCACTACGCCAATTTGCTAAAAATGAAATTTCATCGACACCTTGTCAAGTTGTTTCTCTTAAACAAAGCTTGACTGAGGCGTGGAATTTATTGGAGCTCCGTCATAAACCTCTCAATGCCGAATTGCAGATTAAACGGGATGTTTATTTGCTTGTAAATCCAATTTTGTTGGAACAGGTTTTTGTTAATATTCTTTCAAATGCACTAGAAGCCGGTCAAACCAAACCGATTATTCAAGTTGATGTAGTTTGTTATCAAAATAAAATTTGTGTTTTTATTGAAGACAATGGTGGTGGTTGGCAAACGAATAATGCGGATAAATTATTACAACCTTTTTTCACCACTAAAAGTGTCGGATTAGGATTAGGTTTAACGATTTGCCAACGTATTATGCAACAATTTGGGGGGAAATTGGCGATTGCCTCTGCTTTCTCTAAAAGTGCGGTTGTTATTTTAGAATTTTCACATCATAGTGAGGGAGAAAAATGTTAGAGCAAGAAACGGTGTTACTGATTGATGATGATAATGATGTATTAAACGCCTACCAATCACTACTAAATGCAGAGGGGTATCGAATTAAAGCGATTAATAATCCGTTAGAGGCATTGGAAATCATACCTGAAAATTGGCAGGGCATAGTGGTGAGCGATATTTATATGCCACAACTGTCCGGTTGGGAACTGTTGAGCCATTTACATCAAAGAGATAAACACTTACCGGTGATTTTAATTACCGGGCATGGTGATGTGCCAATGGCTATCGAAGCAATGCAAAAAGGAGCGTTTTATTTTATTGAAAAACCCATCAAACCGGAAAAATTATTGATACAGATTGAGCAAGCTTTAAATCAAAGACAACACCAATTAGCAATTAAAAATGCTCAACAAGAAGCACTGGAAACCCGTTTTATCGGACAGAGTCATTGGATTAAACAGTTTCGCCAACGTTTACAACAACTTGGAGAAACTTCGTTACCGATTTTTATTTTTGGTGAGGTTGGCACGGGGCGAACCTTAGCTGCCCAACATCTCGCCCGCTTTTCAGCAGATCGCTTTTCGCCCCAACATAGCCTAGAATTACTTGCCCCCTGTGATATCGAAGAATTACAGCCTCACCTTGATCAAGCCAAGCAGGGTCTATTACAACTTAAAAATATTGAATATCTCTCACAAGCGGCACAGAAAAGACTGGCATTATCAATTCAGCAACAGCATTTTCGTTTTATTGGGATTAGTCAATATTCACCATACCAATTATTGACAGAATTCGCTCTTTTACCGGAGCTTTTTTATGCATTTAATTTAACTCAGATAGAATGTTTGCCACTTTCTCGTAGAACCTCTGACATTGAGCCGATTTTTCGCCATTATTTAGCCCAAACTTGTAAAAAATTAAATAAAAAGAAACCACTTGTGAGTGAAAATTTTATTAAGCAGCTGATTTCTCAGCAGTGGCTTGGTAATATCACTCAATTAATTCACACAGCAGAGCTTTATGCCGTTGGCGTTACCGTACAAAACGATCGTTTTTCGTTGATGCAGGAGCAAAGCGAACTATCGCTTGATAATCTTATTGATGAGTATGAAAAGCAGATTATTATAGAAGTGCTGGATCGCTTTCAAGGGAGAATTAATGACGCCGCAAATTATCTACACATTCCCCGTAAGAAATTGTATTTACGAATGAAAAAATATGCCTTGAATAAAGCGGATTATAAAGAGTTGTTTTAATTTTTTATAAGTGATAGTGAAAGCATTCACAGTTTGGTAGGCGAAAACTTCAGGTAATCATATCACCTTGAAGTTTTTTCAGTAAAAAACGAAACCTAATGGTTCCGTCCGGTGCGTTGCAGAGCATTTGACTGACATTATTTGTCGGATCATTTTATTGGATTAAATCTAAATTAGGTAGGGTTGTTTTAGATATGATATGGCTTGGCTCAATATCTTGGTAGATCAAAAACTCATGAATACCACCTGGGGAGGTGTATTCCAAAGCAAAATACGCACTTAATGTGGGCTGGATATCGGTATCAATCAGGGGCGGGGTTGCAATCGGACAGCCGTATTTTCCAACAGCAAAACAGCGAAAAAATCATCCGCACTTTGTTGCAAAAAAATCGGGTAGAAAAAGTCAGCTTTGAACCGTTACCGTCGGATTGGGAACGGGAATATTGCGTACAATATCGGGAAACGGATATCGCCTTTATTGAACGCTTGGCAGCGGAAGAAGGCTGGTATTATTATTTCAAACATGATATCGGCAGCCACGAATTATGTTTTGCCCATCAAAGTCGCGCTTCACTCATTTTAGGCACCCTCACCTATAACGCCAATCCGGCAGGCGACCGCCCTTTTGCCAGTCTTTGGCAGTTTGACTATTGTCGAAAAATGACGACGTCCCGCCAAACCCTGCGTGATTACACTTTCTTAAATCCTAACTACCATTTAGAACATCAACATACCGCCCAATCTACCGCCCCAAGCAATTCTTCCTCACCTCAATCGCCTAAAAGTGCGGTCAATTCACCGAGCGTTTATGAACACTACGATTACCCCGGCCGATACAAACGGGACGAACAAGGCAACCCCTTTAGCCGTTATCGGTTGGAGGCAGAACTGGCACTTTCTGAAACGGCTCTGGCGACAGGCGATGATATGCGAGTCATACCGGGTTATGGTTTTACCCTCGAAGGACACATCACACCGGCATTCAACCAAGAATGGTTAGTCGTACGTGTCGAACATAGGGGAACTCAAATCGGCGTATTAGAGGAAGAAGCGATAGAACGGGCAACGGTTGAAGATGAAACCTCAAAAAGTGGCAACCATTACGAAAACACCTTATTCCTCATCCCTCATCACAAACCTTGGCGTAGCCCGCCAAAGCCCCGCCCGGTTATTCGCGGCACGCAAGTGGCACATGTGGTCGGTCCGCAAGGAGAAGAAATCTACTGTGACGAATGGGGACGGGTCAAACTGCAATTCCCCTGGGACAGATGGGGAAATTCGGATGAATACAGCTCTTGTTGGATACGGGTGATTCAAGGCTGGGCGGGTGCGCAATACGGCAACATGATGATACCGCGAATCGGCGATGAAGTGCTGGTCAAATACTTAAACGGCAACCCTGACCAACCGATAGTGGTCGGAAGAACTTATCACAGTACCACCGAACCGCCCTATAAACTACCGGAACATAAAACCCGCACTACAATAAAATCCAAAAGCCACAAAGGTAACGGCTTTAACGAACTGCGTTTTGAAGACGAAAACGGGCAAGAAGAGATTTTTATCCACGCCGAAAAAGACCTCAACCATATTGTCAAAAATGATGAAACCACCCAAGTGGGCAATAACCACACCGAACAGGTTCAAAGAAACGAAACCGTCCATATCGGCAACAACCGCACGGAAACCGTTAATCAAGACGAAACCCTCACCATCAACCGCGACCAAATCCAAACTATCGGACGTCATCGCATCACCAAAGTGGAACAAGACGACCTCCTCAACGTCAACAATAACCGCTATATCAATGTACAAGGCGACACCATTATCCACGTCGGTAACGAACTCAACATCGACATCGCCCAAAACGGCAGTTGGCAGGCGGGCGAACTGTTTGAACAAATCTGCGACCAATTTGACCTAGAAGGTTACGAAAGCGTAGAAATCAGTGGCCCGGGCGGCTCAATCATCATCAACCGAGAAGGAATTGAGTTGATAGGGAATGTGTATATTGAGGGGGAGTTGATTAAAGAAGATGGCTCCCCTGAAATGGTAACCAGTTTTAAAACCGCTGTTAATAATGGGCTTCCTTTTGTACAGGATTGTCAGCTGGAGAATAACCAATGATTGAGTTATTACTAAAAGAGCAACAAGAACAAGCTATCAATCACTTTACCCAGCTGATTAATCCCTACTTGGAAAAACAAAAACATATTTATGTCATTCTAGAGCCGATGGAAGATGATGAGGTAAACCATATATTTTTGAAAACAGGAATGAGTTATACAGAACCTATCTCACTCTTTGATAACCGCTTGGAAGATGTTGGGCCACGCATTAGCGAGCTTGGGGAAAAATAAGGATTTTGACCGTTGGATTATTGAAAAAGCCTTATTTCATCGTTGGACTGCGTTATTTATCAGCGACATCGATTTAACAACATTCACCGAGCACATCAGCTATTTATGTAATGCAATAACATTTGAACATAAACCGGTTATTTTTCGTATGTATCCGCCGACAATTTTGAATGAATGGCTAACGGCATTGCAAAAAGAAAATCTGGCTTATCGTGCCTTGGGTGTCTGTTCCGATATTTTGTATATTATGGATTTTCCTGAGCAGATTGTACATTACCATTTTGAGAATAATCTAGTGACACGACAAGAACTGGATTTGCTTAATCATCAAACACAGGAAATCGTCGTGCCGGTGGAGTTTGACTCAATAGACATTCCAACCGATGAAATATGGTGGCTGACGGAAAACCAAGTAAATAGTTTAAATTATGCTAGGGCTTATCATTTGATACATGAATTGCGTAAAAATCTACTGTCGATCCCGTTCATTCAGAAAAGTCATACTCCGCTTGAAGTTCACCGGCAGTTAATCCGACTTATCAATCTTTGTTTTCAATATCATATTACGGATGTTTTTTTCGTATCGGAATTGGCAAAATTGTATTTTGCAAATAAAGAATGTTGGGATGCTCAGAAAGAAGCGTGTATAAAAATCCTTCAATCGGCACAATCTGAGGTGGATAAATTGGAAAATATTGCCATACTTTTAAAAAATAATAAGGAGTTGAAATGAGTAAAGTAAGGATAACGAAAAATATCTTATGGTTGGTCAGTTTATTAGGTATAACGACTTGTTACGCAGAACAAAATACTAACCATACCGAATAACCTGACTACAGTGAAACACAATGGCGAACTTTTTACGGTGAAAAACCGGTAGATTACCGCCCTGAATTTTGGACAACTTATTATGGTGAAAAAGATAATCCAAATTGTCAAGATCCAAGAAAATTTTACGTTACAGACGGATCGGTAGTGATAAAAAAATATATAAAGAGTTTCTAGCTGAAGAATTTAGTGATGGAAAGAAATATATTATTCAATATCCCTATAATTTTAAATTAGATAAATGTATGTACTATAGTAAACGTGGGCAGCTTTATATTGAGGAAAAAAGTAAAAACTTACTTTTAAATGAAAAGAAATACTCAGATAAAACAGAGAATTATAGGAAGTCTATTGTTAGAGGAGAGAATTCAGGAGTTTTTACATTAGTTGATGATAAACTATCTAATGAAATTAAAAATACTTTAACTTATTTAAATAAATTAGATTATAATATTTTTTGTCATAAGATAGATAAAGAAGATATATTTAATGAAATTCCAAAGATAAAATCATTGATGTGTTCCTCAGCCTCTATTGAAAACGGGACAAATAAACTATTAACTAATAATGAATATACAACTTACACTATTAAATTTTGGGAAAACAACCCTAAAATTCATATTAACTTTAAAGTTAGTTCAAAAATTTATTGTACTCAAGATGAATATTGCGAAAAAAATCATTTGATGAGATTGGATGAAAAAGTATTTGATCCTAAATTTTTTCCTAAGTTTTATCAAAAAGGAGATAAATAATGTCTGAGTATAGATATAAAATTACAGATCTAGCCAATTCTTGTCGAAATGTTTAATATACTTTATAGCTAGAACATACGAAAAATGATAAAGAAGGTAATTAATTATGATGAGAAATTATAAAAAAACAGTATTGTATTTCTTAACTACTCTGGCTATGACATCAACTTGCTATGCGGAACAAAATACCAATCAAACCGAAGAACCCGATTACAGCGAAACACAATGGCGAACTTTTTACGGTAAAAAACCGGTGGATTACCTCCCTGAATTTTGGATCACTTATTACGCTTCCGGAGATAATGAAGACTGTTATAAACCGAATGTAGTTTCTGTGGTAGATGGAAAATCAAGAATTAAAAAGAAAATTTATAAGGAATTTATTGCGGAAGAAACGGATAATGAGAAAAGCTATGTAATTCGCTATCCGAATAGATTTAAACTCGGAAATTGTATGTATTCTAGTGATGGCGGACAGCTTTATATTGAGGAGAAAAGTGATGATCCAAGATTAAATCAGGGGGATTACGTTAGTAAAACAAAAATTTATAGAAGAACTATTTCTAGAGGAGCTAGAGTAACGGTCATTGCCTTAATTAGAGATAATGAATTAGAGTCAGAAAACAAAAGCATTAATTACGTAAATAAATCAAATTACAATATTTTTTGTCATAAAATAAATTGGGAGGATGAGTTTGATAACATAAATAATATAAAATCATTAATATGTAGCTCATCTTCTATTGAAAATAAAGTTAAAAAACTCATGTCATATAATTCATATGTAACTTACAATAGAGAATTTTGGAAAAATAATTCAAATATTAAATTTGATTTTAAGTCAAGTAAAAAAACATATTGCGATAATGAAAGTTATTGCAGCAAAACAAATTTACCTAAGTTCGATAAACATTCTCTTGATCCTGGGAAATTTACAGAACTTTATCAAAGCGGAGACGAATAATGTCAGGATACGGATATAAAATTACAGATTTAGCCAACTCCTGTCGAAATGTAGAATATACTTTATGGCTAGAACATACAGAAAACTATAATTATATTAATGCTTATAATCTAGCCTACCTTTCTCGACTTTCATATAGTAAAGTTAAACTTTAAGATAAAAATAATTATCTTAGTCGGTTTAGTAGTATCGATTTTAATTTCCAGCAATTTATTACTAAAGCAAATAATCCATTTACTGTCTGTCATATGGAAGATGACTGGGATAAAGTTAAAATGACCCGAATCACCGATGAAGGCTCTGAAAATATGACAACGGGATTGACACCTTTTATCACTTTAGTGGATATAGGAGAAGGAATCCAGTTTTCTCCACCGCAAACGGGTTATGTGGAATAAAGCAACCAGTACCGCAGCCTTATTTTATTGTGATGATAAACGAGCAGTAATTGCCGTACGCGGTACATATGAACTTTGGCATGATGGTGTCATTATTGATGGTGATGCTGAGCAAGTTAAACCTGATCCCAATACCAATATAAAGGGAGAATTTCATAAAGGATTTTATACACAGGCTAAATCCATTATCCAAAATGGACGTTTTAAAGCATTATTACAAGTAATCAAAGGAAAAGAACTCTATATCACGGGACACAGTCTAGGCGGTGCTGTCGCCACCATTCTTTCCGCATATTTGTATGAAAAAGGATTAAAACCATTGCTTTACACCTACGGTTCGCCCCGCGTCGGCAATGTATATTTTGCCAATTATTATGCCAATCGGTTTACCCATTTCCGCCATGTCAATGGTGGCGACATCGTACCTGCCGTACCCGGGAGAATTCTTGACGGTAGCGTTAAAACCCTTACCCGACAAACTATTAAAAATGCCGTACTATTTCCTCTTTTTAGGGATAATTATAACGGATTAATTAATATCAAGGGCGACCTTTATACCCACCACGGAACATTATGCCAATTTATTAATGACAATAAGCGAGTGTTAATGTTGCCGTTCTTCCAACATGAAATAACCCAATTGAGTGCTTCAATTCAAACGGTGGAAGAGGCAAAATCCAACCCCGACAGAGCACATAAAATTGGCGATCCGCGTACTCATAGCATGGATGCCTATTTGGATAATGTAAAAGCCGTGCTGATTGAATTATATCGTTTTTATAACGATAACCATTGTATGGGGACAACACCTGATAGCTGTCAGGAGCACCCGTTAAATTATTTTATTCAAGAACGAATTAAGGCGGTGCAACAAGAAATAGATGCTTTGTCTAAGACCTCAAATAACTTTCTGATGCTTACAATGATGGTGCTATCGCCGATAACATATCAACAATATTACAAGTTAATCGCCAATAGAGAACAAATCAGAAAATTGTATCAAAATCTGCTTGCTAAATTAGAAAGGCTGGATAACACAACCATTAATCAGTATGAACTTTATTCGAAACATGTCGGACATCCTGATGTGGAAAAACAATTGAAGGATTTGATTAGCAAAGTATAAAGCGTAGTAAAACTCTTCCAAACAGAAAAATCATTTTAAATGATGATTGTTTGCGAAGGGAATGCTAAAGGAAACTGTATGTGGGTTACGATTTTAGATTGGGAAGAATGGTAACCCTGAATTCAACCAAAATTTATAGTATGTGTTGAGCATTTGGCGTATTAGAAGAGGAAACAGTTGAAATAGATACGCCCCAAAGACAGTACCAACAAAATGTCAGAGAAGTTATTCTCCTCTATAAAGCACAAAATTTATTTAGGGGCTGACGTAGA
>MLHP01000029.1 GCA_001999425.1 Rodentibacter genomosp. 2 | reverse complement strand
TGGGGTGAAGTCAAATACCCGACAAGCGCAACAAGCGGTTCAACCACAAGAAACGCAAGCCCCCATTATTGAAGCGTTTGGTGTGCGTGTAGAGCAGGAATTTATTTGCTTTAGCTTAAACCCGTTACCAGAAAATACCCAACCTGCTAAAATTGAGTTAGGGGAGATTGAAGAAAAAATATTTCAACGGCTTGCCTGGACAAAATTTAGCGAAAAACTTATCGAAACAGTGAGAACATTACACCCTAATCATTCGACACAAAATTATTGGTCAATATGGTTAGATGAAGCCAAGGACAGTAATTTACTTTCGACTGAACGTAGTTATTTTTACTACTTAAACGGACGAATCTTAGCAGCACAAAAGCAGCAAAACTATTGGACAAAATGGGAAGAAATCCAATCCCAAAAAACTTTAAGTGAATTAGATTTAGTGAAAAAATTAATGGAGTCTTTTAATGGTGCATAACTCAAACAATCAACACGAACAAAACAATCACATTGATACCATTGCTGATGAATTTTCTGCTATTAATAATCCGACTGAATCATCTAAAAAATCGGGGTGTGGCAACTTACCTCTTATACCAATTTTGCCAGTGCGTTATGGATTGACGCTAGATTATACCTCAAGTGCCATTAATGGAAAAGTGAGTGATATTCCAAAACCAGCTGGTTTAAATGAAACCAATATCCACTGGATTCAAACACTACGCCAAGGTTTTGTATATATCTACGCTCCAAGTGGTCATCATGATATATCCACAGATATGAAAAATGGTAAAAATAGCGGAGGGAATTGGCTTGTATTCCGTTATTCCACACACTCAAATGATGCAAATAGCAGTTATAAATTTGAAGATGTTGAGACGGATGCGGTACAACAAACACCACATTTTTTCCTTTACTCTTGGGGAGAAAAAGGCGCAGCTGGTGATTGGAAAAAACATTCAGATAAAATCTGTAAGACATTGAATAAAACAACTGCGTTCATTCATAAAGATACAAGTCAAGCCTACATAGCTTATAGTGAATATCCATGGCCAGCTGAATTATTTACTGAAGTTGCTAAAAAAGATGATTTACGCACAAAATTAATGGTAGAGCTCAATACAACACCAGGGAAAGAAACAACACCTCACACTTGCCCAATAGACTTAGCGGTTAACAAAGTGAAGGAGTTTTTACCTATAAGAATTGCAAAATTAATAACAGACACTGTTTATCGTCATACACGCATGAAGAATGAAGAGTGGAAAGGTTCTGATGTCAATCTTAACGAAAAAGGCTTAATGGTAGTTTTGCAAGACAGTTTGGGTGAAATCAAAGAACTTCAAGCCTGTCATGCGAATATTTTAGATAGAATAACAAAATGCGATTTGGAATATCAATACCCTCTGACTATCGGTACATTAATTGATCCAACTACAATTTATGAGGCCTCAGGAAAGCCAATTCCCAAAGAGTTTACTCAAGAAAGCATTAAAAAGAAATTGACCAATCAATATCAATACCTCGTACCTAATTTTAGAAAACGTTTAATCCAGCTCATAAAAGAAAAGTCACAGCAAGTTGAAAAATACGAGAAGGATCTGGAGAAAATTGTTCAACAAATTATCGAATTACATAAACGAGATGATATTTTTGTATTACTACAAAATGTGAGAGGGATCGCCGAACAAATCCAAGGTGAGCCACTGGCATGCCTTAAAGCTCATCAATTTAGTTGTTATGTTATCTCGGATGCCCTTGCAGAAATACCAACATCTACAGCTGGTTCTCAATACCTACTTCAACGTTTTTCAGAGCAGAAAAGTGATATGGAGAAAGCAAAAGAAACAAAAGATACAATCGATGAATTTGCCGGAACACTATCAAATATTATTGAAAAAGCAGAACACTTTAGCTTATTAGCACCATCAAAGCGCCAACAAATAGAACGATTAATATATCAAAGTATTTCCATACTAATGACACAAGTGGGCACAGTATTCATGTTTGCAGCTGCTAATGCTCCTGTTAATAACTTTATTATAAATCGAGCATACTATTTCCGTTTATTTGGATTAGACTATATTGAGTTACGAACTAGAAGCTATGCTTATTTATATGAATATACCCGACAGTTTAGAAGAAGGGTAGCAGAAATGAAGTTACAATTAACTGCCCAACCTTCTGAAAGTCTTGGTGCTCAAGCTCAGCAAAAAGTAGCAAAAATCTTAGAGAGAGATATAAGTAAAAATACAAATGCCACCTTTGCGAGTTTAGGATTATTTTTATCTTTTGCTGCATTTGCAGATATCAATGATAAGATTCGTTCAGCTCAAATGCTCGCTAAAAGTACAATAGGGAAAATTGCACATGCAAAATGGATTGAACTACCTACAGCCGCTATTCAGTTCACAATTGAAACCATTGGTGTCGGCAAAACTGTATTCAATGCACCAATTGTGGCTAACATTGTTGGTTCAAAATTGCAATTTATACCACCACTATTGAGACAATTATCAACTCGGATTAATCGGGTCATACCAATTCGAGAATTCAAATATACTAATAATGTATTGATGTTAATGGGAGGGCTAACCTTTAGTGCTGATGCTTGGGAGGACTATCTCGATCAGGACTACATAAGTATGGCTGGTAATGTGGTTTCTGGTATTGGGGCACTTTTAGCAGCATTTAATGTAGTAACCCTTGGATGGGGAACGCTCATAATATTCATTGGACAATATATAGGAAGTTTTGGATATGAAGACTTTGAAGATTGGTTAAGAACATGTATATGGGGTAATTCTCGATTGTACCTAAACGAAAATAGAGCAGATATGGGATTAGAAAACATCCTTATTAAGTCTAAAGTTTTAGCAACGCCAGATAACGATAGCTTCAAATTAATTAAAGAAACTTTTAATAAAGAATTGTCTGACTTCAATATCTTAACATCCTCATTGTCTATCTCTGAACAAGAATTAGGAGTATTTATTATATCTTGTAATGATTTTTCAAATAACATTGGTGGTTTATTAGATTTAACTATCACATATGATTATGTAGAAACTTTTGAATATGCAAGAGGAACCAGAATGCCTAATAAAGGAAATAATGCCTCATATGAACCTATCGGAGAGACATCTGTTCAAGTCGATCTAAAAGATGAAATAAACCGATTAAAAGCGCCAATTAAATTGAATGTAAGATATATTACAAGCTTTGGAACAACATTAACTCAAAATTATAGACAAACTGGATATACTGAAGAAAGTATATATAAGCCGGCACCATTTTAAGGAGATAAAATGCAAAACTTCACAAAAAGACAAACACAGTGGATAAGAAGATATATCAAGAAGCATAATGACTCCACATTAGAGATAAAAGAACGTAGCTGGGGTAAAAACAGATGTCTATTTACGTTTGTTTTTGTCATTTTTATTTACGTGCTATTTTTTAAAGCAGGGGATAATAACCCTTTTTTGAGAGATATAAACTATTCAGTATTCCATTCTGAAAGTTTAGAAAGAACATTTAAAGTAATAGAGAATGAAGATAACCCTGGCTATACCATATCTGGAGAAAGTAAGGATGAATTTATAGCTGATAGACGTCAACACTATTGGAAAAATGCTTCAACTGGGTGGATCATTCTTTCTGTATTTATAGGAATATCATTACTTTATATAAAAGGCATAAAACCAAGAGGTAAATTTCGTATAGATCGACAGCGTAAGCTCATTTACACCTATGATAAAAATGAATTACATATTACTGAAGTGGAAAAGCTATCAGAGCCTCTATATAAGTATTTTTCATTTAAGGAAGATACCGGACTAGGAAGAGCCCTTTCAACAAGCCTTGTTTTTTGGATACAGCCTTATGGGAAAATGTCTCAATTATTTATTCCTAAAGGTGTTATTAATATTAACGACTATTCAATGAGAATTTTTAAGAACGAGGAAATATTACCTTTTATTCGCCAAGTAATGATTGAATTCTTAGATCCAAATACTCCTAAAGAACGAATAAGCGAGATATTAAAAGCTACTGAATGCAAAAAAGATTTTTTCAATAAATTTATTGATCCTATTCTTGCTATATTTGATTTAGGATTTTGGCGAAGAAAGAAGTGGAATGAAGAAAAAATTGAACAAAAGATATCAGATTATTTTTCTCATGAATCAATAAAAATAACACGCCTACCTATTTGTAAATTTACCCCCTGGGGAAATGATTCCTCAGGTGCGTTCCCAGTTGCCTATTTTGTTCCCAACAAAATAGTTACCGTCAAAGAACTTGAAAAACAAGGAATCCCCTTCCCTTGCAAAGATTTATATCAATCAATAGATAATGCTTACATGAACACACCTATGTTCAATGGTTTTCTAGAAAAACTAAAAGAAAAGATGGATAAGAATCAGGTTATTTTTACAGAAGATATTAACCAACCGTTTGAAGATCTTCGTAAGCTAAAAAGAGAAAGCGATTTTGTAAAAGCAAAAGAATGGTTAACAAGCATGTATTCCGATGGCTCTTTAGTATTCTTAGATGATAACGAGAATATCGATGATTCCCCCATTATTCCTAAGCCGATTTCTAAAATTAATATTATTGTTGATTATGCAATTGGGCTAGCAACAACCGTTGGTTTACTATGGGGAGCGTGGTTTATTGTTGGGTAGCTAAAAGTGCGGTTAAATTCAACCGCACTTTCAAACTAGATTGTCTCATCTACAAGACTTTACCGAACTGTGAATATTGCGTGCAATACCGTGAAACCGATTTAAACTTCATTGAGCGTCTCGCCGCCGAAGAAGGGTCTTACTATTATTTTGAGCACATCGCAGACAATCACACGATTCATTTCT
>MLHP01000028.1 GCA_001999425.1 Rodentibacter genomosp. 2 | reverse complement strand
GCGGCGAGAGTGCAGTGGTTCCACCTGAATCCATTCCGAACTCAGAAGTGAAATGCTGTAATGCCGATGGTAGTGTGGGGTTTCCCCATGTGAGAGTAGGGCACTGCCGGGTTTTACTATATAGTCCCCTGAATCGAGAGGTTCAGGGGTTTTTGCGTTTTGGTTTAGTTAGCAAAAATACAATTGTGAAGGATATCAAATTTTCATTTTCACAATAATGTTATAAAACCAACCGCACTTTACTTTTTACGTTTCGCACGAGGATGTGCTTGATCGTAAACATCGGCAAGATGTTTAAAATTAAGATGGGTATAAATTTGAGTTGTTGAAAGGTTGCTATGACCGAGCAACTCTTGTACTGCACGGAGATCGGAACTGGCTTCCAACATATGGGTTGCAAAGGAATGGCGAAGTTTATGTGGATTGAGATGGCTATTTAACCCTTGGCGAATTCCCCAGGTTTCCAAGCGCTTTTGGATAGAACGATGAGAAATACGATTCCCTAACTGGCTCACAAATAAGGCTTCATCTTTCGGATTGAATAAGAATCGCACTTTTAACCATTGCTGTATAGCATGAGAGGCATAACGTCCGAAAGGCACGATACGTTCTTTATTTCCTTTTCCTAGAACCCGTACTTCACGAGTGCGCGTATTGATACTATTTAAGTTTAATCCTTGTAATTCCGATAAACGTAAACCTGAGCTATACATTAATTCCAAAATGGCACGATCACGAATATCAATGGGCTCTTTACTATCATTGGCAAGTAATTGTTGAACTTGATCACCATCGATATTTTTGGGTAAATGTTTACTTTGTTTTGGTGCTGAAATGCCGATAGCAGGGTTTACTTTTAATTTTCCCTGTTGAATTAAATAGTTAAAAAATTGGCGTATGGCGGATAAACGCAAAGCCAAACTTTTTTCTTTAAGCCCCGATTTTTTGCTTTGTGCTAAGATAAAACGTACTACGCTTGGTGTAATTTGTTGCCAATCTCGAATGTCTTGTTCTACAAGCAGTGTTAACACTGCCTCAAGCTGACGTTGATAATTGCTGAGAGTGTGAGAGCTAACTTGGCGTTCAATACGCAAATAATCCCAGTAAGAGTGCAGATCTGTAAACATTACAAAGTCAACTCAAATAGGCTTTTTTTAGGATTTAATTTAAAACCTTCTTGTTCCAATAATTCATGTTGCTCTTGTCCCAGTTCAGCCACTAAGCGATTTGATTGGGTATAAAGCACAAAATCCTTTGCCTTGGAAATCAGAGCTGCATAAATATCAATTTGTTGAGAGCAATTAACAACGTAAATATCAGTCAGCTGCCAATAACGTTGTAATTGTAGTGATGATAGGCGTGGATAAAGCTGGATAAACCCTACGGCTTCATCTTGTGAATTGACAGCAATGAAGAAGAGGCTTTCATTAAAGCGGATACGGTTGGTTAAGAACGTTAAAGTGCGGTCAGGATTTTCCGTCATTCCATGCGCGAGACGATAATGTTCAAAAAGGGGTAAAAGTACCTCAATATTCCATTGTTCTGCTTTAAAAATCTTCATTTTAATAAAATCGGTTAATTTTTATTGATTCTATGTCGTAGATTGTAGCTTTTTCACGCTGAAGAATCACGCGCTCAGCAAAAAAATTTTCAAATTTATGATTTTGAACAAAGAATCAAGACGAAAATTTGATATAGTAACCGCATTTATTTAATTAATATGGAGAAATAAAAATGGCACGTCGTCCTTTAGTAATGGGTAACTGGAAGTTAAATGGTAGCAAAGCGTTTACCAAAGAATTAATCGAAAATTTAAAAGTAGAGCTCGCTGATGTGAACGGTTGTGATGTAGCAATCGCTCCTCCAGTGATGTATTTAGCGGAAGCGGAAACCGTGCTAACCGGCAGTAAAATTGCGCTTGGCGCACAAAATGTTGATGTGAACGTGCAAGGTGCGTTTACCGGGGATATTTCGACGGAAATGTTGAAAGATTTTGGTGCGAAGTATATTATCATCGGCCATTCCGAGCGTCGCACCTATCACAAAGAAAGCGATGAATTTATTGCGAAAAAATTCGAAGCATTGAAAGAAGCTGGTTTAGTCCCGGTATTATGTATCGGTGAATCTGAGGCGGAAAATGAAGCTGGTAAAACCGAAGAAGTGTGCGCGCGTCAAATTGATGCCGTCATTAATGCATTAGGCGTGGAAGCGTTTAATGGTGCGGTGATTGCTTATGAACCAATTTGGGCAATCGGTACCGGCAAGTCGGCTACTCCTGCACAGGCACAAGCTGTTCATGCCTTTATTCGCGGTCATATTGCTGCCAAATCTCAAGCGGTAGCTGATCAAGTGATCATTCAATATGGTGGCTCTGTAAATGATGCGAACGCAGCGGAATTATTTACCCAACCGGATATTGATGGTGCATTAGTGGGTGGCGCATCACTTAAAGCGTCTGCATTTGCAGTGATCGTGAAAGCGGCAGAGGCTGCAAAAAATTAGTTTTTATCATTAGAAAATGAAAAGTGCGGTTAATTTTAACCGCACTTTTCTAATGTTGTTCTCTTTCCCACAAATCGGCATATTTTACAAAGGTAGAATGTGCAGAAAGTGCTGCAAGTAAAAAGCCTTGTTTCCCGTCTAAAAAACCCGCTTTTAAGACGTACATTTTCATAAAACAGCTGATCCCATGTGCTACCCCTTGCCAAAGCGTCGCTTTTTTACCCCTTGCTTGACGCTGATCCGCCCAAGCTTTAGCGTAACCGGCAGATTTTACTAAGTAGTGATGAAGATTTTTATAAGTGAAATGTTCTAAATCGCCAGTTAATCGCTCAACACGGGTATTGTTCGGATAGCACACTTTCTCATGAACCAAGGAATCATTGTAGCCAGCATAATTAGTGCGATATAGACGAACGACATAATCCGGATACCAACCGGAATGGCGGATTTTGCGCCCGAATATTTCGCTTATACGTGGGATTTCAAACACCGTATTTTCCGGATTTTGTTGTACGGCACATTGGATTGATTGGCGTAATTCCGGTGTTACGCGTTCATCGGCATCCAACCAAAGTAGGTAGTCGGAAGTAACATACTGTTGTGCAATTTGGCGTTGCTTGCCAAAACCGGGCCAGTCGGTATTTTCATAGAATTTTGCACCATAGTTTAGCACAATTTCTTTTGTATTATCGGTACTACCTGAATCTAAAATGATGATTTCATCTACCCAATCCTTTATAGTGTCTAAGCATAATGCAAGATCCTGTGCCTCGTTTTTTACAATCATTGCGACGCTAATTGTTGGCATATTTTGATTCCTTTTTTGCTATACTACTGAAAATTTTTTCAAGTATAACCGAATTTAGTTTATGTGGCGTTTTTTTTATACCTGTCTAATGTATTTGATTCAGCCGTTAGTTCTGCTTTTTATGTGGGGGCGTGGCTTTAAAGCGCCGGATTATCGGAAAAGATGGGGAGAGCGTTACGGTTTTTATCGTCGTTTAGCCGCACCAACACCTCATGGCATTGTGATTCATGCAGCCTCCGTTGGTGAAGTGATCGCGGCAACACCTTTAGTGCGTCGAATTCAACAGGATTATCCTGATTTATCGATTACTTTTACCACTGTCACGCCAACCGGCTCTGAACGGGTTAAAGCGGCTTTTGGTGAGAGCGTAACGCACTGTTATTTACCCTATGATTTACCTTACTCGATTAATCGTTTCATTGATTTTATTCAACCAAAACTTTGTATTGTTATTGAAACCGAGCTGTGGCCGAATTTAATCAGTCAACTGCACTACCGTGATATTCCCTTTATTGTGGCGAATGCCCGTTTATCTTCCCGTTCTGCCAGACGTTACGGCAAAGTGAGAGCTCGTTTACAGAATATGTGGTCTCAAATTAGTTTGATTGCCCCGCAAGATCAAATTAGTGAGAAACGTTTTCTCGAATTGGGCTATCCCCAAGATAAACTTAAATCGACGGGCAATATTAAATATGATTTAACGCTTAACCAAGTGCTACTTGAACAAATTCAAATATTACGTGATCAATGGGCAAAAAAACGTCAAATTTGGATCGCTGCGAGTACACATGAAGGGGAAGAAGAGATTATTTTACAGGCACATCGCCAGCTACTTGAAAAATATCCTAATTTACTTTTATTGCTCGTACCGCGCCATCCTGAACGATTTAACTCGGTAGCTGCATTGATCCAAAAGGAAAAATTTCAATTTATTCGCCGTTCATCCGGTGAATTACCGAATGTAGCCACACAGATTATTTTAGGTGATACGATGGGTGAGATGATGTTAATGTATGGCGTTTCAACCATTGCGTTTGTCGGGGGAAGCCTTGTTAAACACGGCGGGCATAACCCGCTTGAACCTCTGGCATTTAAAATACCAGTGATTAGCGGAAAACATACCTTTAATTTTCCTGAAGTTTTTAGAACACTTGTTGAAATGCAAGGGGTATTAGAGGTGAATTCAACGGTTAAGGCATTAGAGCGAGCAGTGGAAGCATTGCTTAACTCAAAAGAAGCACGTTTGCGTTTAGGCCATGCAGGTTATGAAGTATTAATGGAAAATCGAGGCGCATTATCACGCTTATTTGATTTATTAAAGCCTTATTTGGAGTATAAAGTATGACAACGGTGATTTATCCGGGCACTTTTGATCCCATCACAAACGGGCATCTGAATATTATTGAACGAAGTGCGGTCATTTTTCCGCGGGTTTTAGTCGCCGTGGCGAACAGCCCAAGCAAAAAGCCATTGTTTTCTTTAGAGGAACGTGTTGAGCTGGTTCGTCAATCTGTTGCGCCTTTACCGAATGTAGAGGTGTTTGGTTTTTCCGATTTATTGGCAAAGGTGATTAAAGAAAGAAATATCACCGCCATTATTCGTGGGGTGCGTACGACAACGGATTTTGAATATGAACTTCAACTGGCGGCGTTAAACCGATTACTGACCCAAGGGGTGGAAACGGTATTTTTCCCACCTGATGAAAAATGGGCGTTTGTTTCTTCCTCCATCGTACGTGAAATTTATTTACACGGTGGCGATGTGGCAGAACTCGTCCCTCCGCTCGTACTAAAAAACTTGCAACAACGATGTTTAAAATAATCTTCATTTTAACCGCACTTTTTGCCTTATCCGGCTGTGGTACCGTGGTGAAATTGGTTTCGCAAGATTATACCGCCTATGCCGGTGTCGCCTATGACTTAGAAATGGCGAAACAATGGGGCGTACCGATTTTGGATTTGCCTCTCTCCTTTTTACTCGATACTGTTTTACTGCCCTACGCATGGGCTCAATAACAATGATGAAACTGAATCCCCAACAACAACACGCAGTAGAATGTGTGACCGGTCCCTGCTTGGTGCTTGCCGGTGCAGGTTCCGGAAAAACTCGTGTGATTATTAATAAAATTGCGCACTTGATCGCAAAGTGCGGTTATTCTCCGAAACAAATTGCGGCGGTGACCTTCACTAATAAAGCCGCACGAGAAATGAAAGAGCGGGTGGCGCATTCTATCGGAAAAGAGCGAACCAAAGGTTTGACAGTTTCCACCTTTCATACTCTCGGTTTTGACATCATCAAACGGGAATACAAGGTATTGGGTTTCAAAGCCAATATGACCTTGTTTGATGAACACGATCAATTTGCTTTGTTAAAAGAACTCACCGCAGATGTGTTGAAAGAAGACAAAGATCTGCTGCATGAATTAACTTCGGTGATTTCCAATTGGAAAAATGATTTAGTTTCACCAAAGCAAGCCTATGCTTTAGCACGGGATGCGAAATATCAAACCTTTGCTAAATGCTATGAACGTTATGCGACACAAATTCGTGCTTATAATGCGTTAGATTTTGACGATTTGATTATGCTTCCCACTTTATTGTTCAAACAAAAGGAAGAAGTGCGGTCAAAATGGCAGGAAAAAATTCGTTATTTGTTGGTCGATGAATATCAAGACACCAACACCAGCCAATATGAGTTAATCAAATTGCTGGTGGGGAAACGAGACTGTTTTACCGTGGTGGGGGATGATGACCAATCCATTTATTCCTGGCGTGGGGCAAAACCGGAGAATATGGTGCGTTTGCGTGATGATTTTCCTAATTTACAAGTGATTAAATTGGAACAAAATTACCGATCTACTCAACGTATTTTGCATTGTGCCAATATTTTGATTGATAACAATGAACACGTGTTCGACAAAAAATTGTTTTCTAACATCGGCGAGGGTGAAAAATTATTGGTGATTGAGGCAAAAAATGAAGAACACGAAGCTGAACGCATTGTTGCCGAATTGATCGCTCATCGTTTTAGTCGCAAAACAAAATATAAGGATTACGCGATTTTGTATCGAGGCAATCATCAATCCCGTTTGTTGGAAAAAGTGTTGATGCAAAATCGCATTCCTTACAAAATTTCCGGCGGTACTTCTTTTTTCTCCCGAACAGAAATTAAGGATATGATGGCGTATTTGCGTTTAGTGGTGAATCAAGATGACGATGCGGCATTTTTACGTATCGTGAATACGCCAAAACGTGAAATTGGTGCGGCAACTCTGCAAAAGCTCGGTGAACTGGCGCAGGAAAAACACATTAGCCTGTTTGAGACGATTTTTGAGTTTGAACTCGTTCAACGTGTGACACCAAAAGCCTATGATGCACTACAAAAATTTGGGCGTTGGGTGGTGGAATTAAACGATCAAGTGCAACGTTCCGAGCCGGAACGGGCTGTGCGTTCTATGCTATCTGCGATTCATTATGAAGAATATTTGTATGAATATGCCACCAGCCCGAAAGCGGCAGAAATGCAAAGTAAAAATGTTGCCACGCTGTTTGAATGGGTCGCAGATATGCTGAAAGGCGATGAAACCAACGAGTCGATGAATCTGAATCAAGTGGTTACACGACTGACTTTACGCGATATGATGGAACGCGGTGAAAACGATGAAGAAAGCGACCAAGTCCAGTTGATGACCTTGCACGCGTCTAAAGGGTTAGAATTTCCTTATGTTTATTTAATTGGGATGGAAGAAGGCATTTTACCGCATCAAACCAGCATTGATGAAGATAATGTGGAAGAAGAGCGTCGCTTGGCTTATGTGGGGATCACGCGGGCACAGAAGGCATTGACCTTTTCCTTATGCCGTGAACGTCGTCAATATGGTGAACTGATTCGCCCGGAACCAAGCAGATTTTTAGCTGAATTACCCAACGATGATGTGCTTTGGGAACGGGATAAACCTAAGTTGACGGCGGAACAAAAACAGCAGCAGACACAAAGTCAGCTGGATCGTTTACGTTCCATTTTGAATGGCTAAAAGTGCGGTCGGAAACACGAAAGTTTTACTAAGCGCACTTTATTTACACAATCTGAAGATAAAATATTCAAATGCATTAGCTTTTTCAAAAAAGGGTTTGACATATTTTCAAAAAAACGTATTATACCGCCCACACACTGGTTGTGGTGAGATGGCCGAGAGGCTGAAGGCGCTCCCCTGCTAAGGGAGTATGGGGTCAAAAACTCCATCGAGGGTTCGAATCCCTCTCTCACCGCCATTTGTAGTTTTATTTATTCTGCACCCGTAGCTCAGCTGGATAGAGTACTCGGCTACGAACCGAGCGGTCAGAGGTTCGAATCCTCTCGGGTGCGCCATTTTAGAGCGACTCTATCTTCTAAATGGTCAAGAATAGCTAAAACATCACTACGCACCCGTAGCTCAGCTGGATAGAGTACTCGGCTACGAACCGAGCGGTCAAAGGTTCGAATCCTTTCGGGTGCGCCATTTCTTTCTTATCTTGATTTCTTGTTTAATTCAATTCATTTAAAACCAATATAGTCTTGCCCGTTTTATCGTCCTTCCCGATCATCAATATTTTTTAGCAAATAGTTGCCGTTTACATCCGCTAAACTACGAAAGCCAACATTGGTAATGTTATAAGAAAAATGAGTTTGATAGATCACATTATCATGATGATGTCCGTGAAAAATATGTTTTACGCCTATTTTTTCGGCAAGATCATTAATTACTTGAAACCCCATTGGATGTGGTTTGGGTGCTTCATGACAGATTAAAATATCCGCTTGCTCATTTTCCAAGACCTCTATATCGGAAGGAAAAATAGAAGTACGATGATGCAATGGCAACCCACCACGCCAGATTTTTTCCTGTGAACTGTATTGGCAATAATGAATGGGATCAAAATACATCGGGCGATTCGGTGGCATCCAAATTTGTCCACGAAATATGCCGCCTAATCCTGCAATGCGGCAACCCTGAATATCCACCACTCGATTGTGTAGATTCCGTGTTTTCCATTCCGAACCCCAAAGTGCATCAAAAGCCGCTACCGTTTTGCTATCGTGATTGCCGTGAATAAACCAAATATCACAGTGTTGTGCCAATTTTTCCAATTCATTAGGCGAAGAAAGTTGCAGGTCGCCCAAAATAATCAGTGCAACGTTGTCATTTTCTTGTACGAAAGGATAGAGATGTTCGTAACTTCCGTGCGGATCACCTGCAAATAGAATCATCTTACTTACTCTTTACTGTTCTTGGACCGTTCTGTAAATTATCCAATTCTTCTTCATTTAATATTTTTTCAATCACCGATTTTACTTGATTGTAACGCTCTAAATAGCTTGGTGATTCAATTTCAATATAGGGAACTTTGTATTTATCCAACAATTTTTTTAGTAATTGTTGGAATTGCTGACGCTGCTTTTGAGAACCTAAACTACGCAAGCCGTCATCCACCCATTTGGTATTATTTTTTAGCAAAATCGTGACATCAAAAGGGTATTCTTTGATCATCGAATCAAGGAACGGATGGGCTTTCCCCTCATATTGAATACAAAATGCCTGTGTGGTAATAAAATCCGTATCAATAAAGGCGATTTTGTGGGCGTGGCGAACGGCATAATCAATGTAGCGCTGGTGTCCTAATGCCATTTGCGGATAGTCCGAATATTGCATAGCCTGCTCATCGCCACCCAGTTTTTCAAACACAAATTCACGCCCGTATTCCCATGCGGATGTGGTATTAAATACCGCAGCAAGTTTATTCACCAGCACACTTTTACCGCTACTTTCACCGCCTAAAATCGCAACGGTTTTGGCAAAAAACGGACGGACTTCTTTCGGAATAAATTTCCAATATTGAAAAGGCGTCGTACGAATTTTGGTTGCCGATACATTAAAGAAAGTGCGGTCGGGATCCACTAAGGAAACTTCCAAATCTAAATATTCTTCGTAAGGAGTTTTATCTTGCGGTTCGCTACTGAAAACCACGGAGGGGGTAAATTCTTTTTCTTTAAACAAGTTTTTTACCGCGTCGCTCCAAGCCTGCCAGCCGTTAGGATAACTCGGAATACCATCTTCAACCAAATGGTGGATAAAAATCTGATTTTTTTGATATTTAAAGATTTGCTGCATCCAACGTAAGCGATCTTGTACGGTTGGCATACGTTTCATTTTACTATCATAAAATAGCTCTAGATCACGTTCGGCATCGCTACACACAATCACATGCAATTCATCGACTTTACTAAATGCCTCATAAATCATATTAATATGACCGGTATGAACAGGATAAAATTTCCCAAAAATGACACCGACTTTTTTCTCTTGGATTGCTGGCATAGTTCATTTTCTCATCACATCAGGATTAAGTAGGCGTATTGTAGGTTAAATAAAAATATTTTTCACGTTCTGATTTTGCACCTGCTGATTTTACGCTATACTTAGCGCGCATTCTCAGGGCAGGGTGAAATTCCCTACCGGCGGTAAAGCCCGCGAGCACTTAAGAAGTGCGGTCAATTTTTAGTGAGCATTTTTCGACGACATTGAACGCTTTTTAAGGTTAGCAGATTTGGTGTAATTCCAAAGCCGACAGTAAAGTCTGGATGAAAGAGAATAAGGCGGATTGGGCTTCCAACCCGTTCTTTTTATTTGCATTTCTCAGCCCTGATTCTGGTTAATTTTAATCTAAGAAATAAAGGAAATTACGATGAATCAGTCCATTTTATTCCCATTCGGTACAACTGCCGAAGAACGTGTACTTAACGCTATTCAAGCATTCAAAAATGGTAATGGCGTATTGGTATTAGATGATGAAAATCGCGAAAACGAAGGGGATTTAATCTTTCCGGCAGAAACTATCACAACCGAGCAAATGGCAAAATTAATCCGTTACGGTAGCGGAATCGTGTGTTTGTGCATTACGGAAGAACGTTGCCAACAACTTGATTTACCGCCGATGGTAGAAAACAACAATAGCGTGAACAAAACGGCTTTTACCGTGACCATTGAGGCTGCGAAAGGCGTATCCACAGGGGTATCTGCCGCAGATCGGGTGACGACTATTCAAGCGGCTATTGCGGATAACGCCGTGCCGACCGATTTACACCGCCCCGGTCATATTTTCCCACTTCGCGCGGTAAATGGCGGTGTGCTTTCCCGCCGTGGTCATACGGAAGCCTCTGTCGATTTAGCCCGCCTTGCAGGTTTTAAACCTGCTGGTGTCATTTGCGAAATTACCAACGATGACGGCACCATGGCTCGTGCGCCGGAAATCGTTGAATTTGCACAAAAATTTGGTTATGTGGTGCTGACGATTGAAGATTTAGTGGAATATCGTTTAGCACATAATGTGTAGTTGAGAAAAGTGCGGTTAATTTGACCGCACTTTTAGTCATGGAAGTTATGATTCAATACCTGTAATTACTTTAAAGGTTTTTACCTCTTTCGGTTTCATCATAATTAAACTACCTGTATTTTTAGCAGCAAGATAACCTTCTGGACGGCAAGTAGAGGGGAGTACAAAGGCACCTACTTGTTGATCTTCATTGTATAAAATCCACCGTGTTGCATAATTAAAATCTTTTGATGAGAATTTTGTTAGATAAGAATTCCCATCAGGTGAAGTCATTCTATATTCTAAATTTTCCTGATATTGCTGCAAATTATCCATAAAGAACACAATTTCAGGATTATACATTTGATCATTAGCCAATGAATTTAGCGTGTATTTACCCTGTTTAATTTGTTCATTAAAAGCTAGCCATTCAGGAGTTGGTTTAACATGGGCCGGAATCGTTTCTCGCAAATGAATAGCTTCTGTAGGAATATTTTGAGTAAAACTTGCTCCATGTTCATAGCAATAATTCATATGACACATATATTGTAATGGCATTTCTACACTGGCTAAATTAGTCACTTTCATTTGAATTTCAAACAATGAGCTTTGAGCATTCAACGTTAATTCTGGTTCAGCAAGATAATGATTGCCAAATCCTTTGACGTATTCAACCGAGCCCCCCACGGTTAATGAGTTTTCACTGATGATTAACCAAGCTTTATCCATGGTTGCACAAGGCATTTCACCATGTAATGGGTGATCATCTTCGGGACTTGGACAACCATTACGGATTAACCCTGAATGGAACGCAAAGCAACCGTAGGTATCGATAATAGTTGTTCCCCGTTTAGGTTCGTTAAACATATTTTTCATTTTTAGGTTTTTACCGCAGAATTCGGCATCCCAAATGATTTGTCCATAAAATGGAAGTATAGTAACAAAACCTTTACTGTTTTCTAGTCTGATTGCCTCAATACCTGATGGGTATCTAAACGTGATTACTTTGAAGTTTGGATTTTCAAATAAAATATGTTCCCTTTCAGTAAATAATACTTTTGTTAAATAAATGTAGCTTTTCATTTTTATCTCCTTATTTATGTGCCTTGTATTTATCAAAGAAGTAATATCCTACATAAGCAAAGCAAAATAGTGGTACGATAAATGCGGTTTGTAGTGAGTCAATAGTGTCTGATACATAACCGTGAATTGCGGGTACAACTGCTGCACCAATAATAGACATAACGACAACTGCACCAGCTACCTCACGGTGTTCCTGTTCAACGGTATCTAATACTGAAGCATAAATTGTTGCCCAACAAGGACCAAATAAAACACTAGCAAAAATGGCTGCATAAACTGCGGAAAAATCATGGACAAAGGCAGTATAAGCCAAAGTAAATACACCTAATATGGAGTAAACAAATAATACGAGCTCAGATTTAAATTTTGTCATTAAGAAATTAGCAACAAATTTCCCGACGAAGAAACCGATAAAGCTATATACCATAAAATTAGATGCATCACGTTCATTCATATCACTTAAATTTAGTGCCAAACGGATAGTAAATGACCACACAGCAACTTGCATACCTACATATAAGAATTGGGCTATAATTCCTTTCTTGAATGCGGTGTTTTTAGCAAGGTATTTCAATGTATCAATAAAATGCATTTCCTGATGTTCTGTCGAATTATTGACCGATTTACATTTAGGGAAGGGAGTGATTAAGAACAATATCGTTACTGCAATTAATACGAAGATAAGATATTTATAGGGTTGCAATGTATGTTCTAAGGTCGCTAGTTTAAACGCATGTAATTGATCTGGTGTCATTGTGGCAATTTGTTCATGTAAACTGGTGCCTTCTTGGAAAATCAAATACTTACCAAGTAAAATACCTGCAATTGCTCCCACTGGATAGAATGTTTGGCTGATATTTAAACGTAATGTAGCGTGATCTTTATGACCAATCATTGAACTATAGGTATTTGCAGATGTTTCAAGAAAACTTAACCCTATTGCAATAGAGAAAATAGCTGCGAGGAACATGGTATAAGTTGCCATATGTGAGGCCGGATAAAACATTGAACAGCCGACAATATATAAAGTTAAACCAATCAAAATCGCAATTTTATAACTGGTTTTTTTAATTACCAATGAAGCGGGAATTGCGATAAGAAAATACCCACCATAGAATGCACTTTGTACTAATGCACTGGCAAAATCGCTAAGTGTAAATACACTTTTGAACTGTGTAATCAAAATATCGTTTAAGCTTGCCGCAGCACCCCATAAAGGGAATAAACAAGATAATAGAATAAATTGAAATATCGGCGTTTTATTTAAATAGCCGTCCGGCATTTGTTGAACGTTTTTCATGTTATTTCTCCTTAAATATATTGTTTTTTGAATGTGTCAAATTGTGCTTTGGTTGGGTAGGAGGATTGAGTACCTTGACCTGTCACGCTATAAGCAGAAAATAATGAAGCCATTTTCATGGATTCAACAATATCTTTCGATTTAACATAGTAATAAGCGAAGCAACCAATAAAGGCGTCGCCAGCTCCACTGGTATCAACTGCATTTACTTTATAAGGATCAATATAAGTTACTTCCGAACCGTGTAGCCAAACAGAACCTTTTTCACCTAAAGTGACAATAAGATTTTTCAATCCTTTGGAAAGTAAAGTGTTTGCGGCTTTACGGATCTGTTCCATCGTTTCAACAGGTAAACCGGTTAAAATTTCTAACTCAGTTTCATTTGGCATAAAGAAATCGCATTTGCATGCATAATTAATATCAAGTGCCTTACTGGCGGGGGCTGGATTGAGAATGACAGGAATATTATTTTCATTGGCAAAATCAATGGTGTAATAAACCGTTTCTAACGGTATTTCTAATTGTAGGATAAATAACTTGCAATTTTTTAACCGCTCTTTTGCATTATCAATATCACTTGGCTTCAGATGAGCGTTTGCGCCCTTAATAATTAAAATGCGATTTTGCGATGATTTATCTACAAAAATAGGTGCAACACCACTTGATACACCCGAAACTTTTTCCACATAATCCGTATTAACACCATATTGTTGAAAATTACGGATGGTATTTTCGGCAAAAGCATCATCTCCCACTTTGGTTACCATCATTACATTAGCTCCTAATTTTGCTGCAGCAATAGCTTGATTCGCACCTTTACCACCACATCCCATTTGGAAGTTAGGGGCTTCAAGCGTTTCGCCTATTTTAGGCATATCATCAATATAAGTGATTAAATCCACCATATTTGATCCAATAACTGCAATTTCCATAGCATCTCCTTAGTTTATGATGTTAATATGGTAACAAATTTGATTTTTTTTATAGTAATATAAATAAAATGTGAAAAAAGTGACTCTGATCACAAATCTCAACTTTTCTTTGTGTATAATACAAAAAGATAAAAAACCAAACAGGAGAAAACCTAAATGAAACCAAGTGAAATAGCTCAATATATCGAGCATACCTTATTAACACCGGAAAAAACTGAAAAGGATATTCTCACTCTATGTAATGAAGCTATGGAAAATCACTTTTATTCAGTATGTATAAATCCATGTCATATTCCCTTTGCTAAAAAAGTATTACAAAACTCAAATGTTAATATTTGCACAGTGATTGGTTTTCCGTTAGGGGCTAATACTACAGCGGTTAAAGTGTTTGAAACGGAAAATGCGATTGCTAATGGGGCAACAGAGGTGGATATGGTGATTAATATCGGCTGGATTAAGTCAGGAAAATGGGAGGCGGTGCGGGATGAAATCAAACAAGTTCTTAACGCTTGTAATGGGATTGTGTTGAAAGTTATTTTAGAGAATTGTCTTTTAACAAAAGAAGAAATAATCAAAGCTTGTGAAATTTGCCGAGATTTAAATGTGGCATTTGTGAAAACCTCTACAGGTTTTAGTAAAGGTGGAGCAACGATAGAAGATGTTAAACTCATGAGGCAAACAGTGGGAGATAAGATTGGTGTTAAAGCTTCGGGCGGCGTACGAGATACGCAAACCGCCGTTGCTATGATTGAAGCCGGTGCAACACGTATCGGTGCCAGTGCGGGAATTGCAATTATTAAAGGATTAACGGATAGTAATAGCCAATATTGAGTCTGGAGATAATATTGTGGATAGTAAAATCAGTAGCCGAATTCAAAAATTAGAGTTTTTATTGAAACAAATGGATAAATTGCACCTACGGGAGGCAGCGGAAATTTTGAATGTTTCTGAAATGACAATTAGGAGAGATTTGAACGCCACGGCATCTTCTATTGTTTTACTCGGAGGATACATTGTACGGGATCCCCAGTTACAATCGTCAAATCAATATTTAATTGCGGAGCAACAAAATAAGAATATTGCAGAAAAAATGCAGGTGGGAAAAATCGCTGCCGCACTTGTAGAAGATAATGATGTCATTTTCTTTGATTGTGGCTCAACGATTCCCTTTGTTGCTTCACAAATTCCAAATTCTGTAAAGTTCACTGCGCTTTGCTGTTCGATTAACACTTTTATGGTTTTACAAGATAAACCAAATTGTCGTTTAATCTTGTGTGGTGGTGATTATTCAAGAGAAAATTCTTTCTTCACACCTGTTCAAAATAACACTGAAATTGATAGGATTTGCACCACAAAAGCATTTATTTCTTCTGCTGGTGTTGATATTAAACAAGGTGTAACTTGTTTCAGATTAAATGAAACTCAAATCAAGTTAAAAGCAATGGCGAAAACACAAAGTAGTATTTTAGTTTTTGATGATAGCAAAATTGGGAAAGTACGACAGTCGTATGTTGGCGAGCTGAATCAATTCGATCAAATTATTTGTAATCGACCTTTGCCACCAGAGTTTACTATGACAAGTTAGTTCTATTATTTGAAATAGTCATGGGTAAAAAGAGCGGTTAAAATTCACAAAGATTTTTAACCGCTCTTTGTTTTTTGTCTCTTTATGCTGAAACCTTATTTTTCTTGCGTTGTAAGAAATACACAAGTACGAGCAATAATGCACAGCCTAGCGATACGATAAATAGGCTACCAAAGAAGCCATTCCAGTGTAAGGATTGGATAATCCATGCGAGTGGAGCCCCTGCAAGTGCGGCACCAATATAGGCGAACAAGCTGACAAAACCGGTAGAGGAACCTGAAGCATATTTATGGGAGTTTTCGGCAGCTGCCATGGCGATTAAGAATTGTGGTCCGAAAATAAAGAATCCTATTAAGAAGAATAATCCGCTCATAATAATATAGTTATCACTCGGAATGAACCAAAGTGCTAGAGAGACAGAAATAATACCAAGCACATAAATAATGTTCATTTGAGTACGATTGCCATTGAAGAATTTATCAGAGCCCCATCCTGCAAACAATGCGCCTAAAAAACCGCCCACTTCAAAGAATGAAACGGCAGCATTGGCTTTTAATAAGTCATAGCCGTGAGTTTCTGTTAAGTAGAGATTTCCCCAGTCATTAATACCGGTACGGATGATATAGATAAAGCACCAAGAAAATGCTAATGCCCAAATAATACTATTTTTGAATACGTAGGTTTTGAGAATTTCCCAGTTAGACAAACCTAATCCTTCATTTTCATGCTCTTTTTCGGCTATGTCATTGCGCCACTCACCAACGGTCGGTAAGCCCATTGAGGAAGGGCGATCACGTAATAAGAAACACATTGCAAAGCCGATAACACAGGCAATAATTCCGGGGACGATCATACCATAACGCCATCCCCAATAAAGGGTGACCGCACCAGCCAAAATAGGAATGAGTGCGCCGCCAAGATTATGCGATGTATTCCAAATTGCCCACCATAAGCCGCGTTCGTTACGCGAGTACCACGTGTTTAAAATCTTAGAGCAAGGCGGCCACCCCCAGCCTTGAAAGAAGGCATTGATCATCCAAAGGGTGATGAACATAAAGACGGATGAGCTCATACCAAACAGGATATTTACTACACCGGTCATCATTAATCCAATACCCATAAAGTAGCGGGGATTAGAACGGTCGCTAAGTACACCGGATAAGAATTTGGATATACCGTAGGTGAGATAAAACGCTGTTCCCATAATGCCAATATCTGATTTTTGTAAACCTAAATCTGTCAACATCGCTGGCATAACAAAATTAAAACTTTTTCGTGTGAAATAGAAGACGGCATAGCCTACATAGCTTGTGATCATCAAATGCAATCGCCAATAGCGGTAGGTTTTATCTATTTCTTCTTTAGATTTTGTGACTGGTAAATCCGGTGGGACACTAAAAATACTCATAATGAGCTCCTTTTTATATTATTTTTATTACTAAAGCGTTAGTGTAGTGCAAATAGGGGAATAAAAAATAGAGATAGATCAAGTTTTAAAGAGTTAGAAAAGCGCAGTGGAAATTCTTTCACATTTTTAACCGCACTTTTATTTAACTATTCTTTCTAAATTCTTTTGGCGTCATGTCAAATTCTTTCTTAAATACCGAGTAAAAGTATTGAATGGAAGGATAGCCGCAAATCTCGGCGATTTCTTGGATGGAAATATCTGTTTGTTGTAATAAATTTTTTGCACGCGAGATTTTTTCTTCGTGAATAACTTGATGAATGGTTTTATTCATCTCATTTTTGAAACGTTGTTCGAGATTTGAACGTGAGGTTGCAAGATGATCCAACACTTGTTCTACTTTAATGCCTTGGCATGCCCGGTGACGGATATAATGCATCGCCTGCATCACGAGTGGATCGCTTAATGAACGGTAATCGGTTGAATTGCGGGCGTGTACGGTGATGGGCGGGATTAAAATCGGATGATGGGATACGCTTTGACCGTTCAGCAATCGATGTAATAATTTTGCTGCTTGATAGCCTATTTCCCTTGTCCCCTGTTCTACTGAAGAGAGCGATACGCGAGATAAATATTGGATCAATTCTTCATTATCAATACCTACGATACAAAGTTCTTCCGGTACCGCTATTTTGCTATATTCGCAGGCTTGTAATAAATGTCGCGCCCGAGCATCGGTGACGGCAATGATGCCGGTATGAAGTGGTAAGGTTTTTAACCAGTCGATGAGTTTTGCTTGTTCGGTCAGCCAATTTTGTCCATTAATTTGCCCACATTCATAGAGGTGGATTGGATAGTGATTTTTTTCCATTAATGCAACAAATGCATTTTTTCGCTCTTTTGACCAATGTTTTTCACCATCTATTTGTAATCCATAAAATGCAAAGTGAGACAGCCCCTTTTGTTGGAGATGGAAAAAGGCAAGCTCAACAAGTGCCTCGTTATTTGTGGCGACATAAGGAAAGTGCGGGTAAAAATCAAGGTGTTTATAAGATCCTCCAACTGCAATCGTGGGAATTTGGGTGTGCTTGAGCAGCTTTGCAGTTTGAGGATCATCAAAATCAGCAATAATGCCATCAATAGATAAATGATTTATGCTATCGGCACGGTAAATAAATTCATCTTCTACAAAAATATCCCACATACATTGTGAAGCTTGAATATATTGCCCAATGCCTTCTACTACCTGCCGATCGTACACTTTATTGGCATTAAAGAAGAGTGCGATTTTGTAGTATGGTTCCGCCATAGCTCATCCCTATCGTTTTATTGTGAGAAATATAGCGAAAAATAAATTTTTATAAAAGTGCGGATAGAAAAATCACATTTTTTTCTTGCTACCGGTATCAATCCATACGGCAAGTAATAAAATCGCGCCTTTAACGATGTATTGCCAGAAGGTTGGAACATCAAGCATACTCATACCGTTATCCAAAGATGCAATAATTAATGCACCAATGACAACGCCAAATACGCTACCAATACCGCCTGCTAAACTGGCGCCGCCAATGACACAAGCGGCAATAGCATCAAGTTCGGCATTTTGTCCGGCAGACGGTGAACCTGCCCCTAAACGTGCACTTAAAATTAACCCTGCGATAGCGACCAATACCCCGTTCATAGCAAAGATGATAAGTTTGGTTTTCTCTACGTTAATGCCGGATAGTTTCGCCGCCTCAATATTGCCGCCAATCGCATAAACATGGCGACCGAAAGCGGTTTTACGCGAAAGAAATAAGCCGAATATGGCAAGAATTGAAAGGATTAATACGGGAAACGGAATACCGCGATAATCATTTAACAGATAAATAGCAGCTAATAGGATAACCGCGAATAAGGCGTATTTTGAAAAATCTTTTGATAATGGCGGTACGTTAAGTTGAAGTTGTTGGCGATTTCTGCGTTGGTAATGTCCCCAAAGAACAAAACCGATAACCGCTATTCCACCAAGGATGAACCCAGTAATATCGGAAAGATAACCTTGCCCAATGATCGTCATGGAACCGCTAATCGGTGATACGGTTGTGCCATTGGTTAACCCGATTAAAATGCCTCGGAAAGCAAGATAACCCGCGAGGGTAACAATAAATGAGGGAACTTTACGATAGGCAACCCACCAGCCATTCCAAATACCGAACACTAAACCTAAGGCGAGCGTAGCGATGATTGTGATAGGGAGTGGCAACCCCCACCATACATCCGCAATAGCGGCAAACCCGCCTAATAACCCCATTAAAGAACCGACGGATAAATCAATTTCGGCAGAAATAATGACAAAT
The DNA here is from genome assembly GCA_001999425.1 of Rodentibacter genomosp. 2. Lineage (GTDB taxonomy): Bacteria > Pseudomonadota > Gammaproteobacteria > Enterobacterales > Pasteurellaceae > Rodentibacter. The sequence goes on along the minus strand of MLHP01000028.1, from coordinate 35,076 downwards.
ACCATTCCAATGGCAAGAATACCGGTTATGGAAGTTTGACGTAATAGGTTAGAAATGTTGCGTGCGCTTAAATAAGCGCCATCCGTCGCAAAGCTAAAAAATACCATAATGACCGCAATGGCAATGAGCATAATATAAACCTGTAAATTTGCGGATTTTAACTTAAACATAAAATCACTCCTTAAGTGCGGTTTCCATAACTTGTTCTTGGGTAAGCCCGTTATTAACTAGGCTGGCTTTGAGTTTACCTTGGTGCATGATTAGGATTCGGTCACTAATACCCAGTACTTCCGGTAATTCTGAGGAAATCACGATAATTGCCATTCCCTCTTTGGCTAGTTGGTTGATTAACTTGTAGATCTCGTATTTTGCGCCAACATCAATGCCCCTTGTTGGTTCATCTAAAATAAGGATTTTAGGGGTTAGCAACAAGCATTTCGCCAAGATGGCTTTTTGTTGATTGCCACCACTTAAGCGCCCAATAGGAAGTTCAGGTGATGAGGTTTTTACTTTTAATTGTTTAATTGCAGAATCAATAACCTGTTGTTCTTTTGCTTCATTGATGACTGTTCTGCCAAAGCAATATTGTTTTAATGAAGAAAGCGTAATATTTTTGCCCACTCCCATAATAGAAACAATGCCGTGTTTTTTACGATCCTCCGGTACCATCATAATTTTATGTTTAATAGCCTGTGCGCAATTTTTGATATGTACTTGTTTTTGATCGATAAAAATATTTCCTTCGTATTTACCTTGATAAGAACCAAACAGGCATTGCACCATTTCGGTTCGACCGGAACCGACAAGTCCGGCAATACCGAGAATTTCACCGGCGTGAAGATTAAAACTTACATTATCTACGCGTTTGATCTGTGTATTGATGGGATGCCAAGCAGAAAGATTTTCAACACGCAGAATTTCATCTTTAATGTCATGAGGTTCATGAGGGTAAAGGGAGGTGATTTCTCGTCCAACCATCATGGTGATAATGTCATCTTCGCTCATTGTGTCGGCATTTTTTGTGCCAATATGTTCACCGTCCCGAATGACACAAATTTTGTCGGAAATTTCTTTCACTTCATTTAATTTATGGGAAATATAGATGCAGGCAATATTATGAGCTTTTAAATCTTTAACGAGCGTTAATAGAATAGCGGTTTCTTTTTCGGTTAATGAGGCAGTAGGTTCATCAAGAATTAATAATCTCACTTGTTTGTTTAGTGCTTTTGCAATTTCAACCAATTGTTGTTGACCAAGCCCTAATTCCCCTACACGTGTATTGGGATCAATATCTAATTGAACCTGTTGCAGTAATGTTTTACAGTGCAGATACATTTCATTATCTGCGGTGATACATTTATGTGTCACTTCGTTACCCAAGAAGATATTTTCTAACACTGACATATTTTTAACCAGAGTGAGTTCCTGATGGATAATGGAAATGCCTTTTTCCTCAGTCTCCTTAATATTTTTGGCTTTTAATTCACTTTCTGAAAAATAAATATTGCCATTGTAATCTCCATAAGGATAAATACCGCAAAGCACTTTCATTAGTGTGGATTTCCCTGAACCATTTTCACCACATAAGGACAGGATTTCCCCGGCTTCAAGCTCAATGGAAATATTGCGAAGTGCGGTCACATCACCAAATTTTTTTGTGATGTTTCTCATTTCTAACAATGCCATAGCTATACTCCCTAAAATGGAGGGGAAGACTCTTCCCCTTTAAGCTTATTGATAAACGCTCTCTTTTGTATGGAAACCGTCTTGAATGATGGTTTCATCAAGGTTGGATTTATCAACGGCAATCGGGTCAAGTAAATAGGCAGGGACATTTTTTAGCCCATTATTCAGTTCTGCATTAGATTCTACGTTTTCGTTTTTGCCTAATTTCACTGCGATTTGAGCAGCGGTATCAGCAAGTTTTGTAATAGGCTTATAAACGGTCATGGTTTGTGAGCCGCTGACGATGCGTTTAATTGCGGCTAAATCCGCATCTTGACCTGAAATAGCCACTTTACCCGATAATCCTTGCGCACTTAATGCTTGAATCGCCCCGCCGGCAGTCGCATCATTTGAAGCGACCACGGCATCAATATTGTTTTTATTGGCAGTGAGTGCATTTTCCATAATTTGTAATGCTTTTTCGGCGAGCCAAGAATCGACCCATTGATCGCCAACCACTTTAATTTTTCCTGTTTTAATTAAAGGGTCTAAGACTTTCATTTGCCCTTTTCTAAACAATTTTGCATTGTTATCGACCGGTGAACCGCCCATTAAGAAATAATTACCTTCCGGTTTTACCGCAACAACGCTTTTCGCCTGTAATTCCCCGACTTTTTCATTATCAAAAGAAACATAAAAATCCAATTCGGCATTATTAATTAAACGGTCATAAGCCAATACTTTAATTCCCTCTTTTTTCGCTTCGGCAATGACATTGCTCAATACTTCACCGTTGTGTGGAATAATCACTAAAACATCAATATCTTTATTGATCATATTTTCAATTTGAGAAATTTGTGCCGAATCATCACCGTTCGCAGATTGTACGAAAACTTTTGCGCCCATAGACTCAGCTTTTTTGACGAAAATATCGCGATCTTTTTGCCATCTTTCTAAACGCAAGTCATCAATAGATAAGCCGATTTTAAGATCTTTGGAATAGGCAGAACTACTCAATACCGTTAATGCTGCTGCAAGGGTGAGTAAAGCTGATTTAATTTTCATACTGATACCTCAATAGTTAATTGAATAGAAGGTAGAGCGGTTGCTCCGATGGTTAGTTTTCTTCTTTTAACCCTCTCTTTCAATTATAAAATCTTTCACTATTATTACGTTTTTTCACAATTGTGATCTATGCCACAATTGCAAATTATCGCCATTGGAAAACAAAATAACGTAATTGATGAATAAGGTGTTTTTCATAAAAATACAGGAAATTTCATCATTCAAAGAGGAAAATCCTATGGCAAACTACTTCGATAAAATTGAAAAAGTCACCTTTGAAGGCGTACAATCAACCAACCCTTTTGCTTTTAAACACTATGACGCGAATCAGGTCATTTTAGGTAAAACTATGGCGGAACATTTGCGTTTAGCCGTATGTTATTGGCATACCTTTTGTTGGAATGGAAATGATATGTTTGGGCTGGGTTCTCTTGACCGAAGTTGGCAAAAAAATGCTGATGCACTTGCCGGGGCGGAACAAAAAGCAGAGATTGCCTTTGAGTTTTTCAGTAAATTGGGCATACCTTATTATTGTTTTCATGATGTGGATGTCGCACCGGAAGGCAATTCTGCAAAAGAATATTTACAAAATTTCCATCATGTCGTGGATATTTTAGAACGCAAACAAGCGGAAAGCGGTGTAAAACTGCTATGGGGAACAGCAAATTGTTTTACCCATCCGCGTTATATGTCCGGCGCCTCGACCAATCCGAATCCCGAAGTCTTTGCATGGGCGGCGATGCAGGTATTCAATGCAATGAATGCCACAAAACGCTTAGGAGGGGAAAACTATGTATTGTGGGGCGGGCGTGAAGGCTATGAAACCTTGCTTAACACGGATCTTAAACGTGAGCGTGAACAACTCGGTCGTTTTATGCAAATGGTGGTGGAACATAAGTATAAAATCGGTTTCAACGGTACGTTATTAATTGAGCCGAAACCGCAAGAACCGACAAAACATCAATATGATTATGATGTGGCAACCGTTTATGGTTTCCTAAAACAATTTGGATTGGAAAAAGAAATTAAGGTGAATATTGAAGCCAATCATGCGACACTTGCCGGACACACTTTCCAACATGAAGTGGCAACCGCCTGTGCATTAGATATTTTCGGTTCTATTGATGCCAACCGTGGTGATCCGCAACTTGGTTGGGATACGGATCAATTCCCGAACAGTGTGGAGGAAAACACCTTAGTGATGTATGAAATTTTGAAACATGGTGGATTTACCACGGGTGGCTTTAATTTTGATGCAAAAATTCGTCGCCAAAGTACCGATCCTTATGATTTATTCCATGGTCATATTGGGGCTATTGATGTGTTAGCATTATCTTTAAAACGTGCGGCAAAAATGATCGAAGAAGAAACTTTACACAAACTCGTTGAGGTGCGCTATGCCGGTTGGAACGGTGAACTCGGTCAACAAATTTTGCAAGGTCAGCTTTCTTTGGAACAACTAGCCCAACTTGTGCAAGAAAAAGAGTGGGATCCAAAACCGGTATCCGGTCAGCAAGAATATCTAGAAAATATCGTGAATCAAGTCATTTATCGTTAAGGTTTAGTTCAAAAGTGCGGTCATTTTTCACCGCACTTTTTAGTGTTGGAGGCAGTATGTATATCGGCATTGATTGTGGTACGCAAGGCACAAAAGCGATTATCGTAGATTATGCGCAGAAAAAAGTGATTGGGGTGGGGTATGCCGCACATGATTTGATTGAACAATCAAACGGGCGACGTGAACAGCATCCTAATTGGTGGCTTGACGCATTCAACCAAGCATTAAGCATAGCGTTAAAACAGGCGCAAACCTTACCGCACTTTTCGCCACGTTTAGTGAAGGGTATTGGGATTTCCGGTCAGCAACATGGTTTAGTTTTGTTGGATGAGGACGATCAACCTTTATACAACGCAAAACTTTGGTGTGATACGGAAACGGCAGATGAAAATGCCGCGTTGATTGAGCGTCTTGGAGGCGAAGAGAAAGCATTTCATCAACTCGGTATTATGTGCCAAACAGGCTATACTGCCTCTAAATTGTGTTGGTTTCGCCAGCATTATCCGGCGCTTTTTGGACGAATCCGAAAAATTATGTTACCTCACGATTATCTTAATTATTGGCTTACCGGGAATTTTTGTACGGAGTTTGGCGATGCTTCCGGTACCGGTTATTTTGATATTGTGAAACGGCAATGGAATCCAACCGTATTTGCACAAATTGCACCGGAATTAAATATGGAGGAGGTATTGCCAACCTTGCTTTCTGCGGAAACAAAACTTGGTATGATAAAACCTGACATTGCGGCTCAATTCGGTTTTAACGAATATGTCGTGGTTTCTACTGGCGGTGGCGATAATATGATGGGCGCAATAGGCACAGGAAATATCCGTGAGGGCATTGCCACGATGAGTCTTGGTACATCCGGCACCCTCTATGCTTACACACATAAACCGTTGCAGGATTTACCTCCGATGATTGCTAATTTTTGTTCGAGTAATAATGGTTGGTTGCCGCTCATTTGTGTGATGAATATGACTTCATCAAATAAACAGGTGATGAATTTGCTTAATATTGATGTAGCGGAATTTAATCATCTTGCACAACAAGCACCGATTGGATCGGAAGGGGTGATGATTTTGCCATTTTTCAATGGCGAGCGTGTCCCGCCTTTACCGAATGAAAAAGCCCGTATTTTAGGTTTAGATTCAAGTAATTTCACCCAAGCCAATCTTTGCCGTGCCATGATGGAAAGTGCAACTTTTACCTTGCGTTACGGGTTGGATCTTTTCCGACAAGCAGGTTTGGCAACGTCACAAATTCGGTTGATTGGCGGAGGTGCGAAAAGTGTACTTTGGCGACAAATAATAGCCGATGTGATGAACACAGAAGTCGTGTGTTTGTTGGAAGACGAAGCGGCAGCGCTTGGAGGGGCAATTCAAGCCATGTGGGCAAATGGCGAAGGCGAGTTAGACATGTTGTGTGAGGCATTTGTGCATTTAGATCCGGATTCAAGATGTTTCCCGCATCAAGAAAATGTTGAATCCTATGAAGGGATTTATCAACGTTATCTTGCTTATCTTCACTCTCTCCATTAGAGCAAAAGGTGGGTTACCCCACCTTTTACTTTCAAGCTATTCATTTGCCAAATTGACCGCACCTTCATAGCCCAGTTGCCGCCAAGCCTCATACACGGTGACGGCAACAGCATTGGATAAGTTCATACTACGGCTATTGGCGGTCATCGGAATACGGATTTTTTGTTCCATTGGCAGGGTATCTAAAATTGCCATCGGAATACCACGGGTTTCGGGACCGAACATTAAGTAATCTCCCTGTTCAAATTTCACTTGGCTGTGAGCCGGAGATCCTTTGGTGGTGAGGGCAAACAATCGTTTTGGTTTTTCGCTTTCCAAAAATGCCTCAAAAGTTTTATGGCGTTTAATATTGGCAAATTCGTGATAGTCCAACCCCGAACGGCGCAGGCGTTTATCATCCCAAGTGAATCCGAGCGGTTCGATTAAATGCAGGCGAAATCCGGTGTTGGCACAAAGGCGGATGATATTGCCGGTGTTTTGGGGGATTTCCGGCTCGTATAAAACAATGTCTAACATAAATTTTCTCAATTTTGATATAAACGATAACTCACCATTCCGGTGGTTTTTTCTTTTAATAATGTCCAATTTTCAGGCGTGTTGAGGTGGTTTTCTTTTTCCGTTTCCACATAAATGAGGGCGTTCGGCTGCAGCCAGTTATTTTCAGCAAGCAATCGGATCGCTTGCTCTGCCAAGCCAAAATGGAAAGGCGGATCGAGAAAAACCACATCAAAGTGCGGTTGATTTGGCACTTGTTTTAAAAAATCCAAACAACTTTGATTCAGTACCTGAGCTTGTTCCTCCGTACATTTCAAGGTCTGCAGGTTTTTTTTCAGTTGATGGGCAACGGTTTTGTCTTTTTCTAAAAAGGTCACTTTTTCGGCTTGACGGGAAAGCGCCTCAATCCCCAACGAACCGCTACCGGCAAAACCGTCTAAACATTTTGCATTGTGAATGTAGGGCATTAACCAATTGAATAAGGTTTCTTTTACACGGTCGCCGGTGGGGCGTAATCCCTCTGCATTTAACACAGGTAATTTCCGTCCACGCCAAACTCCGGCGATAATACGAACTTCGCCTTTTGGCGATTGTCCTTGCGATTTTTTCATAAAGAAGCGGATTTTTAGTGAAAATTGTGCTTAGTTTAGACGATTTTTTGCTAGAATGAACCACATTTTTATCGGATAGCAGTTAAGAGAACAATTTATTATGGCAGAAGAAAAGAAAAAAGGCGGATTTTGGGCATCATTATTTGGGCGTAATAAAAAACAAGAAAGCACGCAAATTGACCCCATCATTGAAGAAGAAAAAATCGAGGAAACGGCTGTTGAAAGTGAAATTATCGAACCTTCTGTTGAAAAGGTGAAAGAACCGTTAGATGAGGCAGAAAGTGCGGTCAATTTTGACCCTGTTTTAACTGAAGAGGCTCAAAAAGATGAGGTGGAACAAGAAGAAATAGAAGAAAAAAACTCGGAAATTTCAACCGCACTTAATTTGCCTGATACGATCATTGAGCCAGAAAATGTGGAAGAAAATCGCAGCGTTGCAGGGGCAGAGATTGATGCCGATATTGTCGAAGAAGTTAAACAAGAATTTCATCCTGAACCACAAGCGGAAGTGCAAACTGAAATCCGTGAAAAACCAAGCGAAGGCGGTTTTTTTAGCCGTTTAGTGAAAGGGCTACTCAAAACTAAACAGAATATCGGAGCCGGTTTCCGCAGTTTTTTCTTAGGTAAAAAAATTGATGATGAATTGTTTGAGGAGTTGGAGGAGCAGCTTCTCATGGCGGATATTGGCGTGCCGACCACCACGAAAATCATTAAAAACCTCACCGAACACGCAAGCCGTAAGCAATTGCAAGATGCCGAATTGTTGTATCAACAGTTAAAAGTAGAAATGGCAGCAATTCTTGAACCGGTGGCTCAACCTTTAGTCATTGATAGCACGAAAAAACCTTATGTGATTTTAATGATCGGGGTGAACGGTGTGGGAAAAACCACCACGATTGGCAAACTTGCACGAAAATTCCAAGCGGAAGGTAAATCCGTGATGTTAGCCGCCGGCGATACTTTCCGTGCGGCAGCGGTGGAACAGTTGCAAGTGTGGGGCGAGCGAAATAATATTCCGGTTGTCGCACAAAGCACGGGATCGGATTCTGCTTCCGTTATTTTTGATGCGATGCAATCTGCGGCTGCACGCAACATTGATATCTTAATTGCCGATACGGCAGGGCGTTTACAAAATAAAAATAATTTGATGGACGAACTGAAAAAAATCGTTCGGGTGATGAAAAAGTATGATGAAAGCGCACCACATGAAATTATGCTCACTTTGGATGCGGGAACCGGTCAAAATGCGATTAGCCAAGCGAAATTGTTTAATGAAGCCGTTGGGTTAACAGGTATTTCTCTCACAAAACTGGATGGCACGGCAAAAGGTGGGGTGATTTTTGCTATTGCGGATCAGTTTAATTTACCGATTCGTTATATTGGTGTGGGTGAGAAAATTGAAGATTTACGTGAGTTTAACGCAACAGAATTCATCGATGCGTTGTTCGTACATGAAAATGAAGAATAAGGAAAAACTGTGATTAAGTTCTCGAATGTTTCAAAAGCCTACCACGGCGCAACCCAACCAGCATTGCAAGGACTGAATTTTCATTTACCGGTAGGCAGTATGACCTATCTGGTGGGGCATTCAGGCGCAGGGAAAAGTACCTTGCTTAAGCTGATTATGGGTATGGAAAAAGCCAATGCGGGACAAATTTGGTTTAACGGGCACGACATCACTCGTCTGTCAAAATATGAAATTCCTTTTTTGCGTCGCCAAATCGGTATGGTTCACCAAGATTATCGTTTGTTGACGGATCGCAGTGTGGTAGAAAATGTGGCATTACCGCTTATCATTGCCGGCATGCACCCGAAAGATGCGTATTCACGTGCTATGGCGTCTCTTGATCGTGTAGGGTTGCGTAATAAAGCGCATTATTTGCCGCCACAAATTTCCGGTGGAGAACAACAACGGGTCGATATTGCTCGTGCGATTGTGCATAAACCGCAACTTTTATTGGCGGATGAACCAACGGGAAATCTCGATGATGAGCTATCATTAGGCATTTTTAATCTTTTTGAAGAATTTAATCGTTTAGGCATGACTGTGTTAATCGCTACCCACGATATTAATTTAATCCAACAAAAACCAAAACCTTGTTTGGTGCTTGAACAAGGCTATTTACGTTATTAAGGAAAAACCATGAGCCGCTCAACTGATGCTTCTTTTTTTGTGCAAACGGCTTACACCTTACGCGCGGTGTGGGCGGATTTGTGGCAACGCAAATTCGGTACCTTGCTCACTATTTTAGTGATTGCCGTTTCGCTCACTATTCCTACTGTCAGCTATTTAATGTGGAAAAATTTACATTTAGCTACTACGCAATTTTATCCTGAAAGCGAACTCACCATTTATTTACACAAAAATTTAAGTGAAGAAGATGCCAATTTAGTGGTGGAAAAAATTCGCCAACAAGAAGGGATTGATTCCCTGAATTATGTTTCTCGTCAAGAAAGCCTGAAGGAATTTAAAAGTTGGTTGGGCTTTGGTGAAGAGCTGGAAATTCTTGACGACAATCCGTTACCGGCAGTGGTGATGGTGAAACCGTCGAAAGCTTTTGAAACCTCCGAAAAACGTGAAACATTACGCACAAATCTCGATAAAATCAAAGGGGTACAAGAGGTTCGTTTAGATAATGATTGGATGGAAAAATTGACCGCACTTTCATGGTTGGTGGCACATGTGGCGATTTTCTGTACGGTATTGATGACCGTTGCAGTATTTTTAGTGATTGGCAACAGTATTCGCTCCGACGTATATAGCAGTCGAGCCAGCATTGACGTAATGAAATTGCTGGGCGCTACGGATAATTTTATCCTTCGTCCTTACCTCTACACCGGAATGATTTATGCAGTGCTGGGTGGTTTTGTCGCCGCTGTTTTTAGTAGTTTTATCATCGGTTACTTTACCTCTGCGGTGAAGTATGTGACGGATATTTTCGCCGTGCAGTTTGCTCTAAACGGTTTAGCTGTCGGAGAATTAATTTTTCTCTTGGCAAGTTGTTTAATCATGGGCTATATCGGTGCGTGGATTGCCGCCAAAAGACATATTACATTGATTGATAACCGGGTTTAAGGTGTGAATTTTGAAAAGTGCGGTTGTATTCCATCGTGTTTTGATATTGAAACAATTGAAACAAGGTGAAAAATAACCGCACTTTTGCATTAATGGGATAGCATTTTTTTCCATTCTATTACTGTATTTTCAAAGGAATCCGATGAAAATAATGCACTACCGGATACAACCCAATTGATCTCATATTTTTTCAAATATAAAGCCAATTCCAATGTCATTGCGCCATCAACAGATACCAATTTTTCCTGTCGTGAATCATTAAGATGAGTAAATAATTGGATCAAGAGAGCGGCTATTTTATCAAGATTAGCTTTTTCTCCAGTTCTTGGATCCAGTGTTAAAATTTGAATTAAATCAGCGTTTGGTAAATGGGGATAAAGTGATTCTAAAGGCGTGTTAGGGCAAATAGCTAAGCCGCACAATATCGTTTTTTGCATTTTTAACCATCGCAAAGTCTCTTCAAGATCAATGGTATTTTCAATTTGCAGGGTAATGATATCCGCACCAGCTGTGACACATTTTTGGGCAATGCTAAACTGATCTTTTACCATTAAATGCACATCTTTTATAAATGTTTTAGGAAATTGTTGTATTGCCATGCTCCCTACTGTGAAAAAAGGAGAGAATTGACCGTCGGCAATATCAAAATGCAAGAGTTTCAGTTGATTTTGACTTAATACGTTAAGATTTTTTGAAAATTCAAGCCAATCGGATGCTAATATTCCAACGCTGATTGGCTGTAATTTTAACGCTGAAATTAACCGCTCTTTTTCTGTGGTCATGATTTTATTTCCTCAGGAAAGAGCCATTCAAAGATTTTTTTGCTTCGATGCGTTGTCATTAAAGATTCAAGTTCTTTTACACAGCGTTGGTAGTGGACCGTTTTTCTGTGTTCCTCCAATGCTTGTTCATCTTCATAAACTTCATAAGCATAGAAACGGGTTCTAATGTCCGGATCACGTAAAACATCAAAGCGTAGGTTACCTTTTTCTTGGCGTGTTCCGATGTGGTTGCGTTTAAATACATCAAGAAATTCTTGTTCTTTACCTTCTTTAATATTAATTTCAACGAGCATAGCAAACATAATTTCTCCTTAGTTTTAATATGGAATAACATTCCTCCTGTATAGCAAGGAGGAATGTTGATTGGTTAACGGTGATTGTTTTTTTCGTGTAGATATAATTGGTAAGCTTTTTCAGCATTTTCTCCACGATGGACAATTGCATTAACGGCTTTTAACATAGCGATTGGTGCGTCAGATTGGAAAATATTACGCCCCATATCTACACCAGATGCACCTTGATCAATTGCTTTATAACACATTTCTAAGGCCTCATGTTCCGGGAGTTTTTTCCCGCCGGCAATGACAATCGGCACCGGACAACCGGCTGTAATGCGTTCAAAACCTTTATCAACATAATAGGTTTTAATAATATGTGCACCCATTTCTGCAGCAATACGGGTTGAGAGGGAGAAATAACGTTGATCACGTGCCATATCTTTACCTACGCCGGTTACTGCCATAATAGGCATTCCATAACGAGTGCCCTGATCTACAAGTTGGATAATATTTTTAATAGACTGATGTTCATATTGAGAGCCGATATAAACTTGTGCCGCCATAGCGGAAACATTTAATCGAAGGGCATCTTCAATGGATACTGCAACGGCTTCGTTGGAGAGTTCCGTTAAAATTGAATTTGCACCTGATGCACGCAAAGCAATTGGTTTACGTACGCTAGGGGGAACAATACTGCGTAAAATACCCCGTGTACACATTAGAACATCGGTATATTCAAATAACGGTGCAATGCTTAAATCAATGCGTTCAAGCCCGGTTGTTGGCCCTTGGAAATAGCCGTGGTCAAAAGCCAACATAATTGTTTTGCCGGTTTGAGGATTAAAAATATTCGCTAAACGGGATTGCATCCCCCAATCTAGCGCACCCGATCCTTTTAAGTAGAAAGCTTGGTGAGTTTGTGGGGTATCCAACCCAAAATCTTTGCCATCTCGGATATCATCTAAATCTGCCATTGTTATACTCCTTAGTTAGAAATTGTACTGATCAATATTGTCTTTAGTGAAAACGACACGTTGTGGTAATAGCACAATGCCGTTACCTTTCGCTTCATATTCGTAACCTTGAACTTTGTTTGGTGATACTTCAATACTACCGATACCTTCAACTTCTACTTTATCACCAACATTAAGCGGCTTGCCTTTTAGCAAATCGTTTGCTACGGCAATGGAAATTTTGCCTTGTTGCACCACATCCCAAAGACCGAATTGTTTCACTGTACCTCTTTTTACATAAGGTCTCATAACATTGGGAGTACTGAATCCAACAATAGCAACATTATTCACTTTTAGGTTTTCAGCAGCTTGTGCGGCGGCCGGTAATGCATTAGCATCCGGTGCAATAATGGCATCTAAGTCCGGATAAGCTTTTAAAATACCCTCTGCGGTTTGAAGTGATTTAATCGCATCGTTGTAACCAAACTGAGTAGTGACAATTTCCCATTTCGGATGATTTTTAGCGATTTTTACTTTTGCTTCTTTTACCCATTGATTCTGATCAGTGACCGTTGGACTGGAATAAAAGAAGGCAACTTTAGCGTTAGGTTTGGTTATTTGGCTTGATGCCATCTCAACAAGCATAGAACCTAATTGTTCCGGTGTTCCTTGGTTAATGTAGTGGCTACGGCATTCCGGTTTAGTGTCTGAATCCCAAGTTAATACTTTTACACCTCGTTTCATCGCTCGTTGTAATGTAGAGCATAAGCCATCAGGTGAAACCGCCGAAACTACAATGGCTTTATAGCCTTGATTGACGAAGTTATTAATTAATTGTACTTGATTGGAAACACTCGGTTCCGTAGGACCGTCATAGGTAACATCCACCCCAAGGTTTTTTCCCATTTCAGTTGCACCTTGCCCACCGCTAGTGAAGAAGCCGACACCGACTAATTTGGGGATAAAGGCGATGCGATCAGCTGCTTGTGCGGCAGTCGTCACAGATAAACCGAGCAATATGGAAAGTGCGGTCATTTTCATACGAGTTTTCATAACAAGTTCTCCTCTTAAGGTTGAGTGTTTAACGACTAATCTACGACTGCTTGATGTTTAGCCTTTCGGCGTAGCCATTGCATTATTGCACCGTAGTGCAAGCTAACGGATTTGCCGATTAATACGATAATCAGTAAGGCACCGGATAAGGCGCTTGAAATCTCATTTGGAATACCGATCATTTGTAAACCTTGTTGTAAATAACCGATTAATAGGGCAGCGATAGCGGTACCGATAATTGAGCCTGAGCCACCATAAATATTGGCACCACCCAATACAACGGCGGTCAGCACCGGCATTAATAATGAGCTGCCTAAATCTGAACGGGCAGAACCAAAATAGGACACTAATAGTACCGCGACAAAAGCGGCAACAAGTCCGATAAATGCGTAAATGAGAAAAAGTGTTTTTTGAATCGGAACTGCACTGTAACGAGAAGTTCGTTCACTCTGACCAATTAGAAAAATGCTTCTTCCAATTTTGGTTTTGTGCATAAGTAGCCAGAAAACAAACGTCATTAATATGAAGTAAAGAATAGGAGTGGGAATACCTAATAAGGTTTGATTGGCAAATTCTAACAGTGATTCAGGGAATCCACCTATACCTTCATAACCGGTTGCCCCGGCGAAACCTGATAAGAGCAATGCACCACCGCCAAAAAGATACATGGTGCCTAGCGTGATCACCAAGGGATTAACTTTTGTATAAAGAATAAGTCCAGCATTAATGAACCCACACAGTAGCCCCACAACAAAGGTTGCCGGGATTGCAAGGCTAAGCGGAATATCCAATTTAAATAACACGCCTAATGTTATGGCGCATAAGCCAACCGTTGAACCGAAAGAAATGTCCATGCCCCCACTGATAATAATCATTGTTAACGGAAGTGCCAGCATACCAATATAGATGAAATCACTTGTACTATATAAGAGTACATTGAGATCAAGCATTAAGGGATTGAATAGACCGAATCCCAAAATTTCAAGTATTAATAGCAGTAGCAATGTCAATTCCCAAGCATGTTTTTTTATCGTCAACATCATCTTTCTCCTTTAATGACCGCACTTTGATAAACAAATGGGGCTAGTTGTCTTTTAAAAATCGTGCATAGCGTTGTAATTTGAGATTGTGAGCAATCATGACTCGGATTCGACCGTCAAAGACCAAGACGGCTAAAAGCACGATACCCGCAACGAAGTTATTCCAGTAAGCCGGTACTTTAAGAAGAACCAATATAGAATCAATTTGAATGAGGAAATAGGCGCCAAGCACCGCACCGATTAAGTTACCGGCACCACCTAACAAACTAATTCCGCCCAATACGCAAGCGGCTATCGCTTTCATCTCTAGCCCATTTCCGGTTGAGTTTGGCACGAATCCGATTTGAGACGTGAACACAATACCAGCGATGGCAGCCATTAAGCCATTTATCGCAAAGGCAATAATTCTGAGCTGATTAATCGGTACGCCAAGTTGCATTGCACCTTGTAAATTGTCTCCCACAGCATAAAAATACCGTCCGGTTGAGCATTTTGTTAAGAAATAGTAAGTGGCTAGAATGATGAGAATTAATATCCAGCCAATAACGGAGATATTCAGAAAAATCGGGGCTGATAAGGTTTTTAGGTCTTGCGGTAAACCTTCAATCCATTTCCCACCTGTGATCAATAACATCATTCCTTTATATAAACCTAATGTTCCTAATGTTGCCACAATGGCAGGGATTCGTAAGAGCGTAACTAATACGCCATTCAGTAATCCGGCGGTTAAACCGCAAAGCAAAGTGAGAGTAAAGGCACTTGCAAGTCCGAATCCGTCATTGAGCAGGCTCCCGACAATAACTGCACTTAATCCCATTGTGGAACCGACTGATACATCAATATTTCGCGTTAAAATGACGAAGGTTGCGCCAATTGCCAGTAAAATCACGATTTGGGCTGAATTAAAAATCATCGTGAGTGTTTGTAAATGAAATCCGGCGCCAATAAATCCTAATAGGGTAAACAGCAAACCGATAGCAATTAAAATAGTCAATTCGCGATTATCTTGAATGAGTTTCCACATATTTTTCTCCTTAATGCCCATTGCTACCAAATGCCATTTGCATAATGTTGTTAGTGTTAATTTGTTCTCCGCATAATGATTCGCTGATTTGTCCGTCATGCATAACCAATACGCGATCAGACATTTGTTCTATTTCCTCTAAATCTGAGGAAATAAATAAAACGGCAACATTTTGTTTTGCAATATTTTTGATTAATTGATAAATATCCGCTCTAGCGCCAATATCTACCCCACGTGTTGGTTCATCAACAATCAATAATGAAGGATTCGCCTCTAAACATTTTGCGATAAGTACTTTTTGTTGGTTTCCACCGGAAAGTGTCTTGACTGCTTGCTGTTCATCTGAAAATTTAATTCCGATTGCTCGATGGTAACGTTCTAAGATCGCACTTTCTTTTGAGGTGTTTAGCCAAAACCCTGTATCGTTGTAGGTTAGTGCACACACATTCCAAGTGAGTGATGAATCAAGGTATAAGCCCGAGGCTTGACGATCTTCGGGAAGATATACAATCCCTTTATGGAGCCGTTCTTTGATAGAGAGAGGATTGATTTCTTGATTTTCAAACAGAATTTGACCGCACTTTGATTGACGTAAACCATATAAGGTTTCTGCTAATTCCGTTCTTCCTGCACCTACTACACCGGCAAGGCCTAGAATTTCACCGGGATAAATATCAAAGGAAATGTTTTTAAACCCTTCTCCTGTCAAATGATGGACTTGTAGAAGAGGGCGATCTGTTGTTTTTATGCGTTGGTGTCCTGGGAGCTCAAGCCATAATTTTTGAGATTCGCTAAGTGGTGAGTTTTTAGCTTTTGGTGTAATTGCTTTGATAACGTCATCTTTATTGATTTCATCAATCTTTCCATTAAGTGCAATATAGCCGTCGCGCATAACACTGATTCTATGCGATATTTGCCAGACTTCCGGTAACTTGTGAGAAATAAAGACGATACCCACGCCTTTTGTTAGTAAGGAATTAATTTTTTTAAATAAATTATCGGTTTCAATTGGCGTGAGGGACGCGGTTGGTTCATCCAAAATAAGAATAGAGGCATCGCGCATAAGCCCTCGCATAATTTCCACTAATTGTTGATCGGCAACTTCAAGAGAGCCTGCCTGCATATCAAGTTTGAGGTGTGAGTTTAGTTCTTGCAAAAGTGCGGTCAGTTTTTCAGTTGTTTTTGCATCCCGGGATAAACCAAATAAAATGTTTTCCTTCACCGTTAAATTAGGAAATAAAAGAGGCTCTTGGGGAACTAAATAAATACCGAGTTGATGCGCTTTATGAGGGGAAAGTCGGTTTTGTTGCGAACCATGAATAATGAGTTCACCGCAGTCCTGTGGGTGAATGCCGGCGATAATTTTCATTAATGTTGATTTTCCTGCGCCATTCCCTCCCAATAACGCATGAACTTCACCTTCAAAAAGGGAAAAATTAATCTCCTTCAAGACTTCAACACTGGAAAATGATTTGCCAATGTTATGCGCTGAAAGAAGACATTTTTGAGTTTTATCACACATAATCCCACCATGCTGAATTAACAAATGTAATTTAACTTAATCATTTGTTCATAACTCTATCTGAAAACATGAGAAAAAACAGTGATCAATCTCACATAATTGAATATTTTTTGATCTTTTGTTGTTTGTGTTTAAGAAATGTGAGCTTGTTCACGTTTTTATAAAAATTAATAAAAGAACAATTGATAAAATTTTCAAACAAATGAATAATGTCAAGCAAAGAAGGAATGAAATATGAATGAACGAATAGACGATAACGGTGAATTTTCCCAAAATATGACGGAAGAAGAGCTGCTTGCCAGAATGGCGTGGTTTTATTATCACGATAATTTAACGCAGAGTGAGATTGGGGAGAAATTAAAGCTACCTCGCTTAAAAGTTTCCCGATTATTAGAAAAAGCCCGGCAATTAGGAATCATTAAGGTACAGATTAACTCTCGTTTTACTGGTTGTTTTGAACTAGAAGAAGCCTTACAACAACATTTTCAATTAAAGTATATTCGTATTTTACCGGCATTAGAACAGCATGAAATTAATGAGCGTTTAGGCGTTGGAACCGCTCAGATATTGATGTCATTGATGAAACCAAATCAAGTTTTAGCGATTGGTTTCGGCGATACGATTATGAAGACATTAAAGTATGCAAGTGAGTTTATTACTCACAATAACATTAAATTGATCACCTTGTCAGGTGGGGTGGGTCCTTATATGAAAGGGATCGGGCAATTAGACGGTTCCTGTTCTGTAAGCATTATTCCTGCTCCTTTACGTGCATCTTCCATTGAAGCGGCAAGGTTATTTAAGCGTGAAGCTTGCGTTCGTGACATGATGCTTGCTGCGTGCAGTGCCAATACGGCAATTGTTGGTATAGGAGCAACGCGTCAAAAGGGGCAAGCGACATTGCTCCGTTCAGGTTATATCACGGAGGAAAAACAGCAAATTATCCGTAACCAGGGCGCAGTGGGGGATATTTTGGGCTATTTTATGCGTAGAGACGGAAGTTTGCAGCCTGACATGCCATTACATGAAGAACTGATTAGTGTACCGCTTGAAAATTTAAAGAAAATTTCTAATGTTGTTGGTGTTGCGGGCGGAGAAGATAAGGTGGAGGCTATTTTAAGCGCATTGCAGGGAAATTATATTAATTCATTAGTCACAGAAGAAAACACGGCTCGAATGATGTTAGCTCAGCTGGTTTAGCGATAAAGGGCTTATTTTTTCTTAATTGAAAGGAGAAAATGATGAATACACAGCAAGCAATTTATTTAATGGCATTAGATGCCGGAACGGGGAGTGTAAGAGCGGTCATTTTTGATATAGAAGGTAATCAGATTGTCGCCGCTCAACGAGAATGGACACATTTATCGGATCCTAATATTCCCGGCTCTATGGAATTTGATTTACAAAATAATTGGCAATTAACTTGTGAATGTATTCGTCAGACTTTGCAACAATCGCAAATTCAAGCTGGACAGATTGCGGCTATTTCTACTTGTTCAATGCGTGAAGGTATCGTGCTTTATGATGAACAAAAACAACCGATCTGGGCATGTGGCAATGTAGATGCGCGTGCGGTAGAAGAAGTCAAAGAGTTAAAGACGCTTTATAACAATACATTTGAATCATATTTATATTCTATTTCCGGTCAAACTTTGGCATTAAGTGCGGTACCTCGTTTATTATGGCTCGCTCACCATCGGCCTGATATTTATCGTAAAACGAAAGCGATTTCAATGATTAGTGATTGGTTGGCATTTATGCTGAGTGGGGAGTTGGCAGTTGAACCTTCCAATGCAGGTACGACAGGGATGTTGGATTTAAAAACTCGTCAGTGGTCGGCTGAGTTACTGGATATGGCCGGACTTGTATCAGATATATTAACACCGGTAAAAGAAACAGGGACATTGCTAGGTAGCGTAACGGCAGAAATAGCCCATCAAACAGGATTAACACAGGGGACGCGTGTTATTGTCGGTGGTGGAGATGTTCAACTGGGTTGTATCGGTTTAGGTGTGACTGAGCCTGAGCAGGCGGCAGTTATCGGGGGCACGTTTTGGCAACAGGTGGTGAATTTACCACATCCTGTAACGGATCCTGAAATGAATGTTCGTATTAATCCTCATGTTATTCCACCTTTAGTTCAAGCCGAATCAATTAGTTTTTTTACCGGATTAACTATGCGTTGGTTTCGAGATGCTTTTTGTAATGAAGAGAAGCGGCTGGCTGAACGATTGGGGACGGATGCGTATGCATTTTTAGAACAAATGGCTGAAAAAGTACCGGTTGGAGCTTATGATGTGATTCCTATCTTTTCTGATGCGATGCATTTCAAATCTTGGTATCACGCCGCGCCTTCTTTTATTAATCTTTCTATTGATCCTGATAAATGTAATAAAGCGGTTCTATTTCGTGCATTAGAGGAAAATGCAGCGATAGTGTCTTCATGTAACTTGGAACAAGTGCAAAAATTTTCCGGTGTAAGATTAACCTCCATTGTGTTTGCCGGTGGAGGAGCAAAGGGAAAATTATGGAGCCAAATTTTATCCGATGTAACAGGTTTGACGGTTAATATTCCGGTTGTGAAAGAGGCAACAGCATTAGGTTGTGCAATTGCAGCAGGTGTGGGGGTAGGTATCTATGCTTCCTTATCTGAAGCCGGTAAAAAATTGGTGAAATTTGAACGCCAACATCAACCGAATGCCGACAATCACAGGTTATATCAAGCTCATAAATCTCGTTGGCAAGATATCTATAAGAAACAATTGCAATTAGTTGATAACGGATTAACAACGTCATTATGGAAAGCTCCAGGTTTATAAAAATATATGAGAAAATAACCGCACTTTTGTATATTTTTGAATAAATACCTTGCAATCCTTTTCAGTTTTATGTAGTATTTGCGGGCTTTCAATATGAGAGCCGTTTAATGTAATCATTTATTAAACGTGCGTAACGATATGTTGCGCTAAACAATGTTTCCGATTTGGAGACTATATAACAGGTAACTTGCACCTCCTTTTCTATTTTGAAGTTAGAATTGTGATTGGTGTTAGTTTTTTATTAGCTAAATTTTATTGGAGCTCTGGTCTAATGCAGAACCAAAGAATCCGTATCCGCTTAAAAGCGTTCGATCACCGTTTGATCGACCAATCTACTGCGGAGATCGTAGAAACAGCTAAACGTACCGGTGCGCAAGTTCGTGGTCCGATTCCTTTACCAACTCGTAAAGAGCGTTTCACCGTGTTGATTTCTCCACACGTGAATAAAGATGCGCGTGACCAATATGAAATTCGTACGCACAAACGTTTAGTAGATATCGTAGAGCCAACAGAAAAAACTGTTGATGCATTAATGCGTTTAGATTTGGCTGCCGGCGTTGACGTGCAGATCAGCCTAGGTTAATTAAGAGGTTATTACAATGATTGGTTTAGTCGGTCGTAAAGTTGGTATGACCCGTATCTTCAATGAAGATGGCGTGTCAGTACCGGTTACCGTTATCGAAATTGAAGCCAACCGCGTAACTCAAGTTAAAACTCTTGAAAACGATGGCTATACTGCAATTCAAGTTACTACTGGTTCTAAAAAAGCGAATCGTGTAACTAAGCCTGAAGCAGGTCATTTCGTGAAAGCAGGTGTTGAAGCTGGTCGCGGTTTATGGGAATTCCGTACTGAAGGTGAAGAATTCACTTTAGGTCAAGAAATCAATGTTGACATCTTTACAGATGTTAAAAAAGTGGATGTTACCGGTACTTCTAAAGGTAAAGGTTTCCAAGGTGGTGTTAAACGTTGGAATTTCCGTACTCAAGATGCTACCCACGGTAACTCTTTATCACATCGTGTACTTGGTTCTATTGGTCAAAACCAAACTCCGGGTCGTGTGTTTAAAGGTAAAAAAATGGCAGGGCATTTAGGTGCTGAGCGTGTAACCGTTCAATCACTTGAAGTTGTTCGTGTAGATGCTGAGCGTAAATTACTATTAGTAAAAGGTTCTGTACCTGGTGCAATCAATAGTAATGTTATCGTTAAGCCGGCAGTTAAAGCATAAGTCTAGGAGATAGAGATGGAATTACAAGTTGTAGGTGCAAATGCACTCACTGTTTCTGAAACTACCTTCGGACGTGAGTTTAACGAAGCATTGATCCACCAAGTTGTTGTTGCTTATGCAGCAGGTGCGCGTCAAGGTACTCGTGCGCAAAAAACTCGTGCTGAAGTGTCTGGTTCAGGTAAAAAACCTTGGCGTCAAAAAGGTACTGGTCGTGCCCGTTCAGGTGATATCAAATCACCAATCTGGCGTTCTGGTGGTACAACCTTTGCGGCAAAACCACAAGATCACAGCCAAAAAGTGAACAAAAAAATGTACCGTGGTGCAATTAAAAGCATTCTCTCTGAATTAGTTCGTCAAGACCGCTTAATGGTTGTTGAGAAATTTGAGATTGATGCACCAAAAACTAAAGTTTTAGTACAAAAATTAAAAGATTTAGCAGTTGAAGATGCGTTAATTATCACAGCAAGTTTAGATGAAAATCTGTTCTTAGCAGCGCGTAACTTATATAAAGTTGACGTACGTGATGTGCAAGGTATCGATCCGGTAAGCTTAATCGCTTTTGATAAAGTAATTGTTACTGTTGATGCTGTGAAACAAATTGAGGAGATCTTAGCATGAGTCAAGAACGTTTGCTGAGCGTGCTTCGTGCACCGCACATCTCTGAAAAAGCAACTAACAATGCTGAAAAATCTAACACTGTTGTACTTAAAGTTGCTTTGGATGCAAACAAAGCTGAAATTGCTGCAGCTGTTGCTCAATTATTTGAAGTAAAAGTAGATTCAGTTCGTACTGTGGTTGTTAAAGGTAAAACCAAACGCCGTGGTACTAAAATGGGTCGTCGCAGCGACTGGAAAAAAGCTTATGTAACTTTAGCCGAAGGCCAAAATTTGGACTTCGTGGACAGTGCAGAGTAATCGGAGGAGAATAAAGAATGGCTATCGTTAAATGTAAGCCGACCTCCGCTGGTCGTCGTCACGTTGTTAAAATCGTGAACCCTGAATTACACAAGGGTAAACCTTACGCACCATTACTAGATGCTAAATCTAAAACAGGTGGTCGTAACAACTATGGTCGTATTACAACTCGTCACATTGGTGGCGGTCATAAACAACACTACCGTTTAATCGATTTCAAACGTAACAAGTTAGATATCCCAGCGGTTGTTGAGCGTTTAGAATATGATCCAAACCGCTCTGCTAACATCGCTTTAGTGCTTTATAAAGACGGTGAACGTCGTTATATCTTAGCACCTAAAGGATTGTCAGTAGGCGATCAAATTCAAGCTGGTGTAAACTCACCAATCAAAGTGGGTAATGCGTTACCAATGCGTAATATTCCGGTTGGTTCAACAGTACATAACGTTGAATTAAAACCAGGTAAAGGCGGTCAAATTGCTCGTTCTGCTGGCGCATATGTACAGATCATTGCACGTGAAGGAAACTATGTGACCTTACGTTTACGTTCAGGTGAAATGCGTAAAGTATTAGCGGAATGTGTTGCGACAATTGGTGAAGTTGGTAACTCAGAGCATATGCTTCGCGTATTGGGTAAAGCCGGTGCTAGTCGCTGGAGAGGTATTCGCCCTACAGTTCGTGGTACTGCAATGAACCCAGTTGACCATCCACACGGTGGTGGTGAAGGTCGTAACTTTGGTAAACACCCAGTAACACCTTGGGGCGTTCAAACCAAAGGTAAGAAAACTCGTCACAACAAACGTACTGATAAATATATCGTACGTCGTCGTGGCAAATAATAGATTAAATTAAAGAGGATTAGCCATGCCACGTTCTCTCAAGAAAGGTCCTTTCCTTGACCTACACTTGTTGAAGAAGGTAGAGAAGGCGGTGGAAAGCGGGGATAAAAAACCAATCAAAACTTGGTCCCGTCGTTCAATGATCATTCCATCAATGATCGGATTGACCATCGCAGTCCATAATGGTCGTCAGCACGTTCCAGTTTATGTATCTGATGAAATGATCGGTCATAAATTAGGTGAATTTGCACCGACTCGTACATACCGCGGTCACGCGGCAGATAAGAAAGCTAAGAAATAAGAGGTAAATAGATGGAAACTATTGCAAAACATCGTTACGCTCGCACTTCTGCCCAGAAAGCTCGCTTAGTTGCCGATTTAATTCGTGGTAAAAAAGTTGCGCAAGCATTAGAAATCTTAACTTTCACCAACAAAAAAGCTGCGTCTTTAGTGAAGAAAGTTTTAGAATCTGCTATTGCAAACGCAGAGCACAATGATGGTGCAGATATTGATGATCTTAAAGTTGCTAAAATCTTCGTAGATGAAGGTCCTAGCATGAAACGTGTTATGCCACGTGCTAAAGGTCGTGCAGATCGTATTTTAAAACGTACTAGCCACATCACTGTGGTTGTGTCGGATCGTTAATCAGTAGGAGAATAGCAATGGGTCAAAAAGTACATCCACATGGTATTCGCCTAGGTATTGTTAAACCTTGGAGCTCTACTTGGTTCGCGAATACACAAGACTTCGCTAACAATCTTGAAGGCGATTTCAAAGTACGCAAATTCTTAAATAAAGAATTAGCAAATGCTTCAGTTTCACGTATTACTATTGAGCGTCCGGCTAAAAGTATTCGTGTAACTATTCATACAGCTCGTCCTGGTATCGTAATCGGTAAAAAAGGCGAAGATGTTGAAAAATTACGTAACGCAGTATCTAAAATTGCTGGCGTTCCGGCTCAAATTAACATCGCTGAAGTGAAAAAACCTGAATTAGATGCGAAATTAGTTGCAGAAAGCATCGCTTCTCAATTAGAACGTCGTGTGATGTTCCGTCGTGCAATGAAACGTGCGGTACAAAGTGCAATGCGTTTGGGTGCGAAAGGTATCAAAGTTGAGGTTAGCGGTCGTTTAGGTGGCGCAGAAATTGCACGTTCAGAATGGTATCGTGAAGGTCGCGTACCTCTCCATACTCTTCGTGCAGACATCGACTATAACACTGCAGAAGCACACACAACTTACGGCGTAATCGGCGTAAAAGTGTGGATCTTCAAAGGTGAGATTCTTGGTGGAATGGCTGCCGTTGCGCAATCAGAACAACAACCTGCCGACAAGCCTAGAAAGGCGCCGCGCGGTAAAGGTCGTAAGTAAGGAGAAACGCTAAATGTTGCAACCAAAACGTACAAAATTCCGTAAAGTTCACAAAGGCCGCAACCGCGGTATCGCAAATGGTACTGAAGTGAGCTTTGGTACTTACGGTTTAAAAGCAGTTGGTCGTTGCCGTTTAACCGCTCGTCAAATTGAAGCGGCACGTCGTGCGATGTCTCGTGCGGTAAAACGTCAAGGTAAAATCTGGATTCGTGTATTTCCGGATAAACCAATTACCGAAAAACCATTAGAAGTCCGTATGGGTAAAGGTAAAGGTAATGTTGAATACTGGGTAGCCTTAATCCAACCGGGTAAAGTGCTTTATGAAATGGATGGTGTGTCTGAAGAAGTGGCAAGAAATGCTTTTGCATTAGCAGCAGCAAAATTGCCGGTTAAGACTACCTTCGTAACTAAGACGGTGATGTAATGAAAGCTCAAGATTTACGTACAAAAAGTGTTGAAGAGCTGAATGCTGAATTATTAAACCTTCTAGGTGAACAATTCAAATTGCGTATGCAAACAGCCACCGGTCAGCTTCAACAAACCCATCAGGCTAAACAAGTGCGTCGTGATATTGCACGTGTAAAAACTGTATTAACCGAAAAGGCGGGTGAGTAATGACTGATAAAATTCGTAGCGTACAAGGTAAAGTTGTTAGCGACAAAATGGAAAAATCTTTCGTTGTTGCAATTGAACGTAAGGTAAAACACCCGTTATACGGTAAATTTATCCGTCGTACAACAAAATTACACGTACACGATGAAAACAATGAAGCCAAAGTTGGTGATACCGTAGAGATTCGCGAATGTCGCCCTCTATCAAAAACCAAGTCTTGGACATTAGTTCGTGTTGTTGAAAAAGCGGTTATAGCTTAATTCACAATCATAGAGAATAAAAGCCAGTGGTATGATTGCCATTGGCTTTTTTAATTACTGTATCCTATTGATTTATTTCTCTCATTTCCTTTTCACTTTTATTATTTCTTTTAAAAAAGTGCGGTCATTTTTTTGTTTGTTTTTGTGATTTGTCTAAATTTTAGCAATACTCATGTTGAGCTCTAGCTTTTTGTAAAGGTGTGTAAGGTTAATAAGTAAGTTGTGTGTTACGAGTTTTAATTTTACCTAGAGCGGTATCCAACCACTCAAAATGAGAAACCGGGACATAGGTTGAATTAAGCGGATTAATTTGTCCAAAACCTCATGAAATGGGGCTTCATATAATGTACACCTCATTTTCATTTCAGGAAAAATAGAAATAATAAATAGGAGAAATTTCCCCCAAATAGCAGATTTAGCTGCTAAAAGTGAGAAACACAACTACGCGTTAAATATGTTCAGACAGCGTTTAAAAATATGATCTCGTTCAAAAAATTAAAAATTCATTCTTGCCGTGGTAGACATCATTTACTATTCCTTTCACATAAGGGCATTTTTTAAAGAAGTAAATGCCCTAGGTGTAGTCCGTCTTAAAAAGCATTAGGCTGTTTTACTATCTGTAAATGGCTCCGAGCTCTCTTTTTGTTCATTTAACGTCATATCCGCAAACACTTCAGCAGATGAGCAACATTGCCTGTCTCCTTATTGCATAGTCTAAACCAACGTATAAGCCGATTTTCTGCGTTATCTAGCGTATCGGGCAGGTTATCTCTCGGCTCTTCTAATTCTTTAACCTTTTCTGCAAGTGGATTTACGGCTTGCATTATTTGCTCAATGGCATTTTTATCAGTTGTATATTCGGCAGCAGGTTCTTCTACTATGTTTGTGCGACTAGGGGCAAACCCCAACGCCTTCTGCACGCTTTCAGGCATATCGCCTACATAGTATTCAACTGCATTTCCCTGAACCCCTACTTTTTTGTTTTTTCTATTTTTCAACTCTCGCCTTTTTATTGACTCCCTGTGGAGAAGTTGGCAATCCTCCAACTCCTAATAATTCATTTGCTGAAAACCATTCTTTTGAGTTTCCCATAAAATTACCTTTAAGAAACGTCGAGTTTCTAAAATTAAATTAATTTAACTAGTTGATATGAAGGGACTTTGATAAATTTTTTAAAATTTTTCAGAAACCGCCTGCGTTTCCATAAAATTAAGCGTATCGCTTCCAAAGAGTAACTCTTGAAATTTAATTTAGTAAGTAAGGGTATCACATAATGAGAAGGAGTAAAAAAGATATGCATCGTGCTTTCATTATTACCGCTATTCGAGAAAAAGGTGGAACTTTATCACACAGCTTTCTATTGACGCAGGATTGCCTCCTAGAACATTGGGAAATGCATTAGATAGAAAGTATCCAAGGGGGATTTATAGGTGTTTCCCCTCAAGAGATTTGGCCGTCTCGTTATTAATTTAGTAAGGAGCTATTATGGATAATTGATTTTCTATTCCCTAATTGAGCGGGCTATAAAAATTGCAGAAATTTTCATTTTATTGTTTTGAATGGAAAGAGGGGCTATTTTGTTTAGACTACCTAAAACAAATAATAAGGATAACTTAAATGAGTAATATATTTAGTAGAATGGTTGAGAACAGGGTGACCCAATCTTGGCTGGAGAAGCCTGAATTAACGAAAGCAACAGGCAAAACAAAATCGAAAACAGAAAAGAAAATTTCAGTTTTTTCCGTCTCGTTTATCACGGCAGGGGCTACCGTAATTGGTGTCTCAGCATTAGCAGAGGTCAATAGATTTGGAGATGATACTGGGGACGGCTGATACACAGGCGGACGATACGATTGATCTCGGAGGCTTTTCTACTATTAACTTAAGTACAGTACTTGAGGTTACTTCATCCGGTTTAACACGATTAGAATTTATGGTTTTGGAGACACCTCCCAGTGCTTCTTTACGCATTATGACGGATAATACTCCAATTAGTGCAAACGGTAATGGTACCGTTGGTTTAGGGAATAATATTACCAATAATGCAACTAATCTTAATCAAGCGGTTACTGCAGGTGATGTGATTAATGCTATCAATAATTCAGGTTGGCACACTAATGCTGGTGGTAATCTAAAAACAGGTACAACAGCAAAGAATACATTAATTAATCCGGGGAAAGCCGTTAATTTCACTGTAGATGAAGGGTTAACTATTAATCAAACTGTTGGTTCTGATGGTAATGTAACTTATACCTTTGACGCTAAAGCTGTAAAAGATGGCGTAGATGGTAAAAATGCTCAGGCAGATGGGTTAATCTTCACAGGTAACAATGAAGATACATTAAACCGTCATAAGTTAAACACTGTGGTTAAAGTGGGCGGCGAAGATGTTAATAAAACGATTTCGGCAAACTTCAACTCTGCGGCAGGCAACATCAATGTGAAAGCAGATGGTCAAAGTACGTAGTATTTCAAATGGCAACTCAAGTGTAACCTTGAATGAAAATGGCGGCACAACCATTAAAGGTGGTGATGTCAATGTTGATGGTAATAAGATCACAAACGTGAAAGCAGGTACGGCTGACACTGATGCAGTGAATGTTTCTCAATTGAAACAATCATTTGGTGATGTTAACAACCGTATTAACAAAGTGAGCAAAGAAGCTTGAAGTGGTATTGCCAGTGCTAACGCAGCAGCGGGGCTTCCACAAGTTTACCTACCGGGTAAATCAATGGTTGCCGCCTCTGCAGGTACTTTCAAAGGTGAAAATGCCTTTGCCGTAGGTTACTCACGTGCAAGTGATAACGGTAAACTTATCTTGAAATTTCAAGGTAATGCTAACAGCCAAGGTGATCTAGGTGGTTCTGTTGGTGCTGGCTATCAATGGTAGTCTAGTTTTTAGTTAGCAATAAAAAAGACGAACATCTGTTCGTCTTTTCTTTTTTAACCTAAGATATTAAAGATTAACCCATACCGTATTTTTTTAATTTTTTACGTAGAGTACCACGGTTGATACCAAGCATATTGGCTGCACGGGTTTGGTTACCACGAGTATATTGCATAACCATATCTAACATAGGGTGTTCAACTTCCGCTAATACTAATTCGTAAAGATCATTCACATCTTGACCATCTAATTGTGATAAATAATTGCGCAATGCTTGTTTGACAGAATCACGTAATGGTTTATTGGTTACCTGTGATTGAGAGTTTAAAACTGAAACGGTTAATGCTTCAGATGGATTACGTTGTTGTTCTAACATTTTTCTTTATCCAAAATTGAATTTAAAAAATCTTCCAACACAATAAGTTGCTCTTTGGCGTCATTAATTGTGTTAAAAGCCTGTCTAAAAACGGAATCAGGTTGAATTCCCTGTAAATACCAAGCCACATGTTTACGTGCAATGCGATAACCTTTTTGTTCGCCATAGAATTGATGTAATTCTTGAATATGACACAAAATTTGACCGCACTTTTCACTTAAACTCGGTGTTTGTACTATCGAATCCTGCTCAATTAGACTATCTACAGCTTGGAATAGCCACGGATTACCTAGTGCGGCACGACCGATCATAATTGCATCAGCACCCGTATAATCAAGTACTGCTTTTGCTTTCGCGGCGGAATCAATATCTCCATTCGCAATTACAGGAATAGAAATAGTTTGTTTAACCGAGCGAATATTGTCGTATTCGGCTTCCCCTTCAAAAAGGCATTCTCGCGTTCGCCCATGAATGGTTAAAGCCTGAACACCGGATTGTTCGGCAATTTTGCCGATTTGTACGCAATTTCGATTGGATTTATCCCAGCCTGTGCGAATTTTTAAAGTGACCGGCACATCAACTGCACTGACCACTTCCCGTAGAATTTTCTCTACCAGTTCGGGAAACTGTAACAAAGCGGAACCTGCCAGTTTACGATTGACTTTTTTGGCGGGGCATCCCATATTGATATCAATAATTTCTGCACCGTATTCCACGTTTACGGCAGCAGCTTTTGCCATTTCCAGCGGATCGGAACCCGCAATCTGCACGGCGTTAATCCCCAGATCGTCACTATGTGCCAAACGCAGTTTCGATTTTTCAGTATGCCAAACTTGTGGATTCGTGGACATCATTTCTGAAAAGGTCAAACCAGCACCGTAATGAGCACACAGGCGACGAAAAGGTTTATCGGTAATGCCTGCCATGGGCGCAAGTAAAACACGGTTTTTTAATTGGTATGAACCGATTTGCATTTTACCTTTACCACCTCAAAAGCCTAAATCCTATTATTATCGAACAGAGCTATAATCGACAAGGCGTGCTATGATACGCATTTTGCATTTATTTGCAAGGCGAATTTTGTTCAAAAAATACACTTTTTTTGATTGACAACAAGAAATTAAACTATTTTTAGCTTGCCTGTAATGCGACACCATTCTTCACGCACTGCCACAGGATCTAAAGTAAAGGTTTGGGCGTAGGTTTCGCATACGGATTGGGCTTGCGTTTCTAAAATACCGGATAAACCAAGTTCACCGTTTTCTTTTACGAGCTGACTAATCACTGGATAAAGCTCTTTTAACGGACCAGCAAGAATATTGGCAACGACAATATCCGCTTTTAGATCCACCGGTTTTTCGTCGGATAAAAAGAGTTGTAAACGATCCGCTACGCCATTTTGTTCCGCATTATTACGGCTGGCAAGAATAGCTTGTGGATCGATGTCAATACCGACCGCACTTTTTGCACCAAGTTTTAGCGCCGCAATAGCTAAAATGCCGGAGCCGCAACCGAAATCAATCACGGTTTTGCCTTTCAAATCTAGACCGTCCAGCCATTCCAAACAAAGTGCAGTTGTTGGGTGTGTACCGGTGCCGAATGCTAATCCGGGATCTAGCATGACATTGACGGCATTTTCATCAGGAATCTCACGCCAGCTTGGGCAAATCCATAAACGTTTGCCAAATTGCATTGGATGAAAATTATCCATCCATTCCCGTTCCCAATCTTTGTCTTCAATTTGTTCAATTTTATAAGCGGTATTCTCGTCCAAATGTTCCGCTTGATGAAGTAAATCGACAATTTTTGTCATGTCGGTTTCCGCATCAAATAATGCCATGACATCCGTATTACCCCAAAGTCGGGTTTCACCGGGTAGCGGCTCAAAAATCGGTGTATCTTGGCTATCCATAAAAGTCACGGAAACGGCACCGATTTCTTCTAGAAAATCGCTCATTTTTTCTGCTTTTTCGTTTGTACTATTCAGACGAATTTGAATCCAAGCCATGTGTTTTCCTTAATGCTACAAAAATAGAGTACATTATACCGATTTTTTCAAAAATTTCGGTAGTAACGTTGAACCAAGAGTGGCAAACATAATAAGAGTGATGCCAAGTGCGGTCGAAAATGAGAGGGTTTCCCCAAGTAACAGAACAGCAAATAAAATGCCGAATAAGGGTTCAAGGGAAACTAAAATGCCGGAAAGATTGGCATCCACACTGTTTAACCCTTTATTCCACAGCCAATAAGCAAGCCAACTACAACCGATGGCGAGATAAAATAAGCCGGCGATACCGTAACCGTTCAAATTAATTTCCCAACTTTCTGTCAGCATCAGTGTGAAAGGGATTGTGGTAAGCGTCCCTAATACAATACTGACTGCCGTGTAGGCTTGGGTGGAGACTTTTGCTACTACGGTGCGTGTCCAACGTAATACACTGGCAAAAATGACCCCGGCGCTGAGTACTAATAAGCAACCGAATAAGCTAATTTCATTGATCCCTTCATTGTGCTGTCCGCCATTGATCATCACGGCAACGCCTAAAAATGCAATGGCACCAAATAACCAATGGAACCATTTGGCTTGGTCTTTAAAAAAGAAATGACCGACAAACACGACCAGTAGTGGTTCAAGTCCAATCATTGTGACGGCACTGGCAGCAGAGGTATATTTTAAACCGATAAATTGCAGTAAGAAAACGGCAGTATAGTTAAAGAAGGCAAGCCACCAAAGCTGCTTACGCATGGGCTTGTCAATTTTTTTCCAACGGTGTAAAAAGAGGGGGAACACGAAAATCATCGCAATAATTAACCGCACTTGAACAACAAGCACAGGATCCATCATTGAATAGGTGAATTTTGCGGCGATTAATGAACTGCTCCAAAGGAGCAGAGCGATAATTTGGTAGATCATAGACATTCCGTTATTTTTCAAGTGCGGTCACAAAAAACAAGTTTTTTGAACGTTGGCTTTGCCAACGGCTCCAAAGGAGTGGATAAATCACTTTAGTGATTTATGAATAATTTTTCACTTGTTTTCACTGGGCGACTTTCTCCCCATTTATTCCCTACTAAGAATGCGATTAAACCGAATATTAATGCTGGAACGATTTGATGAAATCCAAGCAGTTTCATACTCAGTTGCGTCAGCAAAATATAACTGCCCAAGCCGACAATCATCGAGCTTAATGCGCCGTACGCATTGGCTTTATCCCAATAAATACCCAACACGATAACCCATAAAAAGGCGGCTTCCAATCCACCAAAAGCGAACAAGTTCAGCCAAATAATCATATCTGGCGGATTAAGAGCAGCAAGGATTAAAAGTGCGGTTAAAATCAGCGTAATAATGGAAGAAAAATAGCTGATTTTTTTCTCATTTTTAGCCGCATTTGGCTTGGCAGAAAGATATAAATCTTTGACAAAAATTGATGATGATTGAATCAGCTGTGCATCAATGGTGGACATTATGGCAGACATCGGGGCGGCTAAGAAAATCCCTGCCACAATAGGTGGAAGAACCTGCAACATGAGGGTGGGGATCACCTGATCCGCAATGGTTAAATTAGGGATAATCGCACGCCCTAATGCACCGGATAAGTGCATTCCGAACATAATTAAAGAAAGCACAATGGTGCCGATCAACATCCCTCGGTGCAGAGCTTTACTGTCTTTAAATGCCATACAACGCACCGCTGTGTGTGGTAGCCCTACCACACCAAAACAGACGAGCACCCAAAATGAAGCCATAAATTGAAAACCGAGCATATCGTTCGGTCCATAAGGGCTGACTAAGGCAGGATCAATTTCGGTTAATTTATTGACCGCACTTTCCACGCCACCAAGAGCATAAATGGTACAGCCTAGTAAAATCACCGTACCGATAATCATCACGGTGCCTTGAATGGTATCAGTCAGCACCACGGCACGGAAGCCGCCGATAAACGTATAAATCCCCACGGTGAAGGCGAAAAGTAAAAGCGCCTGCGTGTAAGAAATTCCAATGGTCGTTTCAAGTAATCGTGCACCACCGATAAATTGCACGGTCATCGCCGCAAAAAAAGCGAGTAATAAGGCAAGACTTGAAACCCAAACAAGGTATTTATTTTTGTAGCGATACAAGAAAAGATCATTGATGGTGAGGGCGTTCGTTTCTCTTGAAAGGAGAGCAAATTTTTTGCCTAATACGCCCAAAGCAAGCCATACGGCAGGCACTTGGATCATGGCTAGCAATACCCAACCCAACCCATATTTATAGGCAGCTCCCGGCCCCCCGACAAAAGAACTGGCGCTGGCATAGGTAGAGGCAGTGGTCATGGCAAGCACAAAACCTGTCATTGAGCGATTTCCGACATAATATTCTGTTAAAAAATCGCCTTTTGTTCGCTTCACATAAGCATAGATCGCCGCCCCAAATACAAAAGTGAGATAGATGATTAAAGGAAGAATGATGCCGAGATTCATTGCTTATCGCCCTTATCTTTGATTTCTAAGGAAATATCCAGATAGACAATTTTGATGACCCAATAGCCGACAACGATAAACAAAATCGGTAAATAGATGCAGGAAAGCTCAAACCAAAGGGGGAAACCGATTGGACCTAAAGTTTCTTTTGGTAAGTAAGCGCATAAACACCAACCGATCACATATAAGAAGCTGAGCCCTAATGCCCATCTCGCTTCCTTAGCGGCTTGTTTGTATCGTTGTGTGAGTGTCATATTGTGTATCCTTAGTTAAAATGTTTTACTCATTTCTAAATAAATACGGTTTTTATCATAACGATAAAAAGGGTGGTTACTTTTTATTTTTTGATACGTCCAGGTTAGTTTTGGTGTCATTCCCCAAAAATAGAAATCACGATGCCACAAGGTTAGTGCAGTAAAATACTCATTATTTTTCTGACGAATTTGGAAGAAATCAATGTCTTTATATACTCGCCTTGCATAGGCAAGGTTTAATCGGGTGGAAATACCGAAAGCCCATTCTTGTCCCCAGCCTAAACGAATATTTTTTCTTTGGTAAGCATTATCGCGATCACGGGTATTTTCACGATTATAATCGATACCTGCAACCCAATATTGCCCACTCTTTGGAATATAAAGTAGGGTATTTGACCAAAGATAATTATTACCATTTAAATGTTTCCGCCAGTCATAACGTTGTTCACCATATTCAAGTGCGGTCGAAATTTGCCATTTTTCATTTAGCCAATAGTTTGTTTCTAATCGAATACCGGAATTTTTGGAATATTGTTTTAATGCCTCGCTGCCTGATGATCCACCGCCATACCAACGTTTTTCTATAAAGGGAGAGAGCGAACTCTCAAAGCGTGCGGTTTGATAGCCTAAACCTGCACCTATCCGAAGATTTATTTCATTATATTTCTTGTTATCCCAAAAATATTTTCCTTGCCCTTCAAACTGGAATTTTGTGAAAACGTTATTCGCCCAAGACCATTTTTTCTCAGCATTTAAATAATAGGAAAAACCTTGAGCACTTTCTCTTTCCCAAGCAAGCCAGTTGCCAATTTTTGTGCCGGCTTTGGGAGCATTATTGATGTTTGATTCATTTAAATAACTGATTCCACCATTTACTTTCCATTGATTACGTTTGTTTAAGGCAGATAAATATTGATCGATAACCTGAATGGTTTCCGGAGAGACTCTTTCCGCACGCAGTTTTTGGAATTGGTCTTTTGCTGCTTCGTTATCATTATTTAAAAAGAGTACTTGGGCTAATTGATAGCGTAAAGCGATAATGTCGGAATGTTCACTAAATAAAGCACGATAACGTTTTACTGCCTGTGGAAAATCCCCTTGTTGACGCTGGACAATTGCTTCAGCCCAGGTTAACAAAGTGGGATCTTGATTTGGCAAATTTTTGTAAAGCGGGAGCAAAAGTTCTACTGCTTCGCTATTATTTTGTAGTACGGCAGGAATCATTCCACGAACAATCAAATCCGGATGTTGAGCAAGTTGTTCCTTGGTCATTGAAATGGTAGATTTTTCTTCTGTTGCGACATTTGGTGTTTGTTCGCCAAGTTTTGGTGTTGCGATCTGAATGTGATCATTGGTTAGGTCATTTTTCGGTTGTGCTATTTCTGCTTGCACAACGGCGGAACATGTTACGCTCAATAGTGTAGGTAATAAAGTTTTTGTTAATTTCATTTTGTATTATATCAAGATAGAAATAAAGCAAGCACAACGGCTTGCTTTATTAAATGAACAAAGAGGAAAATTATTGTTTTTTCGCACCATACACACCAAGGTAGCTTTCTTTGGTATTGATGTAACTACCTGCTAGCTCGCTTGCATTGTTACCGTAGAATCCACCCGCTGTTTCAGTACCGGCTGAACTTGTACCGTAGAATTTGTTACCGTTGATGTTGGCAGAAATATCAATAACCTTGTTACTCTCAGTTGTTAAGTTACCTGATAAGGTTTTATCTGAGAAGTTAGCAGTAAGTTTAGCTTTTGTTGGAACAAAAGTATCAATAGTGCCATCACCTGTTATAGAGTAAGTATGAGCGCCATTACCCTCATAAGTGGCTGATCCAGAGGTCGGCATATTGCTTGTCGGGTTTACTCCGTAAGCTAACAAGTATTGATTTTGTAAGTCTTCATCGGCGATAAGACCCCAGAGAATATTTTCACCTCCACCTGAATAACGAAATTTTGTTGCATCCTTGATTGAGCTTATACCACCGAAGAAACCTGGTGGTATAAGTGTGATAGATTTACCTTCAACATTAATCACATTGAAATTATTTCCGGATTCTCTCACAAATAATTGTTTAACATTACCACCTGCTTTAGGAATTAAGAATCCGGCAGTTTGTTCATCAATTGAGTAAGTAGGTTCCACTGTTGGTGTTGATGGTTGTTCTGGATTAGATGGCTGTGGTTCAGTAGCATTTGCATTTTGGTCGTTTTTTTCGCCCGTTTGTGGCTCAGTTGCCGGTGGTGTAGCCTCAGGATTTACTACTTCTGGTTGTGAAGACTCAACGTTTGGCTGACTAGGTTGCGTCGGTTGTGAAGACTCAACGTTTGGCTGATTAGGTTGTGTTGGTTGTGAAGATTCAACATTTGGTTGGCTAGGTTGCGTCGGTTGTG
>MLHP01000027.1 GCA_001999425.1 Rodentibacter genomosp. 2 | reverse complement strand
TTACTTCTAATACAAAAAACTCAAGGAGCTTTTTCAGTATGGATTTCTTTAATTTACAATGAGTTCTCTTCATTTTTGTAGATTAACATACTAGCTAATCTACGTCAGCCCCAAAATATGTCTTCAATAAAAAATGCCATGATGATTCTCGCAAAAAACTGAAAAACACGGTGTTTAATCATATCTAATATTGGGAGATAAATTTATAAACGACTACTTAAAGGCAATCGCTGAAACGATCACCTTTAAGTTAAGAAAGGCTATGGAATTTTTGATGATGGATTATCGTCTTACACGGAATTTTTTCTGTGCTTGATCGACTTTCAAAAGATAGTTCCGAGCCTGTGATGACGGATGTGCTGTTGTCAGAATACGGTAAACCTGTTCCGGATACATTTGATTGATTTTGTAAATGGCTTCATCTTTATCGTTATCAAATACACGTAATACCGCACCCGCACCGCTATTATAAGCGGAAATCATTGCAAATCGTTTAGATGTCGGGTTCGTAATGCCATCCAGGTATCGATTTTGTAGAAGCCATAAGTAGGATACACCAGCATCAATATTATTTGCCGGATCGTACAGATAACGTGCGGAAGGTTGACCACCTTGCCCTTTCATTGCGAAAACATCACGTCCTGCTGTGTGAGGTACAACTTGCATTAAGCCGATAGCATTGGCATAGCTAATCGCATAAGGATTGAAACTTGATTCGGTTTGCATGATCCCTAAAATCAAACTTTCATCAATACCATAACGTCGTGCCGACTTTCGTATTAACGGCAAGTATTTTTGCGCGCGAACTTCAACGTGGTTGGCAATCATTGGAATCGCAACAAACTGTACCATATTACCGTTTTGTAGGCGGCGGGTTTGTAGTTTATTTTGAATTAAATAGGTAGCAAAATTGCCGGCAATAAATTGGTTTGAAATTTGTTGCCCATTATTATCAATTACTTGCCCTAAAAGGAAAGGCCTTGAACTAATTGGCACATCTCCCGATGCAAATAAATCAATCCCTTTTGCATCAGACCCCATTAACAAAGTGTGTACAATGGCATTATGTAATCGATTGAGGTCTTTTTGTGTCTCAATCACAATGTTACCTTCATCGAAACTCACATGGCTACGAGTATAGAAAGAATCCGTATATTTCACGTAATCTTTACGGCTGGCGACGAGTAACTCGTTTACCCCCCAAATGCGGTCAATATTGTGAGAGAATTGTCCGGTGAGAATATCTAAGCCTTGCGTATCTTTCGCAAACACTTCATCGTAATTAATACCTCGATGACGGTTAGAAGAATCACCACAGGCATACAGAAATGGCAGTAATGCCAATAACAAATACTTTTTCATTATCTTATTGCCGATTAATTTGATGGAGGAGTATAACCTTCAATATGGACTTCTTTGCCTTCAAACAAAAAATTTATCATCTCTTGTTCGAGTAGTTTACGGTGTTCCGTATTCATCATATTGAGTTTTTTCTCATTGACAAGCATCGTTTGTTTTTTTATCCATTCTCCCCAAGCCTGTTTACTGATTGAATCGAAAATTCGTTTACCTAATTCCCCCGGATAAAGCTGGAAATCTAAACCTTCGGCTTCTTTTTTGAGATATTCACAAAATACTATTCTCGCCATCATTACTCCTTACAAATTGTGTTAATAAATTTTTTACAGGTTGGGCTAACCCGATATGTTCAGGATTTTTCGGATCATACCAATATTTGACCGTACTTGATAGATTTGGTTTATATTCTTTTGTTTTTTCCATCAATTTATGCCAATCTCGATTTTCCTGTTCGGCTCGAATATTATTAACTTCAGCGTAAATCGGGTGAATATCTAAATGAAAATGGCTGAATGTGTGGCGAAAACTCGGCCAAGCTTGATAGTAAGAAATACCTTCGCTTAATAAATAAGTCAGCAAATCTTCTTGTGATTCAAATTGCGGAAAACAAAATAATCCCCCCCATATCCCCGAGTTTTCCCGTTGTTCTAGCCATACTTTGCCATTTTTCGACAAAATCAAAAAATAAGTCTCTTTTTCCGGTAACGTTTTTTTAGGCTTTTTACCAGGAAATTCTGCCCAACTTTCATCTTTATAGGCTAAACAATTTTTTTTCATAGGACAAAGAGCACATTTGGGTTTTGTTCGCGTACAAACCATCGCACCAATATCCATCATTGCCTGATTAAAATCAGCCACACGCGCTGTCGGGGTGACTTGCTCCGTTAAATGCCACAAATGATTTTCTACCTTCTTTTCGCCCGGCCAACCATTCACTGCAAAATAACGTGAGAGTACGCGTTTTACATTACCGTCTAATATCGGGTATGATTGATCCAATACGGAAGATAAAATAGCACCGGCAGTAGAACGCCCAATCCCTGGTAATGCCCAAACTTGTTCAAAGTCTGTTGGAAAAACTCCATTAAATTCATCCCGAATTTTTTGTGCCGCCTTATGTAAGTTTCGTGCCCGTGCGTAATAGCCTAGTCCTGTCCATAAATGAAGCACTTCATCTTGTGAAGCATTTGCAAGTGCGGTCAAATTTGGAAAGGTTTTAATAAATCGTTCGAAATAGGGAATAACTGTTGTGACCTGAGTTTGTTGTAGCATAACTTCCGAAAGCCAAACGCCATATAATGTTTTGTTTTGCTGCCAAGGTAAATGTTTACGTCCGAATTTGTCATACCACTGTAATACAGATGTAGCAAAAGGTGCATTAGGGGAAGATTGGGCTAACATAACTTTCCTGAGTCAAAAGTGCGGTTAAAAAATTAAATGAATTTTATTGCTTCCTAAAGAAAGCAAGGGCTGATTTTACCATTTAGCCCCTCTTGATCAATCTCATTTTTTCAGTATAATTTGCGCTCTATTTGGTGCCGGATAACGGCGATTATTAGCTCGCGCGGTGTAAGAAGAGAGTTCTTATAGCGGCGTGGCTTCATTTTGAGGTTTTTCTATGAAACAAGGTATTCACCCGGAATATAAGGAAATCACAGCGACTTGCTCATGCGGTAATGTGATTAAAACCCGTTCAACTTTAGGCAAAGACATCAACCTTGATGTGTGCGGTAACTGCCACCCATTCTACACAGGTAAACAACGTGTTGTAGACACAGGCGGTCGTGTTGAGCGTTTCAACAGCCGTTTCAAAATTCCAAGTTCAAAATAATTTGGATTTTTCAGAACCCCGTCTTTTGGCGGGGTTTTGTTTTTTCATCATTCAAGGTAGAATGGTAAAAACACAAACCAATGTTATGGTTTTCTATGCATACCAATTATGTAATTAGCCTTACTACAGCTACTCAACGGCGTGAGCATATCAAAAAGGAATTTGGTCGTCATAATATTTCTTTTGAATTTTATGATGCGCTTGTTCCGTCAGAATATCTTAACCAACTTATTCAAATGCATTTGCCCAATTTAGCTCAAGCAAAACTTTCGGAAGGTGAAAAAGCTTGTTTTATGAGCCATTATATGCTTTGGAAAAAGTGTATTGATGAAAATTTACCTTATATTTATATTTTTGAAGATGATGTATTGCTTGGTGAAGATGCCCATTTGTTTTTAGAGGAAGATAAGTGGCTGGATGAGCGATTTAATCTCAATGATAAATTTGTTTTAAGGTTTGAGACTTTTTTGAAACCAGCAAAATGTGAAGATATTAAAATAATTTCATATAAGTCAAGGGAAATTTTAAAGTTATTGGGAGAGCAATATGGTCTAGCTTCTTATGTTATCTCGTATAAGGCTATAAAAGAATTGTGTCTTTTAATATCAAATTTACCTTCTAAAAAACTGGATGCGATTGATATATTAGTTTTTAGAGATTTTCTTAACACTAGCAATGTTATTAGTTATCAACTTATACCGGCTATTGTTGTACAAGAACTACAATGGAACAAGAATAAGAGTTTATTATATAGTCAGCTTGAAGATGAAAGATTTAAATTATTGAAGCACCAAAATAGAGAAAAAAAACCTATTAAAAGAACTTTAAAGGAAAAGATAATAAGAGCTATTAATAAACCTAAAAGATTAATTGATAAGAGAAAACAAAAAAAATATATAATTTTATTTAAGTGATTGTATGTTAAGTAAAGATAAATTGGTTAATAAATATCTTGATATCAAAGTTGGTAATTTAACTAAGGGTAATAATATTGTTTTTTGCTCTGACTTAAAATATTCAAGATATGTTGGTGTTGCTATCTTCTCTATTTTGGAAAATAACCAAGATGATTATTATTGTTTTCATGTGTTTATAACAGATATAACCCAAAAAGATATCGATAAGCTAAAACAATTACCGTTCCAAAATTGTAATATTAGACTGTACTGGTTAAATGATGATGCAGTAAGAGATTTTCAGATAAAAGAGCACTTTTCTTCTGCGATGTACTATCGTGTACTTATTCCTTATATTCTTTACGATGAGATAGATAATTTTCTTTACTTAGATTCTGATGTTTTATGTGTAGGTAATATCAAAGAATTATTTTTTCATAATCTATCTGATAAAGTTGTTGGAGTCGTGCCTGATACGGTTGAGAGTGACCATATAAAAAATTTATATGATTTAGGTTTTACCAAAGAAGGTATTTATTTTAATTCCGGGGTAATGCTAATTAATACTAGAAAATGGATTGAATATAATGTTACAGAAGATTTTTTTAAGCTTATTAATCAGAGAGACTATATTTATCCAGATCAAGATGTGTTAAATATTTTATTAAATAAACATATTTTGATTATATCAGAAAAATATAATTATCAGAGGTGGATAAAAGTATCAAGAAGTGAGTTTTACAAAGAGGCTAACAGTGTAAAAATCATTCATTTTATTGGCCCATTTAAACCTTGGCAGATTGCAGGGTACAATAAGATATATAACAGGTATTATAAAAATTCACCATGGAAAAAGGAGAAACTTGAATATACAAGCTCAACTCTAGGCTTGAAAAAGGCATCTAAATATTTATGGCAAGATGGTAATATTGTAAAGTCAATATATTATCATATAAAGTATTTAGTAAGAAAATTGAAAGGTATTAAATGAATATTCCTATTTATGTAATAAACCTAGAAAAATCAACAGATCGAAAAGCCTATATGCAGGCACAGTTTGATAGTCTATTTGAGCATAATTCAAAGCAAGAAATCTATTTTTTTAAAGGTATTAACGGAAAAGAAAATCCCAATCATCCATTATTTCAACATTATAATGAGAAAAAGAGATTAAGTGTAAAAGGTTATCCATTAACCTTGAACCAATTAGGTTGTTATGCTAGTCACTATTCTATGTGGAAAAAATGTGTAGAACTCAATCGACCTATTATTATTTTAGAGGATGATGCCAAATTTAAAGAGAATTTTTTAGATGTACTTGCTTTTATTAATAGCGATAAAAACATTTTTGAATTTTTTTGGCTACAGCCCGATAGATTAAAAAATAAAAGAAAATTAGTAGCAGATTTTGGCGATTTCTCAATTCAACA
Organism: Rodentibacter genomosp. 2; assembly: GCA_001999425.1. Classification (GTDB taxonomy): domain Bacteria; phylum Pseudomonadota; class Gammaproteobacteria; order Enterobacterales; family Pasteurellaceae; genus Rodentibacter. The sequence goes on along the minus strand of MLHP01000027.1, from coordinate 13,339 downwards.
ATTTAGCAAAGGCTTTATTGGTGCAACAGGGTATTACTTAACTCCAAAAGCAGCAAAAAATTTTTTAGTACAAAGCAAAGAATGGTATTTAACCGTAGATGTAACAATGGATCGTTTCTTTGAAAATAAAGTCCCTCCTTATGCTATTGTTCCGTTTTGTTTAGAGGCCGATTATGGGATTGAATCAACAATCTTTGAAAAACAAAAGAAAGTAAAATCATTTAAAATTATTATAGCAAGAGAGTTATTTAATATAAAAACAATAGCTAAGAGACTAATTTATAATATATTGAATTAAAAATTCTACTCAATTAATTTCTCTTTTTAAGAGAGAAGAATTGTATAGGTATATTATTGAATAAATTAAAATGATAGCAAAACGTATCGCTATGATAGCACTAAAAACTTATCATTTAGCCATCTAGATTGTTATTTGGTTCTTTTTTCATTAAAATAACCACAGATAATTTAATTTTAATTTTCTTATTTGATTGCAAGGTATTTATGGCAGATTGGAATGGCAAGTATATTAGCCCTTATGCGGAACACGGAAAGAAAAGTGAACAGGTTAAAAAGATTACGGTGTCAATTCCCATTAAGGTATTGGAAATTTTAACCAATGAACGTACCCGTCGCCAATTAAAGAGCCTACGCCACGCCACCAATAGTGAGTTGCTTTGTGAAGCTTTTCTCCATGCTTTTACTGGTCAACCTCTGCCTACAGATGCTGATTTAATAAAAGATCGTCATGATGAAATTCCGGAAGAAGCAAAAGAGATCATGCTCCAATTAGGCATCGATCCGGAAAGTTGGGATTATTAGTTTTCTTCTTTTAATCCGTCCAAAATTGAGCATTCGGGGCAATCATTGCCTTGACATGCATCATACCAACCTTGCAATTCTTCTACCATTTCTTCTAATTGCTTAATCTGTTGTTTTAATGTTGCGATATGTTTTGCTGTGAGTGTTTTCACTTCACTACTACAGCGGGTGGGGTTATCTTGCAGAGCGAGTAATTGCCCGATTTGCTGTAAGGAAAAGCCCACATCTCTTGAATGACGAATAAAATGTAATCGTTCAATATCTTTTTTTTCATAATGGCGGTAGCCGGAAAGGTTTCGTTTTGCCGGTTTAAGTAAACCTAATTTCTCATAATCTCGAATTTGTTTGGCGGTGAGACCGCTTAATTTTGCTGCTTCACTAATATTCATAGAAAATACCTTGACCTTTACCTTAAGTTAAGGTTTATAGTAGCCGGCATTAATTTTTTATTCAATATAAAACAAGGAGAAAATGATGAAAAATGTTCGTTTAACCGTAACAGGGATGCATTGTGGCGGCTGTGTAAAAAGTGTAACGCGCGTATTAAAAGAATTAGATGGCGTAGTGCAAGTGAATGTTGCCCTTGAGGGGTATGCAGATATTCAATTTGATGAAAGTAAAGTTTCTATCGCCCGGTTAATTGGCGTTATAGAGGAGGCAGGGTTTGACGCAACAGAGTAAAAAAATTGCTCTCCAAATTGAGGGCATGACTTGCCAATCTTGTGCCAGCAGAATTGAAAAGGTTCTCAATAAAAAAACTTTTGTGGAGCAGGCAAATGTGAATTTTGCGGTGGAAGAAGCGCAAGTGGTATTTGATTCGACACAAGCAACCACAGAAGATATTCTCAATATTCTTCAGAAAACGGGGTTTAAGGGGATTTTAAAAAACGAGCGACAACCTCTGCTACGAGAGAACAAAAAAATGCCTTGGCGACTTTGGCTATTATTGTTAATTAATATTCCTTTTTTAATTGGGATGATTGGAATGTTGATTGGCAATCATCACTTGATGCTACCTCCTATGTGGCAATTTGTGTTAGCAACTATTGTGCAATTTGGTCTCGCTATTCCGTTTTATCAAGGTGCGATTGGGAGTATCCGTGGTGGGTTAGCAAATATGGATGTACTCGTTAGTAGCGGTACACTAACTATTTATTTGTATTCCTCTTATATGTTGTTTTATCACACTGCACAAGGGCATGATGCATTGCATCACATCTATTTTGAAACCGCTGTTATGGTGATTGGCTTTGTTAGTCTTGGTAAGTTTTTGGAAGATCGAACCAAAAAACATAGCTTAAACAGTCTGGATTTACTATTACAGCTTACCCCGAAAAAAGTGAATGTTTGGAATGGTGAAACATGGCAAGCGATTCCGCTTGATCAAGTGAAGGTAGGTGATGTATTACTTGCCAATTATGGGGAGCGTATTGCTGCGGATGGCGTTGTTGAGGCTGGTTCAGGGTGGTGTGATGAAAGCCATTTAACTGGTGAATCCATGTCTGAAATAAAGCAAGTTCAAAGTACGGTATTGGCCGGCTCAATGGTGACGGAAGGCAGTTTGACTTATCGTGCCAATCAACTTGGTTCGAAAACTTTGCTTGGCGATATGATGAAAGCGCTTTCTGAAGCACAGGGCACAAAAGCACCGATCGCTCGTTTTGCAGATAAAGTTGCTGGTGTTTTTGTCCCAGCAGTTCTTATTATTGCGGCGACAACGTTCGGGCTAACTTGGTGGAGTACGGCGGATATTGGTATGGCAATTATTCATTCTGTCGCGGTATTAGTGATCGCCTGTCCTTGTGCCTTAGGGCTTGCCACGCCGGCCGCTATTATGGCGGGAATGGGAAAAGCAGTGAATACCGGTATTTGGTTTAAAGACGCAGCAGCCATGGAAGAAACTGCCTATGTAGATACTGTTGTGTTAGACAAAACAGGCACATTAACGACCGGTAAGCTGACTGTCGCTGCAGTGTGGCAACCTGAAAGTGCGGTCATTTCCGAAGAAGATTTGTATCGTGTAGCCGCTGCGGTAGAGCAACACGCTACACATCCTATAGCAAGGGCAATAGTGCATTCAGCGTTAGAAAAAATATCTGCAATACCAACCGCACTTTCTGTAAAAACGGAAGTTGGCAAGGGCGTTTCAGCAGAGATTGAAGGGATTGGTTTTATTAAAGTGGGTACACCGGAGTTTTGTGGCTTTTGTTTACCGAGTGAACTTGATGGGGTATGGGATATTGCAAGTATTGTGGCAGTTTCTATTAATGATGAAATTGCTGGCGCGTTTGCTTTGACTGACACATTACGAGAGGATAGCAAACGAGCAATTGAAAGATTACAGCAAAATAATATTGATGTGATTATTATGAGCGGTGATCGCCAACCTGTTGTGGATTATGTCGCACAACAGCTTAATATTACGACTGCATTCGGTAAACTCAGTCCGCGTGATAAAGCAGCAAAAATTCAGACCTTACAGCAAGAAGGATATGTTGTTGCCATGGTGGGCGATGGTATTAATGATGCTGCGGCATTAGTAATGGCAAATGTGAGTTTTGCAATGAAATCAGGCTCTGATCTGGCAGAGCAAGCGGCTTCAGTGACACTAATACGTCAATCGGTAAACCGGCTTGTCGATGGAATTTTTATTGCACAATCAACATTAAAAAATATCAAACAAAATCTCTTTTTTGCGTTAGTTTATAATGTTCTTGGGATTCCTCTTGCCGCATTGGGTTATTTAAGCCCGGTCATTGCTGGAGCAGCGATGGCATTAAGTTCCATTTCCGTGTTAATGAATGCATTAAGATTAAAACGATTAAAAATCAAGCAATAAAATAAGGCGGAATTATCCACCTCGTTTTTTACTACTTAATTTAACCAGAGCGGTAATTCAATAGTAACGGCAAGTCCCCCAAGCTCGCTTTTTTCAGCCCATACTTTACCTTGATGTTCTTTAATAATATTTAAAACAATGGCTAGGCCTAACCCTGTACCACCTGTTGAGTGAGTACGGGCTTCATCAGCGCGATAAAATGGTTGGAATATTTTTTCAAATTCGTCAGGGGATACCCCAAAGCCGTTGTCATCAATTCGGATCTTTAGGGTTTCTTCTTGGGCAAAAATACTGAGTTTGATCTTACTTTTGGTATATTTCAGGGCATTTCTAATAATATTTTCTACCGCACTTTGTAATAACTCCGGATTTCCGTTCAAAAATATATCGGAATCTGATAATTGAAAGTATTGTTCAAATTCAATACGGCGTTGTTTGGCTTCAAACATTGCATCTTGTATGACATCACGCCAAGTTTGCTCAGCCGGAAAGATGGATCTTTTGGTTTGCACATTCATTTGCTGTCGAGAGATAAGTAGTAGCTCATTAATCATTTTATCCATACGCGTAATTTCTTTCTCAATTCGTTGAACGGCATTATTACTACCGATTTGAGGGCGAATAAGTGCTACGGCAAGTTGGAGACGAGTCAATGGCGTTTTCATTTCATGAGAAATGGAAGATAACAAATTTTGTTGATTTGATATTAAGCCATTAATCGCTGTTGCCATTCGGTTAAAACTTTGGCCTACCTGACGCAATTCCAACGGACCGCTTTGGCTTAATTGAGGATCAATTTTAAAATTTCCTAATGCTACATTGTTCGCAGCCCTTTGTAGACGATAAATAGGTTTTATGATGGTATAATAGGTAAACCACCATAGTAATGGTGTGGTAGTCAATAGTGTTAATATTAATAATATTACTGGGTTTTCAATCATGTAGCGGAGTATTTCCTGAGAAGGACTAGCATAAGAAATAAAGAAAAGTGAAAAAGGTTCATCAAAACTATCTACATACACTTGGAAAGGACCGACAATCTGAATATCTGCAAAGTTTTTTCTCATAGGTTGAGAAAAATCATTTACCGTTTCGGCAAAGCGTTCTATAAAGATTTTTTCTTCATTAAATGCACCAAAAAATTCTTTGCGCAGAGGATTGTAAAGAACCAGGCGGGTTTCACTAAATCGCTCAATGGGAAGTAAGGGTACTCCAGAAAGAAGTGACTTAATTTTGCGATTACGAATAGACTCTACCAATTTTTTTTGATAACTGGCAATCTCATGTTCCTGAAGACTTGAGTAAAAGCGGTTATCCAAATAAGGGAACAGAAGTAACAGTACCATCACAGTAAAAAATGCAATCCAAAAAGCCATGAAGGTACGGATAGTTAGATAATTTAAGCTAAACTTTTTTTGATTCGGCATAGAGGAGATTATTTACCAATTAAAAGATAGCCACGTCCACGTAAAGTCTTGAACCATGGCAATCCGTCCTCTCTAGACGGTAATTTTTTGCGTAAATTTGACATATGCATATCAATTGAACGATCAAACGGAGCAAGAGGTTTCCCCAACACACTCATACTTAATTCCTCACGAGTAATGGGTTTACCTTGGGAGCGAATCAAAGCTTCAAGTAATGCAAATTCCGAGGAAGTAAGGAGAAGATCTTGTGTTTTATAGAGTACTTGTTGATGACCTGAATGGAGTTTTAGTTCACGGAAATGAGTCCAACCGCTTTCTTCCGGCTTGTTTTTTGTGTTTTCTAAATCTTCGGATCGTGTACTTCTACGTAAAATTGCTTTAATACGGGCGATCAGTTCACGATCATTGAAAGGTTTTGGTAAATAGTCGTCTGCACCCAATTCTAACCCTAATACACGATCAATTTCTTCTCCACGGGCAGTTAACATCATTACGGGAACATCAGACTGTTTGCGAATACGTTTAAGGGTTTCGATACCGTTTAATACAGGCATCATCACATCTAGCAAGATTAGTGAATAACCCTGATTCAGTTTATCCAATGCCTCTTGCCCGTTATTGGCAACATCAATATCAAAACCCGATAAAGTGAGAACTTCCGAAAGCAATTCGGTTAATTCGGTATCATCATCAACTAATAAAATTTTTGACATTATTAAACCTTTTAGTGTGACTTATTGTTTAGTAAAACAAAAGAAAATTACCAGAATTTCCACCAAGATTTTTTATTGGTGTCAGCTTTATGTTCAATAATCGTGTTGTTTTCATTTTGTGACGTAACTTCAGGTAATGGTTTATCCAGATTTGTTTCAGTCACAACACCGAGTTGATCAAATTTTACGGTAAAAGTATGTTGTTCCGGAGCTTGGTAGGCTCGTTGTTGTAAAAACACATAATACCAAGTTAAATTACTATAAGGATCAATTAAGACAGGCGTTCCGAGCAAGTATTGTACTTGTTGAACTGTCATACCCTGTTTAACTTGTGCTACACTTGCTGCTTCTAAATAGTTGCCTTGTGGCACATCAATACGATAAACGACTTTTTCAACGGTAGAACAAGCAGAAAGGCTAAGCGCCAATACCGTTGCACCAAAAAGAGTTTTGAATTGCATTTTCTTTACCTGTCTTCACAATTTTTTTCAAATAATACCCAAAGTTAATTCGCTTGCCAAACTAATTCTTTGATTTTAAGGCTTTTTGTAGCTGATCTTTCAAGTTCGGCGGTAACCCTTTGATGACGAGTTCATCGTTCATTGAATCCCAATGAACCCGCGTATTGAGTAAATCCGCATCAAAACTTAATGTAATTCCCTTACCTGAGCCGGAGAATTTTGTCAGTGATTTTAATGTAGAACGCACTGGCGGAATACTTTCCTCTAAACCATAATCCTGATTTTCTATAAAGGAAACAAAAGGTTGCTCGCTTAGAGTAGGGATGTTAGCGGAAAGTTCCGCTAATTCAATTTCTTCCCCAGTGGCAAGTTGCCCTTTACAATAGTCAAAAACTTGTTTTTTTACCGCTTGGGTTTGTTCTTTATTGAGCTCACCCTGTTCACAATAATCACTGACTGCTTGTAGTAGGCATTGATTTTGCACCTGTGGGTTCAACCCTTCTTCTGCACCTAAGAAATCCATAAAAAAGTCACTGATTTTTCTCCCTACTCGCCCTTTAATAAAGGTTAAATAACGATTGGAATTAGCGTTGATTTGTAAATCCGTTAGATTCACCCTGGCGGCAATATCAAATTGTGTAATATCGAGATATTCTGTGCGCTGAATATCTAAATGTTCGTCCACCAGCATACTGTGCCGGCTGTCGAGTAAGGCAATAAATAAATAGTCTGTCGCTAAAAAATTATAGTGGCATAGAATAAGCGTGCCACTGTCGGCAAAATTGTATTTGTTTAATTCGTTAGCAAGAAGTTTGGTTGCATATTGACTAAAGCCCAAAAATTCGATTTCTTGTTCCAATAAACGATTCAAATGTTGTGCGAATACCGAATTTTCTTGGAAGATACCGAAGGCTTTGGCTTTATTTTGATAAGCTTGGTGTAGTTGCAACATCATTTGTTCTACTTCCGGCGTAATTGTCAGGAGTTTCTCCCGAAGGATACTTTCCATTTTGGTATTTTCACTGTCAGTTTGCTTGACAAGTTGATGTAGCACAATTTGATTCACAGTAATGCTCATTTTATTTCCCTCTTTCAAAAACGTGGCAAATTATAACCGCACTTTTTCTGTATTTCTGCAAGAAAAAAGAAATTATTTATGATCTGTAAAATAATCGGGTATGATAGAGCAACTTCTTTCTTTTGTTTTTAATAAAATGGCGCAACATTCTAAATATTCTGATGCACAACTGAGCGCAATTATAAATGATATGATTGCCGTACTCGAAAAACATAAGGCTCCGGTGGATTTATCTCTGATCGCACTTGGTAATATGACAAGTAATTTACTCATAACCAGTGTGCCTCAAACGCAACGGGAAGCCTTAGCACAAGCCTTTTCCAATTCTTTAATTAACGCAGTAAAAACGCTTTAGTATGATTCGATTCAAAAAAGGCATGTTTAGCGGAAAACAGTACCGTGATGAGACCTCACGAAAAATATCGTGGGGGCATTGGTTTGCCTTTTTTAATATCATTATCGCCATATTGATTGGTGCGCGTTACGCTTTTCTAATTGATTGGCCGGACACTCTTGGCGGCAAACTTTACTTTTTCGTTAGTTTGCTTGGGCATTTTAGTTTTAGTGTTTTTGCTATTTATTTATTGGTTATATTCCCGTTAAGTTTTATGGTTAAAAACCATCGCACTTTTCGTGGGTTAACGGTGATTCTGTCCACTATTGGCACAACCTTGTTATTATTTGATACGGAAGTATTCCACCGTTTCAATTTGCACTTATCGTCTGTTGTGTGGAACTTATTGGTGAATCCAGAAAATGGTGAAATATCACGGGATTGGCAAATATTTTTTGCACCGATGCCGATTATTCTCTTGGTGCAAATGTTATTTTCCCGTTGGAGTTGGGAAAAACTTCGCAGTTTGGAACGCCAAAAATGGTTGAAGGCTGTGGGAATTTTCTTCACCTCAGCTTTTATTGCTACCCATCTTATTTATGCTTGGGCGGATGCTTATTTATATCGCCCAATCACAATGCAACGCGCTAATTTTCCACTTTCTTACCCAATGACGGCTCGCTCGTTTTTAGAAAAACACGGGTTATTGGATGGGGAGCAATATACGCAAACATTAGCACAGGAAGGGAGATTGGATGCGCTAAAAATAGCTTATCCGAAACATTCTTTGGTTTTCACACCAATGGAACAAAAACCGAATATTTTGCTCATTACGGTTTCAGGATTGCGTTATGATTCTGTTTCTACTGAAACAATGCCAAAATTAGCGGAGTTTGCCACCAATGCAACACAATTCACCAATCATTACAGTAGCGGTAATACGAAAAGTAGCGGTTTGGTAGGGCTGTTTTATGGTTTGAACGCGAACTATACCGATAGCATTCTAAGTAATCATACTCCATCGGTATTAGTTGAAAAATTAAAAGCGGAAAAATATCAATTCGGTTTATTTTCAGCAACGAATTTTAAAGAGAGTTTATTCCGCCAAGCACTATTCCGCGGAATGAAGCTGTCAAAAGGTAAATTGGGGAACGAAAGTGCGGTCAAAAATTTCAATGCATTTATCGCGACAAGAAAAGCGGATAACCCTTGGTTTGCTTATCTCGATCTTGATTTAAACATTAACAATGTCTCGGAATACGGGCAGCACTTAATGCGGATGGATAAATTGATTGAGCAAGCATTAATGAATATTCCATTGGAAAATACAATGGTTATTCTAACCACAGAGCATGGTTTAACTTTCAATGCGTTAAATGAAAAAGAACGGGAGAATTATTTTGGGCGTGATCAGATTCAAGTTCCATTATTGGTCTATTGGAAAGACTTACCGGTGGGGATCGAAAAAGGTTTGACAAGCCATACGGATTTGCTGCCTGCATTGATGAAAAATGTATTTAATGTTCAGAATCCTTTCAATGATTATTCGCAAGGGCATAATTTGTTTGAGCGAAATGGTGACGACTGGGTGCTTGTTTCTAATTATCGTTGGAATGTGTTGGTCCAGCCTGATGGAACGCAATATCATATCGATCGCAAAGGAAACTACAAAAAATTTGACCGCACTTATCAAGAACAGTCTTCCGAACGTCCGCCTTTAGGTTTGTTCTTGGAAATGTTTAAGCGGGAAAATTCATTTTTTGATAAATAAATGATAACAGCATTTTCATTCTGTTTTATGATAAAAATGAATAGCTTTTTGAGGTTTAACCCTTTATACTCTCGCCTCAGTTTAAGACTGAAAAGATGTTATTAATGAAAATCCGTGAGTTTTTCATAACATTATTACAATGCTTCTCGCCACGTTTGTTGTGCCTTTCAATTAATACGCTTCTCGTCTTTTTGTCCTCATCCTTTTTATGGAGTTTGTATGAAAAGCCATGTTCGTAGTTTTAAAACTTATATCCGTGATGAAATCATTAAAAAAGGCGGTTGGGTAAATGCTCATGCCCATGCTGATCGTGCTTTTACTATGACGCCGGAAAAAATTGGGATTTATCATAGCAGTAATTTACAACAAAAGTGGGATTTGGTAGATGAAGTAAAACGTACTTCCAGTGTTGATGATTATTATGCGCGCTTTTGTCAATCTATTGAATTAATGATTTCACAAGGGGTAACGGCATTTGGGACATTTGTGGATATTGATCCAATTTGCGAAGATCGTGCGATTATTGCAGCACACAAAGCCCGTGAAGTTTATAAACACGATATTATTTTGAAATTTGCCAATCAGACGCTAAAAGGCGTGATTGAACCGACTGCCCGTAAATGGTTTGACATTGGTTCGGAAATGGTCGATATGATTGGTGGCTTGCCTTATCGTGACGAATTGGATTATGGACGTGGTTTGGAGGCGATGGATATTTTACTTGATAAAGCTAAATCGCTCGGTATTATGTGCCATGTTCATGTGGATCAGTTTAATAATCCAAGTGAAAAAGAGACCGAACAACTTTGTGATAAAACTATCGAACATGGGATGGAAGGACGAGTTGTGGGGATTCACGGCATTTCTATCGGGTCGCATTCAAAAGAATATCGTTATAAACTTTATGAAAAAATGCGTAAGGCCAAAATGATGATGATCGCCTGTCCAATGGCGTGGATTGATAGTAACCGTAAAGAAGATTTGATGCCGTTTCACAATGCGCTCACGCCTGCTGATGAAATGATTCCGGAAGGGATTACCGTTGCACTGGGAACGGATAATATTTGCGATTATATGGTGCCGTTATGTGAGGGAGATTTGTGGCAAGAATTGAGTTTGCTCGCCGCTGGTTGCCGTTTTCCGCATTTAGATGCGATGGTGGATATTGCCAGTATTAATGGACGCAAAGTATTGGGGTTAGAGCCGATTTGATCGGAAAATAAAAGGAAAAAGAGCGGTCATAAAATGAAAAGTTTTATGATCGTTTTTTGTTTTATGAAAGAAAAAATAAAAGTGAACCTGAACAAGAATGTGGTGGGCGATACCGGTCTCGAACCAGTGACCCCCTCCTTGTAAGGGAGGTGCTCTCCCAACTGAGCTAATCGCCCGATGACATTAAGGCAGAACCTTATGCTTCGGTTTATTTAAACACTTGATTAAGTGGTGGGCGATACCGGTCTCGAACCAGTGACCCCCTCCTTGTAAGGGAGGTGCTCTCCCAACTGAGCTAATCGCCCACTAAGACAGCGTTTAAATAACAGGGAAAGTTTGAGCGGAAAGAATACTTAACCTAAATTAAGTGGTGGGCGATACCGGTCTCGAACCAGTGACCCCCTCCTTGTAAGGGAGGTGCTCTCCCAACTGAGCTAATCGCCCGCTTGGTCAAACTTAACAACATTAAGAAACTTTGAATAAAGTGGTGGGCGATACCGGTCTCGAACCAGTGACCCCCTCCTTGTAAGGGAGGTGCTCTCCCAACTGAGCTAATCGCCCTCAATGTTGTGGATTGGCATTATAGGGATAATGCATTTTCAGTCAATCATTTTTTATAAAATTTAACTTAATTGTTGTAAAAATAAACATAAAAATAGCTTTTTTATTTAGAACTGTGTTTAGTCGTAGTAGAATAACGAGTAATTTTTTATTGAATATAGGTTATAAAATGAAATTAGATGCCCCTTTTAATTTAGATCCCAATGTAAAAGTACGCACACGTTTTGCCCCAAGCCCAACAGGCTATTTACACGTAGGCGGTGCACGTACCGCGCTCTATTCTTGGTTATTTGCAAAACACAATCAAGGTGAGTTTGTATTGCGTATTGAAGATACGGATTTAGAACGCTCAACACCGGAAGCAACGGCGGCGATTTTGGAAGGAATGGAATGGCTTAATCTTGCGTGGGAACACGGCCCTTATTATCAAACCAAACGTTTTGATCGTTATAATCAAGTGATTGATGAAATGCTTGAGCAGGGCTTGGCTTATCGTTGTTATTGTTCTAAAGAACGTTTGGAAGAGTTGCGTCATAATCAAGAGAAAAATAAAGAAAAACCGCGTTATGATCGTCATTGTTTGCACGATCACAGCCATTCACCTGATGCGCCTCATGTTGTACGTTTTAAAAATCCAACAGAAGGTTCTGTAGTGTTTGATGATGCGGTACGTGGGCGTATCGAAATCAGCAATAGTGAGTTAGATGATTTGATTATTCGCCGTACTGACGGTTCACCGACCTATAACTTTTGTGTTGTGGTGGATGATTGGGATATGGGGATTACGCACGTTGTTCGTGGTGAGGATCATATCAATAACACGCCACGCCAAATTAATATTTTAAAAGCGATTGGCGCACCGATTCCAACTTATGCGCATGTGTCGATGATTAACGGTGACGATGGGCAAAAACTGTCAAAACGCCATGGCGCAGTGAGTGTGATGCAATATCGTGATGACGGTTATTTGCCGGAAGCCTTGGTGAATTACCTGGTGCGTTTAGGCTGGGGGCATGGTGATCAAGAGATCTTCACACGTGAAGAAATGATTAAATATTTTGAATTAGACCATGTAAGTAAATCCGCAAGTTCATTTAATATGGATAAACTTTTATGGTTGAACCATCATTATATCCGTGAATTGCCGGCGGAATATGTGGCGCAACACCTTGAATGGCAATATCAGGCTCAAGGAATTGATATTTCAAATGGTCCTGCATTAACTGAAATCGTTACGATGCTTGCCGAACGTTGTAAAACTTTAAAAGAAATGGCGCAGGCGAGTCGTTACTTTTTTGAAGAATTTGAAACCTTTGATGAAGCCGCCGTGAAAAAGCATTTCAAAGGTAGCGCCGTAGAAGCCCTCGAAAAAGTGAAGGAAAAATTGACCGCACTTGCAACTTGGGAGCTGCATTCAACCCATGAAGCGATTGAGCAAACCGCGGCAGAGCTTGAAGTGGGCATGGGCAAAGTCGGTATGCCGTTGCGTGTTGCGGTGACAGGTTCTGGGCAATCACCTTCAATGGATGTGACTTTAGTGGGAATTGGTCGTGAGCGTGTGTTGGCACGTATTCAACGTGCGATTGATTTTATTAAATCTCAAAACGATTAATATTTAATCGTCTGATTTTTATTAACTAATTTCATATTGACAGAAATGGTGGCAAATTTTATCATACCGCCATCTTTCGGGGATATAGCTCAGTTGGGAGAGCGCTTGAATGGCATTCAAGAGGTCGTCGGTTCGATCCCGATTATCTCCACCAAATCAATAAAGCAAGGTAAATCACCTTGCTTTTTTTTCGTTTAAAATAAGGTATTTTAGTGTATTTTATCGTTTGTTATGGTGCATTATGAGTTATATTGATGACTGAAAATAGTACCCATTTAAGTACCCAAATGATATAGTACCCGATAAAACAGGTACTAAAAGGGGATTTTATGGCACGGAAAATCACAGGCTTAACGAATACGCAAGTAGAGCGGGCAAAATACACTCCAAACGGAAGGAATGAATTAGGGGCTGACGTAGATTAGCCCTAAATTTCACACCATTTTCGCAAGGTTTTTAACTGCTCTTTTGGTGTACCAAAGTTAAACCGAAATTCACATTCCTTCAAG
>MLHP01000026.1 GCA_001999425.1 Rodentibacter genomosp. 2 | reverse complement strand
CAACCCATTTTTATCAGCCAAAGTGCGGTCATTTTTGATGTCGTTTTTATTTCACTAAACCGCCACTAGCTTGGAGATCTGCATGATAAGAGGAACGAACAAAAGGACCGCAAGCGGCGTGCTCAAAGCCCATCGCATTAGCTTTGTCTCGGAATTCATCAAATTCTGCTGGCGGTACATAACGTGCAACCGGAAGATGATGACGGCTTGGCTGTAAATACTGCCCTAAAGTAAGCATTGTCACGCCGTTATCACGTAGATCCTGCATGACTTCTAAAATTTCTTCGTTAGTTTCCCCCAAGCCAACCATCAAACCCGATTTTGTCGGGATATTCGGGAACATATCCTTAAATTCACGGAGTAGTTTTAGCGACCATTCATAATCCGCCCCCGGACGAATTTCTTTGTACAGACGCGGTACATTTTCTAAATTGTGATTAAACACATCCGGTGGATTCTCTTTCAGTTTTTCTAATGCTTGGGAGATACGACCACGAAAATCCGGTACTAAAATCTCAATTTTAATTCCCGGATTTAACGCTCTCACTTCTTTTACGCAATCTGCAAAATGCCCCGCACCACGATCCGGCAAATCATCCCGATCCACGGATGTAATCACCACATATTTCAATTTCATATCTTGAATAGTTTCAGCGAGTTTACGCGGTTCTTCCGGATCAGGCGGTAAAGGTTTTCCGTGTGCAACATCACAAAACGGGCAACGGCGGGTACAAATCGCCCCCAAAATCATAAAAGTAGCGGTACCATGATTAAAACACTCATGTAAATTCGGGCAAGAAGCCTCTTCACAAACCGAATGTAATCCATGACGACGCATACCATTTTTAATATTTTCAATTTTCAGTGAACTTGCCGGTAATTTGATTTTCATCCATTCCGGTTTTTTCAGTAACTCTTGATTGGGATCAATATTTTTTACAGGAATAATGGAAGTTTTGGCAGCGTCACGATATTTGACACCCCGTTCCATTTTAAATGGCGTTGACATGATTCTTTCCTAAAGAAAAATGCCTAAATTAGGCATTTTTTATTGTTAAATATTCGTTACATTATAGCCCAAAAGGGAGGCAAAGTGTTTAATTAATTTGGGGGAGACTTTATCTAATGTCGCCTCTTCTTTCGCGATAAAATCGGCAAGTTGGCACATTTCTAAACCGGCATAGCCACAAGGGTTAATATAATGAAATGGCGTTAAGTCCATATTGATATTAAATGCCAATCCGTGGAAAGAACAACCTTTACGAATACGCAAACCTAATGAACAAATTTTCTTACCGTCAATATAGACACCCGGTGCATCAGGTTTAGGGTATCCTTCAATACCGTAATCCGCTAAAGTTTTTACCACCGCCTGCTCAAGTGCGGTCACTAATTGACGAACATTTAAGTCTTGATGGCGGCGAATATCAATCAACACATACATAATTTGCTGACCCGGCCCATGATAAGTAATTTGTCCGCCACGATCGGATTGTACAACGGGGATATTAGAACTTTGCAGCAAATGTTCAGGTCTTCCCGCTTGCCCTTGGGTAAATACCGAAGGATGTTCTACCAACCAGATCTCATCCGTGGTTTCAGCATTGCGATTGTCCGTAAAACTTTGCATTTTATGCCAAGTTTCTTGATAATCCTGTAAACCAAGTTGGCGTACGATAAGTGGTAGTGTAGCCATACTAAATAACCATTTTCACGCCTTCAACTTTAGCAAGCTCTTTATAGAGAGTTTCTACTTGCTCAAAGTTCTGTGCAATTACATCAATAGAAACGGAATTATATGTGCCTTTACTACTGCGTTTTTCTTTAGGAATATAATCCCCCGGGATATATTTTTGTACGACAGAAATTAAATCCTGTGCTAAATCTTCGCGGTTTATGCCTGCTACTTTAAAAGTCATTGCAGCAGGAAATTCCATTAATTCTTTCAATTTTTCGTAATCTTGTTCCGTTGCCATAATTTTTCTCTATTTTGAGTGAGATAAAGGGCAGATCTTAAATCTGCCCGGTTTGAGGTAATAGGATTCCCTTGTAAAATGGGGAAGTGCGGTTAAAATTCAAGAGGTTTTAGAAAAGACTTTTTATAGTTAAAACCAGCCAATCCCAAGCATTGCCGAAAAATCCGCCTTCTTTAACTTCTTGCATTGCTTGTAAATTAACTACCGCAACATCTTTACCGTCAAGTTGATAAATCACTTTACCGACCACCTGACCTTTTGCTAAAGGAGCCTGTAAGTATTTATTATCCAGCTCGTAACGGGCTTTTAATTCAGCTTGTTTACCTTTTGGCACGGTAATAAAACTATCTTGCAACACGCCTAATTTCACGCTACTTTCATCGCCGTAATAAATCGGTTGCTCTGAAATTTCTTTATTCGCTTCAAGGGTTTTTAACGTTTCAAAATTTGCGAAACCCCATTGCAATAGTTTTTTACTTTCAACCTCACGTCCCTTATAAGTTGAAACACCCATTACAACTGAGATCAAACGCATATTACTCGGATTTGTCGCTGAAGCCACGAGGTTATAACCGGCTTGGCTAGTATGGCCGGTTTTCATACCGTCCACCTTCACACTTTTATCCCATAATAGGCCATTACGGTTAGGCTGTTTGATTTTGTTAAAGGTGAACTCTTTTTCTGCGTAAATTTTATATTCTTCCGGTAGATCTCGAATAATATGCGCGCCGATAATCGCCATATCCCGCGCACTAGAATATTGGTTTGGATCATCTAAACCGTGCGGTGTCGTGAAATTTGTATTTTTTAACCCGAATTGTTGAACATACTTATTCATGGTATCCACAAAATTTAATACCGTTCCGGAAATATGTTCTGCTAGTGCCACACAAGCATCGTTACCGGAAACAATAATCACGCCTTTATTTAGATCGGCAACGGATACCTGCTGATTTAAGTTTAAAAACATTTTTGACGAATCAGGGAAATTACGTCCCCATGCACTTTCCCCAATGGTTACCATATCGGAATTATGGATTTTACCCTGCTTTAACGCTTGCCCTACCACATAGCTCGTCATCATTTTCGTTAAGGAGGCGGGATATTGGCGTTGATCGGGGTTTAACGAAGCAAGTACAGCTCCCGAGTTATAGTCCATCAAAATATAGGTTTGAGCATTCACTTCCGGAGGAGTAGTACCGTATTGCACATCCTGAGCTGAAACAGCAGAAGATAGCGCTATAATCCCTGAAAAAAATACTGTTTTTGTTAATTTAGTGCTTATCTTTAACATTGAATTTCCTTTAGTGACATCTTAATTTTTGTAAGTATAAACGATCAATGGATTTCCACTAGCCATTTTTTGTAATTTCATTTTTAATTGTGTAATCATCTGCTTGTCTTCTATCGGTCCAAAATGAATTTCGTACCGCCCATCTCGATGATTTACTTGTGAATTTATATTGTCAAGTGCCAAACGATTAACAATGGCGGTTGCTTGATTTTCACTGGGAAAATCCAACATTTTTAGTTTATAGCGTTCTTTTGACAGATTTTGCCCACTTACGAGATTTTTTTTTTCAATATTGGCAACGGTAAGTCGCTCCGAAGCAGCTTGAGTCCTCGCATATTTCGCAAGCGTTTTTGTTCCTGCACCGGAAATTTTGCCATTTGCTGCCACATGTAATGCCTCGACTTTCACCTGCCCTACACCACGGGCAATTAAACCGATTTCCTTCGCCGCAGTATAAGAAAGGTCAATAATACGCTCCCGACTAAAAGGGCCGCGATCGTTAATACGCACAATGGTTTTCTTATTATTGCGTAAATTAGTCACTAAGGCATAAGAATTGAGTGGCAAGGTTTTATGTGCCGCCGTATAGAGATTGGCATTATAAGGCTCTCCACTAGAAGTACGGCGCCCATGAAATTTACGATGATAATAACTTGCTATTCCATTTTTTGAATATTCTTTGGCACTACTAAAACCATGTGTAGTATAGGTTTTACCATTCACCGTATAACTTTTTGGTGAATTAATCGAGGTTGTACTAGTCAAATTCGCACCTTTAATCCCATATTGCTTTAGGGAATCATTCTGAGCCTGAGCCGGTAAAACAGTTAAAGCCACAATAATCATAAGTGCGGTCGATTTTACAAGCGTTTTGAATTTCATAACATGAATTTTCCAATAAATAAGTTATACGTAAGAAAACTAAAACGCTAATTAGTTCCCATTGATAAACCTTGTGCGGTGGGTATGTATTGACATGATTAAGCCAAAACTTGCCATAATCGCCACATAAGAAGTACCACCATAACTAAACAATGGTAATGGCACGCCTACCACTGGCAAAATGCCGCTCACCATACCAATATTAACGAATAAATACACGAAAAAAATTAAAGTTGTCGCCCCTGCTAAAATTCTTCCAAAAGAGGTTTGCGCATTAACGGCAATCATTAAGCCACGAACAATGATAAACATATAAATTGCGATTAAAATGCCAAAACCTACCATACCATGTTCTTCACTCATCACGGCAAAAATAAAATCGGTATGAGGTTCAGGCAGAAATTCAAGTTGGGATTGCGTGCCTTGCATCCAACCTTTTCCCCAAATTCCCCCCGAACCGATGGCAATTTTAGATTGCAGAATATGATATCCCGCTCCGAGCGGATCTTTTTCCGGATCAAGTAGGGTTAGAACCCGAGTGCGCTGATAATCGTGCATTAAGTAAAACCACATAATCGGAATAAATCCAGCCAATCCGACGACAGCGGCAAGAATCAACCACCAATTCATCCCCGCAAGAAAAACAACGAATAACCCTGAGGCACTCACTAAAATTGAAGTACCGAGATCAGGCTGGATTGCTACCAACAAAGTCGGCACAATAATCATCGCTATCGCAATAAAGGTTTCACTTAATTTTGGCGGAAGCGGGCGGTTACCTAAATAAACAGCCACCATTAAAGGTACCGCCAATTTCACAATCTCAGAAGGTTGGAAACGAATAAAACCAAGATCCAACCAACGTTGTGCGCCTTTACTGATTGTTCCAATCGCATCCACCAAAATGAGCAATATTAAACCAACTAAGTAAAGATAAGGTGCTATTCGTTGATAAAATTTAGGCGGAAGTTGAGCCATCACTAACATTACCGTAAAACCAAGGAAAACCTGAATAATACGATTTCTAAACATGATTTCACTGCCGCCCGAGGCACTATAAAGCACCAACATACCGTAACCGCTAATAGCAATTAGTCCCAGTAATAACCAAAAATCCAAATGTAACGGCTTCCATAAACGAAGCCAAATTGGTGTTTTTTCTTCCATTATTCCGCTCCGTTTTCCATTAATGACTTGTTATTAACCGCTTGAGGCTTATCCGCATTTTCTTTTCGTTCTATTTCCGGTAAACGTTTATTTAAGTAATAATCCATAATTTTACGCACAACCGGCGCGGCATTACTTGAACCTCCACCGGCATTTTCTAAAATAATCGCCACCACCATTCTAGGGTTTTCATAAGGCGCATAAGCGGTAAACCAAGCGTGATCATGAAGCTCTTTTTTTAAATCCGCCGCATTATATTTTTGGTTTTCTTTTAAACTGAATACTTGCGCCGTTCCGGATTTTCCGGCGACGTGATAGTTTGTGCCGCTAAAAGCCTTTCGCCCTGTTCCAGTAGCAGAATTCACCACATTAAACATTCCCCGCTTTGCTGCGTCCCAATAGGCTTGTTTCGGCTCGGTAATATCCTCATAAAGCCGTGGATCTTGATAGGGTTCAACTGTTGCACCTTCAATAGATTTCATTAAATGGGGGGTATTTACTTTGCCATTATTCGCCAAAATAGCTGTCGCTTTTGCTACTTGTAATGGCGTGGATGTCCAATACCCTTGACCAATCCCCACAGAAATCGTATCCCCTTGTACCCATTGACGTTTATAGCGTTTTTGCTTCCACTCCCGAGTCGGCATATTTGCTGATGCTTCTTCGTTTATCTCAATTCCTGTCGGCATACCGAAACCAAAACGTTTCATCCATGAAGATAAACGATCTATCCCTAAGTTATAAGCGACTTGATAGAAATAGGTGTCGGAAGATTCGGTAATCGCTTTATTTAAGTCGGTATAGCCATGCCCTGCTTTTTTCCAATCACGAAAACGTTTTGTCGTATTTGGCAACATCCAATACCCCGGATCAAAAATTGTAGTGTTTTGATTAACCACATTTTCCGTTTGTGCTGCCACGGCAATAAAGGGTTTCACTGTTGATGCGGGCGGGTAAATCCCTTGTGTCGCACGGCTATAAAGTGGTCGGGCGGGATCTTCCAATAACGCTTTATAATTGGCACTGGAAATTCCGTCCACAAATAAATTATTGTCATAACTTGGAGTAGAAACCATTGCCAACACGCTGCTATCCTTCGGATCAAGCACAACCACCGCACCTGTTTGTCCGGCAAGTAAATCCGTAATATAACGTTGAAAGGCAAGATCGATGGTGAGGTGGATACTTTTACCCGCCACCGCAGGTTGTTCACGTAATTTACGGATCACTTTCCCACGATTATTAATTTCCACTTCTTCAAAGCCCGTTGTGCCGTGTAATTGATCTTCGTAATAACGCTCAATGCCTAATTTTCCCATATCATGAGAGCCGGCATAATTGGCAAATTTCTCGTCTTTTTTTAGCTTTTCAACATCTTTATCGTTAATTTTACCCACATAGCCGAGAATATGCGCCATCATATCGCCATATAAATAATTACGTTTAAAATAAGGACGTACTTCAAGGCTTGGAAATTGATATTGGTTTACCGCAAAACGGGCAATTTGCTCCTCCGTTAAATTAGGTTTGAGCATAACAGATGTATAACGCGTGCCACGGCGTCGTTCTTTTTTGAAATTCTCAATATCTTCATCGGTTAAACCGACAACATAACGAAGTGCCTCAAAAGTGCGGTCTAAATTTTCCGTTTTTTCCGGCACAATGTATAAACCGAAAAAAGTCAGATTTTCAGCCAGCAATTCACCGTAGCGATCATAAATTAATCCACGGGTTGGCGGGACAGGCAAGAGTTTAATTCGATTGCCATTAGAGCGTGTTTGATAAGTATCAAAATTGATTACTTGGAGATGGTAGATATTGGTAAATAGCACACCGGTGAGCACAAGAATACCAATAAACGCCACCAATGTTCGGCGGGCAAAAAGATTCCGCTCCGCTTTTTTATCACGAATCGGTTCATGTGTCGGGACTGCGAAAAATTTCTTTAAATTCATCTAAAATTGACCGCACTTTTACTCACGATGGTAGGGATGATTCGTTGTCAGCGACCAAGCTCGATATAAACTTTCCGCCACCACAATACGTACCAACGGATGGGGCAAAGTGAGAGGTGAAAGCGACCAACTCTGCTCTGCAGCGGCTTTACATTCCGGTGAAAGTCCTTCCGGCCCGCCAATTAATAAACAAACATCCCGTCCGTCATTTTTCCAAGCTTCTAATTGTTCGGCGAGTTGCGGTGTCGTCCAAGGTTTACCGGGAATATCAAGGGTAACAATTTTGCTTTTTCCACAAGCTGCCAACATTGCCTTTCCTTCCTGCTCTAAAATACGTTTAATATCTGCATTTTTCCCCCGCTTTCCGGCTGGAATTTCAATTAATTCAAAGGGCATTTCTTTAGGAAAACGGCGTTGGTATTCTTCAAATCCGTTAATCACCCAAGCGGGCATTTTTGTCCCTACTGCAATTAATGTGATTTTCACGAGTATTCCTCTTTATCAAGCAAGATAATTCTCACGGGAAAATGACCGCACTTTACGCCCAAAGTTTCTCTAATTGATACATCTCACGTGCATCGCGTTGCATAATATGAACGATAGTTTGCCCTAGATCCACCACTATCCAATCTGCCGTATTTTTACCTTCTTCACCAAAGGTTTCAACTCCTGCTTTCTTACATTCTGCAATTAAATTATCTGCCATTGCAGAAACCTGACGACTTGAAGTACCGGTGCAAATCACCATGTTTTCCGTGATGGAAGATTTTCCCCGTACATCAAAATGCACAATATCCGTACCTTTTAAATCGTCCAATTTACCCATTACAAATTCAACTAATGTCATTATTTTTCCTTACTCATAAAAACGTGAAATTCTACCATTGAATAAGAGGAAGGACTAGGTAAAGGAAAGAAAAAATCAGCTAAAGATGAAAACACATAAAAAAACAACCGCACTTTACAAAGTGCGGTCATAAAATTCGTTATTTTTTAGATGAGAAAGTTAAATTGCCCATCCGCCGGCATAGAAGACAACCAACGCAATAGCAATGAGTACCGTACCGAGATTTAAACGTTTAATATCGCCACTTACGATACGACCAATCACTAATGCAGCAAAACCAAGCATAATGCCGGTAACAATGTTCGCTGTAAGTACAATGAATACGGCACAAATTAACCCGCTCATCGCCCCGACAAAATCATCAAAATCCAATTTGCTTACATTACTTAGCATTAATAATCCGACATACATTAGTGCCGGAGCCGTGGCATAACCCGGTACCAAGAAGGCGAGGGGTTGAAAGAAAAGCATTAATAAAAATAACACCCCTACCACAATAGCGGTAATCCCAGTTTTCCCACCTGCTGCGGTACCGGCTGCCGATTCAATATAGACGGCTGCCGGTGCCGTACCGAATAATCCTGAGAATAAGCTACTGACGGAATCCGAGGTTAAGGCTTTACCGCCATTGATGATTTGTCCGTCTTTATCTAATAAATCAGCTTGTCCTGCAACAGCGCGGATAGTACCGGTCGCATCAAATACAGCGGTCATCACTAAAGCAAAAACAACAGGTAGAATAGCCGGTTGTAATGCCCCTTGTAAATCTAATTGTAAAAATAAAGAATTCTCACCAAAAGTGGGCATTTTGAAGATTTCACCGTTGAATTTTACGTTTGGATCAAAAATTAAACCGATGATAGTAATGGCAATGATCACCCATAAGATCCCGCCTTTCACTTGCATTTTTTCTAAGCCAACGATAAACGCCAAACCAATTAATGACATCATGACCGGAAATGAGGTGAAATTGCCTAATTTCACCGGTAAACCGGCTTGATTACTCACTACCAATTCTACGCCACTTGCCGCAATTAAAAGTAAGAATAAACCGATACCGATTCCTGCACCATGGGCGATACTGGAAGGAAGATTACGTAGAATCCAAGAGCGAATACCCGTCGCTGAAATGAGGGTAAAAGCCACCCCCATTAGGAATACCGCCCCCAAGGCAACCGGAATAGAAACACCTTGACCAATCACCAAACTAAATGCGGTAAAGGCTGTCAGTGAAATAGCGCAGCCAATCGCCATCGGTGCATTAGCCCATAAGCCGATTAAAATCGATCCTAAACCTGCCACTAAGCAAGTGGCAATAAATACGGATTCAGCAGGGAAACCGGCAGCCCCGAGCATATTGGGTACGACAATTACAGAATACACCATAGCAAGAAATGTAGTTAAACCAGCAATAATCTCTTGGCGAATAGTTGAACCACGTTTTTGCAATTCAAAGATTTTTTCTAAATTAGACATGTTGCCTCTAAAAAATAAGTCAGAATGAAAAGGCGCTATTCTACCGAAAGAATATAATATGTAAACGTTTGCGTGAGTAAAGTGCGGTCGTTTTTTGAATGAAAATTTAGAGCGACAAAATCATGTAAAAACTGCTATACTTTCGCCGTTTTTAATTCTATTAAATAAGGAAAGATAATGGCTGATTTTAATCAAATCTTAACTCCGGGTGATGTTGATGCAGGGATTATCAACGTTGTAAATGAAATTCCAGAAGGCAGTTGCCACAAAATCGAGTGGAATCGTAAAGTAGCGGCATTCCAATTAGATCGTGTCGAACCAGCAATTTTTGCAAAACCGACCAACTATGGTTTTATTCCACAAACATTAGATGAAGACGGTGATGAGCTGGATGTGCTATTACTGACCCGCCAACCGCTTGCAACCGGTGTATTCCTTGAAGCTAAAGTGATTGGCGTGATGAAATTCGTAGATGACGGTGAAGTGGACGATAAAATTGTCTGTGTACCGGCAGATGATCGCGATACAGGCAACGCTTACAACAGCCTTGCAGACGTGCCGGCTCAATTAATCAAACAAATTGAATTCCATTTCAACAATTATAAAGCATTGAAAAAACCGGGTAGTACAAAAGTGACACACTGGGGTGATGTTGAAGAGGCGAAAGAAGTAATTCGCGAATCAATCAAACGTTGGAATGAACGCTAATTTCTCATATTTATATTAAAGGACTGAACCAAAGAGATTATTGGAATCAGTCCTTAATATCCGTTGAGGCAGCTTATAGGCTGCCTCTTCTTACTTATAGCGATTAATACATACCTTCACGCTCTTCACGAGTGCTGATATAAATATTTTTTACTTGAGTATAAGCATCAAGCATCATTTTATGGGTTTCACGACCGATACCGGATTGTTTATATCCCCCAAATGGTGTGCCTGCCGGTAAGCGGTTATAGCAGTTCACCCAAACCCGCCCTGTTTCAAGTGCACGAGAAACACGTAAACAACGATTGATATTTTGGCTCCATATACCGCCACCTAAACCGTATTCGCTATCATTTGCCATTTTTATGACCTCTTCTTCGGTTTTAAATTTAATGACGGTTGCAACAGGCCCAAAAATTTCTTCCTGTGCAATTTGCGCTTGATTATTCGGTGCTTCAATCAATGTTGGGGCTAAAAATTCGCCTTTATCTAGACCAGCCTCCTGTAAGCGTTTTCCTCCGGTAATAATGCGGCAACCTTCTTGTTCTCCAATTTTGACATAGTTTAAAATCGTCTCTAATTGACCGCCATTGACTTGCGCGCCCATCTGGGTATCGTCTTCCCAAGGCAAACCAACTTTCACTTTTTTAAATTCTTCAGCTAATGCGGAGACGAATTTAGCATAAATGCCTTCTTGAACAAAAATTCTAGATCCTGCACAACAGACTTGACCTTGGTTGAATAAAATACCTTTTTGAGCCCCCTCTAATGCTTTATCAAACGGCATATCATCAAAGAAAATATTGGCGGATTTACCACCTAACTCAAGGGTTGCAGGAATTAGCATTTCTGCTGCGGCAACAGCAACATTACGCCCAATAGCAGTAGAACCGGTGAAAGCTAATTTATTAAATCCTTTGTGATGCAACATATATTCTCCGGATTTACTGCCTCGTCCGGTAATGATATTTAGCACACCTTTTGGTAACAAATGATTAATTTTTTGAGCAAGAGATAACAGACTCAATGAAGTCGCGCTAGACGGATGAATAACGATAGTACAACCTGCTGCCAATGCAGGTGCGATTTTCCACGCAGCCATTAAAAATGGAAAATTCCACGGAATAATTTGTCCGACAACACCAATCGGTTCACGCAATACCAAAGATAAATCTTCACTATCCAGTTGATTTGCCGAACCTTCTTCTGCACGAATCACACCGGCAAAATAACGGAAATGATCCGCCGCTAAAGGAATATCTGCGGCTCTCGTTTCTCTAATTGGTTTGCCATTATCCAAAGTTTCTTGTAAAGCGAATAACTCTGCATTTTCATCAATAACATCGGCAATTTTATTTAATATCGCCGCCCGTTCTGTAACTGTTGTGTTTCGCCAAGTTTTAAACGCTTGTTGTGCCGCCATAACAGCAGCATCAACATCTGCATTCGTAGCATCAACAAATTTCGCAAGCGCTTCCCCGTTTGCAGGATTATAAGAGGCAAGTAATGTGCCACCCGTTTTCCATTCACCGTTAATTAATAAACCATATTCTTGATCAAAAACATTTAGATTTTTTGCCATATGCCACTCCTTTCATTGTCATTGCTAGAGGCTATTTTTTAGCTCTTTTATAGAGCTAAGCGTATTACCGATATACACCGATAAAATTGAATAAAAAAGAATAACCAACTGCTAAACATTAAATAGTTATCTGAAAGTCCGAAGCCAACATCAGCTCAGACCTTTTAATACGATAAAACGGATAAATTAAAGTGTTATTCAGCCCAATATTTTTTCTTTGAAGTTTGTCCTATGCCCGGATTAAAACTATTGGTCGGATCTAATTCTTTGTAGAATTTACATAATTCCGGTTTCGCTTCATATAAATGCCCCACATTATGCTCAGCCGGATATTGAGCCCCTCGCTGATCAAGTAATGCTAACATTTCATGTTCCAATTTTACGCAATCAACCCCTTTTTTAACGATGTAGTCTTGATGGAAAACATGGCACATAAAGTGCCCGTAATATAGTTTATGGCTGATTTGCTTATCTATCTCTACGGGAAGCTGTTCAAACCACGATTTATCATTACGACGTAATGCAACATCAAGAGCGACAATATCTTCAACTTCTTTCTCATGAATTGCACGATAGCGGACAGCAGCTGAAGCAACGGCAAAACGATGGAGCATTGCCGCCTGTGTTTCTACCGAATTACATTCAAAATATCCGCCTTTTTGACTATCGCTAAAATAATCTTTTAAGAAGATACGGGCTTCATTCACACCTTGCCCGCCCATTTTAATAATTAAATGATGTTCATAGCGATCCCGATACTGCCATAAACTTTTTGGTAAGTGTTCCGGTAACACTTTTGAAAGCAATTGTAAAAATTTATCGCTTAAATGCCGTGGTAAAAATGAAACTTTCTTACTTAGGCGATCCACATTCGCTTTTAAGGCAAATAACTTAGGCAACCAATGTGTGCCAAATTTTTTAATCACCCAAAATGTATCTTTTCCATAACGGGCGGCAACATCAAAGGCATCTCGATGAATATATTCGCCCGAAATCGGTAACTGTTCAAAATTTGCTAACATTTGACGGCGAATATCATTAAGAACCTCTGTTTGGTTAGTCCCAATATAGAAAACAGCGGTTTCACTTTCTAATGGAAATGTATCTAAACGCACCGCAAAAATCGCTAATTTACCCGCACTACCGGAGGCTTCATAATGACGGGCTGGGTCTGCATTAAAACGGGCCGGAGAGTTTTCATCAACTTGACGAACATGATTGCAATAGCGGTGATCATGTCCTTTTCCGCAATCCTGAATAATATCTTTCTGTTGATAATGATGTCCTTGCAAATTAGTTAAAATTTCTTCCGGCGTACTACCTAAATCTATACCAAGATGATTTTTTAGTTCCAAGTCGCCCTGCTCATTTAACTGGGCGTAAAGTGCCATTTCCGTATAAGCTGGCCCACGCTGAACTAACGCTCCGCCCGAATTATTACAAATCCCCCCGATAACGGAAGCGCCAATGCAAGAAGAACCTATCACAGAATGAGGCTCACGCCCGTGAGGTTTTAATTTATTTTCTAAGTCATTTAAAGTAGAACCCGGCAAACAAACTACCTGAGAGGCATTGTTGATCAATTGAATACCATCAATTCTCATGGCGTTGATGATGACAATTTCACGATCATAATCATTGCCATTTGGCGTTGACCCTCCGGTTAATCCCGTGTTGGCAGCCTGGTTAATAATAATCACATCCTGTTCCACACAAACTTTCAACACCTGCCAAAATTCAAGTAAGGTTTCAGGTTTAACGACGGCGACGGCATTTCCTGAGCCGAAACGGTAGCCACTACGATAAGCTTCTGTTTTTGAAGGATCGGTGATGATATATTGACTTCCTACAATTTTTGTCAGTTGAGAAATAAGTTGATTCATAGATATTTGTAATACTCATGTTAAAAAATAGTTTTTATTTTATATACTTCAATAAAAAATAATGCTAGTGCCAAAAAATAGTTCTGTGACGAAGATCACATAAAAGTGCGGTCAAAATAGATCCGTTTTTTGAGATGAAATAGTGCTATAATCAGCAACAATTCTAAGTTGATGAAAAGGAGTTAAAGATGGCAATTTTAGTTACCGGCGGTGCCGGATATATCGGTTCGCATACGGTTGTTGAATTATTAAATGCAGGCAAAGAGGTTGTGGTATTAGACAATCTTTGCAATTCATCACCGAAATCTCTTGAGCGTGTAAAACAAATCACAGGTAAAACAGTCAAGTTTTATGAAGGCGATATTTTAGATCGAGCATTGCTGCAAAAAATCTTTGCCGAAAACACCATTCATTCAGTGATTCACTTTGCCGGCTTAAAGGCGGTGGGTGAAAGCGTGCAAAAACCGGCGGAATATTATATGAATAACGTTGCCGGTACAGTGGTATTGCTACAAGAAATGAAAAAAGCGGGAGTATGGAATTTTGTGTTTAGTTCTTCCGCTACCGTGTATGGTGATCCCCAAATTATTCCCATTACCGAAGATTGCGAAGTGGGCGGCACAACCAATCCTTATGGCACATCAAAGTATATGGTTGAACAAATTTTACGTGATGTGGTAAAAGCCGAGCCTCAATTTAGTATGACGATTTTGCGTTATTTCAATCCGGTAGGCGCACATTCAAGCGGTTTAATCGGCGAAGATCCAAACGGGATTCCAAATAATTTATTGCCTTATATTAGCCAAGTGGCGATTGGTAAACTGGCACAACTTTCTGTTTTCGGTAGCGATTACAACACTCACGATGGCACAGGCGTACGTGATTACATTCACGTGGTGGATTTAGCCATCGGGCATTTAAAAGCGCTTCAACGTCATGAAGATGATTCAGGTTTACATATTTATAATCTCGGAACGGGACACGGCTATTCCGTATTGGATATGGTGAAAGCCTTTGAGAAAGCAAATAACATTGAAATTCCATATAAACTTGTTGATCGTCGTCCGGGTGATATTGCCACTTGCTATTCCGATCCAAGTTTAGCAGCGAAAGAGTTAGGTTGGGCGGCAGAACGCGATCTTGAAGCGATGATGAAAGATACATGGAATTGGCAGAAAAATAATCCGCAAGGGTACAGAGACTAATTTTCCGTTTTTAAATATCATCTTATGGTGACACGGATAAAAATTCGTGTTGCCTAATTTATTACCAAAATGAACCGCACTGTATGCCTAATTCTCTGCTTTCACAAATTTTCACACGTAAAATGTTAATTTGCGTGTTCACCGGTTTTAGCTCTGGCTTGCCGTTATTTGTATTGTTACAAATGTTGCCGGTATGGCTGACCGATAAGCAGCTTTCCGTTGAGCTTATCGGTGCGGTGACAGGCGTGATGTTGCCTTATGGATTGAAATTCCTGTGGGCACCTTTGTTGGATCGCTATTTCCCAAGTTTTTTAGGGCGTCGTCGCAGTTGGCTTCTTATTTCGCAAGTTATCTTACTTGTTTTACTTTATGTTATCAGCCTTTTTGATCCTATCTCTCAGTTAAGCATTGTGGCTAACATTGCTTTATTCATTGCATTTTTTTCCGCAACACAGGATATCGTACTCGATGCCTATCGCCGTGAGATTTTAAGTGATCACGAGCTTGGTTTGGGCAATACCCTTCACATTAACGCCTATCGAATTGCAGGTTTAATTCCCGGTGGACTTTCTCTTTATCTTGCCACTATTTACCCATGGGAAACCGTCTTTTTATGGACCGCACTTTGTATGTTAGCGGGGATTTTTATGACATTATTTCTCGCTAAAGAACCCCAGCCAAACGCCCCTAAAGATAATAGCCAGCCGTTCTATCAAGCATTTTGGATTCCTCTACAAGAATTTTTCCAACGTAAAGGAATTGCACAAGCTATCGGTTTTTTACTGTTTTTATTTCTATACAAATTTGGGGATTCTTTTGCCACAACACTGCAAACTAAATTTATCTACGATATGGGATTCGGCAAAGAAGATATTGCTCTAGTGGTTAAAACAACCTCTCTTTGGGCTGGCATTTTATCGGGGCTTGCCGGTGGCGTAATTATGTTGAAACTAGGAATTAATCGGGCGTTATGGTTATTCGGTTTCGTACAAATGATCACTATCGGCGGGTTTATTTGGCTAGCCCAATTCGGGCATTTTGATCACATTACATCCGCCGAGTTATGGAAACTAGGCGTTGTCATTGCCGCAGAATATGTCGGTGTCGGGCTTGGCACGGCAGCATTTGTTGCGTTTATGGCGCGTGAAACCAATCCGCTTTACACCGCTACCCAACTCGCCCTTTTCACTAGTCTTTCAGCCTTACCGAGTAAAGGATTGGGAATGCTTTCAGGTTATGCTGTCAGTGCCGTAGGATATTACAATTATTTTTGGATTTGCTTATTTTTAGCGATGCCCGGCATGATTTGTTTGTTTTGGGTTGCACCTTGGAATGCAAAGCAATAAAAAGTTTGTATTGTTTTACTAAGTCACTCATCAATACGCATGGCTTTCACCATGCGTAAATTAATGTTAATCAATACCTGCCATTTTCTTATTAAGGGCAGACATTGTTTTTGACACGCCCCAAATCCCCAAGAAACCGATCGGAATAAAGGGAATAAAACTAATAATTAGGACAATCAACTGCCATTTTTTCTGTGCCATCGTAAATGCGATTGCGCAGAAAATACCGACTAACCAAGGAATAACGATAAAGGCAATAATTACTTCAATATCAAAATATTGGGAGTATTCATCAATAGTAAGAAGATTTAGAGCAATATTGATAAAAAGGCTTATCCATACAGCGGTGTGTAATTTAATGGCTGAGTTCATTTGTTTTTTCCTCAATATGATGGTGATTGATTAACATTAACTCTTTTACCAGTTCCTCCTGTTGTTCTTTTTGTACCATATTTAGCACCAACCTTTCCTTTTTATTGGTTTTAAGATGAAAGATTAGGTTGCCTTTTTTATTTTCAACAGACTGAATCTCATCATATTTGATGTATTTGGTTGCGCTTAGCGGGGAGGATTTTATTTGAATATGGTTGTTCATTAGTGAAATGATCGGTTTATTGACGATACTAAGCTGTAAAATACCCAAAATAGTATTTATCAATCCAAAGAATAAAAACATCGGTTGATTTATAAATCCGAAGAAAATTAACAATATTCCGGTACTAAATGTTATCCACATATTTAATTTAACTAGTGAAGAACGAGAGAAATGTTTTTCCAATAAATTCTGCATAAAACTCCAAAGGTGAAAGTGACTTAAATGTGATGAAGTGTAACACAATAAGATGTAAAAATATTGTATCAAATCAACGGATTAATTCTTGATAATAACTTTAATCAAAAATTGTTGATTTTTTCATTAAATGTTACAAAAAATTTGACCTCACTTCGCTTTATCAGTATCTTGATCGGGTTTATTTAGTCACGGAGATTTCTATGAAAATTATTCTTTTAGGCGCACCGGGTGCAGGCAAAGGCACACAAGCGCAATTTATTATGAAAAAATTTGGCATCCCACAAATTTCAACGGGCGATATGTTTCGCGCAGCCATTAAAGCAGGCACTGAACTTGGCAAACAAGCCAAAGCATTAATGGACGAAGGAAAATTAGTACCTGATGAATTAACCGTAGCATTAGTAAAAGACCGCATTGCCCAACCGGATTGTGCAAACGGCTTCTTGTTAGACGGTTTCCCTCGCACCATTCCACAAGCTGATGCGTTAAAAGAGTCAGGTGTGAAAATTGATTATGTTTTAGAATTTGACGTACCGGACGAAGTGATTGTGGAACGTATGAGTGGTCGTCGCGTACACCAAGCCTCCGGTCGTTCTTACCACATCATCTACAACCCACCGAAAGTAGAAGGCAAAGATGATATTACCGGCGAAGATCTCATCATCCGTGCAGATGATAAACCGGAAACCGTATTGGATCGCTTAGCGGTGTATCATAAACAGACCCAACCACTGGTGGATTATTATCAAGCAGAAGCGAAAGCGGGTAATACCCAATACTTCCGCTTAGACGGCACGCAAAAAGTAGAAGCCGTCAGCCAAGAATTAGATAAAATCTTAGGTTAAAATAAATGCAAAATCGACCGCACTTTTTCGACAAAGTGCGGTCTTTTTTAACGATATTTTTGCCTCGTTATTTTTACGTTTTGGAGACAACATGACTAAAAAAACAAAAATGACACTCTCCCTTTCCGCCTTGATTGTGGTATTGAGCATCGGTGCACAAATTTATACCAATCACAAAGTGGATCAAGTCCTACAAAACTTTCCCTATTCCCTTGATAATCAGGCAAAATTACTGATCTCTCAAACAAGTAAAAA
The DNA here is from genome assembly GCA_001999425.1 of Rodentibacter genomosp. 2. Lineage (GTDB taxonomy): Bacteria > Pseudomonadota > Gammaproteobacteria > Enterobacterales > Pasteurellaceae > Rodentibacter. Next base: position 51,359 of record MLHP01000026.1, on the reverse strand, counting down.
TATTTTTACCCGCGACTTAACGTTTAGTCTGCAAAATAACGATAACGAGAAAACCGATCTCGTTACTAGCAAACTGACAACGCTGCCTTTTTTCATCACGGCTGAATCGAATTTATCGGAAAAATTCGTTCGACAATTAAACAAAACGTTAAATATCACTATTGATAAAAATACGATTAACACAAAATTTTCACCGCTCGGCGATTATTTTTCCTCTGATATTTTGACGGAGTTTCGAGATTTCGCCAATAAATCGCAACAAAGCACGATCTCACTGAATTTTCGAGAAAATAAAGAAATTGATTTAAGTACTAATCTAAGTGGTTTCCAATATGATCACGATAGCAAATTAGAAAAAGTGGAAGCCAATACGCATTTGATTCCGGTGAGCGTCAGCCAATATGATTTAACCCGGGCGGAATTAACCGCCGAAAAAGCGGAACTCGCATTATTAAATGGGGAAAATACCCGCCTTCAACTGAAAAATGCCACCTATAAATTCAATTCGAAAAAAGACGAAAACGTACAAAAACGTGATTTAGTGACGAAATTTAGTAGTGATATTTTGCGCATTTCCAATAAAAATCGTACCACCGAAGAAAGCCAGACCACTTTTGGTGGCTTAAATCTTGCCATTAGCCAGCAAGGCGTACCAAGTGCGGTCAATTTTTACAATGAATTTAAAAAAATTAGCACCAATCAGAATTTAAAAGAAAGTGTTAGCGCGCTACTTTCCGCGATCACGCAGAACGAGATATTTGACGCCAAACTTTCCGTACTTTCAGTTAATGCGCCGAAAAACCAAAAACCTTATTTCAATTTGAAAAACGGTGAAGCCACATTGAAATTAGAGAACCGTAACCTTGCCGAAGTAAACGTAAATGCTGCGCTTAATGTTGAAAGTGTAAAACAAATGCAAGAAAACGAGACAATCAAATGGGAAGCGAAAGGCGGAAAATTATCAGGACAATTAAATAACTACAATTTATCGAATGAACTTGCCTTCGTGCCGTTCTTTTTAGATGCCCTAACCGTAAAAAATGCGCCAACGAAAGATAATACCAAATTGCTGGCGTTAAAAGATAAATGGGCAAAAGAATTCCAGGGCAATGCAGTATTTGACTTTGCTTTACAAACGTTTAACAGTGACAAACTCGTTGCCAATGATGTCGAATTTCGCTTACAAAATGAATCATTGGAAAACGATCAATATAACGAAAATATCACGCTAAATGTCAAAAAACTGGGATTGCCACCAGAAGGCATACAGCTTGAAGATATGGCGCTTTCATTACCAATTAAGCAAAATCATTACAAAACCTATCTCCAAAGCGCATTTTGCCAATACCCTTTTGAGCCAATCTGTAAAGCGCATTTAAGCCAAGAAACACGCAACAAATATGATAAAAATCAGTTAAAAGATTTGGATTTAATCGTCGATAATGCGACCCTTAGCGCAGCCGTTAATACGCTTCCTGAAACCCAAGCCTATCCTGTTAAATTAGAAGCAAATGGAATTGTGAGTAAGGCACCGGAAGGCAAGGAAAAAACCGAATCCAGTGAGCTTTTTTTCAAAAATCTTAAGGGTTCCCTCAATCTTGCGATCAATAAAATGCTAATTGATGACACAAATAAAAAAGCAAGAGAAATCAAAGCATTAAGTCCACTATGGAATTCATTTTTATTAGAAACCGTAAAACCACAAGGCAAATTATCTACGGCTTTTGAAGAAAAGGGAGAGGATTATGTATTAACCCTCGAAAAAAATGAAAATGGATACTTCATCAATGGCAAATCGCCAGAAGATCTTCGGCAGGAATCACAGATGAAAGAAGATAAGCCGAAAGAAAGCGAATCCGATCAATAATCCGAACACCCACTCAAGGTGGGTGTTTTTTTCACATAAAAAATCTCGCGAAAACCGACCGCACTTTCCGAATAATCCTCCTTTACAAATCCCGAAATCAGCCTACAATACCGTCCTTTAACACGATTTGCCTTGTGCAAATCCCTGACTTGAAATCAGACAAAAGAGAAGATTATGACAACCTCATTTAAACCCGAATTACTTTCCCCTGCCGGTTCCCTTAAAAATATGCGCTACGCCTTTGCCTATGGTGCGGATGCCGTCTATGCCGGTCAGCCCCGTTATAGCTTACGTGTGCGTAACAATGAATTTAATCATACGAATTTAAAAATTGGGATTGATGAAGCCCATGCGCTTGGCAAAAAATTCTATGTAGTGGTGAATATTGCACCGCATAATTCTAAACTTAAAACTTTCATTAAAGATTTACAACCCGTGATCGATATGCAACCTGATGCGTTAATTATGTCGGATCCTGGTTTGATTATGTTAGTGCGTGAACATTTTCCTGACATTGATATTCATCTTTCCGTGCAAGCCAATGCGGTAAACTGGGCGACAGTGAAATTTTGGAAACAAATGGGGCTAACCCGTGTGATCTTATCCCGTGAACTTTCTTTGGATGAAATTGCCGAAATTCGCCAACAGGTGCCGGATATTGAACTGGAAATTTTCGTTCACGGTGCATTATGTATGGCGTATTCCGGTCGTTGCTTACTTTCCGGCTACATCAATAAACGTGATCCGAACCAAGGTACCTGCACTAATGCCTGTCGTTGGGAGTACAAAATGGAAGAAGGTACGGTTGATGAAGTGGGCAATATTGTGCCGAACATTGATCCAGCACAGCAAATCGAAGTTAAAAATGTTGCACCAACACTGGGCGAAGGTACGGTGACGGACAAAGTATTTCTCTATACGGAATCACAAAAACCGGATGAGCAAATGACCGCTTTTGAGGACGAACACGGCACTTATTTTATGAATTCAAAAGATTTGCGTGCCGTACAACATGTAGAAAAACTGACCGCACTTGGCGTGCATTCTTTAAAAATTGAAGGGCGAACCAAGTCTTTCTATTATTGTGCCCGCACCACACAAGTGTACCGCAAAGCCATTGATGATGCGGCAGCAGGTAAACCTTTTGATGAAAGCCTAATGGATACGTTAGAATCTCTCGCACACCGAGGCTATACTGAGGGTTTCTTACGCCGTCATACACATGATGAATATCAAAACTATGAATACGGCTATTCTATTTCGGATCGACAACAATTTGTCGGCGAATTTACCGGAAAACGCAACGAACAAGGCATGGCAGAAGTCGCAGTAAAAAATAAATTTTTACTTGGCGATGAAGTGGAAATGATGACACCGCAAGGGAATATCAATTTTAAAATTGAGAAAATGCTAAATCGAAAAAATGAACAAGTAGAAGCCGCATTAGGTGACGGACATTTTGTGTTCTTAGATGTCCCGCAAGACATTAATTTGAATTATGCGTTATTGATGCGTAATTTAGTCAATACCAATACTCGTAATCCACACAATTAAATTGTTAAAAAAATGTTGCATTAACTTTAAATCTTATTATAATGCGTACGCATACCTGATTTGTTTATTCAACAACTCATAGTATGACTCCAAATACTTTGCCCTTTCAAATTTTGAAAGGGCTTTTTTATTTTTATTGAGAAATTTCGCTAATAGATTAAGAATAAAAGGCTATTCTTTTGAATAGCCTTTATTAAATTTAAGTCACGATTATAAATAACCAAATAAACCGGTGAAAATATACCCAAAGATACAGGAAGTAATCACCCCAATTAACCCCGGTAAAATAAAACTATGATTAATCACAAATTTACCAATTCGGGTGGTGCCGGAGCGGTCGAATTGAATCGCAGCAAGATCACTCGGATAAGTCGGTAAAATATAGTAACCATAACATGCCGAAGCAAAGGCAAGAATAATGGCAGGATCAACACCGATACCTAATGCAAGCGGAACAAATGCCACTAATGCCGCGGCTTGAGAATTTACAAATTTAGAAATTAATAACAACATTACCGCATAGGTCCAAGGATATGCTTTCACTATATCGCCTAATGTTGCTTTCATCATTGGGGTATGAACGGTAAACATAGTTTCAGCCATCCAAGAGATACCAAATACTGCGACTAATGCAATCATACCGGAGCGGAAAATTTCATTTTTACTAATTTTACTTGGCTCTGTTTTAGTAAAAATAACAATTAATGCACCGGCTAATAGCATAAAAATTTGAATTACATGAACCATACTAATGTTCACTTCCTTATTCATACTATCTTTTAAAACAATCACTGCGTTATTAATTGTCTCTGTCTTATCTCCGGTATGGATCACAACGGAATTGTTATCTTGTGCAGATATAGTTTGAGTAAGTTCCTCTTTTTCATTATAAATTTCAACATGACTATAAGTGGTTTTCGGTTTTGCCTTATTGTCTTTCACATCAAGTGCTACTATGCCGTCTTTTGCCGTAGCAACAATTCTACCCTCTTTTACATTAAAGCTTTTTACTGCTTTATCATAGGAAATGACTTCGAGTATTTGTGCCGGTACTGATTTTTCAAACGTTGGGCGTAATTCTTTAAAATAACCCAGTGAGGCAACAACTAAAATTGCCCCAAAGAATATCCACATTGCATTCCAACTGGATTGTGGCAATTTTTTATCGAGTAATGACGAACTATCACCATAGACATATTCTTTAAAACTAGGATCTTGTAGTTTCGTTTGAAATTCAACATCTTTATCCAAATCTTTACCACGAAACCAGCTAAAAACGCCGATAGCCAATACCCCACAAAGAGTCGATGGAACAGTAATTTTTAATAAATCCAGATAACCATCAAAACCTGCTAGCGGTGTTTTTGCATTAACCAAAAATGCGGTTAATGTGACAACCGCAACAGAAACCGGTGAGGCAATAATCCCCATTTGAGAAGCAATAGAACTGGCAGCCATCGGACGCTCAGGGCGAATACCATTTTTAATAGCAATATCATAAATAATCGGTAACATGGTATAAACCACATGCCCTGTACCACAAAGAATTGTTAAGAAACAAGTAACAAAGGGTGCAAGAATACTGACATATTTTGGATTTTTACGAAGCATTTTCTCTGCAATTTGTAACATCACATCCAAACCGCCACTTGCTTGTAATGTTGCAGAGGTCACTACCACTGCAAGAATTGTTAACATGACATCAATTGCAGGTTTACCCGGCTCAATACCAAAACCAAAGACTAAGACAATTAACCCTACACCGCCTAACATCCCTAATGCTATACCTCCTTTTCTTGCACCATAAAACAAGCAGATGAGTACAATAGCAAGTTGAATAACAAATTGGGAAACTTCACTTAAGTTAGTCAGAAAATTCATAGATACTCCAATAAATTTAAAATATAAACTAGAAAAACTAATAAATGCTAACACAAAGAATTAACACAAATTAAGTAGTATTCGATAACTTATTGTTCTATATCAATTTCAGAAAGCATTAATGAAATAAATTATTAAAAATAAAGTGCGGTCTATTTTAAAGAGGGATTTAGGTAAAAAAATTAGGCGACCTAAAAAGGTCGCCCAACTTGAAATTATTGATTATTTTGAACGTAGTCAATCGCAGATTGAACAGTTGTGATTTTTTCAGCTTCTTCATCCGGAATTTCAATATCAAATTCCTCTTCCAAAGCCATAACCAATTCAACTGTATCTAAAGAGTCCGCACCTAAATCTTCAACGAAAGAAGCTTCAGGTTTCACATCTTCTTCTTTAACACCTAATTGTTCAACGATGATTTTTTTTACGCGTTCTTCAATGCTCATTTGTTTTTCCTATGTTGTTATAACTCATTACTGAGCGGTTAGTGTATGAATTTTTAATATTCTTGCAATCTTTTCATAAGTGGTCGCACCACAAAAGTACAAGCAAAATACATACAGAGAAAATAACGATATACCTTTAACACATTTAAGGCATAACCAAATTATGTTGCGAGGCTGATTTTAACATTATCTAAAATCTTTGGCTATGATTTTATAAGGAGAAATCGCCTAACAACAAATAACTAGCTCCATCAAGGAGTTAGCTCATATGTAGCCCACCATTCACATGTAAGGTCGTTCCGGTGATATAGGCTGCCTCATCAGATGCCAAGAACGCAGCGGCTTTCGCAATATCTTTCGCTTCTCCCAAACGTCCTGCCGGTACGTTAGAAAGGATACTTGATTTCTGTTCATCCGTTAAAACGTCTGTCATATCCGTTGCGATAAAACCCGGTGCTACAACATTTACAGTAATCCCACGGGATGCGACTTCTTTTGCTAATGCTTTTGAGAATCCAATCACGCCTGCTTTAGCCGCACAATAGTTACTTTGTCCCGGATTTCCCGTTGAGCCAACCACAGAACCAATATTAATAATACGGCCAAAACGCTTTTTCATCATTGAGCGCAACATAGCTTTAGAAAGATGATATATCGAAGTTAAATTAGTTTGCATAATGTCAAACCATTCATCATCTTTCATACGCATGAGTAAATTATCACGTGTAATACCTGCATTATTCACCAAAATATCAATGTCGCCAAAATCATTTTTAATTTGTTCCAACATCGTTTCGATAGAGGCTTTATCCGCCACGTTTAATACTAGACCTTTACCTTTTTCACCTAAGTATGCAGAAATGGTTTCTGCACCTTTTTCAGAAGTCGCCGTACCAATTACAAATGCGCCCTTTAAAACCAATTCTTCGGCAATCGCACGACCAATACCACGTGTTGCCCCCGTTACTAACGCAATTTTACCTTGCATTTTTCTCTCCTCTATACTAATAGTTCTTCAACTGAATTAAGTGATGCAGGATCATTCACCGATGTTGCCTGCAAATCACTCACAATACGTTTTGTTAATCCGTTTAATACCTTACCGGGACCTATTTCCAGCAATACCTGTACACCGTCTTGCGACATTTTTTCCACAGTTTCCGTCCAACGTACCGGACTGTAAAGTTGACGAATAAGAGCCGTACGAATAATGGCACTTTCAGACTCTGTTGCAACATCAACATTATTAATTACTGCGATCTCCGGAATATTCACCACGATTGTTTCTAATGTAGTTGCTAATTTATCCGCCGCCGGTTTCATCAATGCACAATGTGATGGTACGCTCACTGCTAACGGTAATGCACGTTTTGCCCCAGCCTCTTTACACAATGCAGCAGCACGCTCTACTGCTGCTTTTGCTCCTGCAATCACCACCTGTCCCGGTGAGTTAAAATTCACAGCAGACACCACTTCGCCTTGTTCTGCCTGTTTACAGACATTAATAATAGACTCATTGTCTAAACCGATGATCGCATACATCGCACCAGTGCCCTCAGGTACTGCTTGTTGCATTAATTTACCACGTAATTCCACCAATTTAATGGCATCTTGAAAATTCAGTACGCCTGAGCAAACTAATGCGGAATACTCGCCTAAACTATGACCCGCCATCACTTCCGGCTTAAATTGCGGATATTTTTCTTGCCATACACGATAAATCGCAACAGAGGCTGCCAACAGTGCAGGCTGGGTTTGCCATGTTTTATTAAGCTCTTCTACTGGACCTTGTTGAACAAGTTGCCATAAATCATAGCCAAGCACATCAGAGGCTTGTTTAAAGGTTTCAATAACAATTGGATATTCGGCGGCAAGCTCAGCAAGCATACCAATACTCTGAGATCCCTGACCCGGGAAGACCATTGCAAATTTTTTCATTCTTTTTCCCTATTTATTCTAAATTGAAATATTTCTTTGATAAAAATCGGCATTCATGATTGCATATATTAAAAAGTGCGGTCAAATTTAACCGCACTTTCCAACAATTTCACTGCGATTCTAACAAAATTATTAGAAACGCACCAATGCTGAACCCCAAGTCCAACCACCGCCAAAGGCTTCTAATAGCAACAACTGTCCTCGTTGAATACGGCCATCACGCACTGCCTCATCCAATGCTACCGGTACTGTTGCCGCACTATTATTTGCATATTTATCTAATGTAACGACCACTTGCGACATATTCATTTCTAGTTTTTTTGCCGTTGCGCTAATAATGCGTAAATTTGCTTGATGTGGCACAAGCCAATCTAAATCTTCTTTATCCAAATTATTTGCGGCTAAGGTTTCCTCAACCACATTGGAAAGTTCACGCACCGCAAGTTTAAAGGTTTCATTACCCTGCATTTCAATATAACCGGATTTTTCCACACCGCGCTCAGGATGAGGTAAAACTAACCCATTGTGTTTATCTGCGGAAGCGTGTAAATGAGTAGAAATAATCCCTTCTTGTTCACTTGCCTCTAAAATTACAGCACCGGCTCCATCACCAAATAAGACAACTGTGCTACGATCTGTTTCATCTAATTTACGAGAATTAAGATCCGATCCCACTACTAAAGCTGTTTTTACTTTACCCGTACGAATAAATTGATCTGCAACACCTAATGCATAAACAAAACCGGTACAAGCCGCTGCTAAATCGAAAGAAATAGCGTCATCAATTTCTAACAATCCTTGGATTTGACAAGCAGCACTAGGGTAAGCATGAGAGCTGCTGGTGGTAGCTACAATAATTAAATCAATATGTTGAGGGCTAATTTTGGCATGTTCAATCGCTTTTTTTGCCGCCTCAAAACCCATCGTTGCCACTGTTTCATTTTCATCGGCAATACGACGTTCACGAATACCTGAACGAGTAACAATCCATTCGTCCGAAGTATCAACCATTTTCTCAAGATCCGCATTGGTGCGAATACGACTCGGTAAATAACTACCGGTAGATAAAATTCTGCTATTCATAATCAAATAAATTAAGTCATTAATAATGTGCTAAACCCGCCAATATTTTTTCTGGGAATTGCAGGCGGGCTTGAAAAGCCGCATCAGTAATGGCATGAGCAAACGCATTCACATTTGCGCTACCGTGACTCTTTACCACCACTGAATTTAAGCCGATAAGTGATGCACCATTATATTCATCAGGATTAATATGTTTCAAACGCTGATAGCCTCTCTGAAACAAGTGGCGAACCGCCCACGAAAAAACGGGTTTTAAATAATGGTGTTTTGGATGTTCATTAAATAAGGACAGCACATTTTTCGCGGCTCCCTCTAAAGTTTTCAGTGCAATATTTCCTGAAAAACCGTCACTGACAATCACATCCGCTTTGCCGTTTAGCAATAAATCGCCCTCAATAAACCCAATATAATTAAGTGCGGTCGATTTTTCTAATAGATTTGCTGCATCACGAATAAATTGATGACCTTTAATTTCTTCAACGCCAATATTTAATAATCCAATTCGGGGGTAAACTAAATTCAGTCTATGCTCTGCGAAAATGCTCCCCATTATAGCAAATTGATAAAGATTTTCTGCATCACATTCAACGTTTGCCCCCAAATCCAACATGACAGATTTTCCCCTCTCCATAGTTGGAATTATTGAAACTAAAGCCGGACGGGCAATACCTTTAAGGGGCTGCAATAGAATCTTCGACAATCCCATTAATGCACCGGTATTTCCCGCACTGACACAACCTTGTGCCAAACCATCTTTAACCGCTTCAAGTGCTAAACGCATGGAAGTACCTTTACTATGACGTAACGCGTAAGAAATACCCTGGTGGTTATCAATAACCCTTGTGCAATGTCGAATTTGTACGCGATCTAAAAGTGCTTTAGAGCAACCTTTTAACAAAGGGGAAACCTGTTGGTGATCACCAAATAAAAGTAAAGAAAGCCTTGGATTTTTTTCCAATGCAAGAAGAGATGCGGGGATAGTAATACGGGGACCAATGTCCCCGCCCATCACATCTAACGCTAAGGTTAGACGAGTCAAGTGAATACCTGTAAGTAAAAATTACTTATTGATCACTTTACGACCACGGTAGTAACCGTCTGCAGTTACATGGTGGCGTAAATGAGTTTCACCGCTTGCTTTATCCACTGATACTGCAGCGGTAGTTAACGCATCGTGTGAACGACGCATATCACGACGTGAACGAGATTTTTTGTTTTGTTGAACAGCCATTGGCCATACTCCTAAATTAAATTTAATTTACTTTTGCTTTAAATTAGCTAATACAGCGAACGGGTTCGGTTTTTTTGCCAATTCTTCCGGCAATTTGCCAAAAACCTGTTCCTGCGCGGACACTTCACAGTGTTCAGATGAATGCTTCGGTACAAGTGGTAGAGTTAAAATTAACTCATCCTCCACCGTGCCAAGTAAATCTATTTCACCAAACTCATTTAATTCGATTGGTTCATAAATTTCAGGCAATACATCAGCTTGATCCCAATTAACCACCGGACTGTATGTGAATTCACATTCCAATTTCTGTTTGAAAGGCTCTCCACAACGCTGACATTCCAATTCAACCTCAACCTGTGCTTTACCTTTCATCACCGCTAATTTTTGCGGATCAATATAAAACGATAATGTTACCTGTGCATCGCTAAGCACATTTACCACGGATTCAGTCAAACGCACTAATTGATTAATCGAATAATAGCCTTCATAATCAATTCTTTGTTGCGCATCTTTAACCGGATCAATGGTTAAGGGTAGTTTTACCTTTTGCATAGGGCGTGAATATTACCTGTTGTAACGAAAATAGTCAAAGGGAAATCACATTTTTATATTATAAAAACGTATGAATTTATCAACAGCAAGTCTCGTCTTTAAAAGCGCTTTTTTAAAACTTTACTTGCAGATTAAAAATACGGTTGTAAAAACAACCGCACTTTTATTTTTATTACTCTAGGCGTTTCGCCATTTGTAACCAATCTTGCTTAAATTCACGCCGCATATTATTAATTGCATCAATAATATCGTGGTGAACAAGTTGCTCATTTTGAATACCTACACAGTAACCGCCTTTACCTTGAAGGAGAAGATCTACTGCATACACTCCCATACGTGAAGCTAAAATACGGTCAAAAGCACAAGGCGCTCCCCCACGTTGAATGTGTCCTAACACGGTTGCCCGAGTTTCCTGATTAACTCTCGCTTCAATCTCTTTTGCAAGAGAATGAACATCAGTAATTAACTCTGTGATCGCAACAATCGCATGGCGTTTACCCCGCATAATACTACTTTCAATTTGCTGAATAAGCTCTTCGCGATTAAACTCCACCTCAGAAGCAACAATATATTCACAGCCCCCTGCAATTCCGGCAGAAATAGTTAAATCACTACAATGACGTCCCATAATTTCTACGATCGAAATCCGTTGGTGAGAACTTGACGTATCACGCAGGCGGTCGATGGCATCTACTGCCGTTTGTAATGCGGTTTGATAGCCAATAGTGTAATCGGTTCCTGCTACGTCATTATCTATCGTACCGGGAATCCCCACACAAGGAAAACCATGTTCTTCCGTTAAAAGTTTTGCCCCCATGTAAGAACCATCCCCACCAATGACGACTAATGCATCAATACCGTGTGAACGTAAAATTTTGGCACATTTCGTACGTACTGATTCATCCTTAAACTCAGGGAATCGGGCAGAACCTAAAAATGTACCTCCACGATTAATAATATCAGATACACTAAAGCGATTTAATTGCTTAATTCTGTTGTTATATAAGCCTTGATAGCCGTCATAAATACCGAATACTTCCAAGCCTTCTGATAACGCTGAACGCACTACACCACGAATCGCGGCATTCATGCCGGGCGCATCACCACCACTGGTTAATACTGCAATTTTTTTAATCATATATATCACCTGTTTAAGTTAAATTTAATCAATCGGTGTCGTTAAGACTACACTATTCAAACATACTGATTTGTGAAAATTTGAGAAATCTTATCCCTTGTTCTAAATATGCTTTTCTTCCGGGTTACTTTAGATTTTGGCAATACCACTGCCAATCCATTTTTCCTAAGACTTTCATTTCTTTATCAATCAAATATTTCTTTAAATGCTGTAATGCTTTTTTATTATTTAGGCGTCGGCTGTTTTTTACTTTTTGTGAATACTGAAATTGAACAAAACCGCATTGAGGCACATCTTTTCCCATCATGATATTCACCTGCCAAGAAGGTTCTTTATCCGTAGGTGCATAAACAACATAGCCCTTCAACCCTTCATCTTTCTTTGTTTTTTCGTTTCTAATCGGGAACAACTTAAATGATACAACATCTGTATTACGATAAATCCGTTCGCGTAATGTAATACGTTCTTTAATATCACGATGTTGTTTATTACGATCCAACAACAATTCTATCTGGGATTTCCATTTTTCTAAGGTATCAGGCTTACTCAAATAAATGTAACGTACCACCGAGTCTAAATCTTGTCCACTCGCCATTTGGTAAATTTTACCGTGATATTTAATTTGATTCGGTGCTTCCAATTGAGAAGGCTTTCCTACGCAAGCAGAAAGTAAAAGTGCGGTCAAAATAACAAGAATTTTATTCATCATGGTCTCGCTTAAATACCAATTCATTTTCAGTAGAAGTCGTTGCATCAAACCAATATCCCCCCAAATCAAAATCTTTTAATTGATCAACCTGGGTTAAACGGTTTTGAATCATATAACGACACATTAATCCACGAGCTTTTTTCGCATAAAAACTAACAACTTTATAGCGGCAATTTTTATTATCCAAAAAAATTGGTTTTACAATGCGTGCTTCAAGCCGACTTTCTTTTACAGACTTATAATATTCATCGGAAGCAAGATTTACCAACACATTATCACCCTGTTCATCAAGTGCTTGTTGCACGGATTGGGTAATCACATCCCCCCAAAAAGCATAAAGATCCTTACCTTTAGCATTCGCTAATTTTGTCCCCATTTCCAAGCGATAAGGTTGCATTAAATCAAGAGGTCGAAGTAAACCATACAGCCCCGACAACATACGAAGATGAGATTGAGCAAAACCAATATCCTCATCAGATAAAGTCTCTACCTCTAATCCGGTATAAACATCACCTTTAAAAGCCAAAATAGCCGCACGGGAATTTTGTTCATTGTGTTCTTTCGTCCACTCGGTAAAACGGACGGCATTTAAGCCGGCAAGTTTATCACTGATGGACATTAATGAAGCAATATCTTGCGGCGAAAGCTGTCGGCAAATTTCAATTAATTGCTCGCTATAATCGGTTAAGTGCGGTTGAAAAAAAGGGAATTTTCTGACCGCACTTTCAAAATCTAAGGTTTTTGCAGGGGAAATAATAGCTAACATAGTTTATCCTCAATAAAATCGGTCGCTATCTTAACATATTTCTACACACGTTTATAAAGTCCATTTTCATTAAGAATCAAATCCTGTAACTCCAAATCTAAAAGTTGCACCAACAATACCTCTACATTCAAACCAAACTCTTGCGCGAGATCATCAATGCTCACAGGGGTATAACCAATTCTGGCATAAAGTTTAGGATGACTTGGTGTTTCAGCTAACTGACGAGAAGTCGTTGTCAGAGTATAATTTTGACTTTCAATCCGGCTAAAATCAATCTCTGTTTGACTATGAATAGAATGTTGATACAACGTTTCTAAAATATCCTTCACATTTTCTACCAACATTGCCCCTTGTTTAATCAAACGGTTACAACCTTGACTAAACTCACTTTGAATATTGCCCGGTACGGCGAAAATTTCCCGATTTTGTTCTAATGCGTAACGTGCAGTAATCAGAGAACCGCTTTTTTCTGTTGCCTCGACCACCAACGTTCCCACAGAAAGACCGCTAATAATGCGATTACGACGGGGAAAATTTGTTGCAATAGGGGGCTGATTTGGCACAAATTCAGAAACCAATGCCCCATTATTTTCCAAAATTTGTTCGGCAAGCCGCCGATTTTTTGCAGGATAAACTTCCTCTAATCCGCTCCCTAAAACAGCAATGGTCTGTCCTTTTACATCCACCACCGCTTGATGACAATATCCGTCAATACCTAATGCCAATCCGCTTGTAATGGTAAAACCGGCAAAAGAAAGTTCTGTGGCAAAATACTTTGCCCAATATTCACCGTAAGACGAACAATAACGACTGCCTACCACAGCCATTTGGCGCTGCGAAATTGCCGTTACATTTCCCTTAACAAACAAGATAGGGGGGAAACTTCCAATTTGCTTTAACAAAAAAGGATAAAAGGGTGAAAAATAGTTCACCAAATGATTCCCTTCTTTTTCCGCCCAAAGGAGAGCCGATTCCATAAATTTTTTTTCCGGTTTAAACCAACGACGAATCTGAATCGCTCCCCATCCCATTTGGCGAAAAACGTTTTCATCTGCGTTCAGCAAATCATCTAACGTCATAGCTGACAGAATTTTATTAATCGCCACTCCGCCTAATTTGGGTATTTGCATCAAACGAAGTAAAGTTTCATTAATATGTGCCATTATTTTCCTCATCTTTCCTGCAATAAATCCCTAATTATTCAAGTAACTTAAGAATTTGCGAGTTTTTCACCGCATTTTTGCGTAAAAGATCGTAAAAATAAGAAAACCTGATGATTTTTTTACTCTCTTAGAAATAAATAAAATACAGAGAAAAACAGGCTCCAAACCACAAATAACAGAATATTATTCCAAAAATAAAGACATAAAAAGATAATTAAACTACCAAAGTATTGCCAATAATACAACAGCAGAGATAAAACGCTAAAAAATTGTTTGACAGTTTTTTATTTATTCGTAACATAGCAAACGTTTTACAACGAATTTTGATAGGATTTTTTATGTTTTCTTCTGTTTCTTTATCCCTCAACCTGCTGCTCACACATGCTTTGTGCGGCTAGGTCGTGGATGAAAAACAGTTAAATGTAAATCCGCTTTTTGATAAACCCGCACTTCATAGAATTGCGGGTTTTTGTTTAAAAAAATTTGGCAAAAATAACCGCACTTTCGGAGTGATTTTAGAAGGATATGATTATGACAGATCGCGTCATTATTTTTGATACCACCTTGCGTGACGGCGAACAAGCATTAAAAGCGAGCTTGACGGTAAAAGAAAAATTGCAAATTGCCTTGGCGTTGGAACGCTTAGGGGTAGATGTGATGGAAGTCGGCTTTCCGGTATCCTCTCAGGGAGATTTTGAATCCGTCAGAACTATTGCCCAACATATTAAAAACAGCCGAGTAGCAGCATTATCCCGTGCAGTTGATAAAGATATTGATGCCGCCTACGATGCATTAAAAGTCGCGGAGGCCTTTCGTATTCACACCTTCATTGCCAGTTCCGCATTACACGTGGAAGCCAAATTAAAACGCACTTTTGATGATGTCGTGGCAATGGCTGTCGCGGCAGTAAAACGCGCCCGTAATTACACTGATGACGTAGAATTTTCCTGCGAAGATGCCGGGCGCACCGGCATTGATAATATTTGTCGTATTGTGGAAGCCGCCATTAATGCAGGTGCGACAACAGTCAATATCCCCGATACCGTAGGTTACTGCTTACCAACAGAATACGGCAATATTATCGCCCAAGTACGTAATCGCGTACCGAATATCGATAAAGCCGTTATTTCCGTGCATTGCCACAATGACTTAGGCATGGCAACCGCTAATTCCTTAACTGCTGTACAAAATGGCGCTCGCCAAATTGAGTGTACCGTCAATGGTATCGGTGAACGTGCAGGGAATACCGCCCTTGAAGAAGTCGTTATGGCAATTAAAACCCGTCAAGCATTGTTTGGCGTAGATACCCGAATTAATACGCAAGAAATCCACCGTGTCAGCCAAATGGTGAGCCAATTATGCAATATGCCAATTCAGCCGAATAAAGCCATCGTGGGTTCGAATGCCTTTGCCCATTCCTCCGGCATTCACCAAGACGGTATGTTGAAAAATAAAAACACCTACGAAATTATGTCGCCGGAAACCATTGGTTTGAAAAAAGAAAAATTAAACCTTACCGCCCGTTCCGGTCGTGCCGCAGTGAAAGGGCATATGGCGGATATGGGCTACACCGAACAAGATTATGATTTGGATAAATTATATGATTCTTTCTTAAAATTGGCGGATAAAAAGGGGCAAGTATTCGACTACGATTTGGAAGCCTTAGCCTTTATTGATATGCAGCAAGGTGACGAAGATCGCTTAGTGTTGGATAAACTTTCCGCCCATTCTACCAAGGAATATCCGGCAACGGCATTCGTTCAATTACAATTAGACGGCGAAAAATTAAGCACCTCCTCTATTGGGGGGAACGGCCCTGTGGATGCGGTATATAACGCCATCTTAAACTTAACCGACTTAGACATCAAAATGTCCCACTATAATTTAACCGCCAAGGGCGAAGGTGCGGAAGCCTTGGGGCAAGTGGATATTGTGGTGGAACACGAAGGCAGAAAATTCCATGGTGTCGGTTTGGCAACGGATATTGTGGAGTCGTCTGCGTTGGCATTGGTTCATGCGATTAATGCGATTTATCGATCTCAGAAAGTTGCGGATATTAAGAGTCATAAACATCATTAACTTTCGTTTCGGATTTCGCCCGAAAGGGCGACCTTCTTTCTTTTGCTTGCCCAAAAGAAAGAAGGCAAAGAAAAAGGCCCCCTGCTTTTCCTTGTTTCCTTTGTTCCATTGAATTTACTTAACGGAGATTTTCTGAACTCGCTACGCTCAAACAGACGAAAATTTCCTATAAATTCAATTCCACAAAGGCGGAAAAGAAGGGAACCCGATTTATTCTTTCTACGATTTAAAGTGTGGTCAAAATTCAAAATATTTTTCATTCAAAAAATGAATCTAAAACCAACCGCACTTTTCAAATAATGTGCCGGTTAATTCGGGGCCCCATATAAATCGCCTTTGCGACTTGGCATTTTTAGCTAAATTTGTACTGTTTGAGCGTAGCGAGTTTACAAATTTAGCGTTAAGAAAATGACAATAAAGCAAAGATCAGCGATTTAACTAGGGCGTGTTTTCTTTGCCTACTTTCTTTTACACGAGTAAAAGAAAGTAGGTCGCCATCGGCGAAACCCGATACTAATTTAAAATAAAATTTAAACAAAATAGGAAAAACCAAAATGAAATCATACAACATCGCAATCCTCCCCGGTGACGGAATCGGCCCTGAAGTAATGGCGGAGGCAATGAAAGTCCTTAACAAAATCCAAGAGAAATTCAATATTAAATTCAACTTTAATGAATTTTATGTCGGTGGTGCGGCAATTGACAATTGTGGGTGTCCATTGCCGGCTGAGACCTTAAAAGGTTGTGAAAACGCCGATGCAATTTTATTCGGTTCTGTAGGCGGCCCTAAGTGGACAAATTTACCGCCTGATCAGCAGCCGGAACGAGGTGCATTATTGCCATTGCGCAAACATTTTAAATTATTCTGCAACTTACGCCCAGCAACCCTTTATAAAGGATTAGAAAAATTCTGTCCATTACGTGCAGATATTGCCTCGAAAGGCTTTGATATGGTTGTTGTGCGTGAACTGACGGGGGGAATTTATTTCGGGCAACCTAAAGGCCGTGAAGGAGAAGGTGCACAAACCAAGGCATTCGATACGGAAGTGTATTACAAATATGAAATCGAACGCATTGCCCGTGCCGCTTTTGAGGCAGCAATGAAACGCCGTAAACATATCACCTCCGTGGATAAAGCCAATGTGTTGCAATCTTCTATTTTATGGCGCGAAACCGTGGCGGAAATTGCAAAGGAGTATCCTGAAGTCACCGTTGAGAATATGTATATCGACAATGCCACCATGCAGTTAATCAAAGCACCGGAATCTTTTGATGTTCTACTCTGCTCCAACATTTTCGGCGATATTATTTCTGACGAAGCGGCGATGATCACAGGTTCAATGGGAATGTTGCCTTCCGCCAGTTTAAATGAAGAAGGCTTCGGCTTATATGAACCGGCAGGTGGGTCTGCGCCGGATATCGCAGGCAAAGGCATTGCCAACCCGATTGCACAAATTTTGTCGGCGGCAATGATGCTACGTTATAGCTTTAACTTAAATGAAGCAGCTGATGCTATTGAGAATGCAGTACAAAAAGTTTTGGCTGACGGCTATCGTACCGGCGATTTAGCCGATGATTCTGCCCCCATCTCTACGGCGGAAATGGGCACTTTGATTACAAACGCACTTTAACCAGTGGCTGAAAGTGCGGTCAAAAATTCTATCTTTTTTAACCGCACTTTCCCCTCATAAAATAGAGAAAAGATTATGGCAAAAACACTTTATCAAAAATTATTTGACTCTCACATTGTGTATGAAGCGGAAGGCGAAACGCCGATTTTGTATATTAACCGCCATCTGATCCACGAGGTCACCAGCCCACAAGCCTTTGACGGTTTGCGTGTGGCAGGTCGCAACGTACGTCAAGTGGGTAAAACCTTTGGCACGATGGATCACAGCATTTCCACGCAAGTGCGTGATGTGAATAAATTAGAAGGTCAGGCGAAAATTCAAGTATTAGAACTTGAAAAAAACACCAAAGCCACCGGTATTCAGTTGTTTGATATGAAAACCAAAGAACAAGGCATTGTGCATGTAATGGGGCCGGAACAGGGTTTAACCCTTCCTGGTATGACGATTGTTTGTGGCGACTCGCACACTGCCACCCATGGAGCATTCGGGGCATTAGCATTTGGTATCGGCACATCAGAAGTGGAACACGTTTTAGCCACACAAACCTTAAAGCAAGCCCGAGCCAAAAGTATGAAAATTGAAGTCCGTGGTAAAGTTGCACCAGGGATTACCGCAAAAGATATTATCCTTGCTATCATCGGCAAGACCACCATGGCGGGTGGAACAGGACACGTTGTGGAATTTTGTGGTGAGGCGATTCGTGATCTGTCGATGGAAGGCAGAATGACCGTCTGCAATATGGCGATTGAAATGGGGGCAAAAGCCGGCTTAATCGCTCCGGATGAAACGACCTTTGAATACTTGAAAGGGCGTCCTCACGCACCTAAGGGCAAAGATTGGGATGATGCCGTTGAATACTGGAAAACCTTAAAATCCGACGAAGATGCACAATTTGATACCGTGGTTACCTTGGAAGCCAAAGATATTGCCCCGCAGGTCACTTGGGGAACCAACCCGGGTCAGGTGATTGGCATCAATGAGCCAGTGCCAAATCCAACAGAAATGGACGATCCCGTCACCCGTGCTTCGGCAGAAAAAGCCTTGCAGTATATTGGGTTGGAAGCCAATACGAATTTAAAGGATATTTCCGTGGATCAGGTTTTTATCGGCTCTTGCACCAACGCTCGTATTGAAGATTTACGAGCTGCCGCAGCCGTAATGAAAGGGCGTAAAAAAGCAGATAACGTGAAACGCATTTTAGTCGTGCCGGGTTCAGGCTTGGTAAAAGAGCAAGCAGAAAAAGAAGGCTTAGATAAAATCTTTATCGCAGCCGGTGCAGAATGGCGCAACCCAGGTTGTTCTATGTGTTTAGGGATGAATGACGACCGTTTAGGCGAATGGGAACGCTGCGCCTCCACCAGCAACCGTAACTTTGAGGGTCGCCAAGGTCGCAATGGGCGCACCCACTTAGTCAGCCCGGCAATGGCGGCAGCGGCAGGAATGTTCGGTAAATTTGTCGATATTCGTGATGTGGTATTAAATTAAGAGGAAACAAAAATGGCAGGATTTAAACAACTTTCAGGCTTAGTGGTCCCCTTGGATGCCGCCAATGTGGACACCGATGCCATCATTCCAAAACAATTTTTACAAGCCATTACCCGTGTAGGTTTTGGCAAACATTTATTCCACGAATGGCGTTATTTAGACGTAGAAGGCACACAGCCTAATCCGGAATTTATACTGAATTTTCCACAATATCAAGGCGCAACAATTTTGCTCGCCCGTAAAAATCTTGGTTGCGGTTCGTCCCGTGAACACGCCCCTTGGGCGCTCGCCGATTATGGTTTTAAAGTGATGATCGCCCCAAGTTTTGCGGATATTTTCTACAACAATAGTTTGAACAACCATATGTTGCCGATTCGTTTGAGCGAACAAGAAGTGGAAGAAATTTTCCAATGGGTATGGGCAAATGAGGGGAAACCAATTCATGTAGATTTGGCAGCAATGGCCGTTACCGTCGGCGACAAAGTTTATCGCTTTGAACTGGACGAGTTCCGCCGTCATTGCTTATTAAACGGCTTGGATAATATCGGCTTAACCCTTCAACATGAAGATAAAATCGCAGAATACGAAAAAAATATTCCGGCATTTTTACGTTAATTTTTACTCGGAAAGTAAAATCGGCGGGCTTGCTATTCAGGCTCGCCATTTTTTATCAAAAACCTCTCGAAAATCAACCGCACTTGTCCCCCAACAAATATTCTGTCGTAGCGTTTGACACGCCCAGCCCTTGTCTCTATCATCTCCAACGATATTTTTCAGAATTAGGAATACCATGATTGCTTACATTTTTTTAGCCTTATTCACGATCGCCGCAGTGATTTTTATCATCAACTCCCATTACCGCTGGACGTATCTTTTCGCCATTTCGCTCTTTGTTTTATTCTTTGGCGGTATGCTCGCCCTTTCCGGACAATGGCAACGTGCGCTGAATTTTGCTTCTGTGCTTTTCGTGGTACTGATGTTATTCCATCGCCTAAAAATCCATTATTACAAACAACCTTTGCTTATTTCTGATTTTTTTCTTGTTGTCGATTGGCGAAACTGGGAAACCTTAATGCACTATAAAGGTGCGCTTGGCGGAGTCATTGGCTTACTTGCTTTACTCGGTTTTGCCATTTTTGCTTGGTCTGATGTAGCATCCCTTGGCGCAATCGGGCATATTTTCGGTGTAATTCTATTCGCCGTCAGCTTCGGCTTAATGTGGCATTACTCAAAAAATCCAAATGCCCTTCAAGTTTGGCTTGATTCGTTACCGGATGATGGTCGTGATGTGTTCTTGAATCTGCCCATGTCTTGCCGTGGTATTTTCTTTAAAGTACCGCAATTTAGCGGAAATGGTGAAAATTTTGCCGCCAAAATGACCGCACTTTCAGCCAATCAATCTCACAGCAATACTGAAACCAAACCGGATATTGTGGTGGCGTTATTAGAATCCACGCTTAATCCGCACCGGTTTGCGTTCACCAAACAAAACATTCCGCCATTACCTATGTTTGAACACCAATCAGACACGGCATTTATGTCGCCGCTTCGAGTTCACACCTTTGCCGGTGCGACTTGGAAATCGGAATTTGCTTTCCTTGCCGGTGTACCTTCTACGGATTTTGGCGCCCTTGCCAGCGGCGTGTTTTATTCCGTTGTGCCGCATATGCAATCCGGTTTAGTAAAAAATCTACGTGAGCAAGGCTATTTCTGTGTGGCGCTTTCACCGTTTACCAAGGGAAACTACAATGCAAAATCAGCCTATGATCATTTCGGTTTCGATTTGATGTTACAGCCGCAAGATCTCGGCTATCCGGCACCTTTTAGCAAAAATTTGTGGACAATCAGCAGCGAAGAAATGATGGAATACACGCGTATGATTTTGGAGAAAAAACATCCTGCGCTTGAAAAAGTTACTCAACCCATGTTTGTTTACATTCTCACCATGCATGAACACGGTCCCTATAATCTTGAGATGGAAAATATCTACAATCTTGAAATGCCAAATCTTGGAACAAAGAGCATTTCATCATTAAACGACTATACGCAACGCATTGTTGCGTTAAATGAAGCCATTGAAAAAATGGATAATTATTTGCACGCACGTGAAAAACCATTCGTTTTCAGCTATTTTGGCGATCATCAAGTGGCATTTGATAACACCATTCCGACGAAAAAAGGCGACTTTTCTTTCCCTGATTACATCACTCAATTTGTCGTGAGAAGTAACGTAACAACACCATTCAAACAAGAACAAGATTTCCTTGATCTCGCCTTTGCGGGGGGATTAGTGATGGATATTGCAGGATTAAACGCACAAGATGAATTTATGCAAGCCAATAAAGCAATGCGTCAATTAAGTGAAGGAAAACTGGAAGATTGTGCCGATAGCCAATTTGTCAATGACTATCGCCACTATCTCTATCAAACATTAAAAATTGCACAATAAATTTTATCGGATTATTGTTCAATATTTCATTATAATGACAGCGAATTTTCAACAACAAAAGGAAATTATATGAATCTAAAAACAATCTTAGCATTAACATTAACTGCCGTGTGCACATCAGCCTTAGCCAATGCACAACAAGCAACCGATAAATCAATTGAAGTCAAAGTACAACAACTTGATCCGATCAACGGTAATAAGGATGTGGGAACTGTAACGATCACCGAATCTGCTTACGGTTTAGTATTCACACCGAATTTGCAAGGCTTAACAGAAGGTTTACACGGTTTCCATCTGCACCAAAATCCAAGCTGCGAACCGAAAGAAAAAGACGGTAAACTCACGGCAGGTTTGGCTGCCGGCGGTCACTGGGATCCTAAAGGAACCAAGCAACACGGCTACCCTTGGCAAGATGATGCGCATTTAGGGGATTTACCGGCATTAACCGTATTACACGATGGCACGGCAACCAATCCGGTTTTAGCACCTCGCCTTAAACATTTAGATGAAGTTCGCGGTCATTCCATCATGATTCATGCCGGCGCTGATAATCATTCAGATCACCCTGCGCCACTTGGCGGCGGCGGCGCTCGTATGGCGTGCGCTGTGATTAAGTAATCTATAACTAAAAATATAAAAGCGGGCTAACTAGTTTAGCCCGCTTTTTTATAGAGTACTCTCCTTTGACGAGTTGAAATGAAGGATATTAATTTATCCGTATTAATCAATTTCATTTGAGAAATACAGTAAATTCTAACCGCACTTTTACACTATTTAATTTCTTCAGCCTTTTCAACAGTGCCTTTAATAGTCAAACTAATCTCTGTTGAAATGAGATGTTCAAGAACTGAAGAAAGCTCATCTAAATAGGTAAAATTGCCGTTACCTTGTTCATCAAAATAGTCTTCATTTTTCAGGCTAGCGATAAAGGTAGAAAATACTGCTTTATCAAAAAATTCCGGCGCATTAATACCATGCAACACGGAAAGACGTTGCGCAACCAATTGGCTTTCTTTTTCCAATGTGGCACGAGAAATTTGCGGGTCCTTTTGCAAAATTGTCACGGTAATATAATAGCGTTGTAAAATTTCACGCACTCCGGCTGCCCAAAGTTGTAGAATACGCACTTTCGGTCGATTCATTGAAAGTAAGTTTTCGCTAGAATAAATGACTTCCTGACGAGTAAATTCAGCAATGATTTTACCAATTTGCACTCTTAATTCATCTTGGCTGAAATGTAAAAATAATTCCCCTTTTAAGAACGGGTAAATTTTACTCATAGCATCTAACAATAAATCTTTTTGAATGGTCTCATAATGCAAAATAATGCTGGCAACTAAAGATGGGAGTACAAAAGCGTGCTGAATATTGTTACGATAGTAAGTCATTAATACTGCGGAGGTTCGTTCAAGGCGAACGATTTCACCAAAATTATCTTTTTCTACCAACACACCGACACGATCAAAGCTCAATACATGCTCTAACATTGTTTCGGAAGAATCTTTTGGGATCACCATATCTTCCGAATAAGGCGCTTGTTGTAACATTTGTTGGTAACTATCAAGTTGTTCAAACAGTTGCTCACGAGAAAGTGCGCGTTGACGAGAAGAAAGTAACGCCATTCCAACCAAATTCATCGCATTCACTGCCGCCGCTTTATTAATGTTTACCATTACTTGATTGGAAATTTTGTCCACTGCATGGTTAAACCATTGCGGTTTTTCCTCATGGTGATTTTCTTTCCAATCGGGAAAATGCTGATTCAAATAATTTGATAATGTAATAGGTTCTCCAAAATTAACAAAACCTTGCCCTAAATTCCGCAATTTTTTAATCACACGCAACACTAAACCGGCGTTTTCTTTTTCTTTTGCCGCTCCGCGTAATTCCTTGGCATAAGTATCTACTTCTAACACGTGTTCATAACCGACATACACCGGTACAACAGAAATAGGTCTGGTTTGATGATGTTGAAGTGCTTGTAATGTCATTGACATCATGCCGGTTTTCGGTGCAAGCAAACGACCGGTACGCGAACGTCCGCCTTCAATAAAATATTCCACAGAATAACCACGATGAAATAATTCCGCTAAATACTCACGGAAAATTGCAGAATAGAGACGATTTCCTTTAAAAGTACGGCGAATAAAAAATGCTCCCCAGCTTCGAAATAAACGCCCTACCGGCCAGAAATTCAGGTTAATCCCAGCCGCAATATGAGGCGGTACCAATCCTTGATGATAAAGCACATAGGAAAGCAATAAGTAATCGATATGGCTACGATGACAAGGCACATAAACAATTTCATGCCCCTCAAGAGCAAGTTTACGGACGCGATCCGCATTTTGTACGTCAATTCCGGAATACAATTTATTCCATAACCAACGCAAAAAACGATCCGCCGCACGCAGGCTAGAGTGGCTAACATCCGCTGCAATTTCATCTAAAATTTTATACGCTTCTTTCTCGGTTTTTTCACGGCTGATATTTTTACTTTTTGCTTCATCATCAATCGCCGTTTGAATTGTCGCTGATTGCAATAATTTATTAAACATTGCTTCACGATTCGGCAAGCGCGGACCAGTCGCGGAAATCCGTTGGCGGGCAAAATGCATTTTGGCAACCCGTGCAAGTTTTTGCGCCATTTTTTCATCAGAACCATGCATATTTGCCATATCACGCAATGAAACCGCTTGAGAAAAACGCACAAAAGTATCACGCCCAAACCAAATTGCAGCAAAAGTTTTTTGTATGCCGTTTAGTAAACGCAAATTAGGTAAACCCGTTTTATCCTCATGCCCCGGAGAGCGGCCCCAAAGAACCGAAACCGGTACAATTTGCACATCTAAATCTTCAAAAGTGCGGTGTAATTCCAAGTATTTATTGAAAATTTGAATGGTTTCATCTTTCGCCCCTTTGGATTTAAAAAAGCGACGACCTTCGTCCAGATACACATAACGGGGCAACGTTATCCCCTGTATTTCATTTTTCTCCGCCGGATCAGGTAAACCGACACTCAGACAATTACGGCGAAAAATAACAAAATCTGTTTGTGAAGTGTAAGGCAGAACATAGACAATAGGTTGCGAAAGATTAAGTTGAAGTTCTTCGGTAGGATTAGCAGGAATAGGATTATTTTTTACCAAGAATGACAGTGGAAATTCTAATAATTTACGATAAGCATTCACGATACTCGACATAATTAGGTTCTCTTTTAGTTATTCAATTATCGCCGCAATGATACCACATAAGCCTCTTTAATCACCCCTTAAAATTTTTCTATAGAATATAAATAACTGTTGCAATAGCTTGCCCTCTGTATATAATATCAAAAAATCTGTATATAAGGACAGGAGTGGATATGAAACCATTAACCAATAGACAACAGGAAGTATTGGATTTATTAAAGCGACACTTAGAAACTACCGGTATGCCCCCAACCCGTGCAGAAATTTCTCGTGAACTGGGGTTTAAATCCCCTAATGCGGCCGAAGAACATTTAAAAGCGCTCGCCCGTAAAGGTGCAATTGAAATTGTCGCCGGTGCATCACGCGGTATCCGCATCTTAAGTGATAGTGCGAATGATGAAATGGAAGGTTTACCATTAATTGGTCGGGTTGCAGCAGGCGAACCGATTCTTGCCGAACAACATATTGAAGCAACTTACAGTGTAGATGCGAGTATGTTCAAACCGCAAGCGGATTTTTTATTGAAAGTTTACGGTCAATCGATGAAAGATATCGGTATTTTAGATGGCGATTTACTTGCAGTACATAGCACAAAAGATGTACGAAACGGGCAAGTCGTTGTTGCGCGTATTGAAGATGAAGTCACCGTAAAACGTTTTGAGCGCAAAGGTTCAATTGTTTATCTTCATGCTGAAAATGAGGAATTCCAGCCTATTGTTGTTAATTTAGCGGAACAGCCCAACTTTGAAATTGAAGGCATTGCTGTTGGAATTATCCGCAACAATGCATGGATGTAAATCCTAATCAATAAAGTGCGGTTAAAATCAACCGCACTTTCTATTTTACCTCTCATTTTCATAAGTTTGCCATTCAATTCATTGCTTACTATAATGCCGAAGTATCGTTTTAAAAGAATTAAGGATCGGAAATGCAGTTTTCCAAAATGCATGGTTTAGGCAATGATTTTGTCGTGGTCGATGCCATTACACAAAATGTTTATTTCACCCCCGAAACCATTAAACGTCTTGCAGATCGCCATCGTGGAATTGGTTTTGATCAACTATTGATCGTAGAACCGCCTTACGATCCCGATTTAGATTTTCATTACCGTATTTTTAATGCCGATGGTAGCGAAGTATCACAATGCGGTAACGGTGCACGCTGTTTTGCACGCTTTGTCACTCTTAAAGGTTTAACCAATAAAAAAGACATATCCGTCAGCACGCAAAAAGGCAAAATGATTTTAACCGTAAAAGACAACGGGCAAATTCGGGTAAATATGGGTGAACCTATTTGGGAGCCGGCAAAAATCCCTTTTATAGCCAATAAATTCGAAAAAAATTATATTTTACGTACAGATATTCAAACGGTTTTATGCGGTGCGGTTTCTATGGGAAATCCCCATTGCGTAGCGCAAGTAGAAGATATTCATACGGCAAATGTCGAACAACTTGGGCCGCTATTAGAAAATCACGAACGTTTCCCAGAAAGGGTTAATGTCGGATTTATGCAAATAATCAACCATCACCATATTAAATTACGTGTTTATGAACGCGGTACCGGAGAAACCCAAGCCTGTGGTAGCGGAGCCTGTGCAGCTGCAGCAGTAGGGATAATGCAAGGCTTACTTGATAGTAAAGTCCAAGTGGATTTACCGGGAGGCAGCCTTACAATTGAATGGCAAGGGGAAAATCATCCGCTTTATATGACAGGTGATGCTACACATATTTATGATGGGAGTATTCAGCTTTAAGATACAAAAGTGCAGTTAAATTTGACCGCACTTTTTTTATTTATTACTAAAACCTAGCTCAACCGTTCCCGCAAATCCTCTACGGTTTGGCAAGTTCTAATCTTTTCAAACATCGCATTGGCTTCCTCATATTCCTTATTTAAATAACGCAGCCATTGTTTAACCCGTGCGATATGATAAAAGCCCGAATCGTGAGAATTCTCCATTTCGGCATATTTTTGTAACATTGTCTGAATGTCTGTCCATGGCATTTTTGGCACATTTGATTTTAAGACATGACTTAAATTTGGTATGTTTAATGCGCCACGTCCAACCATAAGATCATGACAGCCTGTTTTGGCAAGACAATTTTGTCCGTCTTGCCAATGCCAAATTTCACCGTTCGCAATGACAGGAATAGATAGACGTTCACAAATTTCGCCAATTTTTTCCCAATGAATACGATCAGCCCGATAGCCATCAGCCTTAGTGCGACCATGAACGGCAATTTCTGTCGCCCCGCCTTGTTCCACCGCATCGGCAATCTCAATGGCTTGAGAAATATCATCCCAACCCAACCGTACTTTTACGCTAACGGGCTGATGGTAAGGAACTGCTTTTCGCAAAGCCTGAGTGGCACGATAAATCAATTCGGGTTGTTTAAGTAATGCAGCGCCGCCATGGCTACCGTTCACGGTCTTCGAGGGGCAACCGCAATTTAAATCAATCCCATGAGAACCGAGTTCAATAGCTCGAATGGCATTTTCGGCTAAATAGTCGGGATGTTGCCCGAGTAATTGAACTCTCACAGGCGTGCCTGAAAGCGTTAAACCCTGATTTTTCAGTTCAGGGCATAAACGATAGAACACTTTGTTAGGAAGAAGTTGATCAACGACGCGAACAAATTCCGTTACACACAAATCGTAGTCATTCACCTCAGTAAGAAGTTGGCGTACAAAAGAATCCAGTACGCCTTGCATGGGTGCGAGAATCACACGCACAATTTATTTCCAGCCCTTTGCTTTGCAAATCAAGTCGTAAGCCGATTGGATCTGTTGTGCTTTTTCTTTTGCCATTTCCATCATTTCCGGCGGCAAGCCTTTTGCTACCAGTTTATCAGGATGATGTTCATTCATTAAACGACGATAAGCCCGTTTAACCGTACTCTGATCATCAGCCTCCGTTACACCTAATACTTTATAAGCATCACTTAAAGTCGGCCCTGAAGATTGCTGATACCCGCCACCGTTTTGTTGGTATTGGTAGTTCCCTTGCTGTTGATAGGCACCCTGTTGATATTGCTGATAAAACCCGCCTTGTGTGAAAGCTCGGGCTGCCATTTCCATAGCAATCATTTGCTCAAATTGCATACGAGAGAGTCCGAGTTCTTCAGCAATGACATAAAGCACCTCTTTTTCACCTTCATGTAATTGAGAATCTGAGAACGCCGCCTGCACTTGTACATGTAAGAACATCCGCAATAAATCTGCCCGTTGCCCACAGCCAATACGAAACTCACGAATAACCTGACGAATCGGAAAATCCGTTTCTTTACCTCGTCGGAAAGCTTCTTGAGCTAGGCGGCGCCCGTTATCATCCAACTTCATCTGAGCCATTAACTGATTAGCAATTTGGATATCTTCTTCCGTCACCCGCCCTTTAGCTTTACTCAAATGTCCCAATACAGCAAAAGTCGTTTGCATAAAAAGTTCTTGCCGTGTGGTTTTACGTTTGAAAAAACTTGAATTCACGGCGCCTAACTCGTATAACTTTTTATCGGCAATAGACCCCAAAATGAGACCGGCTATTGCACCAAAAAATCCGCCCATTTTCCAGCCAATAAACACACCTAAAATTTTTCCAATAAAATTCATTCTCTTCCTCTAAAGTGCGGTTGATTTTTGCCATGTTTTCCTAAAATGGCGACAAAGATTGATTTATCAAGTTTTATACACCGAATTCTGCTCGGTAGGCACGCATTGTCGGCAAATAATCGTGATATTGTGGATCTTGCTCAATAAATTGCATCAAATCATCTAAATCAATGATGGATAACACACGACATTGATAATCGCGTTCAACTTCTTGAATCGCTGAAAGTGTACCTTTGCCACGTTCTTTACGATTTAAAGCAATCAAGACGGCTGCTAACTCGGCATTATTAGCCTGAATAAGTTGCATGGATTCACGAATTGCCGTTCCCGCAGTGATTACATCATCCACTAATAAAATTTTTCTTTGTAGCGGGCTACCGATTAAATTACCGCCCTCACCGTGATCTTTAGCTTCTTTACGGTTAAAACATACCGGTTTATCAATATTGTAACGGTTGAATAATGCTACGGACACTGTCGTACCAATCGGAATCCCTTTATAGGCTGGCCCAAAAATAACGTCAAAATCAACCGCACTTGCTTGAACAGCAGCAGCATAAAATTCGCCTAAACGCGCTAAATCCGCCCCTGTATTAAATAAACCGGCATTAAAAAAATATGGACTTTTACGTCCAGATTTTAATGTGAACTCGCCAAATTTTAATACATTCCGGCTTAGCGCAAATTCAATAAAATCACGTTTATATTGTTCCATTGTTTATCCTTATAAACCGAGCGCTTCATGTTGCGCAGCAAAAATTTGTCGGCAGCCTTGTTTGGCTAAATCCAATAAAGTGAGTAATTCTTCATGGCTGAACGGCTCACCTTCTGCCGTACCTTGCACTTCAATCATACGACCATCTTCCATCATCACGACATTCATATCCGTTCCTGCCGCCGAATCCTCTACATACTCTAAATCACAAACGGCTTGCCCTTCAACAATGCCTACTGAAACTGCAGCGACCAGCCCTTTAATCGGGTTCGTTTTTAGCGTGCCATTTTCAATTAAGCTATTGATCGCATCACATAATGCAACCGCTGCACCGGTAATCGAAGCGGTGCGAGTGCCGCCATCAGCCTGAATCACATCACAATCTAAGGTAATTGCCCGTTCGCCTAAGGCTTTTAAATCAACCATCGCACGTAAAGAGCGGGCAATTAAACGTTGAATTTCCATTGTACGCCCGCCTTGTTTACCCTTTGCCGCTTCACGTTGCATACGGCTATGGGTAGAGCGTGGCAACATACCATATTCAGCAGTAACCCAACCTTGATTTTGACCTTTTAAAAAACGCGGTACAGTCTCCTCCACCGTAGCGGTACAAAGGACTTTCGTATCACCAAACTCAACGAGAACCGAACCTTCGGCATGTTTAGTGTAATGACGGGTAATTTTTATTGGGCGGGATTGGTGATTTTCTCGGTTATTAGGGCGCATTGAAAATTCCTTAATATGTTATAAAAAAGCGCACTATTCTAGCACGCTTTTGTTTTTATTATGGATTAGATTGCTCAAAATCTCGAATTTTATTAAACGTTTCCTGTAAATCAGAGGCAAAATTAATTTTTTGTATTTCAGGCACCGTATTTGATTTCACCAACATTCTGAGCGGTTGGAACTGCATATTACACAAATAAAGTTGCTGGTGCGGTAACATATGTTGCACAAATCTTGTGAGAGCATGAATTCCCCCTGCATCCAGTACTGTCACAGCATCACACTGTAATACGATATGTTTGATTTCATGGTCCGTATGTACCGTTTTATCGTGCAAATCTGAAAATAATTTATCTGCAGCCGCAAAAAACAAAGGACCACTAATCCGATAGACTAAAACATCATTAAGATCGTCCGGTGCATTGTATTCAATGGCTTTTGTCATTTCCGCAATGGTACGAATAAACAAGAGACTCGCTAGCAAGACCCCTACGCTGATTGCAATTACCATATCAAACAATACAGTTAAAATTAAGCAGGTAAATAATACGGTAAGCTCATTTTTGCTAGAACGGCGGGCAAGATTTATGATTTCGTGTACACTTGCCATATTCCACGCAACGATTAAAAGTAGCGCAGCCATAGAAGAAAGAGGCAGATAAGAGAGGGCTTTCGCGAAAAAAAGTAATGCAAATAACACAAGAAGCGCATGCACGACACTGGCAATCGGTGAAACTGCACCGGATTTGACATTCGCTGCGGAACGTGCAATTGCCGCTGTTGCCGTGATTCCACCAAAAAATGGGGAAACAATATTTCCTAATCCTTGCGCTAACAATTCATTATTAGAGTGATGTTTGGTGTCCGTCATATTATCAAGCACCACCGCACAGAGTAACGATTCAATCGCACCTAACACCGCCATAGAAAATGCAGCCGGTAACAAGGCTTGCAAACTATCAAAATTCCATTGAATCAACTCACCTTGTGCATTAGGAATATTCCACGGTAAGGAAAGATCTGGCAACACATTTGGAATACCATACCCGATTGAACCGTCCGGCAACGTATATTGGAATGCGGAGCCAATCGTCGCCACATTAAATCCAAAATGTTGTAAAACTAACGCTAACATTGTGCCAATAATCACTGCCGGTAAATGTCCCGGTATGGCAACGCGTAATTTGTACCATTGGGTTAATACCAATAAAGTTACCACGCCTACCACTGTATCTGCCCAATTAATCGTAGGAAGTGCGGTCAAAATTGCATGAATTTTTTCTAAAAAATGTGCCGGCATTTGCTCAATCTTCAACCCTAAAAAATCTTTAATTTGTAAAGTACCGATGGTAATCCCAATCCCACAGGTAAAACCTAAAGTTACCGGCAATGGAATATATTCAATTAACCGACCAAGACGAAATAATGCCATTAAAATTAAGATCAGTCCGGAAAGTAGCGTTGCCATCAATAAACCGCTCAAACCAAATTGCTGGGTTACCGGATACAAAATCACCACAAAAGCGGCGGTAGGGCCTGAAATATTAAAGCGAGAGCCCCCCGTAATTGCGATTACCGTTCCTGCGATAATAGCCGTATAAAGCCCATGTTGAGGCGGTACACCACTTGCAATTGCCAACGCCATAGAAAGCGGAATAGCGATCACCCCCACGGTTAAGCCCGCAATAATATCCCGAATGAATGATTTTTTTGTGTATCCGGCTCGAAATGAATCCTTCAAAGCACTGAAAGGTTTTACGGCTAAAAACACATTTTTAGAAAATAATGATTTAAGGTGCATAAAAAAACGACAAAACATGGATAAAATATCGTTATTCTAACTAAAATTTAAGAAGATTTTTATATTATAGCTCAAAAAACTTGACTAAATTTCTGCAAATCTTTATAGTTTGCGCACCTCAGCACGGTGAGATGTCCGAGTGGTTGAAGGAGCACGCCTGGAAAGCGTGTATGTGGGAAACTGCATCGGGGGTTCGAATCCCCCTCTCACCGCCATTTATCTTATTCTATTTATTACAGTAGATTCCTTTTATCAGGCTTAATTGTCAAAACAGCAACATTTTCATACAAAAAATTCTAAACTTTTAAAATAACCCTCAGACTTTATTCAATGGATAAATTGGAAAAGAAGCTCTCTATTTGTTCAATGTATTTCTGCAAATAGACTTAATTTGTATTAATGTAAATACAAAAATTTATTGCATAAACCCAACAACAATTACTAATGACGACAAATTAATAAATTAAAAGGCAAATGGCACGCCCTAAAGGATTCGAACCTTTGACCCACGCCTTAGAAGGGCGTTGCTCTATCCAGCTGAGCTAAGGGCGCATTTAAGGGTTGTATCTTTTTTTATGAAGTTCCAAGGGAAATATAAAAGAAGTGGTCGGCGAGATAGGATTTGAACCTACGACCCACTGGTCCCAAACCAGTTGCGCTACCAAGCTGCGCTACTCGCCGACGATTGCGCTCAATTATAGAGAGGTTTCTTGTTCAGTCAATCAATTTTTATTATTTTTGCATTTGACTGCTCAAAATTATTTCAATTTCACTATTCGGCATATTTGATTTTGTAAATTTCCCATTGTTGGATAAAATAGCAAACGTTTACGTTTCCATTATTAAGGACTTTTAATGACAGCACAAATTATCTCGGGGACCAGACTTTCTAAGCAAATAAAATCCGAAATTTCAAAAAAAATTACCCATTATCGTAACGAGGATAAACGAGCCCCCGGGCTTGCCGTGATTCTCGTTGGTTCTGATCCTGCCTCTCAAGTTTATGTGGAAAGTAAACGTCGCAGTTGTGAGGAAGTCGGGATTAACTCTAAATCCTATGATTTGCCGGAAACAACAACCGAACAGGAATTACTCGCTTTAATCGACCGGTTAAATGCAGATGAAACCATTGACGGCATTTTAGTACAACTCCCTCTTCCAGAACAAATCAGTTCTGAAGCTATTATTGAACGCATTGACCCGAAAAAAGATGTGGATGGTTTTCACCCTTATAACGTTGGGCGTTTATGCCAGCGTATTCCAACTCTACGTGCTTGCACCCCTTATGGTGTGATGAAATTATTGGAAACAACCGATCTTGATTTACACGGTAAACATGCGGTTATCGTTGGTGCCTCAAATATTGTGGGTCGCCCAATGTCCTTAGAATTATTACTTGCCGGTGCAACGGTTACAGTTACTCACCGTTTTACAAAAGATCTGGAAAATCATGTTCGTCAAGCCGATATTTTGGTTGTCGCAGTCGGTAAACCTAACCTTGTGCCGGGTGAATGGGTAAAAGAAGGGGCTGTTGTCATTGATGTCGGTATTAATCGAATTGAAGGCAAACTAGTAGGAGATGTTGGATTTGACGCCGCAGCCCAAAAGGCAAGCTACATTACACCGGTTCCCGGGGGCGTAGGCCCAATGACAGTCGCAATGTTGATGTATAATACACTCTACGCTTACGAGCATAACAACAATTTCGTGTAACAAAAAAGTGCGGTTAGTTTTGACCGCACTTTTGTTTTGGGTTAATGCAATTTCAATCTCGGTTTTAAATAACGATTAATTTTATCCACCAAAATAATTAATCCAATTTTAGTACAGCCATGCAATGCGTGTTGGTGCATACGATAAAGCGATACATAAGCAAATTGGGCAAATTTACCGTGCACGGTTAATGGATTCTTACCAAATTTATTCGTTAAACTCCCCAACGCTGTAAAACTGGAAAGCGATACTAAAGTGCCTTTATCATTGTATTTAAACGCCTTCATCGGTTTATTATCAAAGATGGCAAAAATATTTTTCGCACAAGCCTTTGCCATTTGGTGGGCGGCTTGAGCACGTGGGGGAACTAACGTGCCGTTGCTCTGAGTCAATGCCGCACAGTCTCCAATAGCAAAAATACTCTCGTCCACTGTGGTTTGTAGCGTATCTTTTACTACTAATTGATTAGTACGGTTAATCTCTAAACCGTCAAAATTGTGGGTTACTTTTGAAGTTCGTACCCCTGCTGCCCAAACAATTAAATCGGCTTTGATTTCCTCGCCGTCTTTTGTAATTAAAGTATTAGGTTGCGCTTCAGTGATCATCGTGCCGAGTTTGACATTCGCTCCCATATCCTTTAATTCGTCTAAAACGGCCGCAGACAAATCTTCCGGTAATGCCGGTAGTAAACGAGGGCCGGCTTCAACTAAGGTTACCTGCAAACAAGAATTATCAATTTTGCCATAGCCGTAAGAGGATAAATCTTCAGTAGCATGATAAAGCTCCGCAGTTAATTCCACCCCTGTCGCCCCACCACCGACAATAGCAATATTGACTTTATGTTCATCAACCAATTTTTGCTTAAATTCTTCCTCGCCAATATCATCCAATACACGGTTTTCAGAGAATTTCAAAAAGAGTTCCAAAACTTTTCGCTGGAAACGCAATGCTTGCTCGGAACTATCCAAGAAAATACAGTTCTCTGCCACACCCTTAGTATTAAAATCATTGGATTTGCTGCCAATCGCCAAAACTAAATAATCATAAGGAATTCGGCGTGCAATCACCAACATATCTCCTTCTTGCCCATAAATAGGTGCAAGTTCCACATATTTTTGTTCACGGTTAATACGGGTAATCGAGCCTTGTTCAAAGCTGAAATGGTGATTTTTACCATGCGCACGGTAGCTTAAAGAATCAACCCCGTCATCCATAACGCCGGTTGCAATTTCGTGTAATAAGGGTTTCCAAAGGTGGGTAGCATTGCGATCCACAAGCGTTATTTTGGCTTTCCCCTTACGACCAAGTTTATTCCCCAAAAAAGTCGCCAGTTCAACACCGCCGGCACCACCGCCAACGACCACGACGTTTTTCATATTGCTCTCCTATAAAATATTGTTAAAAATGTTAAATTTTTGTAATGATAA
This sequence comes from Rodentibacter genomosp. 2, assembly GCA_001999425.1. Lineage (GTDB taxonomy): Bacteria > Pseudomonadota > Gammaproteobacteria > Enterobacterales > Pasteurellaceae > Rodentibacter. Next base: position 16,211 of record MLHP01000026.1, on the reverse strand, counting down.
CATAACTAAATAAATGATAAGAAAAACTTTCACGAAAATGACCGCACTTACTGATGGCAACGTTCATAAAGAGGTTGTAATCCCCGAATGGTATTCTCAATAAAACTCACAGTATCTGTATTTTGCAATGCGTTTTTTTCAATATTGTGACCAATACACCAAAAATCTTGATCGGAATGGAGCAATAAATCTTTTGTTTCCAGTTGATTAACCTGACGAAAACCGTTGTACTCACTTTCATCGCCATGCCATATATCCCAATGGGAAAAAGCGTTAAAATCAAACTCATCCAGCCATTGATTATATTGTTGCAAGTTAATTTGCGAACGATCCGCACGGTAGCAATGCCAGTCTAAACTCACCGATAAACGGCGACGATTTAACAAAACCGAAAAAATCGCTGCCGAATTTTGATTGAATTCATATTTAAAATAGGCAAAAAAATGCGCTCTGACCTGCCAACCATTTGTCCAACTTTCGATATGCGGTTTCGCAAAAGGCGTGCCAAGTTGTTTCGCCACTTCTTGAATAATGGCTTTCCAATTATCCCAATGGCGTTTGTAATTAGCTTTAATTGAGGGGATGTCTTGCGGACAGAATTTTTTCATTTGTGCAAATTGATAAAAAGGAATATCAAAAAGCTCGCACGATTCAGCGGTGAGAGAAAGCATTTATTGCTCCTTAAAAAATATGGTAGTTTTTAACCGCACTTTGTGTAAAGCATTGTTTGTCTTCCCAGCGTAACATCGTCATTCTATTGTTCCACACACAGCCTGTATCCAACGCATAAATACCGTTTGGTGTTGGTTCGTCCACTAAACTTGCCCAATGCCCGAAAATAATCGGAATGTCTTGATAAATAGGATTATTCAAGTTAAACCAAGGCGTTAGCTCCGGCGGTGCCTCTTTCAGTGGCGATTTACAGGCAAAATCAAGTCGATGATCCCAATAGCAAAAACGCATACGGGTAAACACATTAATGATGTAACGTAAACGTTCAATACCTTGTAAATCGGGCGACCAACGATCCGGTTGTTCCGCATACATATTTTCCAGTAAATAACAAATATTGCCTTGTCTTAATACACTTTCCACTTCCTTCGCACAGGTTTTCGCCGTAACCAGATCCCAATCAGGTGAGATACCAGCATGGCACATAACAAAATGTTGTTTTTCATTGTGTATAAGTAAAGGTTGGTGGCGTAGCCAGTCAATTAATTCATCAAAATCCGATGCTTGAAAGAGCGCCGTTAGCCGATCCTTTGATTTCACTTTTTTAATGCCAAGTGCGGTGGAAATTAGATGTAAATCATGATTACCCAACACTGTTTGTGCGGCATTACCCAAGGATTTCACAAAACGCAAACATTCCAGTGATTTATCTCCCCGCGCGACTAAATCTCCTACAAGATATAATTTATCCTGCGTAGGTTCAAACGCCACTTTTTCCAGCAAAAGTTGCAATTCATCATAACAGCCGTGCAGATCGCCTACAAAATATGTCGCCATTTTTAACCGCTCTTTAATTAATCATCCCTATCAATAATTTCTGGCTTATTTGTTTCTTCCAGTGGATTATCCGCCAACCAATTCGCTAATCGAGCATAATCAGCAATAGAAAGATTTTCCGCACGAGCATTTAAATCAATCCCAAGTGCGGTCAAATTTTCTGGCAAAAATAAGGTGGATAACGCATTGCGCAAGGTTTTGCGGCGTTGATTGAATGCTTGAGAACACACACGATTTAGCCAATATAAATCGTTCACCGGATGTGGCAACACCTTATGAGGAATTAAACGCACGACAGCGGAATCCACTTTCGGGGCGGGTTTAAAGGCGGTTGGCGGCACTTCTAATACCGGCATCACTTGACAAAAATACTGTGCCATAATGGTTAAACGCCCGTAAGCCTTGCTATTCGGTGCAGCACATAAACGTTTTACCACCTCTTTTTGCAACATAAAGTGCATGTCTTGAATAATGTGATGATATTTAAAAAGGTGGAACATCAAAGGCGTAGAAATGTTGTAGGGTAAGTTTCCAAAGATACGTAATTTCCGCCCTGCCTCGGCTAAATTTTCTTGACGATAAAGTTCGCCAAAATCAAATTGCATCGCATCATTTTCGATCACAGTAATTTTATGGTGTAGAAACGGGTGGTGGCGCAGACGTTCCGCCAGATCGCGATCCAACTCTACTACGGTTAAATGATCGATTTGCTCGGCGACCGGCTCGGTTAATGCGCCAAGTCCGGGACCGATCTCCAATAAAAATTGATCCTTTTGCGGATAAATCGCCGCAACAATATTCTGAATGACATTATTATCGTGCAAAAAGTTTTGCCCGAAACGTTTACGGGCGGTATGCCCTAAGTGTTTTTTGGAACTCATAGTCTTCTATCTTTTATCAAATTGCGATTATTATAGAGCGTGATTTGGGTTTGTAAATCATTGAACTATTGAATCCAACCCTATGCAAAAAGATTATTTTTTCAACACAATTTGATTTTCCCTTTCACCTCAACGCAAAAACGGCTATAATCCGCCCGTTTTTCTTAGATTTCCGCAGAAAGTGCGGTTAAAAATTAGTTATTTTTTAGAGGATACAATGGCAAAAGAAGATAGTATCGAAATGCAAGGTACCATTTTAGAAACCTTACCGAATACCATGTTTCGGGTAGAATTAGAAAACGGTCATGTAGTGACTGCTCACATTTCCGGTAAAATGCGTAAAAACTATATTCGTATTTTAACCGGTGATAAAGTGACGGTAGAAATGACTCCTTATGATCTCAGTAAAGGTCGTATTGTTTTCCGTAGTCGATAATTTTAGACAAAAGAGAAAGCCGATATAAATTATCGGTTTTTTTATTGCCTAAAAAAACTGCAAATCAGTTGCAAAAAACAAAAATTTCGATATAATCCGCAACCCTTAGTCACATTCAATTTTTCGTTCCTTGCCTTTGCAGATTGGTGACTAATCTACGTCAAAGGCTGATTAACCCGTAAGGAGCAGTAATGCGTCACTACGAAATCGTGTTTATGGTTCATCCGGACCAAAGCGAGCAAGTACCAGGTATGATTGAACGTTACACAGGTTCTGTTAAAGAAGCCGGTGGTCAGGTTCATCGCCTAGAAGATTGGGGTCGCCGTCAATTAGCATACCCAATCAACAAATTACACAAAGCACATTATGTGCTTATGAATGTAGAAGCGCCTCAACAAGTCATCGACGAGCTAGAAACGACTTTCCGTTATAACGATGCTGTATTACGCAGTCTTGTTATTCATACTAAGCACGCCGTAACAGAAGCGTCCCCAATGGTTAAAGCAAAAGATGATCGTAAAGCTTTAGCTGAAGTTGAAAACAACGATTTTGAGGATGCTGAAGAGTAATTCAAACATTGATAATCGCTTTTCGTTGACCGGCACTGTGTGCCAACTCCCAAAGCGACATAAAAGCCCTAATGGCATTGAGCATTGCCGGTTTTGGTTGGAACATCGTTCCGAACAGGTTGAAAGCGGTTTACCTCGTCAAGCGTGGTTAAAAATGCCCATTCAAATTAGTGGCAATCGATTAGTAGAAAAAACTCAAAGCATTACGGTCGGCAACCAACTATTGGTTGTGGGTTTCATCACCTCACATAAAACTGCAAACGGTTTAAGCCAGTTAGTTTTACATGCCGAGCAAATCGAATTTATAGATTAGGAGACAGCCAAATGGCACGTTATTTCCGTCGTCGTAAGTTCTGCCGTTTCACTGCGGAAAATGTTGTGGAAATCGATTACAAAGATATCGCTACATTAAAGAACTACATTTCTGAAAGCGGCAAAATTGTACCAAGCCGTATTACCGGTACTCGTGCGAAGTACCAACGTCAATTAGCCCGTGCAATCAAACGCGCGCGTTATTTAGCGTTATTACCTTACTCTGATGCACATCATCACTAAGAAGGAGAAGGTCAAATGCAAGTTATTCTTTTAGATAAAATTGCTCACCTAGGTAACGTAGGTGATCAAGTAGATGTTAAATCAGGTTTTGCGCGTAACTACTTAATCCCACAGGGTAAAGCGGTTATGGCGACTAAAGCAAACATCGAACACTTTGAAGCACGTCGTGCCGAGTTAGAAGAGAAAGCGGCTAAATCATTAGCTGCGGCAATTGAGCGCGCAGAGCGTTTAGAAGCGTTAGAAAAAGTAACTATCGTTTCTAAAGCCGGTGATGAAGGTCGTTTATTCGGTTCCATCACTACTCGTGATGTAGCTGAAGCAGTTACTTCTGCCGGTGTTGAATTGGCGAAAAGCGAAGTTCGTTTACCAAACGGTCCAATTCGTACCCTTGGTGAGCACAATGTTCGTTTCCAACTTCACGGTGAAGTGTTTGCATCATTAAACATCGTTATTGTTGCGGAATAATTTATCCGTAAACAAAAAACCCGACTTCTGTCGGGTTTTTTATTGCGAAGTTCAGTAAAAAGTGCGGTAAAAAATCTCACATTTTTTCATTTATTTTATCTCTGAAGGCAAAGTACCTCGTTCTACAATAACTCCTACACTACTCGCCTGTGCCACAGCTTTCGGTTTACTTAATTTCAAACGCAGCCACGGGATAGAAAAACTTTTTTGTAATTGTTCGGCAACCTCATAGGCAACACGCTCAATAAGTAAAAAGGGCTTTGCCTGCACATAATCCAAAACAAATCGGCTAACCTCCGCATAATTAAGACAATATTGCACATCATCGGTTTCTGCCGCCTTTTTACAATTCCATGCCATTTCAATATCAAACACTAATTTTTGTTGAATTTGCTGTTCCCAATCATAGACACCAATTTGGGCAAATACCGTTAATTCTTCAATAAAAATACGATCCATATCAGATTCCTCTAAAATTATAGTAGGCGTATGCTAGCAAGTTTAGGTAAAATAGCGAGGAAATTTTATCATTCCGGGGGATTAAATGAGCCTATTCGCTATTATTTACATGATTTTTGCCTATCTCTTAGGATCAATTTCCAGTGCAATCTTAATTTGTAAAGTAGCCGGCTTACCCGATCCTCGTCAATACGGTTCTCACAATCCAGGGGCAACGAATGTATTTCGCATTGGTGGGCGCTGGACCGCACTATCTGTACTCATTTTTGATATTTTAAAAGGTATGTTACCGGTTTGGGCAGGTTATTACCTAGGATTAACTCAATTTGAATTGGGTATGGTCGCTCTGGGGGCCTGTTTGGGACATATTTTTCCTATTTTTTTTCGATTCAAAGGCGGAAAAGGGGTTGCTACGGCATTTGGCGCAATTGCACCAATTGCATGGGCGGTGGCGGGATCAATTTTTGGTACTTGGTTTATCGTTTTCTTAGTCAGTGGTTATTCTTCCTTAAGCGCGGTCGTTACTGCATTACTGGCTCCTTTTTATGTCTGGTGGTTTAAACCCGAATTCACTTTCCCAGTGGCGTTGGTAAGCTGTTTATTGATTTACCGCCATCACGATAACATTCAACGCTTATGGCGTGGACAAGAAGACAAAATATGGTCAAAATTAAAGAAAAACAAAAATTAAAAAACCTGCCGTTTGGCAGGTTTTATTTTTTCAAAAGTAGCTAAAAACTCACCGCACTTTTCAATTTTTTAAGAGCATTAGCCTCTAGTTGTCGGATACGTTCTGCAGACACATTATATTTTGCCGCTAAATCATGCAATGTCGCTTTATTATCATCTAACCAACGGGATTTAATAATATCCTGACTACGTTCATCAAGGCTTTGCAATGCATTACTTAACTGCTCAGTCGCTTGGCTTTCAAAATTTTCGTTCTCCAACTCCGCAGCGAAGTTAGAACTTTTATCTTCCAAATAAAGCGATGGTGAATAAGTTTCGCTTTCACTGTCATCAGTTGGTAAATCAAAAGCAACATCGGCACCGGTCATACGTGATTCCATTTCGATCACATCCTCTTTTGACACGCCTAATTCATTTGCCACGATGTCTAATTCATTTTCATTGAACCAGCCTAAACGCTGTTTCGTTTTACGTAGATTGAAAAATAATTTGCGCTGTGCTTTGGTGGTCGCCACTTTCACAATACGCCAGTTGCGTAATACATACTCATGGATTTCAGCCTTAATCCAATGAACGGCAAAGGAAACTAAACGCACCCCAACTTCCGGATTAAAACGTTTTACTGCTTTCATTAAACCGATATTACCTTCTTGAATAAGATCTGCCTGCGGTAAGCCATAACCGGAATAGCCACGCGCCACGTGAATAACAAAACGAAGATGTGACAACACTAATTTCTTAGCTGCGTCAATATCACCGTTATAATATAAACTTTCCGCTAATTCTTTTTCTTCCTCTGCGGTCAACATTGGATATTCATTTGCCGCACGAATATAGCCTTCAATGCTACCTTGAGGAACTAACATCATTTGTGTCTCTTTATCCATCTTTTTCCTTCTGTTTGGACTTTGCCAATTAGTGATTTTCCTTATAGCACAATAAAAAGGTTTATTGAACTAATTTGCTTTTTAAGACAGGTTTTACCTATTAAAAGTTCAACATATTCAGCTATTTTTTAGCACTTCAAGTTCTAAAACCAAACCTTCATTAAGTACCTTAAAAAGCAAATCAATATTTGGGTGTTTACCAGGATTTTTCTTCGCATCTTCCACATATTCCGCAAACCAATCTATGCCCTGTTGCGCCGAAGTGCGGTCTAATTTTCCATTAAATTTTTCTGCGAGAGCATTATAAAGGCGCAATGATCCTAGTTTTCCTTCGATAGCAGGAATATTATGGATAACTTTGCCATCTTGTTTTATATTTAGCCCTGTTAAATGATCAATTATTGGAAACGTATCTAAAATCGCTTTAAAATTCATTTCATTTTCCTTTGTTGATTCTTTATCCAATACGACGCTAGATTTTACCACTTATACACAAAAAAATTAAGTAATCGCCTTTTCACTATCGATCTCTCCCTCTGCTCCGATAAAACGAACTTCCGGTTGGAGATAGACAGCAAATTTTTCAGCTACCGTTCGACGAACATAACGTGCAAGATCCACTACATCTTGTCCCATGGCATTGCTTTCATTAATCAGCACCAATGCTTGTTTTTTATGCACTGAGGCACCACCGATTTTAAAGCCTTTAAGATTACATTGATCAATTAACCAACCGGCAGCAAGTTTTATATGTCCATCAGGCTGTGGAAAGTGCGGTAGATTTTCGTTAAATTTTTGCAGTTCGGCAAACTGTTCGGCATTCACTACCGGGTTCTTAAAAAAACTCCCCGCATTGCCAAACTCATCAGGATTCGGTAATTTACTTTGGCGAATATGGCAAACTTCATCAAATATTTCCTTTGCTGTTACCCTTTCCCTATCGAAATTCACAAGCGTACCGTATTCCAATACAGGTTGCCAATTTTTTGACAGTTTCAACCCTATCGCGGTAATTACGTAATCATTCCGATAACGGTGCTTAAAAATACTTTCCCGATAACCAAAATCACATTCTTCCGTACTTAATCGATATTGTTTGTCCGTTGCTAAATCAAGTACATCAACATAATGGCAAACATCTTTAAATTCCACACCGTAAGCGCCAATATTTTGAATCGGTGCTGATCCCGCACAGCCCGGAATCAGTGCAAGATTTTCTAACCCTCCAATGCCTTGTTCAAGACTATATCTCACCAAATTATGCCAATTTTCCCCGGCGTTTACATGGAGATAGTGAAAACGCTCATCTTGTTCATGAGTAATTCCCAACAATCGATTGATGATAACCACCCCATTGAAATCCTCGACAAAAAGCATATTGCTCCCCTGCCCAAGAAAAAGCACAGGAAGATTCTTAGCTTTTGCCTCAATCCAAGCCTGTTTCAACTGTTCAAGACTTTTTACTTCAACAATTTCATTCGCATTAGCTGAGATATGAAAGGTGTGAAAAGGTTGTAAACTCTTCATTGCATTTCCTTAAAATAACTTTTGCGGCAACGTGATTTTAACTTGTGTACCGCCCTGTTCACGGCGGCTAATGGTTAATTCTGCATCAAGCTGACCACAACGTTCCGCCATAATATTTAACCCATAATGACCTTCCGGTTCATCTAAACTTGGAATGCCAATGCCATCATCCTGAATAAGAATTTCATACTCTCCTTCCATATTGATATGTGCAGTAATTTCAATTATCGTGCCTTTTGAATGTTTGATCGCATTTAAAGTAGCTTCACGTACAACTTGCAGTAAATGGACGAGTTGCTGAGGATTTAAGCTTTGTGACGGGAGTTGGCTATTTACCCTCATTCGCATATTGGTTTGCGGACGCAAAGAATCAACAACTTGTTCCAATGCTTGTTGTAAATTCGCTTCTTGTACGGTTAGACGGAAGGTAGCCAACAACTCACGCAGCTGCACATAACCGCTAGAAAGGGCTTGTTCAAAATTATCAATAATAGCAAAACTTTTCTGTTGTGCCGCTTCATCATTCTTCTTCAAATTATGTTTCAATAAAGCAAGCTGGATCTGTAAAAAAGATAATACTTGAGCCAATGAATCATGTAACTCTCGTGCAATAATTGATCGTTCTTCCATTAATAAAAGTTGTTCTTGCTGACGTTGATTTTTGTGGAAATACAAGGCTCGTGCTAACATTTGCACCAAATTTTGCATCATCCGAGGATCGGGGCAAGGCAATCCCGCTTGCCATGAAAGTACACCCAGAGTCTCACTTTCTACTTTCAATTCTTGCGTTTCCAAACTCTGATACGTATTTTTTTGTCCTAATGCAATATCCCAATGTTCTGCCCCCAAAATATCCAGTTCAATATAGCTCAAATGTTCACTAACAAAAATCTGGCGCAATACTTGGCTAAGAATTTTATCATTAATTGCATTCACAGTAAGTAACTGTGAGCTTTCGTAGAGGGTCGATAAAGAGCGGTTGGTTTGACGTAATTTTTGTGTTTTTTCATTCACAGCATCTTCAAGACGTGAGTACAATTTCCCCAACTCTGTTGACATTTGCGTGAACACGCGTGCTAACGTACCAAGCTCATTATCATTTTTCGTATCAAGCGGAATATGCTTAAACTGGCGCATTTGTACTTGTATACTGGCTTGTGTGAGCAATTTTAACGGTTTCACCACTTCACGTTGCGTAAACCAAATGACATAAGACACCATCCCCACAATGAGTAACATCGAAAAACATAATACGGATAACGCAAAAAGCCATTTTTGCTCACTAAAACGCTGCAATTCAAACACAAAATAGTCCACTTCACTCACATAATCCATGAGATTTTGACTATATTGTTGAATATCATTTTGTCGGGCAAAATTTTCCATAACCGCCCAACGTTGAAGAATGGTTTGGTACGATTGTTTCACCGCATCGGGAGCAAATAATTGATGCTGAATATTCACCAAACTTGGGGCATGAAGACTTTTTTCATAAAAACCTAGATTTTTTTCAACGGTATCCGGCCGCTTTTCCATCAAGTACAACAAACGATAGCTTTGCATACGCAATGAACCGGAAACGTTAATCGCTTCAGCATCGGATTCATTACTTGCCATAATCGCTAAACTCAGAGAACTAATAACCCCTGCAGCAATAATGATAAGAGAAAGGTATTTTGCAATACGTAAAGAAACTGAACGAGTGAACTGCACTGGAATGCCTTTATAGAAAAATTCGTGCCAGTTTAACATAAAAATACCCTGGTTTTTAAGTGAAAATCCACTTTCACAGAAGGGCGTTTTTAGTTAGCTAAAAAATAATGACTTAACATACTGTTCAAACCATTGAATAGTATTTCTTTATAAAAAAAACTAAAGATAGAAAGCTATGCCTAGGGTTATTTATGACAGGTGAAACTTTGAGAGAATAAAACTTGGGGAGGAATTAGGCGATTTCTAGGGTGGTGAACTAAGCAGAATTGGTCTTAACAGCAAGTGGCTTACTGTACGCATCCTTGCGGAATTTCTACCTAGCTCACCATGGAGGTGTTCTAGTCTGCGCGACATAAAACAATAAAAAAGGTTTTTCAACCTTTTAAGCCACTTTTCAGGAGACCAATCCTGTATTCCTACACGTTGTAAGAATGTGCGTATAATAGAATCCTTTTCCCCCATTGTCAATTTAATGTATATCTATTTGAATATTAAATATGCAAAAAACTTTTCCTACATTATAAAAAACCACTTTTCAGTGGTTTTATCCGTTATCTTACGCCGTAAACAACTATAGTTTTACCATGGGCATAAATCAAATTTTGATCTTCAAGCATTTTGATAATACGCCCTACTGTTTCACGAGAACAACCGACCATTTGCCCAATTTCTTGGCGGGTAATTTTAATTTGCATACCATCCGGATGGGTCATTGCCTCAGGTTGTTTGGCAAGATTAATCAGCGTTTGCGCAATACGTCCGGCAACATCTAAAAATGCCAAATTACTTACTTGGCGAGAAGTATTCTGCACTCGACGTGCTAATTGTGCAGTTAAAAACATTAAAATCTCAGGATTAATTTGGATTAATTGACGATACTTTTTATAAGAAACTTCAGCAATCTCGCAAGGCGTTTTAGTTTTTACCCAAGCCGAACGCTTTGATCCTTCATCAAACAAACCAGCCTCACCAAAAAATTCACCCGCACCGAGATAAGTTAAAATCATCTCTTTGCCTTCATCATCTTTTGCTGAAACCATCACAGTACCTTTAATTACATAATAAAGCGTGGTTGCCTCTTCTCCGGCATAAATCAAAGTTGATTTTGCCGGGTATTTATGTAAATGGCAATGTGTCAAAAACCAATCTAAAGCAGGATCTCTTGCTGGGTGCTCAGCTTGCAATTGTTCCACTTCAATATCAGCATCAATGTAATTTGACATATTGACTCCTTAGCAGTTTCTACTTCAAAAACTCCATTTTATCTTTTATATCAATGGATTCATGTAATTCTGACCAAACAATGACCGCACTTCCATTACGGATTTTTTCTAATAATTGTTCTTTTTTACGTGCAAGTGGAATTTCTTCCGCTCCGTAATCGGTACCCTCGCGTAATATGACACTTTCAACAATATTATCAAGGGTTTCGGATTCCAAACTCTGCCACGGAATAATCATATATTTCCTTAAGAAAGTCAATTAGGCAAATAAAGGTTCAATAAAACGCCATTGTTGTTCAAAAGATTGGCTTGATGTTACACGGAAATTCGTTCGAACATAACGCATAAATTGTCCCTCGCATAAGGTCACTAAATGTGCGGCAATAATACGAATATCCACTGCAAATCCCTTCCCTTCCCGTAATTTACGCATTTGTAGAATATTCACAAATTGCATTTCAAGGCGATCAAAAAACATTGCTACACGAGCCTGTAATTCCGCACCTTCAAACATTAACGCATGCCCTGTTAAAATACGTGTGAAACCGGGATTTTTACGGGCAAAATCCAAAATCATCTGTAAAATATCATGTACACGATTCAGCGTATTGGTTTCATTACGTATAGAAGCATTGATTCGGCTCAATAAATTACTTTCAATATTTTCAATTAACGCTTCAAATATTTTTGTTTTACTTGGGAAATAACGATAGAGTGCAGCCTCCGATACACCAACTTCCTGTGCCAGACGGGCAGTAGTCATACGCTCCATTCCCCGCTCAGAATGTAACATATGGGTTAATACCGTTAATACTTGCTGACGACGCTCTTTCACGGTACGTTTTTCAATTTTCGGTATTTTTACTTCCGGTGCAATTTCATCAACACCGGATAAAGATAACTGTTCTTCTATCATAGGTTACTGTTTGCCTGAATGTCCGAAACCGCCTTCACCACGCTCGGTTTGTTGAAAATCCTGAACAAGATTGAATTCCGCCTGCACTACGGGAACGAATACCAACTGCGCAATCCGATCACCCACTTCAATTTTAAAAGGTTCAGAACCTCGATTCCACATGGAAACCATCAATGGACCTTGATAGTCCGAATCAATCAACCCCACTAAATTTCCTAACACGATTCCATGTTTATGTCCTAAACCGGAACGTGGTAAAACAATCGCAGCTAGATTCGGATCCGCAATATAGACGGATAAACCTGTCGGAATCAATTTTGTTTCATTCGGCTGAATTTCAAAACTTTCATCAATCAACGCCCGCAAATCTAGGCCTGCAGAACCCGCAGTGGCGTAAGTAGGTAAAGGAAATTCTTTTCCAATACGTTGATCTAAAATTTTTACATCAATTTTTTTCATTTTATACTCCGTTTGAAATTCTATTTCTTACATAAAGTGCGGTCAAAAATTACAATGTTTTTTGATATTGTTTAACGATCTCATCAACTAAATCAGCTGCAAGTTCAGTTTTCGATTTAAAAGAAAGGGTGATGCTCCCTTCTTTCCAAAAAAGCTGTAAAGCATTGTCATCTGCATTAAACACTTGCCCACCAGATACATCATTCGCACAAATCATATCTAAATTTTTACGTTTTAGTTTCTCCTTCGCATAATCAGCAAGATTTTGTGTTTCTGCTGCAAATCCCACTGTAAAAGGACGATTTCTCGTTAAATGCCCTACATCCGCAATAATATCCGGATTTTTAACTAATTTAAGCAACATTTCCTCAGCAGATTTTTTTATTTTCTGTTCGGCAATATCCACAACACGATAATCAGCCACCGCCGCACAGCCAATAAAAATCTGATTTTTAACGGCATTTTCAAGGGAAACTTGCCACATTTCTTTCGCCGATACCACATCAATACGTGTCACATTATTCGGTGTCAGTAAACTTACAGGGCCTGTAATTAATGTTACATTCGCCCCACGTTTCGCAAAACTTTCTGCAATAGCAAAGCCCATTTTTCCGGAACTATGATTGGAAATATAACGCACAGGATCAATGGCTTCTCGAGTCGGGCCTGCGGTGATTACCACATTTAATCCTTGTAAGTCTTGGCTTTGTGTGAAAAAAACCGAAAGTGCTGTAAATATTTCCATCGGCTCCGACATCCGCCCTACACCCATATCACCACAAGCCTGAAAACCGCTATTTGGACCTATCATCTGTACGCCTCTCGCTTGAAGTGTAGTCAAATTTTGTTGAGTGATTTGTTGACGGAACATTTGTTGATTCATTGCCGGAGCAAGAAAAATCGGTGCATCGGTTGCTAAACAAATTGTAGAAAGCAAATCATTTGCCATCCCCACCGCAAAACGAGCAATAAAATCCGCACTAGCCGGCGCAATTATCACTGCATCAGCCCATTTTGCAAGCTCAATATGCCCCATAGCAAGTTCCGCCTGCGGGTCAAGTAAAGATTGTGCGACCGCATTACCGGAAATGGCTTGTAAAGTCAGTGGTGTAACAAATTCTGCGGCAGCGGGTGTTAATACCACTCGGACTTCAGCCTCAGCTTTACGCAATAAGCGAATAAACTCAATGGTTTTATACGCTGCAATTCCTCCCGTTATTCCCACAACAATACGTTTTCCGCTTAGCTTCATTTCCTCTCCGTTTAATTTGTTAGTGGTTAACCACAATTTGCGTATTTTACTTCAATTTAGTTGAATAAAAAATTTTATTTTCGCGATCCGCTACGCAGTATTTATACGCCTAAATAGTCAAATCATAGAAGAGCGGTCAAAATCTGGGAGATTTTTATTGATATAAGGTAAACCAATGGAAATTCACCAACTTATGCCGCGCGAAAAGTTATTAAAATATGGAGCCGCCACTCTTTCAGACCAAGAACTCTTAGCAATTTTCTTACGTACCGGCATAAAAGGCTGTCCCGTTCTGCAACTTTCAAAACAAGTCATTGAGCATTTTGGCTCGCTTCGTGCACTGCTTTCAGCCGATCAAATTTCTTTTTGTGCAATGAAAGGTTTAGGTATTACGCAATTTATTCAACTCCAAGCGACTACCGAAATGACCAAGCGCTACCTTAAACAAGAAATGCTTCATTCACAAATTTTTACTGACCCGGAGACAGTCAGACTCTATTTAAGAATTGAGTTACAACACGAAGAACGTGAAATTTTTATGGTGTTATTTTTAGACAATCAACACAGGCTCATTAAAAAAGAGCGGTTATTTTTAGGCACAATTAATGTAGCAAACGTATATCCACGTGAAATAATCAAAGAGGCACTTTATTGCAATGCTGCAGCGCTCATTTTGGTGCATAACCATCCTTCAGGAGTAGCAGAACCTAGCCATTCAGATCAACTCGTCACACAAAAAATTTGTGAGGCGGCGGAATTAATGGAAATTCGCGTTCTCGATCATTTCATCGTGGGAAAAGACGATTGTTATTCCTTTGCCGAGCATAATTTCCTTTAATTCTCATAAAAACCACTACTTTTCTTTCCACTCCCTTAGGAAAATCGTATTTATGCTTGAGAAATGGAAATAAAGTCAGTATAATCTGCCACCTTTAATATAGTAAGCGGGTCGGATTTGCGCGACCTGACGAGGCAGCAAATTTGGTTAAGCCAGATTTAGAGCAATCCGAACCGTAAGCTCGAGCTTATATTTAATTATTGGAGATTATTATGTCTAGAGTTTGTCAAGTAACAGGCAAGCGTCCAGCTGTGGGTAATAACCGCTCACACGCAATGAATGCGACACGTCGTCGTTTTCTTCCAAACCTTCACACTCACCGTTTTTGGGTTGAAAGTGAAAACCGTTTCGTAACTTTGCGCTTAACAGCAAAAGGTATGCGTATTATTGATAAAAAAGGCATTGATGCAGTGTTAGCTGAAATCCGTGCTCGTGGCGAAAAAATCTAATAAAAGGAGCTAAGACATGGCAGCGAAAGGCGCTCGTGAGAAAATCCGTTTAGTTTCTACTGCAGAGACCGGTCACTTCTACACAACCGATAAAAACAAACGTAACATGCCTGAAAAAATGGAAATCAAAAAATTTGATCCGGTAGTACGTAAACACGTTATCTATAAAGAAGCAAAAATCAAATAATTTTGCAGATTTGAAAAAGCCCGACATCGCTCGGGTTTTTTTGTACAAAAAATTTATTAGAGAGCTCAATTATGCCGGAATTACCTGAAGTTGAAACTGCACTACGTGGTATAAGCCCCTATTTAACAGGTTTTATTATTGAAAAAATAACTGTCCGCCAACCGAAATTACGCTGGGCTGTTTCACCTGAACTAATGGAACTGACCAATGTGAAAATTCTAGAACTCTCACGTCGGGCAAAATATCTTATTATCCATACAGAACAAGGCTATATCATCGGGCATTTAGGTATGTCCGGATCACTTCGAGTTGTGCCACACGACAGCCCCATTGATAAACATGATCACCTAGATATTATCATGAATAACGGGAAATTATTACGCTATAACGATCCCCGCCGATTTGGCGCATGGCTATGGACAGAAAATCTTGACGAATTTCATCTTTTTTTGAAACTTGGCCCTGAACCACTTTCCAATGAGTTTAACGCTGAATATCTCTTCAAAAAATCCCGTAAAAAATTGACCGCACTTAAGACTTTCTTAATGGATAATGCCATTGTTGTCGGTGTCGGTAATATTTACGCCAATGAAAGTTTATTTTTATGCGGATTACATCCACAAAAAGTGACTGCAAATCTCACTCGAAAACAATGCATATTATTAGTGGACACGATCAAATCCGTGTTAGAAAAAGCAATACAACAGGGGGGAACAACACTCAAAGATTTTTTACAACCGGATGGCCGCCCCGGCTATTTCGCACAAGAATTATTAGTATATGGTAACAAAGATAAACCTTGTCCAAAGTGCGGTACAAAAATTGAAAGTTTAATTATTGGACAACGCAATAGTTATATTTGTCCGCATTGCCAGAAGAAAAAATAAACACTTATCTCTATTTTAAAGCCCGTTTTAACGGGCTTTAAATTTGAAGTTTTTCGTAAAAATCTGCTACTGTAAGATCGCAAAAGCTTCTTTTTATTTATACTGCTGTTTTATTGCAAATAAATAACAAATCTGCTGGGATCTGCCTATAAAAGACACAATTTTTTATCTATGAAAAAAGAATTTTATTTAAGGGGCTGACGTATATTAGCTAGTATGTTATTCTACAAAAATGAAGATAACTCATTGTAAATTAAAGAAATCCATACAGAAAAAGCTCCTTGAGTTTTTTGTATTAGAAGTAACCGC
>MLHP01000025.1 GCA_001999425.1 Rodentibacter genomosp. 2 | reverse complement strand
AGTTTTATTGATAATTCATATGGTAAATGAATTATCAATAAAACTTGAAGAAAAAGAAGGCTGGGACAAACCCAGCCCAGCCTGACAGAATAAATTAATTATTCACCTTTAGCTGCTTTAAACGCTTCAGCCATTGCATTCGGAATAGCAACTTCTTCTTGTTTATTATTCACGCTTGCAACTGCCGCAGCTTCTTCAGCTTGAGCTTTTGCTTTTACAGATAAATGAACAATACGGGCTTTACGATCTACACCAGTGTATTTCGCTTCAACGACATCACCTGCCACCACTTCATCAGTAAGATCTGCAGCACGAATATAACCTTCAGCTCCGCCTACTAATTCTACTTTAGCGCCTTTTGCATCAGCTTCAACTACAGTTGCAGAAACTACCGCACCTTTCTTATTGATTGCGATGAAGTTATTAAACGGATCTTCTTCAAGTTGTTTGATACCTAAAGAAATACGCTCTTTAACTGCATCTACTGCCAATACTACTGCAGAAACTTCGTCACCTTTTTTGTAGTTACGAACAGCTTCTTCACCTGATACATTCCAAGAAATATCAGATAAATGAACTAAACCATCGATTCCACCTTCAAGACCGATAAAGATACCGAAATCAGTGATAGATTTAATTTTACCGGTTACTTTGTCGCCTTTATTGTGAGTTTCAGCAAATTGAGTCCACGGGTTAGGTTTACATTGTTTTAAGCCTAAAGAAATACGACGACGTTCTTCGTCAATTTCTAATACCATGACTTCAACAACATCACCTAAACTAACCACTTTAGACGGATGAATGTTTTTGTTAGTCCAATCCATTTCAGAAACGTGAACTAAGCCTTCAACACCATCTAAGATCTCAACAAAACAGCCATAGTCAGTTAAGTTAGTTACTTTACCGGTTAATTTGCTGTTTACCGGATGATTTTCAGCGATAGCAACCCATGGATCTTGACCTAATTGTTTTAAGCCTAAAGACACACGAGTACGATCCTTATCAAACTTCAATACTTTAACGGTTACTTCATCACCTACATTCACGATTTCGCTTGGATGTTTAACACGTTTCCAAGCCATATCCGTGATATGAAGTAAACCGTCAACACCGCCTAAATCAACGAATGCACCGTAATCAGTTAAGTTTTTAACAATACCTTTAACTTCCGAACCTTCAACAAGGTTTTCTAACACTTGTTCACGTTCTTGGCTATTTTCTGACTCAATCACTGCGCGACGAGAAACAACAACGTTATTACGTTTTTGATCTAATTTGATTACTTTGAATTCTAATTCTTTACCTAATAAGTGATCAGCATCACGTGCAGGACGAGTATCAACTAAAGAACCAGGTAAGAATGCACGAACACCGTTTAGCTCAACTGTGAAACCGCCTTTTACTTTACCATTGATTAAACCGATAACAGTCGCTTTTTCTTCATAAGCTTTTTCTAATTCAATCCAAGATTCGTGACGAACCGCTTTCTCACGAGAAAGCTTAGTTTCACCGAAACCATCTTCAACTGCATCTAACGCAACATTCACCGTATCGCCGACTTGAACTTCAAGTTCACCTTGTGCATTTAAGAACTCAGCAACGGGAATTGCAGACTCGGATTTTAAACCAGCATCAACAAGGACAAAACCTTTTTGAATAGCTACTACAGTACCGCTAACGATTGAACCTTGACGGGTTTCAAGGCCTTTTAATGATTCTTCAAAGAGTTGAGCAAAAGATTCTGACATATAAATAATCTTCTTTAAAAGTTAATAACATCCACATTTTATCCATAAGATGTGGGGTTGAGAATAAACGTCTATTCATCCTTGAATAAACAAAGTTAAGTATTTTTACGTTGTTGAATGTAAGCCATCGCTTGAGCAATCACGTCATCAATACTCAATGTTGTACTATCAAGTAACAACGCATCTTCAGCCGGTTTAAGCGGAGCGACTTCACGATTTCTATCACGAAAGTCCCGTTCCTTTATCTCGACCAAAATCTGTGCAAAGTTACCACTAATTCCCTTGCTTTGCAACTGTTTGTAGCGCCTTTTTGCACGTTCTTCAGCACTTGCGTCTAAAAAGAGTTTTATCTGAGCATTGGGAAATACCACGGTTCCCATATCACGCCCGTCAGCAATGAGGTTATTATTTTTTGCGAAATCCCGTTGAAGTTGCAGTAATGCTGCTCTAACTTGCGGAAAAACAGCGATTTTTGATGCAACATCCGCCGTTTCTTGAATGCGAATTAAACGACTTACATTCTCGCCGTTTAATAAAATATTCACTTCCCCATCTCGCGGAATAAATTGAATATCCAAATTACGTGCCAATTCCGCCAAGGCAAATTCATCGGATAAATCGACCGCACTTTTTAGCGCAGCCAATGCCGTAACACGATAAATCGCCCCACTATCTAACAAGGCATAGCCTAATTTTTCCGCTAACGCATAGCACAATGTGCCTTTTCCCGCCCCACTTGGGCCATCAACGGTAATAATTATTCCCATAAGAAATCCTATAATTTGTCTAACATGCCTAAAACCAATGCTGAAGATTGCTTCGCCGCAAGCGGTAAAAATTCCTCAAAAGACAGACTCGCTTCCCCATCGCCACTATCAGAAATCGCACGTACAACCACAAAGGGCACATTAAATGCATAGCACACCTGAGCGATTGCCGTTGCCTCCATTTCGACCGCTGTCACATGAGGGAAATCCGCTTTGATTTCCGCAATTTTATCTTCGCTATGAATAAAGCTGTCACCGGAACAAATTAACCCACGTTTTACCGATTTCCCCTGTGCTTCAGCCGTTTTTTGTGCAAGATCCGCTAATTTCTCATCAGACAAAAATGCAGCGGGATTAGCCGGAAGTTGACCTTTTTCATAGCCGAATGCCGTAACATCCACATCGTGATAACGGGTTTCATCAGAAATGACAATATCGCCGACTTTTAATCCTTTCGCTACGCCACCGGCTGATCCCGTATTGATCACAATATCCGGTTTTGCCAGTTGTAGTAAGGCGGTAGTTCCGATTGCAGCCGCGACTTTCCCGATCCCCGATTGCAACAAAGCAACGGATTTTCCATTAATTTTTCCCTCAAAAATGACCGTACTTGCTACCCTCGTTTCGATCTTATCCGTCATTAAGCCTTTCAGAATTTCGACTTCTTGCGCCATTGCACCAACAATGCCTATTTTCATTTCTCTCTCTCCTTTTCCAATTTATTCACTAAATAATCTAATACAGCCACACTGTAATCATCATTATAAAGCGTACTCGCCGTCAGTACATACTTTCCACCAATCACCACATAAGGATAAGTAAAAACACCATATTCTTCCGTTAATTCAATAGAATCTTTTATTTTTTCCTTTATATCCGAAGAATTTTCGGTTTTTGCAAAGATTTGTTTATCAAGTCCCTGCTGCTCCGCCCATTTTAGCATTTTTGCCGGCGATGCCAGTTCAACATAACGTGATTTTTCTGCCGTTTCAAACAATAATGCATCAGATAATTCTCCTGCTTTTAATGCTTTTAAAGTGTAGAACACCTTTGCACTAAATTGATTTTCGATAGTTGCCACTGGATATTGTTCCAAAACAATTTTATCAGGACGCATTTGGCTATAGAATTCCAAAATATCTTGCGCGGACGAACACACTCTACAATCATAATCAAAAAAGAATTGAATACGGATTTTCTTATCGGCACGCAAAGGATGAACCACCGGTTCTTTATAGGAAAAATAATCGCGCCCGTCCTCAAATCCTAATGTATTTGCAGACGGCAAGTGCGGTTGATTTTGTACAGAAAAATCTTTTGGATTCGTTTCTGCGAAAGCAAACTGCGTTGCAATACCGAATAACGCAAGATTGCCCCATCGCCACTTTCTTATTTTACTCATCTATGGGTTCAATATGATCGACTAATAATTGGATGTTACGATTACCACGAAATTCATTTATATCCAGTTTATAGGCTAAACGTGCCCGTTTAATGGATAAATCGGGATACAGTCGGGTATCAACATTAAAGGCAATGGCATCTAAAAGTGAGCCGCCCTGTTTCGGTTCAACCAACATTTTTAAGTGATTTTGCCCTTGCCCAATTGCGCGTTGATCCAAAATTTTAAATTCACCGTCAAAGCAAGGTTCGGCAAATGCCTGCCCCCAAGGGCCACCATTTTTTAACAATTCCGCCGTTTCAAGGGTGAATTCATTCGTTCTTAATTCGCCATCTGTCCAAATTATGCCTTGTAAATGCGTTTCATCCAACCAATCCAGCACTGTTTGATTAAAAATTTGTTGAAATTGGCTAAAACATTCTTCACGAATACTTAAACCAGCCGCCATTGCATGTCCACCAAATTTTAAGATCATATCGGGATATTGAGAATGAATTCGTTCTAATAGATCACGGATATGTACCCCTTCAATAGAGCGGGCAGAACCTTTCAATACTCCTTTTTCATCTTGCGCAAAAGCAATAACCGGACGATGATACTGATCTTTAATGCGAGACGAAACAATCCCTAGCACACCTTGATGCCAATTCGCTTGATAAAGCACGATACCTGTTGGTAAGGCATTAAAAAGTACGGTGAGATTTCGGCAAATTTCCAGTGCCTCAAGTTTCATTCCCGCTTCAATTTCTTTGCGTGTTTGATTAAGTTGATCAAGTTCCAAAGCAAGTTCACGCGCAGTTTGCATATCTTCCGCAAGTAATAATTCCACGCCAATAGACATATTATCCAATCGCCCCGCCGCATTTAGACGCGGGCCAATAGAAAAGCCAAGATCGCTTGCTGAAAACTGCTCAACATTACGATTCGCCACTTCCGCCAAAGCGATAATCCCCGGTCGGCAATATTTAGCCCGAATACGCATTAAACCTTGATAAGCTAAAATACGATTATTCTGATCAAGCGGCACAACATCGGCAATCGTACCAAGCGCTACGAGGTCAAGCAGTTCTGTAAAATTAGGTTGGTTTTCCGCCGTAAAAATACCCAACTCACGAAATTTCGCCCGTAGTGCCAGCATCAAATAAAATGCAACCCCTACGCCAGCCAAGGATTTTGAAGGAAAATCACATTGATTTAAGTTAGGGTTCACAATAGCATCAGCCGGCGGCAGTATATCCGGAGGTAAGTGATGATCCGTCACTAAAACCCGAATACCTTTTTCTTTCAAAAAAGCAATTCCTTCAAAAGAAGATACGCCATTATCCACTGTCATGAGTAATTGCACGCCTTTTTCAATTGCCATTTCAGCCACGGGAATACTCAACCCATAGCCTTGTTCAAAGCGATTCGGTACCAAATAATCAATATTCGTAAAACCAAGCTGACGAAGCGCCAATATCGTCAATGCCGTACTTGTTGCACCGTCTGCATCAAAATCCCCAACAATGACTATTTTTTGTTGCATTTGATAAGCCGATACCAACAATGCTACGGCTTGAGTAATGCCGTAAAGCTGATTCGGATTTAACATAGATTTTAAAGTGCGGTCTAATTCTTGCCTGTTTTTAATGTGACGGGCACGATAAAGGCGATCCAATAAAGGATGTTCGGAAACAGAATCTCCTGTTGGAATTTCGCGGCGTTTAATGTATTTATTCACTGGTGATTAATTCATAAGTAAAGAGCTGTTAAACCAACAGCTCTTTTTAAAATACGATATTGTTTTTATTCAATAAAAATAAATTATTACTTGCTTTCTTTTAGCGCAGCCAGTAAATCTGCCGGTTTTAAATATCCGCCGATTATCTCACCGTTTGAAGTAATAACACTCGGTGTACCGGTTACGCCGAATTGAATACCTAACTCATAGTGTTTTTTCACAATATGAGGCGTTTTAACTTCTTTCGGCAATCTGCCGCTTTCAGCTTCGTTTAAAGCAAAAGCAGGATCTTTGGCAGTCCAAATAGTTTCCATTTGTTTTGCGGTTTCACTTCTCATGCCACCGCGAGGAAAAGCTAAATAACGCACGGTAATGCCAAGATCATTATATTCTTTTAATTGTTGATGTAATAAGTGGCAGTAGTGACAGGTAATATCCATAAATACGGTAACGATATATTTTTCATTTTTTGCCGGATAAACAATCATTTCATTTTTATAAGAATTGAGCTTATCCATCAATAACTTACCGCTCACATCCACAGGTCCTTTGTTTGTTAATTCGTAAAGTTTCCCTTGAAAAGCATATTTACCGTCTTCCGTTACATAAATAATTCCTTCATCGGTTACGGCTGTTTTAACACCGTGAACAGGAGAGTTTTTGATATCAATATTTTTCGCACCAAGTGCCTGTAATTGGCTTTTGATTGTTGCGTCATCAGCCATTGCACTTGCTGCCGTAACACATAAAAGTGCGGTTAAAATTTTCTTCATTTTTCATTCCTAAATTTGCTAAATTAAGCGAATCTGAGATTATAGATAAATTACCAATTTCTGCAACCCTAGCTACCCAAAAATAAGAAAATAGCATATAATCCGCCAATTTACAGTTAAAGCAAATTTATTATGTTTGAAATAAACCCCGTGAAAAATAAAATCGCCGATCTTTCCGACCGCACTTCCGTGCTTCGGGGGTATCTTTGACTTCGATACTAAAGTCGAACGTTTAGAAGAAGTCAATGCGGAACTAGAACAGCCTGAAGTATGGAACGATCCGGATAAAGCCCAAGCCTTAGGGAAGGAGCGAGTGGCGCTTGAACAGGTGGTGAATACCATCAAAAATTTAGAACAAGGATTGGAAGATGTGGACGGATTACTTGAGCTTGCAATAGAAGCCGAGGATGAAGAAACCTTCAACGAAGCCGTCGCAGAATTAGAAACGCTTAAAACCCAACTGGCTCAATTAGAATTTCGTCGTATGTTCAGTGGAGAACATGATGCCTCTGATTGTTATGTCGATTTACAAGCCGGCTCAGGCGGTACAGAAGCGCAAGATTGGACGGAAATGTTATTGCGCATGTATTTACGTTGGGCGGAAAGCAAAGGTTTTAAAACAGAATTGATGGAAGTTTCCGATGGTGATGTCGCCGGTTTAAAATCAGCCACCATCAAAATCAGCGGGGAATATGCCTTTGGTTGGTTACGCACTGAAACGGGTATTCACCGTTTAGTACGAAAAAGCCCTTTTGACTCCAATAACCGCCGTCATACCTCCTTTAGCGCCGTATTCGTTTATCCTGAAGTCAATGATGATATTGATATTGAAATCAATCCGGCAGATTTACGGATTGATGTTTATCGTGCTTCCGGTGCAGGAGGTCAGCATGTCAATAAAACCGAAAGTGCGGTGCGAATTACCCATATTCCGAGCGGTATTGTCGTGCAATGTCAAAATGATCGTTCCCAGCACAAAAATAAAGATCAGGCAATGAAGCAATTAAAAGCGAAATTGTATGAACTGGAGCTACAAAAGAAAAATGCCGATAAACAAGCTATGGAAGACAATAAATCGGACATCGGCTGGGGCAGTCAAATTCGCTCTTATGTGCTGGACGATTCACGTATCAAAGATCTACGTACCGGTATCGAAAATCGTAACACGCAAGCCGTACTTGACGGCGATTTGGATCGCTTTATTGAAGCTAGTTTGAAAGCGGGTTTATAATCAAGTCAATAAAAACTAGGCAAATAGATGGGAAATAAATGAGAAATATTGATTATAAGTCTTTGAAGTTACTTGATCTTATTATTAAAGAGCAGGGGTTTGAAAAAGCCTCAAATAAATTAGGCATTACTCAGTCTGCTGTGTCGCAAAGAATTAAACAGCTAGAAAATGAATTTGGTGAATTATTAGTTACGCGTACAGCCTCTCCAAAGCCGACCGCTCTTGGGCAAAAGTTATTGAAATTACTTAATCACGTCCGATTAATTGAACATGATATTTTTGATAACGGTGGCATCAATATCGAAATAATCCCTATTTCCATTAATGCAGACTCTCTTGCTACTTGGTTTTTGCCAGCTGTTAATGAAATACTTACTGATCCATCTTTACGTCTTGATATTAATGTAAAAGATGAAACTTATACGTTAAACAGCCTGTTATCAGGTAACGTTGTCGGAGCCGTAAGCACTCACTCAAAACCAATCATTAATGGCAAATGTGATTACATTGGCTCTTTAGATTATATTTTTGTGTCTTCACCAAAATTTGCAGATAGATTCTTCCCTCACGGGGTTAATCAAGAAAATCTATTAAAAGCACCTGTATTAGCATTTTCTACTGAATTTGATCAACATAATTTATTCCTGCAAGAATATTATGGTATGAGTCCCGGCAATTTAATTAGCCATATTATTCCTTCTTCTGAAGCCTATATACCACTAATTCTACAAGATGTAGCTTGCACTATGATTTCTCGTCAACAAATTGAAAAAGAACTTGCGTCAGGCACAATTATAAATTTAGAACCCCAATTAGTGCAGCATAAAAAACTGTATTGGCATCGTTACAATTTAGAATCGGAATCTATCCAACGTTTAACTAGATGTATAATTGAAAACGGGCAGAAATTATTACAACATAAATGTTCTTAAAATAAACCGCACTTTTGTAATATTTATTCATAAAAATACCCCACCTAAATGGGGTATTCATTAGAAGTGATTCCTTATTTATGCAAATAAAATAACTATGAATATGATTATTCAACAATAATTTTCACCTTATACCGCCCATCATCTTGTTTATATGCACCATGAATATCAGTAGCAAACCCTGGATAATGAGCACCTATTTCACATAGCATTAACAAGAATTCTAAAATCGGACGACTTTCCTCTGTGATCATTTCACCCGGCATAACCAGTGGTACACCCGGAGGATAAGGCAAAATCATATTAGCGTTAATTTTTCCAATCATATCTTCGATATAGCAATCTTGCACAGAACCGTTCAACTCTAGCTGAAAAGCTTTATTTGGGGTCATTACCATCTTCGGTAAAATATCAAAGGCTTTGTACATTAGTTCCGGTAAATTATGTTTATAAATCAATCGATGAATCCCTTGAGCCAAGGTTTGAATCCCCATATTTTCATAAAACCCTGGCGATTCCGCATACACTTCCGGAAGAATATCTTTCACAAGCACATTTTGGTCATATAGAGCTTTAAACTCATTTAATCCTTGTACCAAACTTATTACTTTAGTGTCATCAACACCGATACTGATGAGTACTAATAAGTTATAAGGTCCTGTTTTTTCAATAATGATACCTTTACTATCAAGGAATTTAGACACTAAGACGGCGGGAATACCCGTTTCTTGTAATTGCCCCTCTTTGCTCAAACCAGGCGTTAATAGAGTGACTTTGACTGGGTCTAAATACATATGTTCACTATCAATCTGTTTGAAACCGTGCCAAGATTGATTTGATTCAAGCTCCCAACATTCGGTGCAATCAATATTTTCAGGCTGCCAAACATCAAAATACCAATCATCGCTAGATAAATACGATTGACGAATAAGTTTTCTCAATTTGACCGCTCTTTCAATGGAATCTTGGATCAATCGTTTTCCCATATTGTCATTCATCATTGCTGCAGCCACTTCGGTAGATGCCACAATTCCATAGTTTGGTGAAGTAGAGGTATGCATCATATAGGCCTCATTGAAAACTTCTTCGTCAACCTCACCTTTAATGTGGATCATTGAAGCTTGTGAAAATGCCGCTAGCAGTTTATGAGTGGATTGAGTTTCATAAATCACTTTATCCGGCAGTTGTACACCTCCCATTCCTGTTTTACCTTGGTAAATTGGGCTGAAATTGGTATATGGTACCCAAGCAGAATCAAAATGAATGGATTTTACATTTAAATTTCGTTTGATTTTATCGGTGTTGTAAAACAAACCATCATAGGTAGAATTAGTGATTACTGCATGTACCGGCCAACTGGCATTTTGTGTCGTAGCAATTTTTTGTCTGATAACATCATCGGTAAATTCACTTTGAGGAATTCCCCCCAACAAACCATAAGCATTACGGGTAGGTTTGAAATAAATAGGTACAATATCACTCATCATCAATAAATGAGTAAGCGATTTATGGCAATTACGGTCAATCAATACTGTTTTGCCGGCTGGTACAGAATACATTCCTACTACTTTATTGGCAGTAGATGTGCCGTTGGTGATGATATAACTGCGATCTGCATTAAAGGTTTTGGCTATATATTTTTCTGCTTCAGCATGAGGTCCGGAATGATCCAATAATGAACCTAGTTCTCCTACTGAAATAGAAATATCAGATTTCAAGGTATTTTCGCCAAAGAAATCATAGAAAACCGTTCCTATCGGTGATTTTTGAAATGCTGTGCCCCCCATATGTCCTGGTGTACAGAAGGTGTACTTGCCCTCATCAACATATTTAAACAAGGCTTTAGTTAAGGGAGGAGTAATTTTATCTAAGTAATTTGTTACCGCTTTTTCAATTTTGTGAAAAATATCCTGCTCCGAATAAAGATTACTTTCGATGTATTGCACGTTATTTTCTAGACTTTCAAAATCCAGCTCCTCATCATTTTCTGAGTCTTTTAACAACAAAATAGGTAAGTTCTCGTTAATCATATTCATTTTCTTCACTAGCTCTTGGCTAAAAAAATCATCGTTGAAGAAATCCATATTAAGTAGCACAGCCACAATCCGGGTATTATTCTTAATCAAATTTAATAACTCCGATCTCAAACATACCTCAACTACTTGGTAGTTTTGTCGCTGTAAATAATCTGCTAGAGATTTAGTGTGATACGTTGCTTTATTGTAACCCATAACGATAGTTTTCATATTAAGCTCCTTTACTTACTTTATTGACTGGTTTGTTACCAAGTTTCTTGGCATAGAAGGCGAAAATGGTGAGGGAAACTAATACTGTGGCTGTAATTTGATATTTCTCTGCTCCCGCTAAAGCTATAAAACAAAATAAAATTGCTAATATGGAAGCAACAAGACTGATAGTGCTTTTGGTGGTCATTCCCTCAAACCGGAGCAAATTAATTGCTGAATAGAAATAAGGAAACATAGTGAGCATTACTGCAATGCTAGTTAATTGAGTGAATAAATCTGCTGCATTCGATCCACTAGCACTCACAATAGTGATGAGTACCATTAAAATAGTCATCATTGTTGATGCAATGATTAGACCTTTCCTTGGAACGTTATTGTTATCAACTTGCGCAAAAACGGCTGGGAAATTACCATCTTTAGCAGCACGCAAGCCGGCCTGTCCGACCAACATCATCCAAGATCCCAAAGAAGTTAAACAAGCAATAGCAGTAAAAGCAGAAACAAAAGGTTTTACCCAATCTCCCACTATTTTTGCCGCACTAAGGGCAAAAGGTGCACCAGATTGTGCAATTTCTCCATTTAGGAACATGCCCGAAATTGCCTGTGATGCTGAAATGTAAATAATTCCTGCAACAGCCGTTCCTAACAAGGTGGCCAATGGTACTGTACGTTGCGGATTTTTTACTAATCCACTACTTACAGAAGCGGATTCCACACCAACAAACGCCCATAAACAAAGCAACACTGAATTGATAATCGATTTAGACGAGTCAATCGTTGGATCTGCAAGCCAGTTAGTTTGGTAAATATTCATATCAAACCAGGCCCAGCCAAAAATTGCTGTACCAACCACAGGAATTAAAACAAGGATTAGCCCGATAGATGTTAATTTACTTACCCAAGCTCCACCCAATAAATTCACAAAGGTGAATAACCAGACCACAGCAATAACTGCAATCGCCGCAGGAATTGGCTGGTTAAGAATGGGGAAAAATACCGAAGAATAAGCAATCGCTGTGATAGCAATGGCAAGATTACCAATCCAATTGGCGTGATAATACATAATTGAGGTTTGATAACCCAACAGTGGGGAAATTTCGCCTGCATAGGCAACAGGCCCGCCCTCTTGTGGATTTTTCGTGCTTAGCCTTGCAAATACATAAGCTAACGCTAATGCACCAATGGTAGCAATAATCCAGCCAACAATAGAAATCGATCCTATTTTGGCAAGCCCCGCTGGGAGCAAAGCAATTCCACTTCCCATCATGTTACCTGCAACTACCGCAGTACAGGTAAAGAGTCCTATTTTTTTAGATGATGTCATTCATCTCCTCCTTACAGTTTAATGTGTATCTTTTTTGGTAGCCAACACAACAAAATCAGATTAGCTAATGAAATATTATATCGATTAGATAAACTTAACATTGATCACGATCATAATTTTTACTAATAATTTAATATTAAAAATCAATTTAACTTATGATAAAGTAATAGGGAGCTTATTAGACAGAAGGGAAAAATGATTAACATTTAACTGGAACTAAACTGAATTAATAAGAAGATGAAAGAAGTGATTGTTTTGTTCACTTGATAAATCAGATATAATAAATCCAACAACTGTACAGGAGATTCAATATGTCAGAACCACAAACCCCAGAAATTGATCTTCAAGGTGAAATGCTCGTTCGCCGTGAAAAACTAGCTGCGTTACGCGCTAAAGGTAACGCTTTCCCGAACCAATTCCGCCGTGATTCGCTTGCACAAGATTTACATAATCAATATGAATCGGAAGAAGGCGAAACATTAAAAGAAAAAAATGTTGAAGTGACTGTTGCCGGTCGTATTATGACTCGTCGTGCAATGGGGAAAGCAACCTTTATCACATTACAGGATATGAGCGGTAAAATTCAGCTTTATGTAGCTCGCGATAACCTAGAGGAAGGGGTGTATAAAGATAATGTCGGTCAATGGGATTTGGGCGATATTGTCGGGATTAAAGGAACATTATTTAAAACCAAAACTGGAGAACTTACGGTTAAAGCAAGCGAAGTTCAACTATTAACTAAAGCACTTCGCCCATTGCCGGATAAATTCCACGGCTTAACAGACCAAGAAATGCGTTATCGCCAACGTTATTTGGATTTAATTTCTAATGAAGAATCTCGCCGTACTTTTATCATTAGATCAAAAGTCGTAGCAGGAATTCGTGAATATTTCATTTCAAAAGGTTTCATGGAAGTAGAAACGCCAATGTTGCAAGCGATTCCGGGAGGAGCATCCGCCCGCCCTTTCGTCACACATCATAATGCTCTTGATGTGGATATGTATTTACGTATTGCGCCGGAACTTTACTTAAAACGTTTGGTAGTCGGCGGTTTTGAACGCGTGTTCGAATTAAATCGTAACTTCCGCAATGAAGGAGTTTCCGTTCGCCATAATCCGGAATTTACTATGCTTGAATACTATCAAGCCTATGCGGATTACCACGACTTAATGGATAACACCGAAGAATTATTACGCAAACTCGCTATTGATATCCTTGGCACAACTATCGTGAAATACGGTGAATATGAATTCGACTTTGGTAAACCATTCGAGCGTATTACCTTACATGACGCAACCATCAAATATGGTGCAGATAAAGGTATTGTAAAAGAAGATTTATACGATTTCGACCGAGCTAAAGCTATCGCCGAACGTTTAGGTATTGAAGTGCAAAAATCTTGGGGATTAGGTAGTATTGTCAATGCAATTTTTGAGGAAGTGGCGGAACACCATTTAATTCAGCCGACTTTCTTAATGGCGCATCCCGCAGAAATTTCACCTCTTGCCCGTCGCAACGATGAAAACCCGGAAGTCACTGACCGCTTTGAATTATTTATCGGCGGACGTGAAATCGGCAATGGTTTTTCAGAATTAAACGATGCGGAAGACCAGAATGAACGCTTTGATGCTCAGGTTGCTGCAAAAGAAGCGGGTGATGATGAAGCGATGTTTAAAGACGAAGACTTTGTTGTTGCATTAGAACACGGCTTACCACCAACAGCAGGAGAAGGATTAGGAATCGACCGTCTAGCGATGCTTTATGCAAATGCGCCTTCTATTCGCGATGTTATTCTATTCCCTGCAATGCGACAAAGATAAGCGAATTAATCCACACCTAAAAAGGAAGCCGTTTGGCTTCCTTTTTATATAAACATCTTTATTTGTCTTTATTTTCCATTTAAAACTTCTACTTCACTGCTAATAATCAGCTTTAGGCAATAAATTCAACGCTCAATATAATTAAATATAAAAAAATCTGTACTCAACATAAATACAGATTTTTCATCAATAAAAGGAATAAATTAAAGAATATTCTTCTCACCACGGGAAAGGCTGATCAATCCTGAACGAACAATTTCAAGTAGTGTTGTTTCTTCCTTCACTGCCGCAACAAAAGCATCTAATTTATCTTTTGTACCAGTTAATTGAACCGTATAAGATTTAGGCGTAACATCCACGATTTGACCACGGAAAATATCGGTAAGACGTTTAATTTCATCACGTGATGCTCCTGTGGCACGAATTTTTACCAGTAAAACCTCACGTTCAACATGTTCATGCTCACTTAAATTGATCACTTTAAATACATCAACCAACTTATGTAGTTGCTTTTCAATTTGCTCAAGTACTTGTTCATCCCCCACCGCTTCAATGGTCATCCGTGATAGCGTAGGATCATCCGTTGGTGCAACGGTAAGACTTTCAATATTGAATGCCCGTTGAGAGAATAAACCTACCACTCGTGATAGCGCACCGGACTCATTTTCTAATAATACAGACAAAATTCTACGCATTATTCATTCTCCCCTTTTGTTTTACCTAAAATCATTTCATTCATTGCTCCGCCACGCAGTTGCATAGGATAAACGTGTTCACTTTCATCAACATTGATATCGACAAATACCAGTTTATTTTTAAGTTTGAATGCTTCTTCTAATTTACTCTCCAACTCATCCCGTGTCGCAATTTTAATCCCCACGTGTCCGTAAGATTCTGCCAATTTCACAAAATCCGGTAAGGAATTCATATAAGTTTGTGAATGACGCCCTGAATAAATCAAATCTTGCCATTGTTTCACCATACCTAAGAAATGATTATTCAAACAAATAATGACAATAGGAATACCATATTGGGTTGCAGTAGAAAGTTCCTGAATATTCATTTGGATACTGCCGTCGCCGGTAACACAAACAACCGTAGCATTAGGTTGGGCAAGTTTTGCTCCTAACGCTGCAGGTAAACCAAATCCCATTGTTCCTAACCCGCCCGAGTTAATCCAGTGACGAGGCTTATTGAACGGGTAATGTAATGCAGCAAACATTTGATGCTGTCCCACATCCGAAGCGACATAAGCCTCTCCGTTGGTAATCCGATAAACAGCTTCCATCACTTGTTGAGGCTTAATCACACTCGAAGTGCGGTCGAAATCCAGGCAGTTTTTTGCTTTCCATTCATTAATCTGTTTCCACCAATCCTCAAGATGATTTTGCGGGTGGTTTCCTCCTTCTTCCCCCAATAAACTTAAAAACTCTGTTAGCACATTCTTCGCACTACCTACAATCGGAATTGCCACTTTCACATTTTTAGAAATAGATGCCGGATCGATGTCAATTTGAATAACTTTTGCATACGGACAATATTTGTCGAGGTTATTTGTCGTACGATCGTCAAAACGTACGCCAATTCCTAAGATCAAATCACTTTCATGCATAGCATTATTAGCTTCATAGGTTCCATGCATCCCCAACATACCTAAAAACTGCTTATCGCTTCCCGGATAAACACCTAACCCCATTAAAGAAGAGGTAACCGGTAAATTCAAGCGCTGTGCCAATTGGGTTAATTCCTCGCTACATTCAGCGGCAACCGCCCCGCCGCCCACGAATAAAATGGGTTTCTTTGCCACTAATAAGGCTTTTAATGCTTTTTTAATCTGCCCTTTATGTCCGTTTACCGTTGGATTGTAAGAACGCATTTCAACAGATTTTGGATATTCATAAGGGAATTTATGATTTGGGTTTACCGTATCTTTCGGAATATCAACAACAACAGGGCCGGGACGACCGGTTGAGGCAATATAAAATGCTTTTTTGATGATTTCAGGAATATCCTCCGCTTTTTTTACAATAAAACTGTGTTTTACGACAGGGCGAGAAATCCCAACCATATCACATTCTTGGAAAGCATCACTACCAATTAAGTGGCTCATCACTTGTCCTGAAATCACAACCATTGGTATAGAATCAGCATAAGCCGTGGCAATACCGGTTATGGCATTGGTAGCACCAGGACCTGATGTGACTAATACGCAACCCACTTTGCCTGTTGCACGCGCATAACCATCCGCCATATGAATAGCTGCTTGTTCATGACGTACAAGAATGTGTTCAATTCCGCCAAGGGTATGAATCGCATCATAAATATCGAGTACTGCTCCCCCTGGATAGCCAAACAAATACTCTACCCCTTCATCACGTAGTGATTGCACTACCATTTCGGCACCGGATAATTTTTTCATAATTCACTCCTAAAATTGACCGCACTTTAATTGATTGTTAAGTGATATTTTCTAGATTTGTTTCATCATACTGTCAAAAAAATCTTTGTCTAGATATCCAATCAACATAGAACCCCGAAATCAATAGCATAAAAAACCAAAAAACACAAAAAATAAAATATAAAATAAAATAAATTTATTTAAAATATAAAAAAATGCGACTTTATGTCGCATTTTATAAAAATAGTGAAATTTTATTTTTTATTTGCTTTTTTGAGCTGGATCACATTTTTAACGTTTTTTCACGATAAAAACGAGTATAACTAGGGATACTGCCGTTGCAATAAACCCGGCCACCCCGGATTCTGTAAAACCAACCGTGATATAACCGATACAACTTGCCGTCGCAACCGTTAAGGCATAGGGCAACTGGGTTGTGACATGGTCCATATGGTTACACTTTGCCCCAGTAGAGGAAAGAATCGTTGTATCTGAGACCGGCGAGCAGTGATCACCACATACTGCTCCGGCCATTACTGCGGAAAGACAAGGTAACATTAATTCCGGTACAGCATTCATTGCCATTGAGGCAGCAATCGGTAACATAATACCAAACGTTCCCCAACTTGTACCCGTAGAAAATGCCATTACCGAAGCAAGAATAAATAAGAGAACAGGCAAAAATTGAACAGGAATATTATCAGAAACCAAAGAAGACAAATATTTGCCCGTTTGCACATCACCGACAATTTTATTGATTGTCCAAGCAAAAAATAAAATTGCAATTGCCCCCAACATAGATTTAATACCTAGTTTCCATGCACGAGCATACTCTGAAAAACTTACCTGACCATCCAAGATAATCAAAATCGTTGATATAACGACCGCACTTGAGCCTCCAATAATAAGAGAGACACCCACATTAGTATTTTCAAAAGCACCTAATATGGAAAACGGCACACTGGATTTGGCAAGCACATCGGCACCGCTATAGATCATCATTGAAACAGTGGTTACAATCAAAATCACTATCGGCAGGATCAGGCTACGCACATGACCTTTCGCTCCCAAGTCTTCTTCCAACTCATGATTTTCACGCCCCATTGCCGCCTTTTCATGACGAGCCATAGAAGCAATATCAAATGAAAAATAAGCAACAAAAAATACCATAAATAACGCAAAGATCGCATAGTAATTCATTGCGCTCATTGCTACAAATGCTCCAATTGGCGTGAATTCGGTAATGGAATAGGTGGTTAATAAACCTGCCACTAAAGTAATAATATAAGCTCCCCAACTTGAAACCGGCATCATCACACACATCGGCGCGGCAGTAGAATCAAGGATATAAGCTAATTTTGCACGAGAGACCTTGAAACGATCGGTAACAGGACGGGCAATAGCCCCCACAGCAAGGCTATGAAAATAATCATCAATAAAGGTAACAAAAACCAAAGATGCGGCTAATAATTTTGCACCACGGCGATCCTTAATCCGCTTTTGAGCCCATTCCACAAATGCACGGTTACTACCGGATACCGTTAAAAGTGCGGTTAAAATACCAAGCAAAAGTAAAAAAAGAACAATATTCATATTTGAATTAATTGCGCCGTCATTGTACACCAAGGAAACAATGTTATCTTTTAGATAAATAAGAGTAGGTAAAATTGAGGCATTATTGAGCATCAACGCACCAACTAAAATCCCAGTGCTCAGGGAAACTAATACACGACGTGTTACAATCGCCAGTATAATTGCCAGCAATGCGGGAGAAATAGACCAAATTGAAGAAGAATAATCGATAAGTTCCATTAAGTTACACCTAAAATTAATGGAGACAACGGCAAGAAAACGGGATAATGATGACCCCACCTAACCGTAGCGCTCCATAGTTATTCACTATGACAGTGACGTTCCTTTCAGATACGCCACCAACCAGTTAAAACGACTTTTAACTGATTTCGGCAACTACTCCTTTCCTTTTTCGTCATCGTTATCCACTCGGAAAAAATACTTATAGTAATCGCACCTCTACTTTGTAAGGAGCTGGAAGGTTACAGGAAAACAGAAGAAAAATCTAATAAATTCTATAAATCACTTTAATTTGTCAAGATCGATAATGAGATAATAACCATAATAACTATTTAAAAATAACGTTTGCCATATCATTTAGCTTAATTTTATTTAAATTTAAGATTTACCTTATGAATTAATTTCGTTATTATGAGGCATTGAAGTTTATATTTTTACACATCATAAAATAGAGGTTTATTATGGCTGATTTAATCAAAATATTTACTAACCGTCACAGTATTCGTGCAGTAGTACGTGATTTAACCTTAGAACAAGCTGAAAGTGCATTAAAAAAACTTGAGGAAGCGATTGCTGAAAAACGTGTACAAATGGAAGAAATTCAACAAGCAGAAATTGAACGTAAGGCACGTATCGCAAAATATAAAGAATTAATTAAGCAGGAAGGAATTACCGCTGAAGAATTACAAGCCATTATCGGTACTTTCTCATCAGGTTCCCGTAAAAAACGTAAACCACTCCCTGCGAAATATAAATACACTACTGAAAATGGGGAACAAAAAACTTGGACTGGTCAAGGACGTACTCCAAGCGTAATTCAAAAAGCATTAGATGCTGGTAAGTCTTTATCAGACTTTGAAATTTAATTATTTCCTCTCTCTAAAGAACCCATATATCTTATGGGTTCTCTTTTATCTATAATAAAAGCATTGTATTAAGACTATGATCGAAAAGAAAATACTTCTTACCGATTGTCCTGATGATAAAGGGTTGATCGCTAAGATTACCAATATTTGTTATAAGCACCAATTAAATATTTTACATAATAATGAATTTGTTGATTTTGAAACAAAACATTTCTTTATGCGTACGGAACTTGAAGGGATTTTTAATGAGACAACTTTACTTGAAGATCTCAAATATAGTTTACCGAAAGGGACAAACTGTCGATTAATTAGCTCAAAACGCAAACGTATTGTTATTTTAGTCACAAAAGAAGCACATTGTCTTGGTGATATTTTAATGAAAAATTATTACGGCGCACTGGATGTAGAAATTGTCGCAGTTATAGGCAATCATGATAATTTACGGGAATTAGTCGAGCGTTTTAATATTCCATTTCATTATATTAGCCATGAAGGTTTAACCCGCATTGAACATGATAAATTACTTGCGACAAAAATTGATGAATACGCCCCGGATTATATTGTATTAGCCAAATATATGCGTGTTCTCAATCCTGAGTTTGTAGAGCGCTATCCAAACCGAGTAATCAATATTCATCACTCTTTCTTGCCTGCCTTTATTGGAGCAAAACCTTACCATCAAGCCTATGAGCGAGGCGTAAAAATTATTGGTGCTACCGCACATTTCATCAATAATGAATTGGATCAAGGACCAATCATTATGCAAAATGTAATTAATGTAGATCATACTTATAGCGCAGATGCGATGATGCATGCTGGTCGGGATGTGGAAAAAACGGTTCTCAGCCGTGCACTTGATCTAGCGCTGCACGATAGAATTTTCGTTTATAAAAACAAAACAGTGGTGTTGTAATGGAATCAATTACTCTCATGCCAATTAAAGCGGTTGAAGGTACAATTAACCTTCCCGGCTCAAAAAGTTTATCTAACCGAGCTCTGCTCCTAGCAGCATTAGCTAAAGGCACAACAAAAGTGACTAATTTGCTCAATAGTGATGACATTCGTCACATGTTGAATGCCCTCAAAGCACTCGGAGTCAATTACCAACTTTCTGAAGATAAAACGTCCTGCGAAATTGAAGGTTTGGATGGTGCGTTTAATATTCAAGGTGGAATTTCACTTTTTCTTGGTAATGCTGGTACAGCAATGCGCCCGTTAAGTGCAGCACTTTGTTTGAAAGGCGAAACAGAGGGTGAAGTGATTCTTACCGGAGAACCCCGAATGAAAGAACGCCCTATTCGACATTTAGTTGATGCGCTTCGCCAAGCAGGTGCAGACATACATTATTTAGAAAACGAGGGTTATCCTCCTCTTGCCATTCGAAATCGTGGTATCAAAGGTGGAAAAATAAAAATCGATGGTTCAATTTCATCTCAATTTCTAACCGCACTTTTAATGACTGCTCCCCTTGCTGAAAATGATACAGAAATCGAACTAATTGGAGAGCTAGTTTCCAAGCCTTATATTGACATCACATTGGCAATGATGAAAGATTTTGGTATTAATGTAGAAAATCATGAATACAAAACTTTCCATATTAAAGGTAACCAATCCTATCTTTCACCCGGTACATATTTAGTAGAAGGTGATGCTTCTTCCGCCTCTTACTTTTTAGCGGCCGCAGCGATCAAAGGCAAAATAAAAATCACAGGTATTGGAAAAAATTCTATACAAGGCGACCGTTTATTTGCTGAAGTATTAGAAAAAATGGGCGCTAAAGTAACCTGGGGTGCGGATTTTATTCTGGTGGAAAAATCCAAACTTCACGGGATTGATATGGATATGAACCATATCCCAGATGCTGCGATGACTATAGCAACAACTGCACTTTTTGCTGAAGGTGAAACAACTATTCGCAATATTTATAACTGGCGTGTGAAGGAAACCGATCGTCTCAGCGCAATGGCGACTGAATTAAGAAAAATCGGAGCAAAAGTTGAAGAAGGAGAAGATTTTATTCACATTCAGCCTCTTCCATTAAATAAATTCCAACATGCGAATATTGCAACCTATAATGATCATCGTATGGCAATGTGTTTTTCTCTCGTTGCACTTTCAGATACAGCGGTGACTATTCTTGATCCTCAATGCACGGCAAAAACTTTTCCAACATTCTTTGAAGAATTTGAAAAAATTTGTATAAGGGATTAAATAAATGTAGCGGATATTAGACTGTGTTTAAAAAACTAAAAAAAGCGAACCTAATGTTCGCTTTTTTATCGAATAAAATTTATTAGTTAATTACAGAAACATTAAGTGATGAACCACCTACAATTTGCACTCTTTTCCCAGCGACAAATTTAGGATCTGCTTTTTGCACTACAACAATGCTTTTTCCGTCATCTTTTTTAATCACAAGTTCTGCAGCATTAACTTGGCTTGCTTTTTCTTCAACCTTGCTACCTGCTATAGCACCGGCAATCGCGCCTACTGCCGTTGCGATCGCTTGACCACGACCACCACCGATTGCGCTACCCGCAACACCGCCAAGCACACCACCACCGACAGTACCGATTACGCCCTGATTATCTGCTTGAATTTTTACCGGACGAACAGAAACTAACGTACCGTAACTAATTGAACGAGCTTCCTTTGCCTGACCGGCAGAATAAACATCACCACTAAAAATATCAGTATTTGCACAACCTGTTACACCGAATGTAACAGCAAGCACTAATGCTACTGCCATTTTTTTCATAACTAACCAACCTTATAACTTAAATTGGATTTCTTGGAGACCAAGTAGAAATATTTTTTAAGCCGTTTCCATTATCAGATACTTTTACACAAGCACCAACCACTAAAGTTGAATCATACGCATGGGTAACCGTTTCTGTTTCGCCCTCAACTTTGTAAGAGCAATTATTTTTACGAATAGTCAATTGAAGGTTTTCACCTTTCATTTCACTAAAAATTACTTGACCTTTATACGCACTTTCATCTTTTTGATTATTTGATGAACAAGCTGCCAAACCTAAGCTTAATAAAACTGTCAATGCTAAAGTCACTTTTTTCATTGTGCTAAACCTCGAGTATTTTTTTAATAGAATAAGGATGAACTTTAATACAAGTATAATTTTCGCTTTTATCGACGAAACTCACTGCAATAGAAGGATTTGCTAAACGTTCCCCTTCTGCTTTAGGTTCACTCACTTTTGTTGTTAATTTGGATAATCGTTGCCATAAAAATTGCTTATTGATTCGTTCGACCCAATCTTCAGTCTGCTCATCTGCTAGGAAAGGAACAACTATCTCAATATGCTCCCAAGTTTCTTGAGGATATTGTTTATTTTTAGGAAACGGTAATTCAATAACATCAACAAGTTGCCCACAAAAGGCAAGAGGCTTGTCTAATTGAACTAAATAGATAGGCCTACTGTTGATGATGTTATCCGACAAAATTCTACCGCACTTTAATAAATGTGTCAGCCAATTTTTGGCTTTTTGTTCACTATTTACCCGTAAAGCAAGATGATCGATTTCATAATCAGATAAATTAATCTCCATCATATTCGCAAGCTCTTGAATTTTTCGCTCAAAATCCTCTAATTCTTCTTCAAATTCGATTAGATTTTCGTTTAATTTCATATTCTCCCTTTGAGAAATCAATAAAGAACGCTATCATAATCCATTATTTTTAATATTCAATTTAAACACAGGAAAAAGCGTGAATATTCAATCTATTTTATCTGATAAAATTAAACAAGCGATGATAGCAGCCGGTGCTGATGAATCTTGTGATGCACTCGTACGCCAGTCAGGAAAACCTCAATTTGGTGACTACCAAGCAAACGGTATTATGGCTGCAGCAAAAAAAATGAACTTAGCTCCACGTGAATTTGCACAAAGTGTACTAATGAACGCTAATCTTTCCGATATTGCAGAAAAATTAGAAATTGCCGGCCCTGGTTTTATTAATATTTTCTTAAATCCAAACTGGATTGCAAAACAAATTTCTCACACGCTTAGCCAATCTAATTTAGGTATTCAAACTCTAGATAAACAAACCGTTGTAATTGACTACTCTTCACCTAATGTGGCCAAAGAAATGCATGTCGGCCACTTACGCTCAACAATTATTGGCGATGCTGTAGTTCGTACCCTTGAGTTTCTAGGACACAAGGTGATTCGTGCCAATCATGTAGGAGATTGGGGAACCCAGTTTGGGATGCTGATTGCTTATCTTGAAAAAATGCAAAACGAAAATGCAAGCGAAATGGAATTACAGGATTTAGAAGCATTCTATCGAGAAGCTAAAAAACACTATGATGAAAATGAAAAATTTGCTGAGAAAGCCCGTAATTATGTGGTGAAACTGCAAAGTGGAGACGAATACTGCCGTTCTATGTGGAAACGATTAGTAGACATCACTATGCAACAGAATCAGCATAATTATGATCGTCTAAACGTCACCTTAACGAAAAAAGATGTAATGGGAGAAAGCCTTTATAATCCAATGTTACCCGGCATTGTCGAGGATTTAAAAAAACAAAGCTTGGCAGTCGAAGACGATGGTGCACTTGTCGTATATTTAGATGAGTTCAAAAACAAAGAAGGCGAACCGATGGGGGTTATCGTACAGAAAAAAGACGGTGGCTTCCTCTACACAACTACCGACATCGCTGCGGCAAAATACCGTTATGAAACATTAAAAGCCGATCGGGCTTTGGTATTTTCTGATACTCGCCAAAGTCAGCATATGCAACAGGCATGGCTAATTACCCGTAAAGCAGGTTATGTGCCTGATAGTTTTTCATTAGAGCATAAAAATTTCGGAATGATGCTAGGTAAAGATGGCAAGCCATTCAAAACCCGTACAGGTGGAACGGTGAAATTAGCAGATTTATTAGATGAAGCAATTGATCGGGCAACAATATTAATTAACGAAAAAAGCAATAATTTGTCTAATGACGAAAAAGCAGCCGTTGCCGAAGCGGTGGGAATTGGTTCGGTGAAATATGCGGATCTTTCCAAAAACCGTACCACAGATTATGTATTCGATTGGGACAATATGCTCAGTTTTGAAGGTAATACTGCGCCTTATATGCAATATGCCTACACGCGTATTCGTTCAATCTTCAACAAAACTCAGGTGAATTTGACCGCACTTTACGACGCTCCGTTAACGCTAATTGATGAAAAAGAGCGTTCCCTTGCTATCAAGCTTTTACAATTTGAAGAAGCTGTGCAAACCGTTGGTAGAGAAGGCACACCGCATATCCTTTGTGGTTATTTATATGAATTAGCCGGCGCATTTTCTTCGTTCTACGAACACTGCCCAATTCTAAATTCGGAAGATGAAACGATTAAGTTAAGCCGTTTAAAACTGGCTTTATTAACGGAAAAAACCTTAAAACAAGGGTTAGATTTGCTAGGTATTAAAACCGTTGAAAAAATGTAGTTATGTCAAATAAAGGCACGAAAATGTGCCTTTATTTTTTACGTTAAGAAAGGATTAGTGGCTTTTTCACGTTGAATAGTGGTATAAGGACCATGACCGGCAATAATGATCATATCATCATGAAGCTTAAATAATTTCTCACGGATAGAAGAAATAAGCTGCTCATGGCTCCCTTGAGGAAAATCTGTTCTTCCTACACTTCCCTGAAACAATACATCACCGGTAAAAGAGACTTTTTTCTCTTGCTCAATGAATCCAATATGGCCGGGAGTATGACCAGGTAGGTGCAAAATATCAAATTGAAAATCCCCAATATTAACCAAATCTCCCTCATTCAACCAACGATCTGGTAAAAACGGTTTAATATTCGGTAAACCAAAACGCTCAGCCTGCTCCGGCAGACTGTCGAATAGAAAGCGATCATTTTCTTGCGAGCCCCAAATTTCTACATTAAAGTGTTGTTTAATCCGTTCGGCCGCACCAACATGATCGAGATGGGCATGGGTCAGTAAAATTGCTTTTAAATTTACTCCAAATTTTTCAATTTGCTGAATTAGTTTTTCCGCTTCCCCTCCCGGATCAACAATAGCGGCATTTTTCTCATCATCCCAAATTAAACTACAATTTTGTTGAAAAGGTGTAACGGGAATAATCTCTATATTCATTTTTTTCCTCATAAACAAAAACCGCACCAAAGTGCGGTCAATTTTTCAATACTTTTATACACCCCGCCAAGTTCTTACCGGGCCAGTATCGACATGGATAAAATTACTACGCGGATAAAATCCTACCCCACCGTTATTCAGTTTTTCTGCCGTCTGTTTGATTTTCACTAATGATGTACCATCAATACGAAAATCCACCGCCTGACCTTTTACATGATAGCTATTACTTGCAACTCCGCGGCTTTGGCGATGACGCATTGCATTGGTAGCCGGTGATCTATAACCACAAATAATCTGAATTTCAGCGGTTTGTAGCCCTAAATTACTTTGAATACGATAAAGTTTCAGAAATAAGTTCGGATCCATCCTATGAATTTGGTTTGTTCGTTTATCCCGCATAAAATGATCAAGCTTTTTCAGCATTGATGTTGAAAATCCACCCTTTGGTGAAAATACGCCACTTAGACGTTCTCCGGTATTAACATTTCGAAGTGCCAAAATACGGGGTTTAGCAGTAGAAACCATTGCTAGAACCGTATTAGGTACAATACTTGCCCCCAATACGATACCGCCTAGAGATAGCCATTTACGTCGGCTTTGATTAATTTTACTCATTACTTTCTCTTATTTCATTATTTCGTTTTTCGACTTATAAAGATAAGTCTTAGTTCACTCAAGTGCGGTCAATATTACAAATATTTTTTTACGATATTCCAGTTAATCTCACTATTACCAATGACATTATCATATTTGTAAATATCCGGTAGTACCTTGGTTTGACCGTTTTCAACCCACGCCGTGACATAATACAAGAAAACAGGATTATCCGATCGAATATTGGCTGAAGTCGTTTTCTTACTTGCCAAAACACTTTGTTTACGATTATCCGACCAACCGGCTTCTTTTAATAAAATATCGGCAAGTTGGGAGGATTTTTCCACACGGACACATCCTGAACTTAACGCCCGATCTTTACGTGAGAAAAGACCACGATTCGGCGTATCATGTAAATAAATCGCATCTGAACTCGGCATATTAAACTTATAGTTACCTAATGCGCTATCCCCCGGTGCTTGACGAATACGGTAAGGGAAATTTTTGCCGACTTTATTCCAATCAATAGAATAAGGATCAACGCTATTTCCTTTACTATCAAGAATACTATAACCATGCGCAGCCGCATAACCGGGATCCCGTCTCAATTTTGGGACAATGTCTTCATTAACCAAACGCGTCGGTGCATTCCACGGCGGATTCACAACCACATTACTTAATTTACTGTACATAACTGGTGTACGGCGCTGATCTTTCCCCACAATGACGCGGGATTCCAACACTAATCGTCCATCGCGATAATATTGTAACTGATAACTTGGAATATTCACAAAAATACCATTATGAAAATCAGGGATTACCCGCAAACGTTGCGCATTAATCGCTAATTTCTTGCCGGTCGGCGTTAAACCCGAATCGGATATCATTGACGACAAAACTTGAATAGTTTGTCGATAATGTAAATTATCAGTAGATAAACCCTCTACATAAGTTAAAACGTCATTATTTTTAACCGCACTTAACCATTGCTGAATTTGCTCATCACTTGGTGCCTGTGGCTTGTATGAGTTAGAACTATACAACCAACGTTGCGCCTGCTGACTCACGTTTTTACTATAATACATATAGTCTAAAAATGCATCAGTTAAAAGTACGTCATATGTTAAACCGCCATTCTGCTCCGCTTGACTTAAATTCTCCAAAGACTTAGCCGAACGTTTGGAAATACCACTTGCAACCATTGCGGCATATTCCCGCAAGAATTGTTTTTCCGCAGATTTATCTTGCCATAATAATGCATATTTATTATCAGCATAAAGTTTTGCAAGAATAGGCTTAAACTGCAAATTTTGCTCACCAATTTCGTGTGTAAGAGACATCTCAAGCATGGATTGCTTTTCAGCAGCCAGACGGGCTTGATCCTCTTTGATTTCAGCTTCTAACTTAGCACGTTCTTCTGGGGAAAGTTTCGACATATCAATCGTCGATAGACTAGGGAGTGAAGCAGTATCTTTAGCCCAATCCGCCAATGCACAACCTGATACCATCATTGACAATGATAAGGCCAGTGCACTCAACTTAACCGTACCTTTTAACATAAGAGTTCCTTTAAAGATTTACAAAACAGACTGCCCTTTATTCAAAGAGCGGTCAAAATTTATTATTTTTTTATCGCTGTTTTATTTGATTCTTGCTGAATATGTGTATTTAGTTTTTCTTGTTTTAGACTCAATTTCACTAAATCTGCCGCCATTTTTTCAGCTTCTTTTAAGAAGAAATCCGGAGCTTCATAATCCTTCGGCAAAGCATCAATATCCTTTAATAATTTCTTCCCTTCACGTTTAAAACGATCATTGATATTTTTCAAACGTCTCACCTCATCACTATCATTTTCGGCTTTACGTTCTTGATAATTTAAAGACATAAATTTGCGATCACGGCGTTCATCACGAATTTTTAATTCTTCATTCAATGCAATAAACTCAGGTTCTTTCTCAATACGAACTTGGTGTTTTTTCTCTAATTCTGAAATATATTGGCGAACATTACCCGTCTCCGAATAAGTAGATGCCGGAATTTTATCCCAAGGAAGAGCATTATCTTCTTTTTCTTCACCGTATTCTTTCGCATCAATAATTTCAGGAAACTGAATATCCGCAGAAACACCTTTCAGTTGCGTGGAGCCACCATTAATACGGTAAAATTTCTGGATAGTATATTGCAAAATACCTAAAGGAGTTTGATCTAAGTCATAAACAAAATTCAATGAACGGCTTTGCTGCACGGTTCCTTTACCGAAAGTATTTTGTCCAATAATAATACCGCGATTGTAATCTTGCATCGCCGCAGCAAAAATTTCCGAAGCAGACGCGCTAAAACGGTTAATCATAACCAATAGCGGCCCTTTATATTGTTCTGCTCGATCATCATCTTCGTGCACTCGGATACGTTGGTAAGCATCCCGCACTTGCACCACAGGGCCGTCAGTAATGAATAAACCGCTCAATGCCACAGCTTCG
Organism: Rodentibacter genomosp. 2; assembly: GCA_001999425.1. GTDB lineage: Bacteria > Pseudomonadota > Gammaproteobacteria > Enterobacterales > Pasteurellaceae > Rodentibacter. The sequence goes on along the minus strand of MLHP01000025.1, from coordinate 76,883 downwards.
GTCAATGCCCCGCCTCCGTTCTCACGTAAATCCACAATCAAGCCTTTAACCTGTTTTTTCTCAGCTTGGAGTAATAATTTTTTTACATCTTTCGTTAAACCAATGTAGAAACTTGGAATTTTAATTATCCCGATATTTTCACCCTCTACCTTCTCAACAGTTAGTTTAGCGGCCTGATCCTCAATACGCACTTTGTCGCGCACGAGAGTAATAATACGTGATTTTCCACCTTTAGCTGGTTCAACCTCAAGACGAACCTTAGTCCCTTTTTTACCTTTAATTTTGTCAACAATATCTTCCAGACGCCAACCGACTATATCCTCAATTTCACCTTTTTCCTGTCCGACCCCAATAATTTTATCGCCCGCTTTTAATTTTTTGCTACGTTCCGCCGGTGCGCCGGGAACAAGAGATTTAATGCTGGTTTCATCATCCTCTGATTGCAACGTCGCGCCGATCCCCTCTAACGAAAGATTCATACTTTCGTTAAAACTTTTTGCGGTACGTGGTGATAGATAACTGGTATGCGGATCAATTTCACGTGCAAAAGCATTTAAATACGTCTGCACAATATCATCTGCTTTTGTTTGTGTTAAACGACGAATCGCTAAGTTATAGCGTTTTGCCAATTTGTTTTTAATTTCCCGCCATTTTTTATCTTTTAGTTTTAAATTGATCACATCATTTTTTACACGTTCTTCCCAAAGTCGGTTTGCCTCTTCTTCCGTTTTAGGAAAATCCGCTTTTTCACGATCAATTTCAATCTGATCTTTACCGTTTAAATTCGGTTCTTTATCTAATAATGAAAGCGCATAGACATAACGCTCATAACGGCGTTTCATCATTAAGTCATAAATTGCAAAGGCAGCTGAAAGATCACCTTGGTTTAACTGATCATCCAACAGTGCGCCATATTTTTGGCGTAATTCATCTATATCCGATTGTAGAAAAGTATTCCGACTATAATCCAAACTTTTGATATAACGATCAAAGATCTTCTCGGAAAAAGCATCATCAAGTTGAAATTTTCGATAATGAGACTGCGTTAAGCGCGTTGTCGCACGTTTTGCCGCCAGCTGATTTTCTTCCGTCGCAGAAGGAATTTGAATATCGCTTAACTTCAACTTAGATTCGACAGCAAACCCTACATTAGAATGAAGAAACAACGCACTTAATACAGCAGTTGCTAAAATATTTTTGGTCATTATCAATTTCATTTAATCTTTCCCGATAAAATATCAATATTATGATTATGCGAATAAACGATCAGCCACAATATTCATTACTAAGCCATTTTCAAGTTCTACACGTGCCGAATCTTTTAACACTTCAACAACGATACCTTTCTTAGCACGATCGCCTACTTTTACTTTAACAGCCGAACCTTTAGACAGGGTGGATAAATCAACCGCAGTTAATTCAACTTTTGGTTTACGTGGCGACTTCAAATTATTTTGACGACGCGGTTGGCGTTTTTGTTGCACTTTTTTTGCTGCTAATTCCGCTTTGCGTTTCTCAGCAAATTTTGCTTTTGCTTCAGCAAGTTGCTCTGCCGCATGAGCAACATGTTCAGCGTCCAGTACACCCGCAGGATTACCATATAAATCTACACGTTCTGCCCCTTCACGACAGCCGTGTAAATAACGCCAGTTGGATGTATATTGGCGAAGTGCATGGCGTAATTGTGTTTTACTTACCCTCTCATCTTCCTTTAAGGCTTCGGCTAAATCTTGGAACAAACCGATTTTTAACGGTTTTGCCTCACCTTCTAAAATAAAACAAAGTGGAAATTTTTCTGCTAAATAAGCAATAATTTCCTTATTGCTTGTCAGTTTTTGTGGATTTGATGATGTTTTTTCAGCTTGTTGAACATCAAGTTGGGCATCTGTCATTTTTTGTCCTAGGATTGAAATAAAAAAACTTGCGTAGTTTATCGCACTTTTATAAGGATTGACAATGTTCCAAGTAAGTTTAGGGAACAAGTTATTTGTTACGCTATCAATTTTAATAAACGTTTGTTCATTTAAACTTCACAAACACAGAGGAATAAGGATAGAATAGTCAATCTTTTTTGACCGCACTTTGTACAGCAAAAATATTATTATGGCGACTACACCGAATCTTGCAAACATTCACAATAAAATCGCTCGTTGCAGTGAATGCGATAAAGTCGTCTCGGTGCCTTATCCGTTGCCTGAAAATGAACACGCTGAGTGCCCTCGTTGTCATCATGTATTAAATACAACAAATCGTTGGTCGTTACATCGCTGTGCGATGATTTCACTATCAATTCTTATCTTAATGCCCTTTGCCTTAAAATTCCCTCTGTTAAGTATTGATTTACTTGGTGTAAAAGTGAGTGCCTCTGTATGGGAAGGAATCTGGAAAATGGCGACTGCGGGCTACCAATATACGGCTTTTTTGGTATTTATTTGTGCCGTCTTAATGCCGATTTCTTTCGCTCTCTTGGTTTTAATGTTATGGTTCGCTAAATTACTTAACATTCGTCCACGTAATGTGTTACTTTTTTTAAGTTACATTAAGCCATGGGTGATGTTTGATGTTTATCTCGTAGCACTCGGTGTATCAATGTTTAAAGTGCGCGAATATGCGGCATTGGAAATTGATATCTATTTACTAGCGTTTATATTTACCGCTCTTTTAACCACATTGTTATTTATCAAAATTAATCTGAACGAATTATGGGACGAATTTTACCCCGAACACAAGAAAATGCTTTCATCAACAGAAGATAAAACTGAATTATGCACCGCTTGCAATTATTCGTTTCCTCATTCAGACATAAAACAGATAAATAACCGGCACATTTGCCCTCGTTGTGATTCGCGCTTAGATCTCCCCGAATCAATAAAATTACAGCGTACTTGGGCAACCTTGATTGCCGGTATTATTATGCTCTTTCCGGCGAATCTATTGCCGATATCAGGTGTTTATCTAACCGGTGTTTTAAGCGAGGATACGTTGATGTCCGGTGTAATTTCATTCATTGAAATGAAAAGCTATTTTGTTGCCTTTGTTGTGTTTTTTGCCAGTATTTTTGTGCCGATTAGTAAAATTTTAATTATGCTATATTTACTTGCCTGCTTTCATTTTAAATGGCGACACTCTATTAAATGGCAAATGCGCTTATTACATATCGTACACTTTATCGGACGTTGGTCCATGCTTGATTTATTCGTTCTTGCGTTAATGATGTCACTTGTTACGCGGGGGCAGATTATTAATTTTACGGTGGGGCCGGCAGCCTTTTACTTTGGTGCAGCAGTCTTTCTCACAATGATTTCAACCTCACAATTCGATAGTCGACTTATTTGGAAAATTTATGACCGAAAAACAACAACCGAATAATGAACATTCAACCAATCATACTACAAACGTTGATTCGCAATACAAAGCGACTCAAGCCGTTTTACGCAAAAACCGAAAAGTTTCTCCCTTTTGGTTATTACCCTTTATTGCCCTTTGTATTGGTGCAATTCTGTTCTTCCAAATTGTTGAAGAACAAGGTAAAACAATCAAAATTACTTTTGCAAACGGCTCCGGCTTAGTCGCAGACAAAACACCGATTCGCTACCAAGGGCTACAAATCGGTGTCGTCAAGAAGGTAAACTTTACCGATAATATGCAAAAAGTCGAAGTCATTGCCAATATCTACCCTGAAGCGACCGAAGTACTGCGTGAAAATACAAAATTCTGGATAGTACAACCAAGCGTCTCGCTTGCCGGTATTTCAGGCTTGGATTCCCTCGTTTCGGGAAACTATATTACGCTACAACCGGGAGACGGCGATACCGAAGATCAATTTATTGCCCAAGAAAAAGGTCCAATCGCCCAAGTTTCCCCCGGTGATTTATTAATTCATTTAGTTGCCGATGATTTAGGATCAATTTCGATCGGTTCTTCCGTCTATTTCAAAAAACTACCCGTCGGTAAAATTTATGATTATCGCTTTAATGAAAATAATAAAGTCGAAATTGATGTCGTCATTGACAAAGAATATACGCATTTTGTGAAAAAAGACTCACGCTTTTGGAATATCAGTGGTGTGACAGCAAATATTAGCCCTGCCGGTTTAAACTTCAGTATGGAGAGTGTAAATGCCGTTGTGCAAGGTGCCGTTTCTTTCGATTCGCCGGTAAACAGTGCGAATGCAACTGAAAATACAACCTACACGCTCTACACCAGCTTACAAGATGCTAAACGTGGTATTGAAGTCGGCATCACATTACCCAATGTTGCCGGCTTAGAAGCCGGTCGCACAGATGTATATTTTCAAGATCACAAAGTTGGCGTACTTTCTGTGCTCACTATCGATGAAAATAATGAAGATATTCTAAAAGGTACATTACTTATTGATCCGAACCAAGTAAATTTATTAAAAACCAATACCCATATTGTTTTTCGCAATAAAAAACCGAGTTTGGCTGATTTAACCGATCCACAACGTTTTTTCCGTGGCGATTACTTTGAAATCATTCCGGGTGGTGGAACAGAAAAATTGCAATTTGATGTGGTTAAAGAAAACGAATTACTGTTAAAAGCACCAAATACCTTAGTCATTAAACTAACGGCACCGGAAAGCTACGGTGTATCGGAAGGTCAATCTGTTTATTACAACAACATTGCGATTGGTGAAATTGTTAAACAACAAATTAACGTAGAAGGCGTAGAATACCAAGTCGCCATTGCTTCCTCATATCGGAATTTAATTAACCCAAATACGCTTTTTGTCGCCGCCTCAAACTTTGATGTAAATTTAGGTATAGACGGGGTTCGTTTTGAATCGGCCCATCCGGAAAAATGGCTACAAGGGGGGATTCGCATTATTGCGAAAAAAGGTTTGGGCGATGCACTCAAAACGTATCCGCTTTACAAAGATACACAAAATGCAGAATCCGGTATTACTGGAAATTTAGTCGAACCCGATATTACATTGAAAACTTCAACTTTACCAAGCATTAGTAAGGGATCTCTCGTCCTGTATCGTCAATATGAAGTCGGTAAAATTACCAATATTCAACCTCAAACAAACCATTTTAATATTGATGTTTATATTTATCCGCCGTACAAACATTTATTAACGGATAGAAGCATCTTTTGGGTGGAAAGTGCAGCACAGGTTGATATTACGCCAAAAGGTATCAGCATTCAGGCGACACCGATTGCACGCTCATTAAAAGGGGCAATTAGTTTTGATAATACCGGAGCAGGAAAAAATAAGATCTTATACCCTAACGAATTACGAGCGAAATCTGCTGGAAAAATCATTACCCTTACCACTGATGATGCTACCAATCTAAGTAAAGGTATGAGCTTACGCTATTTAGGCTTATCTATTGGTGAAGTTGAAAGTGTAACATTAGATGCCAAATCACGTAAGATCACGGCAAAAGCATTTATTAATCCAAACTATATGGAAATCATTGCAAAAGAGGGCTCGACCTTTAAAATCATTTCTCCGCAAATTTCCGCCGGTGCTATCGAAAACCTAGATAGCCTTTTACAACCCTATATTGATGTGGAAGTAGGAAGTGGGAAAATGAAAACACAATTTAACCTTTCACAAACCACAGCAAGCCGTAATAAATACAGCCAAGGTATGCCATTTATTCTTGAAACCAATGATGCAATGAATTTAACGGAAGGCTCACCGGTGCTTTATCGTGGTGTTGAGGTTGGAACGATACGTAAATTTGACTTAAACAGTCTAGGTGACCGTGTTCTAATCCATATTATCATCGCACCAAAATACCAACATCTTGTGCGTAAAAATTCTGAATTCTGGGTTTCATCCGGCTATGATTTCACGCTAGGCTGGCAAGGTGCCAAATTTAATACCGGTAGTGTCCAACAATTACTCAAAGGCGGAATTTCATTCTCCACGCCGTCGAGTACCGTCATTCAACCACAAGCCCCGGCAAATCAGCGTTTCTTATTACAAATTAAACGTCCAAGTGAGGCTCATAGTTGGAATTCCGGCACGCTTCCTAAGCAAGAAAATTGATAATATATTGACCGCACTTTTATTCACCTTTGATTGCGATTGATATATTACGAATAAATCGGGACAATAAATAAAATCCTCTGCGAATTAATTATGCAGAGGATTTTTCTAACTTTATCGACTAATATCCGTCATCCATTGAAATAGTTCATCTAAATCATAATCCCCCGCATGTGGAATACCCCACGGCATCTCATAATCGACAGACTTTCCGGACATCTCTAATTTCACCGCAAGCATTGCACCAATGGCATGTGAAGTATCTCGATCACTTGTACCGGCACGAATACGCCAATGTTGTGTCGGGCTCGTTTCGACATAATTCATTGCATTCATCAATTTAATTTGCTCATTATCTGCCATTAATTCTGATTGATTACCCTGTGCTTTATTCTGCGCCAGTGAAAAGGCAGTAAAGTGACGATGATTAATACTTTCCGTACCAAACAGGTTATTTTCACCACTTGTTAAGTCTAATGCATCAAAAGCAGGAGGTGATTTCATTCGTTTTTCAGAATGAATATACCCGTTCCAATCCATTCCGGTTACACCATTTTTATCTTTCACAAGCCAAGTAATTTGGCTTAAATCCGTACCATTTTTCAAGGCTTTATTGGCTGAACGCACAATGATACCTTCTAAATAAGTTTTGAATGAACCATTGCCATCCTGATCTAACGTTAAAGGATTGCCTTGTGTATCTTTCAAATTGAGACTATTCAAATAGGCAGGAAATGCAGCTTTCAACTGATTAGAAACAGCTATTTCATCTTTGTTTAACGAGCCCTCAACCATTGCCTTAGCGGCAGGTTGGCTGCGATCATTATAACTATTGGCATTCAAGCGGCTCATATCCATTCTTTGATAATCATTTAATCCATTAAATTCCCATTCATAAGCACTATCTGCGTGCTCCAAATTGGTAATCGGGCAATACGCTGATACCGCAAAAATACGGTCTGATGCCTGTGCTGCACCTAATTGTTGGAAATATGCTATATAATCACGACTATCGCCACTTGCCCCTAATAAGGCGGATAATGCCCCACCGGCACTTGTCCCATTTGAAATAATTTTATTCGCATCTCCCGGCATAACAGCATCGTTAAAATGTAAATAACGTACGGCAGATTTAAGATCGATAATCGCAGCCGGTGCTTTACCCGTGTATTTTCCCTCTTTCTCCAATGTTCTGCCACGAGCCCCCACACTGGCTACCACATAGCCTTTAGAAAGTGCGGTTAAAATTGCATTCGGTTTATCCTCTCCACCTATACTTTTTTTGTCATAGGTTGCAGCCTTCGCAGGCATATATCCTCCCACCGCATTCGGCAAGAAAATAGGGGCATTATCAGCATTAAATCCGTTAATTGATCCTTGTTGAAAATAGGCTTCCGGTACATACAAATTGAGTGTTTGATAATCCGCTTCTATGGGATTTTGTACATAAACGATTTTCTCAAACGCACGAAATTTCACGGTTTCACCATTTACTTTCGCTTCCAAAATACGGTAGTTTTTCGGTGAGAATGTTAGATCAAACCCTTTTTCGGTCTGATTAAAATAAGGCGTATCAGCCAAAGGATCATCCATTTCTTTCGATACAGCCTGTGTTTGAATGGCAATCGCACTCAGTGTAGTAGCCACCAATAAACTTTTTGATAACATTATTTTTCTCCAATTAAGATCATGATATTTCTAAATATTATGTGCAATTAAATTGTTGGTTTGTCAATACGGACAAAAGGATTCACCTAGTCAACGAATACATCTTGTATTAACTATTCCGATATATTTAACCGCACTTTACCGTTATAGTAATGAAGTCAAAAATAATTACCCCTCATTTAATAAATTTAATTTGATTTCGCCTTCCTTACTCCCCGCCTCTATGGCTAAACGATACCATTTTTCCGCCTCAACCTTATTGACTTTAACGCCAAGCCCCAATCCATAAATATCGCCTAATGCAATAAAACTTGGCGCACTAATGTGATCAATACGATGTTGATGCTTTTGGTAGAGAGCAATGGCTTTAGCATAATCACGTGCTACCCCTAACCCTTGTTCATACAGCTTTGCTAGCCTATATTGTGCCGTCACATCACCATACTTATCACCTTGTTGATAAAATTTCGCGGCCAAAACATAATCCTGTGCTACACCTAAGCCTCGTTCATAAATGATACCTAAGTAACGGGGAGCTTTATGTTCACCGGCATTATTGGCCTCTTCAAACAGTGCTTTTGCTTGACGATAATCAAATTCGCCTTGATAGCCATTCAAAGACATCACACCTAAGTTTAATTTTGCTCTCGAATTCCTTTGGTCAGCAGCTTTTTTTGACCATAACAAAGCCTGAGAAAAATCAACCTTTTGCTCATAATTACCATTCAAATAAGCCTCGCCAAGACGAGCCTGAGCCTCAGGATCACCTTGACTCGCCAATGCTTGTATTTCAGGAAAAGTCATTTTTTTCGCACTCTCTTCCGGTTCATTCGCAAACGCAAATAAACTAAACCATAGTGCAATGAATAACCCTAACTTTTTCATTATGTTTCCCCCACGACAAAAGAGACAATCTCTGCACGATTATTTCGTCTGAGCAAACAACCATTCACGAATTGGCTCAATACTGTATGCAAGCCGCCATGTATTGCGATGCCCGCTAGCCCCTTGACGACTATCGGTCTCACGAAAAACAGTATCTTTAGCGAAAATGGTATAATTAATCGGACTTTGTTCAGCCATTAAATCATCATACGCAAAGCGGTATTGATCCGCCTCCCAACTACCATTCCATTCCGCTCGGCTGATTTTTGCACCTGCTTGTGCTAAACGTTCGGTGATCGCATTAAAACTAGGAAATGCCCCCAAATCATCCACCGATGCCATAAACCACATTTTATTCTTCGCCAATGGTGCGACAACTTCAGCATTCCATTTGCCTGCCACCAAATAACTGGCGGTAAAAAAATCAGGATATTTCACATTCATTGCTGTTGCTAACATACAGCCACCGGATTGTCCTGTCACATAAATACGTTTTGGATCGATTTTTTCTTCTTCAATCAACTTTTGAACCAAATGAATTGTGGTATCAAGCATATCAGACGTACGCCAATCATCATCTGCGATAATCTCGTTATATTGTGGTGCAAGCACATAGCAAGGACGCTTTTCCTGCTCCTTCGGTTCAGCCCAAATAACCGCCCCTAATCCTTGAAAAAGGGTGACTTCAGTTTGATCGCTGGTTGCCCCTGCATCGTGCATAAATAGCACTAATGGCAAGGGTTGACTTTGATCCTTTGGTTTAAATAAATTATAGGGTAGCGTTTTAGCGGTTTTTTGATCGTAAAATTCTGACTGTTGAAACTCATCAACGACCCCATTTTTTACCGTATGGGTTTCTAATGTTTTACCTTCTACCAATACTTTAGCCTGTGCTTTTTTATAGCGAATAATTTTACTCATTGTATCACCGGCAACCCAACGAGGTCTGCCACCATTCGGTGTCGGAGATTGAGACGTTGCATTCGCCAACTGCTCGGTTTCTTGTAAACCGCTACCCGATTCATCAGGTTTGAGTGCCACAATCACGAACTTCCCCTTATCACTCTCGGTTAAATCCACCGATTGACTAATAAATACATTTTGTATGGTTCTGCCTTCAACATTAAAATCAGCCGTTCTTATATCTGCTGCCGTCAATTCCTGTGCAAATTCAATCGCAACCGCCACCATCTGCACCCCATCACCAAAAACCTGCGTGATTGCCGTTGCATTCAAAGGTTCATTAGCAACTTTTGCAAAAACGAAACTTGGCATACTCACCGCACAAGCCATACCGGCACTCATTACTAAAAATTCTCGACGTGTTTGCATTTTTACCTCTCTATAAGAATGAATCAAAAACCTCTATAAAGACCAATATATAATGGTAAGGTTCAATCGATATTTCTACAATTTAAAATAATCGTGCTTTCCCATCTTTCAAAAAAGACAAATAGGAGGGTAATTTATGAAAGCTTACGATAGTCGATAGGCTAGGCTGTTTGACGTTAAGCTCGACAGTCCCCCCAAATTCATAATAACAACATTATTTCGGCTTTGTGTCTTGTCCAAATAATCAAAATCTTATTAAAAATCTACCGCACTTTTAACGCTGAACCGCCACAAATTCTCCTTTTCCCGTTATCGCCAATGTGCCATTCTTCAATAACGGTTGAATCCAGCTTTGAACGGACTTCTTATGCGATAATCCAAAGGCATATTGCAATTCAATGAATGAAACAAGCGGATGGTTTTGTAAGAAATCTTGCAAATTTTCCAAAGTCGCGTTCGGTGCTGCCGGAAGAATTTTACCCTCACTTAATTTGATGATAGCGCTGAAGAAATTTCGATCGTCCACCACGCCTTGCAATAACATTTGTTGATTTTCATATTCCAATAAATAAGCAGGCAGACGATAAATCTTTAATGATTCCCTTAAAGACCAATCTTGCTCTAACACATCTTGCACCATACCATTTTGATAAGACTTCATAAAAGTGGCAATGTTGATACCTGTCTGTTCCACTACCCGAAAAATCTCTTTCCAATGGGTTATGAGACGAGTTTCAACAATCAGAGCGTAACGCAAGCGATAGAGAAATGCCGCAGCGTTGTTTTTATCTGTTAATTCCGCTGCCTTTATAGCTAAATTCAGTGGCGTAGAACTACGGTGCTGGCGGTCAAATAAGTGCAGATTGTCGGGCGTAATGTGAATGGGCATTCCAGTAATGGCTTGCTCCGCTTGGTAAATATGAGCAAGTCTGCGGTTATAATGCTCAAGTGCTCGGGTTTCACCATCACGAAAATCTTCTGCAATCATAAAATAACGTACATCACGCACCAGTCCTGCCATTTTAGTTTGCATTTCAATTTGCCCAGAAAAGTGAGTTTCAATTTTTGCTAAAAAAAGGGGCACTTTCGTAGGAAAGCCCCATCATTGGATCGGTGAAAATGGTCAATTTCAGCATTTTTATCCTTATTCAATTAAATTTCCTGCGACCGCCCAACTTTGTATATCGTTAAATTGAATGTAACTATTTTGTGGTGGAATATTCAGAATGTCGTTCATGATTTGGGTTAGCCGTTGAGCAAAGTCGGTATAGCCAAAATGTTGAGGATTGCCGAAAATATTAGCATTAATCAAGGCTGCCGGTTGTTTTTCACCACGTAAATACAGGCTTTGATTACCCTCAAGAATTAACATCAAATAGGCTTCACTTTGTCCAATTAAAGACATTGCCTGCCCGATTTGTTTTTTTAATGCGGTCTCTGATTCCGCAGTCATCAGTGCGGTCGTTTTTACGCTGATAAATGCCATAATTGACGCCATTTTTGAACAAGATCTAAGAGTTTATCTGCCTTTTTTCTGATAGGTATGCCCGGTTTGCTCAATAAAAAGCAGTTGATTTTTATCCCCTTGGGGAAAATGATGATTGATTGTCTGCAAGAAACCTCGGGGATCGCCATAAGTGAAACGATCAAGCGTACCGATGAGCAATGCCCCAGTATGCGGAATTTGTCGAATTTGACGATAATCACCACTCTCCTCTACGTGAACATTATTCAACAGAGGTGAATATAGCCACTGATAAGCAGTATTAGCGGTGGCAGGCAGCCAACCAAATAGCTCAAAAGGCAGCATTTGTTCACCTTTGCCTTGTTCCACCATTTGGCGGATAAAAGCACGCTCAGTTTCATTCACGCTGTTGGTTAAGTGGGTTACATTAGCCGGACTTAATAAAATAAATTTTGTCACTCGTGGATCTTGGGTCTGGCTTAAATAATAAATCACTTTATTTGCCCCTAAAGAATGTCCGGCGAGAATAATATGCCGGTAGCCACGACTTTCTGCAAAATCAATGTAGGCTCGCACATCGTCAATACTTTTAACAAAATCCTCGTTAAACGAGCCTAAAATCTCAGGTAACCCTGTTTGCGTATTCACATCATTAAATTGACTAAAGGCATTGCGAGTTTGTGCGTAAATAAAGTCAATGCCTTGATTGGCAAAAGTTTCGCCAATATTGTAATAAAAAGGATTAGAATAAAAATTGCCATGAATACCGGTAATGGCAATCACTGCGGTATCCGATGAGCGATTAGCAGTAAATAACACACCATGTAACACAGATCCGGTATGCGTTGAAATATTAAATTTTTGCATATAAATTCCTTGCCTTTATCATTTTTTGAATGCCAAACACCCTCGTGTCATAGATGATATTTCTCTCAAAATTGCGCACAAAAAATCTTAAAAAACAAGACTGTTTTAGTTTCTAAGTTATTGATAAAATTGCCACCTCTTTTATTTTCGGAGGTAAATTTATGCAATTACATTGGCTCTTTTTAGCCTGTGCGATTATAAGTGAAGTATTCGCTTCATCTATGCTGAAACTAAGCGATGGTTTTTCCAAGCCTTTGCCGACAGTGGGGGTTGTTGTCGGCTTTATTATTTCGTTTTATTGTCTTTCAATTACCCTTAAAACAATGCCTCTTGGCACAGCTTATGCCGTATGGGCAGGCTCAGGGTTAGTACTAACATCCGCCGTCAGTATTATCTTTTTCGGACAAAAAACGGATTTAATTGGGATAATCAGTATCGGGTTAATTTTGCTTGGTGTCGTATTACTCAATACTATGTCTCAAATGTCGGGGCATTAATCCGACAATGATTTAATAAATGGTCGCTTACACCGTAAGCGACCATTGTTATGACCAAAACAAAACTGAATTAGTATAAACCCTGTAAACAAAGTAAAGTGCGGTCATTTTTTGAGATGTTTTAGCCGTTAAAAATGATCCGATTTATATCTCACCCCTATTTGCTTGGACGGTGGATAGAAATCGTGCCCCATTCTTGTGCCGTTTAACATAGCCGGGGTGTAGCGATAGAAATCGGCGTTGTCCCAATCAAAGGTAGTTTGAATTTCCGCTTCACGTCCGTTTTCAATCAGTTCCACCAAATTTGGGTTAAGCATAATACTTTTACCGATAGAAATGCTTTCCACCCAGCCGGTTTGATAAGCCTTGAGCATATCATCGGCAGTATAAAGATTGCCCGCCCCCAAAAACGGCAAGCGTCCGTTAATGCGGTCATGCACGACTTGCATTCGAGTCAGATTGGTATCTGCCCCACGGCGGACTTTTTTATAGAAATCCCATAGGGAAATATGCAAATATTGCAGCGGTTTCTCCAACAAAGCGTCCACCAGTGCCAGCGTTTCTTTCATTGTAATGCCTTGTTCACCCGGTTCTTCCGGAGAGAAACGATAGCCAATGATGAAATCAGGGCGATGATGTTTACGGCACATTTCATCAATAGCGTCCACAATGGCAAGAGGAAAACGCATTCTTTTTTCCAAACTACCTCCCCAATAATCATGACGCAAATTTGTCGCTGCCGAGAAAAATTGCTGAATTTGCCAACCATTCGCACCGTGAATTTCCATACCGTCAAAGCCGGCTCGTAACACCAATTCCGCGGCATAGGCATAACTTTGCACCATATCCCATACTTCCCGCTCGGTCATTGTGCGAAAATTGCCGTAATCATTGCCTGTTGTCGCCAGCAGTTCCGCCCCTTGCGTCATTAAAGGGTCGGCACGTAAACCGCTATGAGCAATTTGCACCACCGCTTTCGCCCCTTGAGCATGAGCGATTTGTGCATATTCACGTAAGCTTGGCAAATGGCGTTCATCAAAAGCATTAGGGCTTTCAAAACTAATTCCGCTCGGGTGAACATTGGTAAACGGCATAATGTATAAACCAAAACCTTTAAAGCGATCTTGCCAAAAACGGCGACCCGCCTCTGTCATCTCGCCATCTTCGCCTGAGTCATAAATAGTCAAAGGGGCAACGGTAAGGCGATTTTTAATTTCTACGCCATTGTTTAAGGTATAAGGTTCAAATAAAGGAGCATATTTTGGATTCATATTCTTTCCCTTTTTCTCGTTGTTTTTTGGATGTGGCAGAGTATATTCCATTTAAAAAATTGATTAAGTAGGTATAATTCCATTCATTCTGGAAAATAATTCCAAATTAAGGAAATAAAATGCAAGATAAATTTGCAGGTATTGAAGAATTCTTAGCCACTGTAGAAACAGGCAGTTTTAGTGCCGCAGGCGAAAAATTAGCGATGACAGGATCGGCGGTAGGCAAAAGCATAACAAGGCTAGAGCAACGGCTTGGCACACAACTTTTCCATCGTTCCACACGTAAACTCGTATTGACCCGAGAGGGGGAAGTTTGGTTAGCAAGTTGCCAACGTATCAGAGATGAAATAGAGCAAGTAAAAAGCCTACTTTGCAACGAACAGATAGAACCAATTGGTGAAGTGAGGATCGATTTGCCTAATATTTACGGACGCATTCATCTGCTGCCAAAACTACTCAAACTGGCACAAAAACACCCTAAACTACGCCTCAACCTCAGCTTTGAAGAACGCAAAATAGATTTAATTGCCGAGCAAATTGATGTCAGCGTTCGCTTTGGCGAATTAGACAATTTAAACGACATCATCGCCCGCCAAATCGGACAAAATCAAAACCGCATTTGTGCCTCTCCTATTTATCTCAACCTTCAGGGTACACCACAAGCCCCCTCAGAACTGATCCAACATATTTGTATAGGTAGCATACAACCTGATTGGTTACTAAATAACGAAAGAGGCGAGCCGACTCGTTTTCCTGTGAACATACCACATATTATGAATGACGGCGACGCCCGACTGCAAGCAGCCCTTATGGGATTAGGGCTGGTACAACTACCAGATTGGCTAGTGCAACCTTATATTGAACAAGGTTCGCTTATTCCTATTCTAACTAATTACGAACCTAATCCAGAACCCATTCATATCCTTTGGCAGAAAAAGCTACACTTACAGCCAAAAGTAAAAGCAGTGGTAGAAACATTAAGCCAGCCTTAGAATATCATTTGAAAATCGATTGCATTACTAGATCAGGAAAAGTGCGGTTGGTTTTATAAAACTTTTCAATATTATTGAATAAGGCAGAAACAGCATAAATAATAGATAAAGGGCATCTTATATATTTGTCGTGAGTGAGCCTTCAAATGCAGAACCTTCCTACAGCCCACTCATTTCTCATTAAATAATGACATTTCTTACCGTTTCAAAAAGCCTTTAGATTGTAGGTAGTCCAAAATCTGAGGGCGTTTTTGTTCGGAAAAAACGGCTTTCATATAATTCGACCAAGTGAGATCTTTTTGCGAACGGGCTTGATAATAAGCGGAAATTTCCGCATCAAATTCAGCGAGTTTCACCGGATCTAATGGGTGATATTCATTTTCAGAACAAAGCATTTCCACAGGAAAACGAGGGCGTAACATCGGATCTTGTGCCGGATAGCCCAAACACATTCCCACCAACGGTACAACATATTGCGGAAGTTTGAGCAATTTATCGACCTGTTCAATATCATTACGTAATGAACCGATAAACACGCCACCTAAACCGCTTGCCTCCGCGGCAGTGAGAACGTTTTGAGCAAAAATCCCCGTATCAATCGCGCCAACTAATAACCACTCTGTCCACTCAAATTCTGCATTTGGAACGATTTTGGCGTGTTTAGAAAAATCGGCACAAAATACCCAAAATTCCGCCGCACTTTCCACATAAGTTTGATCGGAACAGATCTCACGAAGTTTTTTGCGAAGAGTAAGATCGGTGATACGAATAATGTGTGTCGCTTGGATATGCTGTGAAGTCGAGGCCATTTTCACCGCATTCAAAATCTCGTGACGAAGTTCAGCACTGATGGGTTGATCGGTAAATTGTCGGATAGAACGGTGGTTTTTAAGTTGCTGTAACATTGGGTTCATGAATTATCCTTATTAGGGAGAAAAATCAATGAGTAACAGTATAAAATGATTGTCGCCGTGGCTCAATGTGTAAAAAACGGAGAGAATGAACCTCCGTTTTTATGAGTAAAATCTTTGTGGAAAATGACCGCACTAAAAACACGCCCAAATTGAGATACCAATTGTTGCATCAATGTATCAATAACGGTAAGCAAATAAAGTGCGGTCATTTTTTGGGAATTAAAAAGAAGTATAAAAAACCCCCTGATTACTCAGGGGGGTATCAAAAGGAATTTATGAATAAAATCTCTAAAGTTTAGCTTTATCAAAAGGAATCTCGATAAAACGTTGGCAATTATATTTACACTTCTTTACAAAAGCAAGGGAAAATTTACATTTTCTTGAATTTCACAATTTCAGTAATGACTTCCACTGCTTTTTCCATTCCCTCCAAAGAGATCAATTCATGTTTACTATGAAAATTGTATCCGCCAGTAAAAATATTCGGACAAGGCAAACCTTTTTCAGCTAAAAATGCGCCATCTGTTCCACCACGAATCGGTTTATGAATCACCTTTATGGCTCAAATCCATAGCCTTTTCAGCAATAGAAATTGATTGTGGCGCTTTTTGAACAACCTCATACATATTTTGATAACTGTCGTGAATCACACATTCAACAGGTTGTTTTAACTTTCTTTCAGCATTAAATTTTGCCGTCCAATCCTGAATAAATTGTTTACATTGCTCAAAAGATTGCAAATCAAAATCACGAATTAAATAATTTAATTCTGCTTTCTCAATGTCACCCACAAAATGATCTAGGGGCTGACGTAGATTAGCTAGTATGTTAATCTACGTCAGCTCCTAAATTTAACAATAGATTCTTGATATATAACAAACATTCAATAAGTAACTAAAAACCCGCTAGAAAAGAAAAAGTGCGGTTAATTTTTTGATTGTTTTTATTGCTCAAAATTTTTTTGTATCCCTAAGCATTAAGTCCTTTGCATTATTGAGAATTCACTATATCATAGGCACTTATTTTTTATGTCGCCCCTGCATTCTTGCAGGTTTTGTTTCTACTCAGTACCAACTTATTGGTGAAATTAGGGAGAAAACCAAAGCTAGTGGAAAATCCGGTTCAAAACAAGCCTATCATTGAGCTTCGTTCAGTCAAAAAATCTTACGGTTCTAACACCATCATTAACGATTTTAACTTAACCATTAATAACGGTGAATTTGTCACTATTCTTGGCCCTTCCGGCTGTGGTAAAACAACAGTTTTGCGCTTATTGGCGGGTCTAGAAGAACTAGATTCCGGTCATATTATTCTGGACGGTGAAGACATTACCAATGTCCCTGCAGAAAAACGCCATATCAATACCGTTTTTCAAAGTTATGCGCTGTTCCCACATATGACCATTTTTGAAAACGTGGCTTTCGGCTTACGTATGCAAAAAGTACCCGAGGCTGAAATCAAACCGCGAGTGTTGGAAGCCTTGCATATGGTTCAGTTGGAAGAGATGGCGGATCGTAAACCGACCCAATTATCAGGCGGTCAACAGCAACGTATTGCTATTGCCCGTGCAGTAGTTAATAAACCGAAAGTATTATTATTGGATGAATCGTTATCTGCTTTAGATTATAAACTGCGTAAACAAATGCAATACGAACTTAAGGTATTGCAACGCCAATTGGGAATTACCTTTATTTTCGTCACCCACGATCAAGAAGAAGCGATCACTATGTCTGATCGCATCGTGTTGTTACGTAAAGGAAAGATCGCTCAAGACGGCTCGCCACGAGAGATTTATGAAGAACCAGCAAACTTATTTGTCGCACGTTTCATTGGTGAAATTAATGTCTTTAATGCAACCGTAATTGAACGTAAATCCGAGAACGTGGTACTGGCAAATGTAGAAGGTCGTGTCTGTGATATCTATACTGATATGCCGGTAGAAAAAGATCAAAAACTTCAAGTTCTCCTTCGTCCCGAAGATATTGTGATTGAAGAACTTGATGAAAACGAACAATCTAAGGCAATTATCGGTCATATTATCGACCGCACTTATAAAGGCATGACATTAGAATCTACCGTAGAATTCGACCATAGTGGTATGCGTGTACTTGTGAGCGAATTCTTTAACGAAGATGATCCTCATATGGATCACAGCGTCGGGCAACGTGTGGGCATTACATGGCACGAAGGCTGGGAGGTTGTACTCAACGATGAAGATAATTAATAACAAATTTCAGAAAATTACTGTTGCAATTATCTTCGCTTGGCTAATCTTCTTTGTGCTGATTCCAAACCTATTGGTGTTAGCGGTAAGTTTTTTAACCCGAGATGGTAGCAACTTCTATGCTTTGCCGTTTAATTTTGATAACTACATCAACCTGTTCAACCCGCTTTATGCACAGGTGGTGTGGAATTCCTTGTATATGTCCGGTATTGCAACGATTATTTGCTTACTGATTGGCTATCCGTTCGCCTTTATGGTCAGCAAAATTCACCCGAAATATCGACCGCTCTTATTGTTTCTTGTGGTATTACCGTTTTGGACAAATTCGCTGATCCGTATTTATGGAATGAAAATCTTCCTCGGGGTGAAAGGCGTACTGAATACCATGCTAATGGAAATGGGGATTTTGAGCGAACCGATTCGTATTTTGAATACGGAAGTTGCGGTTATCATCGGTTTAGTTTATTTGCTTCTACCGTTTATGATTCTTCCGCTCTACTCTGCCATTGAAAAATTAGATGGACGTTTACTGGAAGCCGCAAAAGACTTAGGCGCAAATGCATTCCAACGTTTCTTCCGCGTCATTTTGCCGTTAACCATGCCGGGTATTGTTGCCGGTTGTTTACTAGTACTATTACCGGCAATGGGAATGTTCTATGTAGCGGATTTATTGGGCGGAGCGAAAGTCTTGCTGGTAGGGAACGTAATTAAGAGCGAATTCTTAATTTCCCGTAACTGGCCGTTCGGTTCTGCAATTAGTATCGGTTTAACGATTTTGATGGCATTGCTTATCTTCGTTTACTATCGTGCAAATAAACTACTAAATAAAAAAGTGGAGTTGGAATAATGAGCCGTTTACTACGCAATATCTTTATGTTTGTGGTATACGCTTATTTGTATATCCCAATCGTCATTTTGGTGACTAATTCTTTCAATGCCGACCGTTACGGTTTGAGTTGGAAAGGATTTAGTTGGAACTGGTACGAGCGTTTATTTAATAACGATACCTTAATTCAAGCCGCAATCCACTCGGTAACTATTGCGTTTTTTGCCGCCACCTTAGCAACCATTGTGGGCGGTTTAACCGCAATCGCATTGTATCGTTATCGTTTCCGCGGTAAACAAGCGGTAAGCGGTATGTTATTTATTGTGATGATGTCGCCGGATATCGTTATGGCCGTGTCTTTGTTGGCATTATTTATGGTTGTAGGGATTTCATTAGGTTTTTGGTCATTACTCTTGGCACACGTTACCTTCTGTTTACCTTATGTTACCGTAACAATTTTCTCCCGCTTAAACGGATTTGATTCCAAAATGTTGGAGGCGGCAAAAGACTTGGGAGCAAGCGAAGTGACGATTTTACGCAAAATCATTATTCCGCTTGCCTTGCCTGCAATCGTTTCAGGTTGGCTATTAAGTTTCACCATCTCACTGGATGATGTTGTGGTTTCCTCATTTGTGAGTGGTGTCAGCTATGAAATTTTACCGTTACGTATCTTCTCATTGGTAAAAACCGGCGTAACACCTGAAGTCAATGCACTGGCAACCATCATGATTGTGCTTTCATTGGCACTGGTAATTTTAAGCCAGCTCATTACGCGTAAAAATAATTACTAGACACAATAAAAGGTTTCACAAACCTTTTAATATCAAATAGAATACGCCTTGACGCACAATCAAGGCGTTTTTTTATACCTACAATTCCTGTAGGTGGTTTTTTTACCCCTCTTTTACGGAGAACAAACAAAAATGAAAAAATTTGCAGGTTTAATTACCGCCGGTTTAGTGGCTGCAACCTTAACAGCTTGTAATGATAAAGAAAACAAGTCTGAAAATGCAAACGCACCGGCTACTGCTAATGATACTGTGTACTTATATACTTGGACCGAATATGTTCCGGATGGTCTATTGGATGATTTTACCAAAGAAACCGGCATTAAAGTTATCGTTTCAAGTCTTGAATCAAACGAAACCATGTATGCAAAACTCAAAACCCAAGGTGCAGCCGGCGGTTATGACGTTATCGCACCTTCTAACTACTTTGTGTCAAAAATGGCACGCGAAGGAATGTTAAAAGAACTTGATCACAGTAAATTACCTGTAATTAAAGAATTAGATCCTGATTGGCTCGACAAACCTTATGACAAAGGAAACAAATACTCACTTCCTCAATTATTAGGTGCACCGGGTATTGCGTTTAACACCAATACTTACAAAGGGGCGGATTTCACCTCTTGGGGCGATTTATGGAAACCTGAGTTTGCCAATAAAGTACAATTACTAGATGATGCCCGTGAAGTATTTAACATTGCACTATTAAAAATTGGTCAAGACCCGAACACTCAAGATCCGGCTATCATCAAACAAGCCTATGAAGAATTATTGAAATTACGTCCAAATGTTCTTTCTTTCAATTCTGACAACCCGGCTAACTCTTTCATCTCCGGTGAAGTAGAAGTCGGTCAGTTATGGAATGGTTCCGTGCGTATCGCTAAAAAAGAGCAAGCACCATTAGACATGGTATTTCCAAAAGAAGGCCCTGTACTTTGGGTTGATACCTTAGCGATTCCGGCAACTTCAAAAAACCCTGATGGCGCACATAAACTTATCAATTATATGTTAGGTGCAAAAGCGGCTGAAAAATTAACCCTCGCGATTGGCTACCCAACTGCCAACGTTGAAGCGAAAAAAGTATTACCAAAAGAAATTACCGAAGATCCGTCAATCTATCCAACAGCTGAAATATTAAAAAATAGCCATTGGCAGGATGACGTAGGTGATGCAATTCAATACTACGAACAATATTATCAAGAATTAAAAGCAGCGAAATAATCCCAACTAATTCAAACACTTTTAAAGTTCGGTCAAAATTTCTTGTATTTTTGACCGCACTTTTTATCCCCAATCATTATAAAAATCACTATATAATGATTTAAGATAAAAATACTTAAAAATCCTCTTATATCCCACTTCCTTGACTTAGATCATCACTCATTAACTCAATTTCTTTAAAATACTGTTAACTATTAATAGTTATTTATCTTTTTATTATTTTTATCAATTTGGAGTACATCTATGTCAAAAACAACCAAAATTCTGACCGCACTCTGCTTTATCGGCATAGGGGCAGTGGCGTTGTGGGGAACACAAACAATTATGCATAAAACCAGCTCACCAGAATTTTGTGTTAATTGCCATTCCATGACTCACCCGCAACAAGAATGGGAAGGTTCAACCCATTTTGCGAATGCAAAAGGTATTCGTGCAGAATGTGCCGATTGTCATGTTCCGCAAGAAGGCTGGCATTATCTGAAAGCAAAATTCATCGCCCTGAAAGATGTGTGGTATGAATTGCAAGGCAAACTGGATTCTAAACAGAAATACGAAGCACACCGAGCAGAAATGGCACAACGCGTATGGGATGAAATGAAATCAACGGATTCCGAAACCTGCCGTAGCTGCCACAGTTTTGATGCAATGGAACTTTCCGCACAAGCAAAATTAGCCAAACAAACCCATATTAGCGCAAAAGCCAATGGACAGACCTGTATTGATTGCCACAAAGGTATCGTACATTTCTTACCTGAATCTCACGGTGATGAAGGAGCACAATCAGCAACCTCTTTAGGTGGAAATATCACTCAAGATTCGTCTATTTATGCAAAAGAAATGACTTCGGCACAAGGTGAACAAGGCGGTGATATCCGACTAATGCCTTATGCGGAAATAACGAATTGGCAAGCAAAAGGCGAGCAATTACAGGGTACCTTACACGGCTGGCAACAAGTTGGCGCAGATTCTGTGGTTTATCTAGAATTAGGTAAACGCATTACCGTAGCATTAGTCGATGAAGAAGCGCGTAAAGGTATGAAAATCCTACAAACCAAACATGATGAAGTAACCGATTCCGATTGGAAAGAAGTGAGCTTTATTGTTTCTGTACCAAAAGAAAAAATGTCGTCAGATTTAACCGCACTTAATCAATACGGTAGCCAGTTAAATCAAGCAAATTGTAGTAGTTGCCACGCAGCAATTAGTGCCGATCACTATACGGCAAACCAATGGATCGGTGTAGTGAACTCCATGAAAGATCGGACTTCTATGAATAAAGATGAAGTGCGTGCTTTAACTATTTATTTACAACGTAGCGCCAAAGATATGGCTGCGAAATAATTCACTTCTCATGTTAAAAACGAGGTTGAAATGAAAAAGAATAATATTAATCAAAAACGCCGTGATTTCTTAAAAAATACATCTCTTGGCGTAGCAAGTGCGTCGCTTTCTAGTGGTATGGTCGGTGCGGTGCTGTCTAAAAGTGCGGTTGCAGCAGAGCCTGAATTAAAAACTGTTGTCACCGCCGCACACTGGGGGCCGATTGGCGTGGTAGTGCAGGACGGCAAAGCAGTAAAATCCGGCGCAGCCATTGAACCCGCTGTTCCTAATGAATTACAAACCGTGGTCGCCGATCAACTTTATAGCGAAACCCGTGTGAAATACCCAATGGTACGCAAAGGCTATTTAGAAAATCCGGGGAATAGTGATACAACCATGCGCGGGCGTGATGAGTGGGTACGGGTTTCTTGGGAACAAGCGCTTGATCTTGTGCATAACCAACTCCATAAAGTGCGCCAACAACACGGCTCAAGTGCAATTTATGCCGGTTCTTACGGTTGGTTCAGTAGCGGCGCACTTCATGCCTCCCGTACACTATTACAACGTTATATGAATATTACCGGTGGCTTTGTAGGTTATAAAGGCGACTACTCTACTGGTGCGGCACAAGTGATTATGCCGCATGTACTTGGCACGATTGAGGTCTATGAACAACAAACCAGTTGGGAAGTATTACTTGAAAGCAGTGATATTATTGTGCTTTGGGGGGCGAATCCACTCACCACGTTACGTATTGCTTGGATGTCTTCGGATCAGAAAGGAATCGAATATTTCAAAAAATTCCAAGCCACAGGTAAGCGCATTATCTGTATCGATCCGATAAAAAGTGAAACCTGCCAAATGCTCGGTGCGGAATGGGTTCCTGTGAATACTGCAACGGATGTGCCGTTAATGCTAGGGATCGCTCATACCTTGGTAAGCGAAAATAAACACGATAAAGCATTCTTAAAAAAATACACAACAGGTTACAGCAAATTTGAAGATTACCTACTCGGTAAAACAGATGGTCAACCTAAAACTGCGGAATGGGCAAGCAAAATCTGTGGTGTGCCGGTGGAAATCATTAAACAATTAGCAAATGATTTTATTACCAAACGCACCATGTTAATGGGCGGATGGGGAATACAGCGTCAACGTCACGGTGAACAATCCCACTGGATGTTAGTTACCCTTGCCTCAATGCTTGGTCAAATTGGCTTACCGGGTGGCGGTTTTGGTTTTAGCTATCACTATGCAAATGGTGGTGTACCAACAGCTACGGGCGGTACTATTGGTTCAATCAGTGCAACTCCGTCTGTCGGAACAGGTGAGAAAACCTGGCTGGATGATGCGGCAAAATTTTCTTTCCCTGTGGCTCGTATTGCAGATGCCCTACTCAATCCGGGAAAAACCATTGATTACAATGGGACAAAAATTACCTATCCGGAGATTAAAGTCGTATATTGGGCGGGCGGCAATCCATTCACACAGCATCAAAATACAAATTTATTAGTAAAAGCGTTCCAAAAACCGGAAACCTTCATCGTTAATGAGGTAAATTGGACGCCAACAGCCCGTATGGCGGATATTGTTTTGCCGGCAACAACAAGTTACGAACGTAATGATTTAACCATGGGGGGGGACTATTCTATGTTCTCAATTTACCCGATGAAACAAGTTGTAGCGCCACAATTTGAGGCAAAAAATGACTTCAATATTTTTGCCGAACTCGCCAAACGCGCAGGGAAAGAAGAGGAATTTACCGAAGGCAAAACGGAAATGGAATGGCTGGAAGATTTCTATAAAACCGCCTTCACTGCCGCACGTCACAATCGTGTTGCATTGCCTCGTTTTGAACGATTCTGGGAAGAAAACAAACCGTTAATGTTTGAAGCAAACGAGACAGCAAAAAAATGGGTACGATATGCGGAATTTCGTGAAGATCCGCTACTCAATCCGCTTGGAACACCATCAGGCAAAATTGAGATTTACTCTGATGTTGTCGCGAAGATGAATTATGACGATTGTAAAGGTCATCCGAGTTGGATGGAGCCGGAAGAATTTGCCGGTAATACCACTGAAGACTATCCGCTTGCTTTAGTCACGCCTCATGCCTACTATCGTTTACACAGTCAATTGGCTCATACTTCATTACGCCAAAAATATGCGGTGAATGATCGTGAACCGGTATTAATTCATCCTGAAGACGCCAAACCACGTGGTATTGTTGATGGGGATATAGTTCGAATCCACAATGTTTGCGGTCAGGTATTAGCCGGTGCAGTGGTTACCGAAGGGATTATTAAAGGCACGCTCGGATTACATGAGGGAGCATGGTATGATCCGCTCGACCTAGGTGAAAGCGAAAAACCGCTGTGTAAAAATGGCAGTCCAAACGTGCTTACCCGAGATGAAGGCACATCAAAATTAGCACAAGGTAATTCACCAAATACTTGTATTGTACAAGTGGAAAAATATACGGGCGTTGTACCGGAAGTGACGGTGTTTAAACAACCTAAATATGCCGTATAAATCTCGTTTTAGAATCATTGAAAGTGCGGTCAGAATTGACCGCACTTTTTCTTAGGAAGGAATAGAGATGTTTTGTCCCTTAGTATTAAAAACTGAAAATTAGAGTGATAAGGTATTTTTTAATACTTGTGCAATGCCGCTCTCATTATTCAATGTCGTCACCTGTTTAGCCTGTGATTTCACTTCATCTTCCGCATTGCCCATAGCAACCCCTAAACCGACCGCACTTAACATACTGATGTCATTATGATTATCGCCAAATGCAATCACTTCTTGCGGTTCAATTCCCCAGTCTTTTAATAACGCAAGTAGTCTGCTACCTTTTGTATTACCCGCATTGGCAATATCCACACGATCGACCCAAGACCATTCACAACTAAATTGAGAAATCGGTAGTTCATTAACCACATTATTCATAATATCTTTATTTTCTGCGCTAATAACACACTTCCAAATGGGGTGATGGTGGTCAATCACCTCTTGAATACTTTCCACTTTACGTACATCAGGACGCACATCAGCAGGACAAGTTTCAACCCATTTAAGAAAATTTTCCATGTGAGGATTAAGTTGTGCATAATTCATTGAATCTCGAGAGTACATTAATAGATGACAGCGATGTCTTTCCGCTACATCATAAATTAATTGCGCTTGTTGCTTAGAAAGCGGATTAGCAAAAGGTGTGGAATCCGTGGCTACATCATAAACATAGGCTCCATTGCAACAGATAATTGGCGTGTCTAAACCTAATTCACGATAATAAGGTTTTACGGCAGTATGGTGTCGCCCTGTTACCAACAAAACTTTAATTCCTTTATTTATGGCGGCTTGAATTGCTAATTTATTTTCCGGCAAAATCCCCCCTTCAGAATTTAATAATGTGCCGTCAAGATCAAAAGCAATAACTTTGTAATTCATTTTTATTCCTCTTAGATAAAAACGGCGGTTAAAAAACCGCCTTATTGATTGGAAAATTATTGTCCGTAATAGGCATTTTTACCGTGTTTACGGAGATAATGTTTATCCAATAATTCCTGTTGCATAGAGCCTAAACTTGGTCTTAATACTTTACTAAACAGATTCATATAAGCCAATTCTTCTAACACAACCGCATTATGCACTGCATTATCCGCATCCGTTCCCCAGACAAAAGGCCCGTGTGAATTGACTAATACTGCCGGTACTTGATTCGGATCGATATTGCGTTTTTGGAACGTTTCGACAATCACTTTGCCGGTTTCTAATTCGTATTCGCCTTGAATTTCCGTCGGTGTCATTCTACGGGTACAAGGAATTGTGCCGTAAAAATAATCGGCGTGGGTTGTGCCTAATGCCAATAAATCTTCTCCGGCTTGCGCCCAAGTGGTTGCGAGGCGGGAGTGAGTATGCACAATGCCGCCGATCTCTTTAAATTGACGATATAGTTCAAGGTGGGTTGGCGTATCGGAAGAAGGTTTTTTATTGCCCTCGACCACTTTTCCGCTGAATAAATCAACGACAACCATATCCTCTGCCGTCATAACTTCATAATCAACGCCCGACGGTTTGATGACGACGAGGTTAGAAGTGCGGTCAATTCCACTCACGTTTCCCCAAGTAAAAGTAACAAGATTGTGTTTTGGTAGCGCTAAATTGGCTTTTAATACTTTCTCTTTTAATGCTTCTAACATTGGAAGCCTCCTTCTTTCATTTTCTGTTCGATCCAACGGCGTACGTTAATAATTTCCGCAATTGGCTCATCGGTTTTTTCCGTCCACATTTCAATTAAAAATGCGCCGCGGTAGTTCAGTTCGGCAAGGGTTTTAAAGCAAGCAACAAAATCAACGCAACCGTCGCCAAACGGTACATCACGGAATTGCCCTTGGCAAGTTTCAGTGACTTTATAGGTGTCTTTTAAGTGAATGGCGGAAATTTTATCCATACCGAGTTTTAATTCTTCGGCAACATTATCATTCCAAGCGGAAAGATTACCTAAATCGGGATAGACGGTAAACCAAGGCGATTTAATAATCTCATCCCATTTTTTCCAACGGGAAATGGAACTCATAAATTGAGTATCCATAATTTCTACCGCAAGGGTCACTTGATTGCTGGCGGCTAATTCCACCGCCCATTCTAAACCTTGTTGAAAACGTGCGATAGTGCCTTTGTCTTGTTCTTCATAATAGACATCATAGCCCGCCAGTTGAATGGTACGAATGCCGGTATCAACAGCGAATTGAATCGCTTTTTCCATAATTTCATAGGCTTTTTGACGAATGGTTTCATCACGGCTACCAAAAGGGAAACGACGATGTCCAGAAAGACACATTGAGGGAATAGTGACCCCCGTATTCACAACAGCTTTTACTAATTGCAACCGCTCTTTTTTGCTCCAATCCAGACGAGCCAAACGTTCGTCCGTTTCATCAATAGACATTTCAACAAAATCAAAGCCGCAGACTTTAGCAATAGACAAGCGATCTTGCCAACTGATGTTTTTAGGCAGTGCTTTTTCATAGATGCCGAGTTTATGTTTTCTCACCGAACACTCCTGTCAGTAGTTGAGTATAAATAATATGTCCTATTCTAATATACGAACACAGTGAATAGTTATCTTTATTTGTAAACCTTTACTTTAATTAGCTTAAACCAGCATTATTGATAAACCTTTCTCTTGTAATGATTGAATAAGATCAGGTTCTGCATTTTTACCGGTAATTAACAAATCAATATCTTGCAATTTAGTGAATAACATACCGACTTGCTGCCCTAATTTAGTGCTATCCAGTAATACCACATACTTACCTGCCCTTGCAGATAGTCGCTGCTCCGAATTAGCAATAATCATATCGGTTTTATACAATCCCTCAGTGGTAAACCCTTTTCCGCTGGTAAACATAATATTGGCGGCATAAGGGCTTTCATTTTGATTAAGAGAAAGGGTTATTGCTTTATTTCGGTTATATTGCCCCCCCATAATCACAATATCTTCGTGATTGTTTTCAATCAGTTTATTGGCAAGCGGAATGAAGTTTGTGATGATCTGCAATTTTCTTCCGCATAAATGATCCCCCAACATTTGCATTGTTGAACCGCAGGTTAAAATAACCGAATCGCCTTCTTGGCATAATTGACTAGCCGCCTGAGCAATGCGTTGCTTTTCATCAATATTATTGATTACAGCACTATTATATTGATAATCTATTGGAGAGAACTGTATCGACTCGGCACCATTACGCACTTTCTTTAATCGACCTTGTTGGGCTAATTTATTGATATCCCGCCTTGCTGTTGCAGGTGAAATCTCAAGTTGTTCAACAATTTCTGTTGTAGAAAGTGCCTTTTTCTCAAGTAACAATTGTAAAAGCCGTCTATGACGGTAATTTTCGTTCATTATATTTTCCTTGCTATTTCTCTGATGCGAATAATGAACAAAAAATTAGCCACCTTCAAGCAAAAGGTGGCTTTTTTTGCTATAACATTGATTTAAATTGGATATTAGGTTCGTGTTCAAAGCAGTCATCAAAACCACGAGGGTGATGGTACTCAATTAAATCTTTATCACGCGGATAAACATATTTACCACCCACTTCCCAAATAAACGGATGGAATTTATATTGCAAACGATCTTTACGCATTTTCCACAATTGGATAATTTCGTCGGTGCTCGCCATAAAGTTTGTCCAAATATCGTGATGAACCGGAATAATCACTTTACAACGCAGACTTTCCGCCATACGCAATAAATCGACAGAAGTCATCTTATCAGCGATACCGACCGGATTTTCACCATAATTATTTAACGCAACATCAATATCAAATTGTTTACCGTGTTTGGCAAATTGAATAGAGAAATGAGAATCCGCACCGTGGTAAATATTACCGCCCGGCGTTTTAAACACATAGTTCACCGCTTTGCGCCCCATTTCTTCATCGGACGGGCAAAGACCGGCTAATTCACCGCCTCGCTCCTCCGCACCTTCAACCGGTAACGTCACCAAACAAGTACGGTCAAAAGAATCAAGAGCGTGGATTTCCACATCTTTTAATTTCACCACATCGCCCGGTTTCACAATAATAATACGCTCTTCCGGTACGCCCCATTTTTTCCATAGTTCTGCGCAATGCCAAGGACCGACAAATTTCACGTGATCTAGTTTCGGATTATTAACAATCGCCGCCGCCACATTCACATCAATATGATCGCTATGGTAGTGAGAAGCAAGAATAAAATCCACTTCATTAATCGCAAACGGATCCAACACCATCGGTGCGGCACGCAAGTTAGGTTGTAATTTACGCACTCCCGCCATATTCGCCATTTGGTGACCGCGCACCATATCTTTTACTTTTTTGGTGCTTTTTCCACGACCGCACCATAAATCCATACAGAGATTCGCTCCGCCTGGGGTTTTGATCCAAACACCTACGCAACCCAACCACCACATCGCAAAATTGCCTTCCGGCACAACCTCTTGTTCAATTTCTTCATTTAACCAAGTACCCCATTCAGGAAAAGTAGAAAGAATCCAACTTTCACGCGTGATTTCTTGAATTTTGCTCATTTTTAACTCCTTACGGTCATCCAAATAATAAAACAATCATAATAAATCATAACAAATCATTTATTTTTGTAAAATACTTTTTATAAATTTCATGATCCAAATCTAAATTTCCCCTTTACTTTCCGTAAAGAAACAGATTAATCCTATAACCTGTTGGTTTTTTTTACTATTTTTAACGCAAAAAAGTGAAAAAACCTCACAATTCACATCATAGAAAATAAAATGTGATATTGCTCACAATTCTTCAAAATTAATCTTTTTTATTCATCAATAATTGATATTATTTGAAAGATTTCTTTTTCGACACTCTTCGGAACGGACTCAAACATTAAGTTTTTCCCATTTTAAACAATGTCAACAGAGGTTCTGTTATGGAAACATTATTAGATTTATTTATCGTCTTTAGAGATCAGGTGCTGAATAAAGCACCGTTACTCTTAGGTATCGTGGCCTGTATCGGTTACATTCTTTTACGCAAAGACACCACGACCGTGATTAAAGGGACGATAAAAACAATTGTCGGCTTTATGTTAGTCCAAGTGGGCGCCGGCGAATTAGTCAAAGGTTTCAAACCGATTATTACCAAATTATCCGAATATCACGGCTTAACCGGCGCGGTGATCGATCCTTACACCAGTATGCAAGCAACCATTGAAACCATGGCGGATAACTACGCATGGGTTGGTTACGCGGTGTTATTAGCCTTAGCGCTAAACATTTTGCTTGTGGTATTCAGACGCTTTACCGGTATTCGCACCATTATGCTGACCGGACATATTATGTTCCAACAGGCGGGATTGGTTGCCGTATTCTATATGCTGATCGGTGCGTCAATGATGGAAACCATCATTTATACCGCCATCATTATGGCACTATACTGGGGAATTTCATCCAACATTATGTATAAACCGACTCAAGCCGTCACAGGCGGAGCCGGTTTTTCTATCGGACATCAACAGCAAATTGCCTCTTGGATCGCCGTAAAGTTCGCACCAAAACTCGGTAATAAAGACGACAGCGTTGACAATATGAAATTACCGAAATGGTTACATATTTTCCACGACAGTATCTCTGCCACCGTATTGGTGATGACCGTCTTCTTCGGCATTATCCTGCTCTCTTTCGGGTTGGATAACCTACAAACCATGGCGGGCAAAACCCACTGGTCAATCTATATTTTTGAAACCGGATTAAAATTTGCCGTTGCAATTCAAGTGATTGTTATCGGAGTGCGGATGTTCGTTGCTGAATTGTCCGAAGCCTTTAAAGGTATCTCCGAACGCGTGATTCCTAATGCAGTGCTGGCGATTGACTGTGCAGCAATTTACGCTTTCTCACCAAATGCCATGGTATTCGGTTTTATGTGGGGGGCAATCGGTCAATTCGTTGCAGTCGGTCTATTACTTGGCTTTGATGCTTCCGTATTAATCATTCCGGGCTTTATTCCAATGTTCTTCTCCAATGCAACCATCGGCGTATTTGCTAACCACTTCGGCGGCTGGCGTGCGGTGATGAAAATCTGCTTTGTCATGGGGATCATTGAAGTATTAGGTTCGGCGTGGGTGATTCACCTATTGGCAACCCAAGGTGCAACCTTTAATGGCTGGATGGGTATGGCAGACTGGGCATTATTCTTCCCGCCGGTATTACAGGGTATCGTCAGCGTACCGTTCTTCTTCTTTGTTATCTTAGCTGCTGCCTTTGTTTATATGGCATTTGCTGCGAAAAAATTACGCGCAGCGGAAGCTGCTGCAGCGGCTGCGGGTAAAACCCTTGAACAAATGGACGGCTATGGTGCGGAAGAAAGCGAACAAGAATCGGTTGTTGCTCAAGAACATTCACCGCAAAGTGCGGTCAAAAATGACGATGTTTCCGATGATGCGACAAAACCGGTGCGTATTCTCGCCGTCTGCGGTTCGGGTCAAGGTTCTTCAATGATGATGAAAATGAAGATCAAAGGTTATTTGGATAAACGCGGTATTCCTAACATTATGGATTCCTGTGCCGTAACCGACTATAAAGGCAAACTGGACAGCACGGATATTATTGTTTCGTCAAAACATTTAGCCGGTGAAATTCAAGTTGGTGAAGGGAAATACGTGTTGGGCGTACAAAATATGCTAAATCCAAATTCCTTTGGTGACGAATTAATCGAACTCATCAACAAATTTCAAAACAGCAAATAAGGCTTAATAAAAGTGCGGTCGGTTTTCAACGAGAATTAACCGCACAACTTCACACTACATAGTTTAAGGATCTCAGTATGTTAAAAGAATCTCTTATCGCCAACAATTCAATCAAACTCAACCAAACCGCAGCAGATTGGAAAGCCGCGATTAAAATCGGTACGGATTTATTAGAGGCATCGGGCGCAATAGAACCGCGTTATTACGATACCATTATCAGCAATATCGAAAAAATGGGGCCTTATATTATTTTAGCGCCGGGGCTTGCTATGCCACACGCCCGTCCGGAAGAAGGGGTGATTAAAACAGCGTTCGCTTTAGTCACCTTAAAAGAACCGATTTATTTCGACGGAGAAGACGATCCGGTATATGTGTTAATTACCCTTGCCGGCAGTGATTCCGATCAGCATATGCAAGGTTTAATGGAAATTACTCAAGTTCTTGATGATCCTGATAGTGATGACGGCGTGGATTTAAACCGTTTCCGTCACTGTAATAATGCTGATGAAGTTTATGCGGCGATTGATAAAGCGCTAAACGGTTAATCTAACCCAATTCAAAAAGTGCGGTCAAAATTAACCGCACTTCCCCCCCTTTCAAATTAACAGAAGGAATAAATATGTCTAAACCATTACTACAAATCGCCCTCGACTCCCTTTCTTTGGAAAAAGCCGTCGCCGATGCCAAACAAGCGGAAAATTTAGTGGAAATTATTGAAGTTGGCACCATCTTAGCCTGCGCTGAAGGAATGAAAGCCGTCAGCACCTTACGGGCTTTACACCCAAATCATATTATTGTGTGTGATTTAAAAACCACCGACGGCGGTGCAATCTTAGCGAAAATGGCATTTGAAGCCGGCGCCGACTGGCTAACCGTCTCCGCTGCCGCCCACCCTGCAACCAAAGCCGCCTGTAAAAAAGTGGCGGACGAATTTAATGCCGCTCACCCTGAATTAAAAGTCAAAAAAGAGATTCAAATCGAAATCTACGGCAACTGGACGGTAGAAAAAGACGCCAAAGAATGGGTTGAATTAGGGGTAAAACAGGCAATTTATCATCGTTCCCGCGATGCGGAATTAGCCGGTAAAGGCTGGGCGCCGGAAGATGTGGAATTAATGAAAAAATTATCCGATCTCGGGCTTGAATTATCCATTACCGGCGGCATTGTGCCGGAAGATATTCACCTGTTCAAAGAAATTAAAAATGCAAAAGCCTTTATTGCAGGTCGGGCATTAGTTGGCGAAAAAGGTCAAGCCACCGCCGAAGCAATCCGTACCGAAATTGAAAAATACTGGGCATAATTAATCTTTCAAACAAGAGCGTATAAAAAAATCGGATAAACCTTAGCGCGTTATCCGATTTTTTATAAATTTAAACGAAAAATTAACCGCACTTTTGATTAAACCTAACGTGCGGTTAATTTTAGGATTAATTTGTTCCGCCTACCGTGATTTCATCAATCTTCAATGCCGGCTGTCCGACGCCCACCGGGACGCTTTGACCGTCCTTTCCACAAACGCCAATACCTAAATCCAATTCGCTTTTATCGGCAACCATGGAAATTTTCTGCATCACTTCAATACCGCTACCAATTAAGGTTGCCCCTTTCACCGGCTTAGTGATTTTTCCCTTTTCAATAAGATAGGCTTCTGAAGTGGAAAACACAAATTTGCCTGAGGTAATATCCACTTGCCCGCCACCAAAGTGCGGTGCATAAATGCCCTGATCAACGGAAGCAATTAAATCCTCAAAGTGGCTCTGTCCCGCCAACATATAAGTGTTTGTCATACGTGGCATCGGCAAATGGGCATAAGACTCACGACGACCATTCCCTGTCGGTTTTACCCCCATCAATCGTGCATTCATTTTATCTTGCATATACCCCTGCAAAATGCCGTCTTTAATGAGTACATTACATTGACTTGGCACCCCTTCATCATCAATCGTCAGCGAACCACGACGATTGGCAATCGTGCCATCATCCACAATAGTACACAATGGTGAAGTAACCAATTCGCCAATTTTACCAGTAAAAAGCGAACTTTCCTTACGGTTAAAATCGCCTTCCAGCCCATGCCCTACCGCTTCATGTAATAATACGCCCGGCCAGCCTGCCCCCAACACAACCGGCATTAATCCGGCCGGTGCGGCAACCGCACTTAAATTAACCAACGCCTGACGAACCGCTTCTTTCGCAAAATTCACCGCTCGAATATCGCCGTCAACCGTCTCAAAGAACCAATCCAATCCAAAACGTCCGCCGGAACCGCAGCTTCCACGTTCACGCTTGCCGTTTTCTTCCACTAAAACGGAAATCGACAAACGTACAAGCGGTCGAATGTCTGCCGCCAATGTACCGTCCGTTGCCATCACTAACACTTCTTCATAAACGGCACTTAAACCGGCAGAAACTCGGGTTACTCGTGGATCTTCCGCCCGAGCAGCACGATCCACCAAATGTAATAACTCAACTTTCTTCTCTTTAGAAAGACTTTCCAGCGGGTTAATCTCGGCATAACGGGCAATAGGACTCACCGCATTTAATGCTGTTGGCACGATGAGATTACCCTGTTTCACTTGCGCAATCCCTTTCACCGCATTAGCACATTGTTGCAGTGAAGCAAGGTTGATGTGATCCGAATAAGCAAAACCGGTTTTCTCACTGGATACCGCACGCACGCCTACACCGCGATCAATGTGAAATCCTCCTTCTTTAATAATGCCGTCCTCCAAAACCCAGTTCTCGTCTTGACTGAGCTGAAAATATAAATCGGCATAATCAATGTTTCGGTGTGACATCACATCAAAAATATTCATTAATTCTTTGGTAGATAAATGGCTTGGGGTAAGTAATGAGTTTGAAACTTGGTTTATCATTTGTTCTCCGAAATTTATAAAATTCGTTATCGTATCTCGATCAATTTTCACTATAAAAACGAAAATGTTTGAGGTAAATATTAGTTAAAATTATCCAATCCAAATTGGTATAGGGCATTTTTCTTGTAGCCATACAATTCTGCGACAATCGCAGCCGCTTTTTTAAGCGGTAATTCTTGCACAATCAAGCTTAAGGCTTTAACCGCTTGAGGGGATAATTCCCCTTCATTTTCTTGCTTAGGTTTCCCTTCTACGATCAAGACCATTTCACCCTTGGTGCGATTTGAGTCTTCCACAAGCCATTGACGCAAATTTTTAATGGTATCACCGACAATGGTCTCCCAAGTTTTGGTGATTTCACGAGCAAGTACCACATAACGATCTTCGCCCAATACATCTTGCATATCAGCAAGGGTATCCAAAATACGATGAGTGGATTCGTAAAAGATCAAAGTGCGGTCTTCTTCTGACAAGTTTTCTAACTTATCCTTACGTGCTTTCGTTTTCGCCGGTAAAAAGCCTTCAAAACAAAAACGATCCGAAGCAATACCGGAAGCACAAAGTGCAGTAATCGCTGCACAGGCACCCGGTAAAGGCACCACTTTGATCCCCGCCTCACGGCATTGACGCACTAAATGAAAACCGGGATCGCTAATTAAAGGCGTACCGGCATCCGAAATTAAAGCAATATTGCTGCCTTGTTTCAGTTTTTCCACCAAAATATGCGCTTTTTCTTGTTCGTTGTGATCATGCAACGCAAAAAACGGTTTTTTAATGCCGTAATGGCTCAACAGTAAACCGCTGTGGCGCGTATCTTCCGCCGCAATTAAATCCACTTGTGAAAAAATATCCAAAGCACGTTGGGTAATATCTTGCAGATTACCTATCGGTGTTGCCACGATATATAAAATTCCGGTTACATTATTCATTTTGTTTGCTTTTAAGGTTTGAGATAAGTAAGATCACTTCATTATTGATTCATTCATAATGGAGCAAAAGCGAATATGTCTATTCTATTACAAGGCACAGGTTTTAAAAAACGTTTAATGCCAATTTTATTATCAGTGGCGTTAGCCGGCTGTTCCAATTTATTCGGCAGCAGCTTCACCGAAACACTTCAACGTGATGCCAACGCCAGTTCTGAATTTTATATGAATAAATTGGAACAAACCCAAAACGTTGAAGATAAAGCAACCTATAAATTACTCGCTGCACGCGCATTCATTACAGAGAATAAAATCGCTCAATCCGAGGCAATATTATCTGAATTAGGCGAATTAAATGAGGCACAAAAACTTGACCGTTCATTAATTGAAGCACGCATTTCAGCAGCCAAAAACGCAAATGAGGTGGCGGAAAGCCAACTTCGTTTGATTGACTTAAGCAAACTCAGCCCTTCACAAAAATCCCGTTATTATGAAACGCAAGCTGCCATTTTTGAAAACCGTAAAGATGTGATTGAAGCAGTAAAAGCACGGATCAAAATGGATAACAATCTCACCGATGTACAACGCCGCCAAAGCAATGTGGATAAAACTTGGGCATTACTCCGTTCGGCAAATACAGGGGTGATCAATAATGCACCGGATGACGGCAATGTGGCATTAGGCGGTTGGCTTACTTTAATTAAAGCCTATAACGACAATATTCGTCAGCCTGTGCAATTAAGCCAAGCCTTACAAAATTGGAAAACGTCCTATCCGAACCATGTGGCTGCTACTTTCTTCCCGAAAGAATTGCAAAGTTTGTTGAACTTCCAACAAACCAATTTAGCGCAAATCGGTTTGGTATTGCCGGTTAGCGGAGACGGTCAGATTTTAGGCAATACTATTCTATCCGGTTTTAATGATGCCAAAGGAAATTCCACTATTCCGGTGCAAATTTTTGATTCATCGACTTATTCTATTGATGAAATTATCGCACAAGCGAAACAAGCCGGGGTGAAAGCCTTGGTGGGGCCGCTTTTAAAACAAAATGTGGATGCTGTCATTAATAACCCTGTATCAGTGCAAGGGATTGATGTACTGGCATTAAACGCAACGCCAAATGCCCGTGCCATTAACCAAGTGTGCTACTACGGTTTATCGCCGGAGGATGAAGCCGAATCCGCCGCTAACAAAATGTGGAATGACGGTGTGCGTAATCCCGTTGTCGCAATGCCGCAAAATGAGTTAGGTCAGCGCGTCGGTAATGCCTTTAATGTTCGTTGGCAAAAATTGGCTTCGACCGATGCCAATATTCGCTACTATAATTTACCGGCCGATGTACCTTATTTCTTGCAAAACGCTACAAATTCAACCGCACTTTATGCTATTGCAGCACCTGATGAATTAGCAGAGATCAAAGGTTATTTTGCAAATAGCGCACCAAATTTAAAAATCTACGCAAGTTCACGTTCTAATGCGGCAAGCAATTCTGCCGAATATGTAACGCAAATGAACGGCGTACAATTTAGCGATATTCCGTTTTTCAAAGAATCAACATCGGCACAATATCAAAAAGTAGCGGGCTCAACCGGTGGTGAATATCAGCTAATGCGCTTGTATGCCATGGGTTCGGATGCGTGGTTATTAATCAATCATTTCAATGAATTACGCCAAGTGCCGGGCTATCAATTAAGCGGTTTAACCGGCATCTTAAGTGCAGGGCCAAACTGTAATGTAGAACGTGATATGACGTGGTTCCAATACCAAGACGGTAATATCGTACCGGTCGCCAACTAATATGTTTTCATTAAAACGTCAGCAAGGGGCGGGCTTTGAGCATCAAGCCCGCCTTTTTTTGGAATCAAAAGGTTTACGTTTTATCGCCGCAAATCAAAATTTTAAGTGTGGCGAATTAGATCTTATTATGCAAGACGGTACTACGATTGTGTTTGTGGAAGTTCGCCAACGTTCAAATGCACGCTTTGGCTCAGCTGTTGATAGTGTTGATTGGAACAAACAACAAAAATGGCTTGATGCAGCCAATCTTTGGCTTGCTAATCACAATCTTAGCTTAGAAGATGCCGATTGCCGTTTTGATCTCGTCGCTTTCGGCAAAAACACACAAGATATTCAATGGATTCCTAATTTTCTCGACTAATTTTATTTTCAATTATGTTACAACAAGTTAAAGACATTTATAGCGAAAGTATTCAAATTCAAATTTCTGCGTCCAGTTTACTCACAGAAAATATTGCCAATGCAAGCCAGAAGGTTATTCAATGCTTGCTTGGCGGCAATAAAGTCATTGCTTGCGGCATCGCACGCTCTTATGCCAATGCACAATTTTTAGTTTCCAATCTACTTAACCGCTATGATATTGAACGACCGAGCTTTCCTTCCGTACTGCTTAGCCTAGAAAGTGCGGTCGGATCCTCATTAGTTTTCGATCATTCACCGGAAAATCTCTATCAACATCAATTTAACGCTATGGCAAAACCCGGTGATTTACTTATTGCGTTTGCGCCGCTTGGTGTGGAAAAAGCCGTACTAAACACCATTGCCAATGCAGTGAGTAAAGAAATTAATGTCATTGCGTTAACCGGTTCAAATAATGATGCGATTCAAGGTCTATTAGCAGAACAAGATTTGGAAATTTCTATTCCTACCAATAAAGAAAGTCGTATTTTAGAAAATCATTTATTTGTGATTAATGCGCTTTGTGAATTGATTGATCAAACATTATTCCCAAGAGTTTGATAGAATGCCTATTCTCATTAGGGGCAGAGATCCTAAACTATTTCACCATTTATTTGACTAACTAACTGATTCATTTCAATAAAGGAGAGAGAAAATGAAGCTAACCTCATTTAAAAAACTAGCATTTATTATAAGCGCCTCCGTTTTGTTACAAGGCTGTGTTGCTGCGGTTCTTGGCGGAGCCGCCGCAGGTACAAAAGTGGCAACAGATCCGCGTACAATGGGTACGCAGGTAGATGATGAAACCCTTGAATTTAAGGTAGAAAATGCCTTAGATAAAGATGAACAGATCAAATCCGAAGCACGTGTAAATGCTGTCTCTTACAGTTCGCGCATATTATTAATCGGTCAAGTACCGAGTGAAAGTACAAAGGAAACCGCCACCAGTCTGGCAAAAGGTGTAGATGGCGTAACCGATGTCTATAATGAATTACGGGTCGGCCCTAAAATTACTATCGGACAAATTAGCAAAGACAGTTGGATCACCACGCAAGTAAAATCCAAAATGTTAGTAGATAGCCGTGTAAAATCAACAGATGTAAAAGTCATCACTGAAAACGGTGAAGTCTTCCTATTAGGCAATGTTACCCAAACCCAAGCCGACGCTGCGGCAGAAATTGCCAGCAAAATCAGCGGTGTGCAAAAAGTGGTAAAAGTGTTCAAATATTTAAACTAATCTCCCTAAAATAAATAGTTTTACCCATTAAAGTGCGGTCGAAAACAAGACAATTTTCGACCGCACTTTTTGTATTTTTTCAAGCAAAAAATTCAAAAATTTATAATATTCTGAAAAGTATTTATTTTTAAATAACTTATCCTTTGTCAATCATATTAAGAAAAAATTTATTGCTTGATCTCACCTAAAAAACACATTATCTTGTGTGCCATTCGTTCCTAAACACTATATCTTGTGTTTAAAAATTATCATCACTACAAGGCATATACTCATGAATAAAAGCTTAATGGTAACCAAGCGTGATGGCTCAAAAGAGCAAATCAACCTTGATAAAATTCACCGAGTGATTACTTGGGCGGCAGAAGGATTAGACAATGTTTCAGTCTCACAAGTGGAACTGCGTTCACACATTCAATTCTATGAAGGTATTCGAACTTCCGACATTCACGAAACCATTATCAAAGCAGCAGCGGATTTAATCAGCAAGGATACACCGGATTATCAGTATCTTGCTGCGCGTTTAGCGATTTTCCATTTGCGCAAAAAAGCCTATGGTCATTTCGATCCGCCCCGTTTATATGATCACGTAAAAAAACTCGTGCGTATGGGCAAATATGATCATGCCCTGTTAGACGATTATACCCGTGAAGAATGGGATGAAATGGACGGTTTTATCGATCACTGGCGTGATATGACCTTTTCTTATGCGGCAGTAAAACAGCTGGAAGGGAAATATTTGGTGCAAAACCGAGTAACCGGCGAGATTTACGAATCGGCACAATTCCTTTATTTATTGGTGGCAGCGAGTTTATTCTCAAAATATCCTCAGGAAACCCGCTTGGACTATATCAAGCGTTTTTACGATGCGACTTCTACATTTAAAATTTCCTTACCAACCCCAATTATGGCGGGGGTAAGAACGCCAACCCGCCAGTTCAGTTCTTGTGTTTTAATTGAATGTGGCGATAGCTTGGATTCCATCAATGCTACCGCCTCTGCTATTGTGAAATATGTTTCCCAACGGGCGGGAATTGGCGTGAACGCAGGTGCGATTCGTGCCTTGGGTAGTGAAATTCGTGGCGGTGAAGCTTTCCATACAGGCTGTATTCCGTTCTATAAATATTTCCAAACGGCGGTGAAATCTTGTTCACAAGGCGGTGTGCGTGGCGGTGCGGCAACGGTTTACTACCCGCTATGGCATTTAGAGTCTGAAAGCCTACTGGTGTTAAAAAATAATCGTGGTGTAGAAGATAACCGTGTGCGCCATATGGACTACGGCGTGCAATTAAATAAATTAATGTATCAACGCTTAATTAAGGGCGGTGATATCACCTTATTCAGCCCTTCCGATGTACCGGGACTTTACGAAGCTTTCTTTGCCGATCAAGAAAAATTTGAGGAACTTTACCTCAAATACGAGCAAGATCCGAGCATTCGTAAGCGTTCCGTTAAAGCGGTTGAAATTTTCTCTTTGTTAATGCAAGAACGCGCATCAACCGGTCGTATCTATATTCAAAATGTGGATCACTGTAATACGCATTCACCATTTGATCCGCAAGTGGCACCGGTACGCCAATCTAACTTATGCTTAGAAATTGCCTTACCAACCAAACCATTGAATCATATTCATGATGAAAACGGTGAGATTGCCCTTTGTACTCTTTCCGCATTTAACTTAGGCAAAATTGAAAATCTTGATGAATTGGAAGAATTAGCGAATCTTGCCGTTCGTGCATTAGATGCCTTATTAGATTATCAAGACTACCCTGTTGCCGCTGCGAAGCGCAGCTCCCTCGCCCGCCGTTCTCTCGGTATTGGTGTAATTAACTATGCCTATTACTTAGCGAAAAATGGCGTACGTTATTCTGATGGCAGTGCCAATGATTTAACTCACCGCACTTTTGAAGCGATTCAATATTATTTATTGAAAGCCTCAATGAATTTAGCCAAAGAACAAGGTGCCTGCGAATATTTCAATCAAACCACCTATTCACAAGGTATTTTACCGATTGATACCTATAAAAAAGATTTGGATTCGCTCACACAAGAACCATTGCACTACGATTGGGAAAGTTTGCGCAAAGATATTCAAGAATTCGGTTTACGTAACTCGACCCTCACCGCACTAATGCCGTCAGAAACGTCATCACAGATTTCTAACGCAACCAATGGTATTGAACCGCCACGCGGCCATGTCAGTGTGAAAGCCTCAAAAGACGGTATCTTAAAACAAGTGGTGCCGGATTACGAAAACTTAAGCGACAATTACGAATTGCTGTGGGATATCCCAAACAATGACGGCTATCTCCACTTAGTCGGCATTATGCAAAAATTCGTGGATCAAGCGATTTCCGCTAACACTAACTACGATCCAAAACGTTTTGAAGACGGTAAAGTCCCAATGAAAGTGCTATTAAAAGACTTATTAACCGCTTACAAATATGGCTTAAAAACCCTTTACTACCAAAACACCCGCGACGGCGCCGAAGATGCCCAAGAAGATCTTGATGACGGCTGCGCTGGTGGGGCTTGTAAAATCTAATTAATCAAACCTTTAAAAGTGCGGTTAAAATCGACCGCACTTTTTTAAAAAACAGAGGAAACCCAAATGGCATACACCACTTTCTCACAAACCAAAAACGACCAACTCAAAGAGCCGATGTTCTTTGGTCAAAATGTAAACGTGGCACGTTACGATCAACAAAAATATGAGACTTTTGAAAAGCTCATTGAAAAACAACTGTCTTTCTTCTGGCGTCCGGAAGAAGTGGATGTATCGCAAGATCGTATCGATTACGCTGCGTTGCCGGAACATGAAAAACATATTTTCATCAGTAACTTAAAATATCAAACCTTGCTCGATTCTATTCAAGGTCGTAGCCCGAATGTGGCATTGTTACCGTTGGTATCGATTCCGGAATTGGAAACTTGGATTGAAACATGGACGTTCTCTGAAACCATTCACAGCCGTTCTTACACCCATATTATCCGTAATATTGTGAATGATCCGTCTATCGTCTTTGATGATATCGTCACCAACGAAGAAATTATCAAACGTGCACGCGATATTTCTTCTTACTATGATGATTTAATCCGTGATAGCCAACTTTATAGTTTATACGGCGAAGGCACTTACACCGTAGATGGCAAAGAATGTGTCGTTACCTTACGCAACCTCAAAAGACAGCTTTATCTTTGCTTAATGAGCGTAAATGCCCTTGAAGCCATTCGTTTCTATGTGTCTTTTGCCTGCTCTTTCGCCTTTGCGGAACGCCAATTAATGGAAGGTAATGCAAAAATTATTAAATTTATTGCCCGTGACGAAGCGCTACACCTAACTGGGACACAGCATATTTTAAACATTATGGCGGCGGGTCAGGACGATCCTGAAATGGCGGAAATTGCTGAAGAATGCAAACAGGAAGCCTATGATTTGTTCCTTGCTGCGGCGGAACAGGAAAAAGAATGGGCGGATTACTTGTTTAAAGACGGTTCAATGATCGGCTTAAACAAAGATATTTTGGTTCAATATGTAGAATACATCACCAACATTCGTATGCAGGCGGTTGGCTTACCATTACCGTTCCAAGCACGTTCCAACCCAATCCCTTGGATCAATGCTTGGTTGGTTTCTGATAACGTACAAGTAGCGCCACAAGAAGTCGAAGTGAGTTCTTATCTTGTCGGTCAGATTGATTCTAAAGTGGATACCAAAGATTTTGGGGATTTCGATCTTTAATTAGCTCAAGAGTTAAAAATTACGGGGATTACTTACGGAGTATTCATTCTCTCACAGTCAAACAAAGTTGAGACTTAAAATTCTGCTGAATTTCCAACACACTTTTGAATTTATTAAAAAAGAGCCGGTTTTGCCAGCTCTTTTTCATATTCTAATGATCGTGTTTATGTAATACCTACAATTTTATAAATTCACATAAAAAATTGACCGCTCTTTTTTTGTTAAATATTTCCTCATCGAAGATGACTTTCACATCATCTTTAACTATTTTTTCTCTCACTATTTCGCCTAACTGACTTTCTTGATTAAGAAATTACATTTTTATCCATTAAATTCTTTATAAGATTATTCACAATATCAAAAATTTTTTATTTTTTTACCCAACCTTTTAACCTACCGTTATTTGTTAAAATCATTTGATCTAAATTATAAACTCTGTTAAAAGCCTAATTGGGAAATATACAATTTAATAACAAAAAACTTCATAATGGAGGTTATACAATGCAAAAAACAACATATTTTTCCAAATATAAAGGTTTAATTATACTCGCCTTAGATTTTATGCTAATGCTTGTTTTAATTAAGATTCTACCTTTCTCCCCACAAGAAAATCGTGGTCTTGCTTTACTGGTTTTTGTCGGGATTTTATGGCTAACCGAAGCATTTAATATTACTGTAACATCCCTTATGGTGCCGATCGTTGCCATTGGCTTGGGGTTGATTAATACACAAAAAGCCTTAGCACCGTTTTCCACACCGATTATTTATATGTTTTTTGGCGGATTTGTTGTTGCTGCGGTTCTACAAATCCAAAATCTCGACAAAATTATCGCTAACTACATTATCCGCTTGGCGAAAGGTAATTTAAAGTTATCCGTCGCCTATCTGTTCGGTGTAACAATTTTTCTTTCTATGTGGATAAATAATACCGCCGTTGCCGCGATGATGTTACCTCTTACGATGGGTATGCTAAAAGGCATTAATGCTCAGAAAAATTATCGTCTCTATTGTTTCGTATTACTCGGAATGGCATTTAGCGCGAATATCGGCGGCATCGGAACGCTTGTCGGCAGTGCCCCTAACGCCATTTTAGCCTCTCAAATTCAGGTTACGTTTACCGAATGGTTAGCCTATGGGTTTCCGGTGATGTTGCTCTTAATTCCGTCTATGATTTTTGCATTATGGGTTGTGTTACGTCCTGATTTTTCGATCGATTTTTCACCATCAATCGAAAAAGTGGAACTCAATCAGAAAAATATACTTACCCTTGGCATTTTTATTTTTATGACCGTTTTATTATTGTTTGGATCGGTGATTAACCCCTTGATCAGTCAATTCTTAGCACTCCCGAAAAACATTGAAAATTTCGATACGGTCATTGCCCTACTCGTCGTTATTTTAATTTGCATTTCCGGGGTTGCCCGCTGGAAAGAAATTCAAGAGCGTGTCGAATGGGGCGTGCTTTTACTCTTCGGCGGCGGCTTAACCCTCAGCATTGTGATGAAAGATTCGGGGGCGAGTAAAATTATGGCGGATACTATCGTACAATTTGTACAGGAAAAACCGCTTTGGGTACTATGCTTTGCGATTGCCGGTTTTATTATCTTTTTAACGGAATTTACCTCTAATACGGCAAGTGCCGCATTAATTATTCCTATTGTTATTTCCGTTGCACAATCTATGGATCTACCGCCGATTGCACTTGCGGCAATTATTGCCTGCGGTGCCAGCTGTGCTTTTATGCTTCCTATTGCAACGCCGCCGAATGCCATTGTTTTCTCGACAGGGCACGTTAAACAAATTGATATGGCAAAAGTCGGCTTAATTCTGAACTTATTCTGTATTGCAGTGATTGGCGGATTCGCCTATTTTATGTGGCTCTAAAATAAAACCACAAAAAACGACCGCACTTTAATTGCTTAAAGTGCGGTCATTTCTAATAACGTTTTTTATTTTTGGATTGAGGCTAAAAACTCTTTGCGGGTTTCACGATCTTCCAAAAAGACACCGCCATAAGCGGACGTCACCGTATAACTATTGGTATCTTTTACCCCACGGGCTTTTACACAAAAATGGGTCGCTTTCACATAAACGGCCACATCGTCAGTTTCCAAAATAGTTTGAAAAGCCGTTAAAAGTTGCTCGGTTAAACGTTCCTGTACCTGCGGGCGCTGTGCAAAAAAAGCAACGATTC
Organism: Rodentibacter genomosp. 2; assembly: GCA_001999425.1. Taxonomy (GTDB): domain Bacteria; phylum Pseudomonadota; class Gammaproteobacteria; order Enterobacterales; family Pasteurellaceae; genus Rodentibacter. Next base: position 32,158 of record MLHP01000025.1, on the reverse strand, counting down.
GATTAATTTTAGAAAGCCCGATTACCCAATCTTTCGGGTAGTAAGCAACAGCAACGTTGCCATCAATGGTGACAAAATGATGTTCGCAAGTACTGGTGAGGGTAATATCATTAACTTGTACCATTTCACTGACTTTCATTTGATTTTTAATTTTTGTCATTTTAGGGAAATTGGCATAATCCATTCCGCTAAAAATTTCATCAACGAACATTTTTGCCAAACGATTCGGCGTTTCTTCTAAACTATCATCGCCTAAATCCAGCCCAATCAGTTTCATCACCTCTCGCATATGGCTGGCGATACCGGAACGGCGTTCGTCTTTATTTGGGTTAGGGGTTATCATTGGAGTTTCTATGCCCTTGGCAATCAGGGCATCACGCACATTTAGCGCATCTTGTGAAATATTGCTCATTTACTTTCCGTTCCTAAAAAATAATGCGGCATTCTAGCAAAATATAAGTACATCGTAAAATGAGAAAAATCACCAATATTTATTGATCTCATTCATCATTTCAGAATTTAATCCTTAAATTAAAAACGATTTCACGATAAAATACCCGACAAATTTTCTCAACCGTTTACACAGGATTTTTATGCTTCCGTTAGATCAAGCTTTGAACCAGATGCTTAGCCAACTTCCTTCCCCGACACAATGCGAAACGCTTTCTTTAAGCGAGGCGACAAACCGGGTATGTGCCGAAGATGTGGTATCCCCAATCAATGTTCCTTCCTTTGATAATTCGGCGATGGATGGCTATGCGGTACGGTTGGCGGATTTGGCGCAATCATTAACCCTCTCCGTTGCTGGCAAGTCTTTTGCGGGCAATCCTTTCAACGGTGAATGGATAGCAAAAAGTGCGGTGCGCATTATGACCGGTGCAATGATTCCTCCAGGTACGGATGCAGTAGTTATGCAGGAACAAGTTGTCGTTAATGAAGACGGTACGATCACACTAAACGAATACCCGAAAGCCAACCAAAACATTCGCCGCCTTGGTGAAGATATAAAAAAAGGTGATATTGTTTTACAACAAGGTGATGTGCTGAATGCCGTGTCCTTACCATTACTTGCCTCACTCGGCATTGCTGAAGTAAAAGTTTATCCTCGTTTAAAAGTTGCAGTGCTTTCTACCGGAGATGAATTGGTACAGGTTGGTCAACCGTTGAAAGAAGGGCAAATCTACGACACAAACCGTTTCACTATAAAACTTATGCTGCAACAATTAAATTGTGAGGTATTGGATTTGGGTTTATTAGCCGATAACGAAGTTGAATTTGAAAAGGCATTTGTTGAAGCCCAACGCCAAGCCGATCTAGTCATTACCAGCGGCGGGGTTTCCGTAGGCGAAGCGGATTTCACCAAAGCCGTGTTAGAAAAAGTCGGTACGGTTAATTTCTGGAAAATCGCCATGAAACCGGGCAAACCTTTTGCCTTTGGAAAATTGCAAAATGCTTGGTTCTGCGGATTACCCGGCAATCCGGTTTCAGCCTTGGTCACGTTCTATCAGCTCGTACAACCGGCAATTTTGCAATTAAGCGGTCAAAAACATCCGAAAAAACAACCGCACTTTACCGCCATCGCAACAACCAATTTGAAAAAAGCGCCGGGTCGTTTAGATTTCCAACGGGGTTACTATCAAATGAATGAGAACGGACAAATCGAAGTTCAACCAGTCGGATTCCAAGGTTCGCATTTATTCAGTTCTTTTGTGAAAAGTAATTGTTTCATCGTATTAGAAAAAGATCGCGGTAATGTTGCTGCCGGTGAAACCGTTACTATTGAACCGTTTAATCATCTATTGGGGCAATAATGTCAACACTAAGCCATGAAGAAGAATTGCGTTATAACCGCCAAATTATTATGAAATCGATTGATTTTGACGGGCAAGAAAAACTAAAAGACAGCAAAATGTTGATTGTCGGCTTAGGGGGGTTGGGTTGTGCCGCCGCACAATATCTTGCGGCTGCCGGTGTGGGGCATTTAACGCTGCTGGATTTTGATCTGGTTTCGCTTTCTAACCTCCAGCGTCAAATACTCCATTGTGATGCAAGACTTAATATGCCAAAGGTTGATTCTGCCAAAATTGCCTTGCAGCAAATCAATCCGCATATTGAGATTGAGACAATTAACGATAAATTGGACGAAGAAAAACTCGGTGAAATTATACCGCACTTTCAGGTTATTCTTGATTGTACCGATAATGTCGATATCCGTAATCAGCTTGATCGCCAATGTAAGAAAAATCATGTTCCGCTAATTTCCGGTGCTGCAATTCGTATGGAAGGGCAAGTTTCTGTCTTTACTTATGAACCTAACACCCCGACTTACCATGATCTCAGCCAACTTTTCGGGCAAAACGTGTTAAGTTGCGTGGAAGCCGGCGTGCTCGCACCAATCGTAGGGATTGTGGGTTCGATTCAAGCATTAGAGGCGATTAAGGTTCGATTAAACATTGGTGAGAATTTATCCGGTCGCTTGTTAATGATCGATGGGATGACAATGAAAATAAGAGAAATGAGATTACCGATAAAAACGGCTTAATATTTTTTATTTCGGCTCGGTATTTTAACGAAAATACTCAAAATCACGGGTCATAACTATCAACTTATAACATTAATCTCTTAATTACCCTTATCATATCAATAAACAACAGGGCGTTTATATGTCGCCCTATTGTCAAACTAGAATCGGCTTTCTCTTTGATTTATTCACTGAACGTCTAAGAGAAAATTCGCCATAATTGATATGATTCGTCGGTTAATTTCGGAAAGTATCTAAAAATGAATATTCAAAATGTAATTTTATGGCGGCGTTTTTTCTCCGGTATCGCTTATACCGCCATGCAAAGTGTCTTTTTCATCTACTTACAAGGCAATAAAGGTTTTGATACCGCTCAAATTACCACTGCATTTTCCCTATTGGTATTTGCCAGCCAAGTTTTCTCTTTATTCGCAGGGTATTGGGGCGATCGTTTCGGCCGTTCAAAAATGATGTTGATCGGCTGCTTAATGGATGCGATTGCCTATATTTTACTTATCACCACGGATTACTACCCGCTTTTACTCTTAACCACCTTCTTTTTTGGTTTGGGTAGTACACTGTTTGGTACAAATGCTCGTGCCCTACTCCTTTCTACCGCAGCAAATAATTACCAAGATAAAGCGAAAGCCCAAGGTAAATTTTTACGTATTCAAAGCCTAGCTTCAATGTTTGCACCGTTACTTGCTTTACCCTTTTTACAGTTTCAACTGCCTGAAATGTTGATTTGGGTCAGTTGTGGTATTGAAGTGGCAATGCTAATTTTTATGTTGCTAACCGTGCAAGAAACCTCATGCACAGTACGGGCAACCCGATTTCGGCTAAGTCATATCCGTCAAGTATTAAGCAAACGCTTTGTTTTTGCCCATTTGTTATTATTTATTCCATTGGCTATGGGAACTTCGTTTTATATTATTTTCCCCTATATTTTCAGCAATCTATTAGATAATCCGGAATCGATCCCTATTGCTTTTTTTATTAATAACCTAATTGCCGTGCTATTTCAGAGCCATTTTTCTCGAAAATTAAGTTTTGGCGTTGTAAAACTAACTTATATTGCCCCACTCTTAGTTATTACACTCATTGTGCCATGGTTCTACGTGATTGATTTTCTGTCATTTATAACAGCCTATATTTATTTGATTATCTTTGCCTTTGTAGGATTATTCGCCAATACCGCCCTAGCAAATATGTTAGTGAAATTGGATAAAGGCGTTAATCAAGGCTTGATGTTCGGCACCTCAAAACTTATCTTGGCCGGTACAACAGCCCTTGTGATGAATATTATTCCTGTCGTTTTTTTAATTTGGTAGATAAAATGAAGTTACGTCATATTTTCTTTTCGCTATTGCTATCACTTACTATCAGTATAATCGCAATTGCTCCCGCCCTTTATGATCTGCAAAATCGGGAAACCGAACAGGCTGAATTGGCTGATTTATACTCACAACTTGTCACCTCTCTTGAAAAGGGAAATTACATTGAGCTGGATAAATTACTCTCTGACGATTTTGTACTCACCGTGATTCGCGACTCAAAACGGAAACGTTTTGCGAAAACCGACTGGATAAACAATTTAAAAGACGGCACACTATACTACGATATGCTAACCGCAATTAAAGTGTTACCGATTGGTAAAAACCGATTAACCGCAACCTATGATTTAAAAGCGTCTTTCTTGGGTGAAAAAATTGAGGCAATGAAAATAAAAATGTATTTTCGTACGAAAATGCAAGACGGGGAACATAAAATCCAGAGAATGTGGATTGATTGGGATAAAAATGCCGAACATTCACTCAGCCGATAAAACAATGTGCGGTCAAAAACAAAGTATCATAACTTCATTAAAATTGACCGCACTTTCTATGCTGAAAACTTACTCTTCCAATACAACCTTGCCAATATAGCCTAAGTTGCGATATCGCTGGGCATAATCAATACCGCAACCCACAACAAATTCATCAGGAATTTCAAAGCCAACCCATTCCACCGGCACACTGACTTCTCTTCTCGACGGTTTGTCTAATAATGTGCAAATCGCCAAACTCGCCGGATCACGTAAATTCAAAATTTCACGAACTTTCTCAAGCGTATAACCGGTATCAATAATGTCTTCGACAATAAGTACGTGTTCGCCTCGAATATCGCCCTCTAAATCTTTGCTGATTTTTACATCATGGTTGGTTGTCATCCCACTACCGTAACTTGATGTTGTCATAAACTCAATTTCTATCGGCAATGCTAATTCACGTACTAAATCAGCCATAAAAATAAATGAACCGCGTAATAAGCCAACAACAATAAGTTTATTGACCTGTTTTTGGTGATAAAAAGCCGTAATTTCTTCTCCCAATGAGGCAATACGCGCTTTCACATCGGCTTCAGAAATTAATACATCAACATGATGTTTTTTCATTTTTTGTCCTTAAATTAAATAATGAGATCAATTAGTCCGTCCCATTATACAAAGAAAAACAAAAAAAAGCTGAAGTTTAAACCTTCAGCTTTTTAACACGGATGAATTTACTTTCTACTCTACCTGTTGAAGCAATCTGCAATCGCATCTGAACAGATGTGTGCATAGTAACAGAATTAATTTTCCTGTCAATAAGAATTATTCTCAAATAATTAATTTCCTGAGATTTTCATTTTATCTAACAAAATTGAGCCGGTTTGAATATTAGAACGATGCTCCACATCATCACTAATCGCCACTATATTTTTCAGCATATCCGGCAGTTGCCCGGCAATTGTAATCTCGGATACCGGATATTGAATTTCTCCGTTTTCCACCCAAAAGCCTGATGCACCACGGGAATAATCACCAGTCACAATATTCACACCTTGCCCCATCACATCCGTGACTAATAATCCTGTTCCCATTTCACTTAAAAGTGCGGTCAATCCGCCGGTTAAATTGGGTTGAACCAACCAGTTATGAATCCCTCCGGCATGACCGGTGCTTTTCATGCCCATTTTTTTACCACTGTAATGGGTCAATAAATAAGTCTGTAAAATACCGTCTTGTACGATTTCTAAATCTTGCGTGCGTACGCCTTCGCTGTCAAAAGGGGTTGAGGCCAAACGGCTCAACAAATGCGGGCGTTCACTGATATTAAACCATGCCGGCAGCACTTGTTTTCCTAAATGATCTAACAAGAAACTTGATTTACGGTATAAACTTCCCCCACTAATAGCTGCGGCAAAATGTGAAATAATGCCTGTCGCCACATCATTTAAAAAGATCACGGGCACTTCTCGGGTGGTGAGTTTTTGTGGATTTAACCGAGCAACGACTTTTTTCGCACAATTTTTCCCAACCCATTCTGCCGACTCCAACTTGTCAAAATTGCGTGAAATCGTATATTCATAATCATTTTCCAGCGCATCTTCCACACCACCGATAACCGAACAAGATAAAGAATAACGGCTTGATAAATAACTTTGCAACATTCCGTGCGTATTGCCATATACACGCACGCCTGTGTGGGAGTTAAAACTTGCTCCGTTACTATTAACAATTCGTTTATCTGCATCCAATGCGGTCTTTTCTGCTTGCAAAGCAAGTGCTGTAGCTTTCTCAACATCAATATCAGCAGCGTGATAAAGGACTAAATCGGCAGCCTCAAATGCCATCAATTCTTTTTCGGCTAAACCGGTACAATCATCCGGCGAAGTATATTTAGCAATCGCCAAAGCCGCTTCAACAGTATTTTTAATCGCCTGTTCGCTTAAATCGGAAGTTGAAGCATTGCCTTTTTGTTGTCCTAAATAGACTGAAATACCAAGTGCACCGTCATTGGTGAATTCCACGTTTTCAATTTCCTGTAAACGGGTGGAAATGGATAAACCGCTCACTTTCGTAACGCCAACCTCGGCGGTTGCGCCTGCTTTTTGGGCGACCGCAAGGGCGAACCCCACCGCTTGACGTAATTCTTGCTCTTGTTGTTTCAAAAGTGCGGTCTGATTTTCTGCTGTTTTCATTCTGTTTTTCCGTTAAAAATTTTTCGCATTTTATCTTATTTTCAAAGTTTATGCTAAAATGCGCGCTAAATTTCTAAGAAGGAATAACATGGCAAAACGTAAGAAAAAAGAAATATTTGATTGGGAAGAGGAACAACAAGAAGAAATCATTTGGGTAAGTAAAAGTGAAATCAAACGTGATGCTGAGGAGTTAAAACAGCTCGGTGAAAAGTTGGTGAACTTAACCAAAACCAATCTGACTAAAGTGCCACTTGATGATTCATTATTAGAAGCCATTGAGCTTGCACAACGTTTGCAAAAAGAGGCGCGCCGCCGCCAATTACAGTATATCGGCAAATTATTGCGTAGCATTGATGTTGAACCGATTCGAGAATCCTTGGATAAAATTGAAAATAAACATAATCTACAACAGGCAATATTGCAAAAATTGGAAATATTGCGTGATGAGTTAGTCGAACAAGGGGATACGGTACTTAGCGATTTCTTAAATGAATATCCAACAGCTGATCGCCAGCAATTACGCAATTTAATTCGATCGGCCCAGAAAGAAAAAGCACAGAATAAACCCTTGAAAGCTTATCGTGAAATTTATCAGGTATTGAAAGATATTATTTTACCGGATTAAAAAATTATTTTTGACCGCACTTGGTTTTAGAGCAGTCTTAAAATTATGGTATGATTCGCCCCTATTTTAAACAGGACAAATATTTTTATGAATATTCGTTGGAATATTATTCTCGGTATTATGGCACTTTGCCTGCTCGGTTGGTATTATTCACTAAACCAAGATAACAGTGATTTACAAAGTTTGGTAAAAGCACCGGATAGCCCTGATTATATCGGGCAAAAAATGGAAACAACCATCTTTTCGCCGGACGGCAAAAAACAATATTTGGCGATTTCAGACGAAGTCGAACACTTTAGTCATGATGGAAAAACAAATTTTATCGCTCCGCTCGTTTATCTTTTTGATACTGCCGGCGATAATCAAAAACAGAAAAACGAAACGGCAAAATTACTGGAATCGCAAAGTTGGAAGTTAAGTGCGCAAAAAGCTGTTTTAACAAAAGATGAGCTCCTTTATTTAGAGGGTGATGTCGTAGCAGAGAGCCTAGAGCCGACTTCCCGACTTCAACGCGTAGAAACACAAGCGGCTGTCGTTAATTTAAAAACACAAGATATTACATCTGACACAATGGTAAAAATTAACGGACAAAATTTTAATTCCACCGGCTTAAAAATGGTGGGTAACTTGCGCCAACAAGTGGCAACTCTAAAGGAACAGGTAAAAACATATTATGAAATCAGTAACCCGTAAGATTCTTCTCACTACAACATTGGCGATGGTCTCCCTTTCAGCTTTCGCCTTAAAAGATGATACAAATCAACCGATTAATATCGTCTCCGATAACCAATCTTTGGATATGGAAAACAGTGTGGTTACTTTCACTGATAATGTGGTAATTACACAAGGTTCCATTCTGATTAAAGCGAATAAAGTGGTCATCACCCGCCCGCCTGAAAATTCCGGTAAAAAAGAAACTGTTGAAGCTTTCGGCTCACCTGTGACTTTCCACCAATTATTAGATGATGGCAAACCGGTGGACGGCAAAGCAAACCAAGTACATTATGATCTCGGTGCGGAATTTTTAACGCTGACAGGCAATGCGGAGCTAAGACAACTTGACAGTAAAATAAATAGCGAACGCATTACTTATGATGTGAAAAAACAGCAGCTAAAAGCAAATGGTGGTAAATCGCGTGTTAAAACCGTATTAATTCCGACCCAATTACAACAAAAAGGTAAAAAATAACTGATGTCCGTATTACATGCTGAATTTTTGGCTAAAAGTTATAAAAATCGTAAAGTTGTTTCTGATGTCAGCCTTACGGTTAATTCTAATGAAATCGTCGGGCTATTAGGTCCGAATGGTGCCGGCAAAACCACCACATTCTATATGGTTGTAGGGCTTGTGCGCCAAGATCAGGGTAAAATTACTATTGATGGTGAAGATATTAGTCTATTACCAATGCATAACCGTGCACAACGCGGTATAGGCTATCTTCCTCAGGAAGCGTCAATTTTTCGCCGTTTAAGCGTTTACGATAACTTAATGGCGGTGTTAGAAATTCGCAAAGCTCTCACTCCGGAACAACGCAGGGAAAGAGCGGATGAATTAATTGAAGAATTTAATATCGGACATATTCGCAATAGCCTTGGTCAATCCCTTTCCGGTGGTGAACGTCGTCGTGTAGAAATTGCACGGGCACTTGCCGCCAATCCCAAATTTATTTTATTAGATGAACCTTTTGCAGGGGTTGATCCTATTTCCGTTACGGATATTAAAAAGATTATTACCGATTTGCGTAACCGCGGTTTAGGTGTGTTAATCACCGATCATAACGTGCGCGAAACTCTAGATGTCTGTGAACGAGCTTATATTGTAGGGAAAGGTCAAATTATCGCCACCGGTACACCGGAAGAAGTGATGAATGATGAACATGTTAAACGCGTGTATCTTGGCGAAGAATTTAAGTTATAAAGATGAAATTAACAGAACTCTTTCACCCTGAAAATATTCGTCAGGGTGTTTGCTTTTCAAGTAAAAAGCGATTATTTGAATCTATTGCTCATTTTGTCGTAGAACAATTACACTGTGAAAAAGGCGAGCAAGCTTGCTTTGAATGCTTATTTGAACGTGAAAAATTAGGGAACTCGGGATTAGGTAACGGTGTGGCAATGCCAAAAGCAAAATTACCGGCGAAAGCAACCGATAAAGCCCTTGCTGTATTTCTTCAATTAGAAACGCCGATTGATTACGGTGCGCAGGATGGTAAACCAATAGATCTCGTTTTCGCCGTGCTTGTACCGGAAAATCAGTGCCAAACCTATATTCCTGTACTTTCTCATTTAACGGAAAAAATCACAGACAAAAATTTTCTTAAACAATTACGTTCTACAAAAAGTGCGGATGAAATCTGGCAAGTTTTTGAGATGGCGGATCAAACAACAGAAGAAACGCATTCTTTGACTGAGAGTGAAACATAATATTACAAGGGGAACTGTATGGAAATTATCATTATCAGCGGTCGCTCCGGAGCGGGAAAATCAGTGGCATTACGTTCGCTGGAAGATATGGGCTACTATTGTGTTGATAACCTTCCACTGGATTTATTACCCCAGCTCACGGAGATTTTAGCCAAAACTCAAACCGCTGTCGCAATCAGTCTTGATATTCGTAATTTACCCGAATCAGCACAATCCCTTGAGCAAATTCTAACGGACATTCAACGTCATTATGCAACCCAAATTATTTTTTTAGATTCTGATCGTAGCACACTGATTCGCCGATACAGCGACTCTCGCCGGCTTCATCCTCTTTCTGCTAACGATCTCTCCCTTGAGGCTGCTATTGATGCCGAACACCAACAATTAGAACCATTGCTGCAGCACGCAAATTTCGTTATTGATACAACACATATTTCTACGCATACTTTGGCAGAAAAATTGCGTGAATTTTTACGGGGGGATACGGAAAAAGAGCTAAAAATTATTGTAGAGTCCTTCGGTTTTAAATATGGTATTCCTCTTGATGCGGACTATGTATTTGACGTGCGTTTTTTGCCGAATCCGCACTGGGATCCCGAACTTCGCCCAATGACGGGATTAGACGAACCTGTTGCCCGTTTTTTAAACAGCCATGATGATGTCAATAATTTCATCTATCTCACCCGTAATTACATTGAAACATGGTTACCAATGTTAGAACAAAACAACCGCAGCTACTTAACTATTGCGATCGGTTGTACCGGAGGAAAACATCGCTCGGTTTATATTGCGCAGCAACTTGGTGAATATTTCCAAGCTAAAGGGAAAAACGTAAAAATTCAGCATAAATCCTTAGAAAAGAATAAAAATAAATAGACAAAAAGTGCGGTCAAATTCCACCGCACTTTTGCTATACCATAAATTGTTCAAAAATTTGATCCATATACTTGCGCAAAATATCCTTTCCACCAATTTCTTCATTTTGCCAAGACTGTAATAAAACCTCAGATGAAAATTGTGCCCTCGCCTGCTCCGCTAAGGGTAAATAGCTAATATGCCAAGGTTCACGCCCTATTTTTTTACCTATGGGTTGCTGCATAAATGGAAGCGCAAAATCGAAGTGCGGTAAATTTTCAACAAGAAATTCACTTAACTCACAAAAATAGCCCCCTTTTTCATATTCCCAAGGTTCAAGCTGTAAGGATTGCCCTTGTGGTAACAGATCCGGATCGAAAATATCAATTTCCGTTCCCCAATGATGACGGCTCGCCCCCGGCAACGCCGACCAACGTAAAATGGCTTGGCATTTTTGCCAATCGTCCAATTTCGTTAAATCCAAAGCGATGCCCGAATCATCATGTACTTTACGTTCACCGCTAAATTTGCTGTTCCAAATCAACTGCTGACGTTGAAAATCTCGAAAACTACTTGCCGGTTGTAAATTAAAGCCATTTTTGACCGCACTTTGCTGCAAACTTTGAAAGGCTTTTACGGCTTGTTCCTGTAAAAAATGGTTTGTTGAATGCGGAGTGGGTAAATTCACTAAATGTTCGCGCGATTTTCCCGTAAGCATTGCCGAAGTTAATTTCATTTTAGTTATCCAATAAATTTACTAACATTTGATGATAAATTTGACCGCACTTACCGAGATCTTCTATGCTCACACCTTCATTCACTTTATGAATCGTGGCATTAAGCGGGCCAAATTCCACTACTTCCGCTCCCATTAAAGCAATAAAACGCCCGTCAGATGTACCGCCACCGGTTTCAAGTTTCGGTGTAATACCGGTTATTTCTTTAATGCTGTCCACCACGGCATTCACTAATTTCCCCAGTTTGGTTAAAAACGGTTTACCTGAAAGATTCCATTCAATGCGATGTTTTAAACCGTGCTTTTCCAACATTTCTACGACCTTTTGTTTGATCACCTCATCCGTCACTTCTGTACAGTAACGTAAATTAAACTGCACATAAAGTTCCCCCGGGATCACGTTATTACTGCCCGTGCCGGCGTGAATATTGGCGATTTGTAGGCTGGTAGGCGGAAAAAACGCACTACCGTTATCCCACTGGTAGGAGGAGAGTTCTTGTAAGAATGGCAACGCTTTATGAATGGGATTATCCGCTAAATGAGGGTAAGCCACATGTCCCTGAATCCCCTGAATATACAGATTAGCGGTGATAGAACCACGACGACCGTTTTTTACCACATCACCTAAAATTTGCGAACTGGACGGCTCGCCGACCATACAATAAGTAATTTTTTCGCCACGTTCCATCAAGGTTTCTACCACACGAACCGTGCCGTCTTTGGCGACGGCTTCTTCATCGGAAGTGATTAATAAAGCAATCGTGCCCGCGTGATGGGGATTGGCTTTCACATATTCTTCCGCTGCCACAATCATTGCAGCCAACGAGCCTTTCATATCCGCCGCGCCGCGCCCATAAAGCATATCACCGACAATTTCCGCCGAAAAAGGCGGATAATTCCATTGATGTTCGTCACCAACCGGCACCACATCCGTATGACCGGCAAAGGCAACCACCGGCTCGCCCGCACCGTGTTTTGCCCAAAGATTTAAGGTCTCATTAAAAGGAAGCCATTCAATTTCAAATCCGAGTTTTTCCAAACGTTCCGCAATTAATGTCTGGCAACCTTCATCATTCGGACTGATGGAGGGACGGCGGATTAATTCTTGCGCTAATTGCACGATCTTTTCTTGCATAAAAACACCTCAAAAGTTAACCGCACTTTAGGCAAACGCTTTTTCGTATTCTTTCACATCAAACCCAATTAATGCCTTATTATCCTGCATAATAATCGGGCGTTTAATTAAAGTTGGGTTCTCCGTAAGCACGGAAAGTGCGGTCGTTTTTGACAAATTTTTTTTAATTTCCTCATCGAGGTTTCGCCACGTCGTACTCCGTTTATTCACCAGATTTTCCCAACCGAATTGGGCTTCCGCCTGTTGTAAAAAAACCGTATCCAAACCGTCAATACGATAATCATGCAGTTTATGCTCAATATTGTGATCCGCAAGCCATTTCAACGCTTTTTTCACAGTATCGCAGTTTTTAATACCGTAAACGGTAATCATAAATCACCTATTTTCCTATATTTTGTTTTAGTAAATTAATTAACTCTTTGAGATTTTCTAATTCATGATCTTTTTGGGCTAATAATTCGTCTTTATGTTTAAGTTCTAATTCTAGTTTCTCAATTTTAAATTCTGCCTCTTGATGACCATAATAATTATTACGGAAGTGATTCTGGTTATTTTCTCCTCCAATCAATATCACACCATTATCATTAGGAGATAAAAGATCAATTAAATCAATTTGAAAAACAGAAGCAATTTGTTTAAGTTTATGTAGGCTAAGATTAGTTTCACCACGTTCAATTTTTGCATAGCCCGTCACTGACATATTCATTCTTTCCGCCATTTCTTCTTGCGACCATTGATTTAATTCTCGAAAAAATCGCACTTTTTCATTTATTCCCATTTTCTCTCTCCTCACATTGTCAAGTAACAAACAGTATAGAACATTGTAACTATTGCAATCTTCTTCATAATAAACGCCTATTTATAATATTAAAAGATGCTCAACCCCTGCGATTTTAACCTAAAGTCATCAAGGTGTCGTGCATAATTCGTAGTAAGTTTAATTCACATTGGAGTATATATGAAAAAGATCATTATGATTTTATTAGCTACATTTACATTATCTACATTTTCATCCTTTGCTAATGCAGGAAGCTGCGATCATAGTTGGCAACAGGCGAAAGATGGTTCTCGTTGTGGCGATCGAGCTGCTGATCGTCGTCCTGGAGGAAGATAAATGAAAAAAATCTTACTAGGTGTATTACTTTTTGCTCTTTCTTATGATTCTTTAGCTGCTAGAGTTAGATGTTCTGACTTTGCAACTCAAGATGAAGCTCAACAATATATGAGAGAAAATGGTGCAAATTATTTGGATAGAGATAAAGACGGTGAAGCTTGTGAATGTTTACCCGGTGGTAGCAAATACGGATCGTCTGTTTGTCGTCGATAATTTGATATTACATATAAAAAAGAGCGGTCAAATTTGACCGCTCTTTCTTTAACTTAGTAGAGAATTAACCCGTTTAATAAATGCCACCGGATTTTCCAACGATCCGCGTTCGGCAAGCATTGCCTGTTCAAGCAATAATTCGATCCAGTCGGCAAATTGTGTTTCGTCAGCAATATCGGCGACTTTTTTCACTAAATGATGTTCTGGATTAAGCTCAAAGGTATATTTCACTTCCGGCACCAGTTGCCCACTCATCGCAAACAATTTTGCCATTTGAGTCGTCATTTGATCGTTACCGGTAGAAACTACCGCAGGGGTGTCCGTTAAGCGATGGGTTAAACGAACCTCTTTCACACGATCGCCTAGCAATGTTTTCACTCGTTCAACAAAACTTTCAAAGGCTTTATCTTGCTCTTTTTGTTCCGCTTCGTCTTTATCCGCTAAATCGCCTAAATCTAAATCCGCTTTGCTGATAGTTTGTAACGGTTTGCCGTCAAACTCCGTTAAGTAGCTTAGCATCCATTCATCAATACGATCGGACAATAGTAAGACTTCAATACCTTTTTTGTTGAATAATTCTAAATGCGGGCTGTTTTTCGCTGCCACATAACTATCTGCCGTGATGTAATAAATGGCTTTTTGCCCCTCTTTCATCCGAGAAACATAGTCTTGTAAAGAAACGGTTTGTTCGCTGCTGTCATTATGAGTAGAAGCAAAACGTAACAATTTGGCAATGCTTTCTTTATTGCTGAAATCTTCCGCCGGCCCTTCTTTCAAGACTAAGCCAAATTCTTTCCAGAATTGTTGATATTTTTCCGCATCGTCTTTTGCCAATTTTTCCAACATTTGTAGAGAACGTTTGGTTAAGGCTTTACGTAATGCTGCGGTAACTTTATTGTCTTGTAAAATTTCACGGGAAACATTTAACGGTAAATCGTTGCTATCGATTAAACCGCGCATAAAACGTAGATAATTCGGCATAAATTGTTCCGCATCATCCATAATGAATACGCGTTGAACATAGAGTTTTAAGCCGTGTTTATGCTCGCGATTAAATAAATCCCAAGGGGCTTTGGATGGCACATAAAGCAAGCTGGTGTATTCCTGATTACCTTCTACTTTGTTGTGCGCCCACAAAAGCGGATCGGCAAAATCGTGGCTTAAATGTTTATAAAATTCTTTGTATTCCTCATCGGAAATCTCATTTTTATTGCGTGTCCAAAGGGCATCGGATTTATTGATTTTTTCCCATTTTTCGCCGGTTTCTTTGCCTTCATCATCATATTCTTTAGTAAGCATTTCCACCGGAAGACCGATATGATCGGAATATTTACCAATCACTTCACGCAAACGCCATTCATTTAAGAATTCTTTTTCATCCTCGCGTAAATGTAGAATTACATCTGTACCACGGGATTTTTTCTCAATGTCGGCAACCGAGTATTCCCCTTCTCCGGCAGATTCCCAAATCACACCTTTATCGGCATCCTCGCCTGCCGCTCGGGTTTTCACCGTCACTTTATCTGCCACAATAAAAGCAGAATAGAAGCCCACACCAAATTGACCGATAAGTTGGCTATCTTTGGCTTGATCGCTACCTAGGGCATTCAAAAATTCTTTGGTACCGGATTTTGCAATCGTACCGAGGTGATCGATCACTTGGTCACGAGTCATCCCGATCCCGTTATCACTGATGGTTATTGTGCCGTTGTCGCTATCAAAGCTAATACGCACACGTAACTCTCCGTCATTTTCATAAAGAGCCGGATTCGAAAGCGCTTTAAAACGGAGTTTATCCGCCGCATCGGAAGCATTGGAAATAAGTTCACGTAGGAAAATTTCTTTATTGGAATATAAAGAATGAATCATTAATTGTAATAGTTGTTTGACTTCCGATTGGAAACCACGGGTTTCTTTGTTTTGAGACATAGATTTTCCTTATAAATGAAATAAGTGGAAATTGAACGTCAAGGATATAAGAATGAAAACGGAATTTTCAAGGGGAGGGGAAAAGAAAAAAGAGCGGTTGATTTTACCGCTCTTTTAAGGAGAAAATTAGAATTCGTAACCCACGCCTAATTTTGCGCCGTAATTGTTGATTTTGGTATCTTCATAAGAACCTAAACGATTATATTCTACTCCCCCATTTACATACCAATTTCCACTTAATTGATATTTTGCTCCAGCAACTAAACCATAACCAAATTTAATTTCAGATCTATCTTCAAAAATATTCACAGTACGGTTCGTGATTTTAAATTGGTTAGCTGAAAGACGGGCACCAACATAAGGCGTTATTGCAGAGTTGAGATCAATATCATAGATTGCTGAAAAACCTAAACCTTGGATTTTAGCCGTACTTTCATCTCCAAACCCATCAGTTCCTGAAAACTTTCCGTGATAGGTATAATCCACAGCTAAACGAACATTTCCTAATTTATAGCCTACAGAAATACGAGGTTCTACTTTAGTCTTACTAAGATCAGAATAAGATGTAAATTTTGTTTTTGATACACCTAAATCCCCCTGCACGTACCAGTTTGCACTTGCACCGGAAGCAACAGCTAATGTACCGATAGCTAATGCTAATAATGATTTTTTCATTGGATAACTCCTATACGATTGTATTGTTGTGGGTAAAAAACCAGTGGGAATATAACATAATTTGACTTAGTTATCATCCATCAAAACCAATTTTCCTTTACATTTTCGGCATAAATATTCCGCACCTTCTTTTAAAATTCGATTATGGCGGCGAATACTCAGAAGATGTGTTTGACAAGCACAACGATATTCAAAGGTTTTCCCCTGAACATTTTGCACGTCAAATTGATGGTAAGTCTCTGCAGGCAAATGAAAAATCCCGTTCATTACTCCCTGCCATTCTTTGCCATGGGGCTTAACACGTCCGAATACTTGATACACAATTAAATGCGCCAATTCATGAGGCACAACTTGGTGAATAAATTCCTGTGTATTTTCAAGCAATAAAGTGCGGTTAAATTGGATTTCGTTTTTTTGTAAATACGCTACACCGGCTTTCACGCCACGTAAATCATAATTTACCGTTGGCATAGGAAATGCTCGTTTAAAATAATCTTCTGCAAGTCGTAAGGACTCCGCCAGTTTACGCTGAACCTGCATTTTTAAATGACGAAATTGAGTTTGTGATGAAAACATAAAATTTAGAAAAATAAAAACCGCCAAAAATAGCGGTTTTAGTCATTCATAATAGGATTATTTCAACCCTGCCGCCGCACGTAATTCTTCCGCACGATCCACTTTTTCCCATGGGAATTGCTCACGACCAAAGTGACCATAAGCGGCAGTTTCACGATAAATAGGCTTAATTAAATCAAGCATTTTGATTAAACCATAAGGGCGTAAATCAAAAAACTCTCGCACTAATGCCACCAACAATTCATTTGCCACTTTGCCTGTGCCGAAGGTTTCCACCATAATTGAGGTCGGTTCTGCCACACCGATAGCATAAGAAAGTTGAATTTCACAACGCTCCGCCAAACCGGCAGCCACAATATTTTTCGCTACATAACGTGCTGCATAAGCCGCTGAACGATCCACTTTGGACGGATCTTTGCCGGAGAATGCACCGCCACCATGACGAGCCGCACCGCCGTAAGTGTCCACAATAATTTTACGACCGGTTAAACCGCAATCCCCCATCGGACCGCCGATAACAAAACGACCTGTCGGGTTAATGAAAAATTTGGTCTCTTTTGAAAGCCACTCGCTTGGTAATATTGGTTTGATGATCTCTTCCATAACCGCTTCATGAAGATCTTTTTGCTCAATATCTTCTGCATGTTGCGTTGAAAGCACAACGGCGTCCACGCCAACAATTTTGTTATCTTCATATTTTAAGGTGACTTGGCTTTTGGCATCAGGGCGTAACCAGGCTAATTTACCGCTTTTACGTACTTCCGCCTGTTTTTGCATTAAACGATGTGCATAGGTAATCGCAGCAGGCATTAATACATCGGTTTCATTCGTGGCATAACCAAACATAATGCCTTGGTCGCCTGCTCCTTGCTCCAAGGGATTTTCACGATCCACACCTTGATTAATATCCGCAGACTGTTTACCAATGGCATTTAATACGGCACAAGAATGACCGTCAAATCCCATATCGGAATGTTCATAACCAATATCACAAATCACTTTTCGAGTGAGATTTTCAATATCCACCCAGGCTGACGTCGTGATTTCTCCCCCCACTAACGCCATACCAGTTTTCACATAAGTTTCGCAGGCAACACGGGCTTTGGGATCTTGTTTTAGAATTTCATCAAGTACCGCATCAGAAATCTGGTCGGCGATTTTATCCGGATGTCCTTCAGACACGGATTCCGAGGTAAATAAATAACTAGACATAGTTTCTCTCTTTTTAATTTGGATGTATTGACGTATAGACGGCTATAATACGAATTTTAGATAAAGAATCAAGCACTATTATGGGGTAATATTTAACCAATTCCGTAAAATTTGCTCACCGTATTCGGACATATAAGATTCCGGATGGAACTGCACGCCATAAATGGGTAAAGATTGATGAGCCATCGCCATCACCACATTTTCATCACATATGGCCGTAATTTCTAATTCGTGAGGAAAATTTTCAACTTTCACCGCCCAAGAATGATATAAGCCAATATCAAATTCCGGCGGCAAACCTAAAAATAACGGCGAATTTGACCGCACTTTTAGCGTCCGTTTTTGCCCGTGGCGAACTTGATCGAAGTTATAAAGCGTTCCGCCAAAAAACTCACACAATGTTTGATGTCCTAAGCATACCCCGAGAATTGATTTTTGCCGATGATACCGCTCCAACATCGTAAAAAGTTGCGGATAAGCCCTTGGCACATCAGGGCCGGGAGAAATTAAGATATGGCTATAGGATTCGGGTGTATTTTCTTGTAAATCTTCTACATTAAGCACATCAAAAGACACACCAATGCGACGAATCAGTTCGACTAAATTGAAAGTGAAAGAATCGTGATTATCAATAATGAGTAATTTCATAACTGCTCGGCTTTCGTTATAATCGGGCAATTTTACGCTAAATTAGAAATAGCACAATGCAACATTTTATCCACCAAGCCAATCATTATGGGGCAAAATCCGCCCCTTTCTTTTTTCTGATTGATTTTGAACAACAAAAACCGTTAATTTTTCCTTTAGAAGAAACGGCTCAACGAGGCATTTTTTTTGATATTTTAGGAAAAACAAACATTACCGAGTCAAAAAACTTCTCCACAGATATTCATTTTGAAAAATACCCGATTCCCCTTTCCGATTATCAACAGGGTTTTGACGTTGTGCAGAAAGATATTCAAAAGGGCAATTCTTATTTGTTAAATCTCACTTCGCCCACTGAAATTTCGGGTAATTTTTCCCTTGAACAGATTTTTTATCAATCCTCTGCACCTTATAAATTATGGCTAAAAAATCAATTTGTTTGCTTCTCACCGGAATGTTTTATCAATATTCAAGATAACAAAATTTTGACTTATCCGATGAAAGGAACAATTAATGCTGCCCTCCCCAATGCAAAACAGCAACTGCTAAATGATGAAAAAGAACTGCGTGAGCATTACACTATTGTGGATTTAATGCGGAACGATTTAGCCATGGTGGCGACCAATATTCAGGTCACAAAATTTCGCTATGTTGATCGCATTGCCACACAAAAAGGCGAAATTTTGCAGACAAGTTCGGAGATTTGCGGCGAACTAGATGAACATTGGCAACAAAATATTGGCAATATACTTGCTACGTTATTGCCCGCAGGCTCGATTAGCGGCGCCCCCAAAGAAAAAACCGTGCAAATTATTCAACAAGCGGAACGCCAACCCCGAGGTTATTACACGGGTATTTTTGGTCTTTTTGATGGCGAAAACCTACAAAGTGCGGTAGCTATTCGGTTTATTTCTCAAACGGGTGAGAAATATTATTTTCATAGCGGTGGAGGCATTACGATCCAAAGCCGTTTGGAAGATGAATATCAAGAATTACTCGAAAAAGTCTATTTACCGTCTTTTCGTAGAACCGAGGAGACAAAATAATGTTTCCCTTATTTGAAACCATTGCCATTGAAAAAGGAAAAATTCAAAATATTGAATACCATCAAGCACGTTATGAACGGAGTTTACGACAATTTTACGGCAAAAGCGCGGTCAATATTTTTAATCTTTTTGCGTTAATCCAAATACCGCCCCACTTACAAAATCAGCGGGTGCGTTGTCGTATTGATTACAATGCCGAAAGCACCCAAATTCAGTACCTTGAATACACACGAAAAATCTACCGCACTTTTCAGCCAATTATCTGTGATGAAATTGATTACAGCTTGAAATATGCCAATCGGGATTTGCTTAACTCTCTTTTAGCCCAGCGGGGAAAGTGCGATGAAATTATGATTATTAAACATGGAAAAGTAACGGATTGTTCCATTGGAAATCTCATTTTTCGCCAAGGAAATCAATGGTTCACGCCTGATACACCATTATTAGCCGGCACACAACGGGAAAAATTATTGCAGGAAGGTAAAATTAGAGAAACTACAATTTATGCACAAGACGTTGAAAAATTTGATGAAATTCGTCTTATTAATGCCATGAATGGGTTGTAAAAAAGGCTCCCAAATGGAAGCCTTTTGCTATTTCAATGTGATAAGCCAACAATTATGGATCTGCTTATTGCGTTCAAAATCCAATGGCAAGGTTTTATGAGAAATTTCCACCGCATTCAACCCCAATGCTTCCAGCTCGGCAAAATCCATTTTGAATCCCCGTTTATTGTTGGAAAAAATGATGGTACCGCCTTGACACAAAATACGTTTTAAATTCCCCATCAATTTAATGTGATCACGCTGAACATCCCAACTCTCTTCCATACGTTTTGAATTGGAAAATGTCGGCGGATCAACGAAAATTAAATCAAACTGACGATCACATTTTTCCAACCACTGTAAACAATCCGCTTGAATCAATTTATGCTGTTTGCCTTCCAAATCATTCAAAATAAGATTTTGTTCCGCCCAGTTAAGATAGGTGTTCGACATATCCACCGTGGTAGTAGATTTTGCGCCTCCTAATGCAGCGTGAATAGTGGCAGAGCCTGTGTAAGCAAACAAATTCAGAAAATCCTTACCTGCCGCCAATTCCCCAACCATTTTACGGGTGAGGCGATGATCCAAAAATAAACCGGTATCCAAATAATCCGTTAAATTCACCCAAAGCTGCGCGCCATATTCCTTCACATAAAAATATTCGCCTTTATTGGCTAATTTCTCGTATTGGTTCGTGCCTTTTTGTTTTTGGCGAACTTTTAAAATCAATTTATTGGTTTCCACAGCGGTTACTTGCAAGGTCGCTGTTACCGCATCCAATAAACGTTGGCGTGCTTTATTTTCATCAATATTCTTAGGTGCGGCATATTCTTGCACCACAATATGATCGGCATAACGATCCACCGCTAAATTATATTCCGGTAGATCGGCATCATAGAGACGGTAGGCATCCAAACCTTGTTGCTTTGCCCATTTTTCAATTTTCTTGATATTTTTTTGTAGTCGATTGGCAAAATCTACTGCCACAGAGGGAGAAGAGCGGTTAAATTCAAGGGAGTTTTCGGCCGCACTTTCCGCTTTATGTAGTGAAATTTGATAATTTTTCTGCACGCAATCTAACGGCCCGTTCTTCGCTTTGAATTGGCGATTTGCGCGCATTCTCAAACAATCCAACAGGCTAGATTCACTGCTAAAAATTGAGGCATTCCAACCGCCAAATTCTTTTTTCAAACGTTGTCCAAACACAGAATAAAGGGCAATCAATGCCGGTGTCGTGCCTAAACGTTCACCGTAAGGCGGATTACAAATCACCGTTCCCACCTCATTTGAAGTCGGATTAGTGAGTGCCGCTACATCACCTTGCTGCCATTTTATCAAGTGAGCAACCCCGGCATTTTGCGCATTGCGTTGGGCTTTTTTTAACACACGGTGATCGAGATCAAAACCATAAAAGTGCGGTTGAATTTCAGCTTGTTTTTCTTGTGCCAAAATAATGGCTTCATGCTTCACTTTTTCCCATGCCTGTTGGTTGTGCCCTTTCCAAAAATCAAAACCCCAATGTAAACGATATAATTGAGGTGCAATTTTGGCTTCCATTTGTGCTGCTTCAATCAAAAGTGTGCCGGAACCACACATAGGATCCACCAGCGGTGAGCCTTGTTTCCAACCGGAACGCAGTACAATGGCTGCCGCCAAAGTTTCACGTAAGGGGGCTTGTCCCGTATCTTCACGGTAACCGCGCAAATGCAGGGCT
The DNA here is from genome assembly GCA_001999425.1 of Rodentibacter genomosp. 2. Classification (GTDB taxonomy): domain Bacteria; phylum Pseudomonadota; class Gammaproteobacteria; order Enterobacterales; family Pasteurellaceae; genus Rodentibacter. Next base: position 10,191 of record MLHP01000025.1, on the reverse strand, counting down.
TCTCCGCTCAAATCCAAAGAAATGACTAATTCTTCTCGATTTAAATAGGCATGAATACGCACATCCGGTTGGCTTTTATCCACGCTCGGGCGCATTTTACCCTTACGTTCAAAGTGATCCACAATACCATCTTTCACCCGCATTGCACCAAACTGAGTATGGCGAATTTCTTGATTGGTTCCGTTGAAATCCACAAAAAAAGTGATGCGTTCATCAAAATAATCCAACCAATTAAAGCTGGAAATCGCCGCATATAAATCTAAATCGCTATAAATTTTGCTTTCGATCAAGGGCAATAAAATGCGTGATGCCAAACGCGACCAAAGCAGCGTTCGATAAAGCGTTTCATCATCGGCATAGAAATGCACGCCGCCTTGTACGACTTTTGTATCAAGCGCGCCAAGCTCGGTTAATTCAACTTTTAGCAGTTCTTCAAAGCCACGGGATGTGGTGGCGAATAGGTGTTTCATTCGGAATTCTCAATAGAAAAAATTGTAGCGGATTATAGCATAAGTTGAAGTATTGAATTCAAATCACCGCTTTCCTTTCATAAAAAATGGTGGGATTTCCCACCATTTTCTTTCAATTAATGCCATTTATTTACTCAAACATTGTGTATAACTATCCGCCGTGGCTTGCAGGAAATTGGCATAGGAATTCCCCCCTAACTGTACGCCATCACCAATCGGATCTAAACGACCTACCTTCACCGCCGTACCTTTTGCTAAAGATTCAATCACTTTCGGGGTAAATTGAGGTTCGGCAAACAAACAATTAACACGATGTTCTGCGATCTCCTGTTTAATATGCGCAAGGGTTTTCGCTCCGGGTGCAACCAATGGGTTAATAGTGAAATACCCGCTTTGTTTTAAGCCATAAGCATCATTGAAATAACCGTAAGCATCATGGAAAACAAAGAAACCTTTTTCTTTAAAAGGGGCAAGCTGAGCCTTGATTTTATCGCTTTGTTCCGCCAAAGTGCGGTTAAAATCGGCAAGATTTTTTGCAATCAGCGCTTTCTTATCGGGAAATTGCAAGGTTAGTTTATCCGCCACTTTTTGTGCCACAATTTGGCTAATTGCCGGCGAATACCAAATGTGCCAGTTGGTGCTTAATCCTTCGTGATGTTCATGATCGTGATTGTGTCCGCTTTTATGTTCGTGTTTATGCTCATGTTTGTGATCATGATCGCCATCTTCATGGAAATGCTCATGATGCGCTTGGGTTAGCAAAGGTTCAATCTCCGCGAGATCGGCAATGGTAATCACCTTTTTACGCTCAATTTGGCTCACCGGTTTTGCTAAAAATGAATCAATGTCCTCACCTACCCATAACACTAAATCTGCTGATTTCACTTTTTGAATATCCGACAATTTTAAACTGTAATCATGCGGTGATGCCCCTGTCGGAACAAGAATCTGTGTATTAGTTACGCCGTTTGCAATGGACGATGCAATAAACCCTAGAGGTTTAACCGAAGCCAATACATCCGCATTTGCCACCATTGGCAAGGTTAAAAGTGCGGTTGAAATTACACTCATTTTTAATGTAGTTTTCATTTTGTCTCCTAAATTGTTAATAATGATTCTCAAATAGTCGTAAAAGGCTACACTTTTTAACACAAATTGCAATGGTTTTACGTAAAAATTTGATGAGATTTTTTCTTGAAAGAAAAATTGAATGTCATATAAAAACAAAAGGCAACTTTTGTTGCCTTTTATGAGATATTGAGTTTTTATTTTTTCAGCAATTTATCAATCACCCGTGAGACTGCAAAAAAGCCAAATGTGGCGGTAATCATTGTTGCAGCCCCAAAACCGTTGGCACAATTCATTGTGGCGGATACGGTGCAACCCTCGCTCATTTTAGGAAAAATAAGCGGTTGTGTGGAAAATACCGCCTCTACACCAAATTTACGCTGTGGATTTTGGCTAAAGTTAAAATCCTTGCGTAAAACCGACCGCACTTTTGACAATAGGGGATCTTGAATGGTTTTGCTTAAATCGGCAATTTGAATTTGCGTAGGATCCGTTTGTCCCCCTGCGCCACCCACGGTGATAATTTTAATTTTATTGCGTTTACAATAGGCAATCATCGCCGCCTTGGTTTTAACATTATCAATGGCATCAATCACATAATCATAGCCTCGATTAAGATAATCAGCCTGATTATCGGGCGAGATAAAGTCATCAATAATATTGACGAGACATTCGGGATTAATCAGTTTTACCCGTTCCGCCATCACTTCCGTTTTAAGTTTACCAATATTACCGCTTAACGCCGGAAGTTGGCGATTGATATTGGTAACACAAATATCGTCCATATCAATCAGGGTAAGCCGCCCTATTCCGGAACGGGCTAACGCTTCCACCACCCACGAACCTACACCGCCAATCCCAATAACACAAATATGAGCTTGACGAAGACGTGCTAATCCTTCCGGAGTATAAAGTCGTCCAATCCCACCAAAACGCTGTTCGTAATTATCTATACGCGCCATTATTGTAAAACCCAAACCCGTCCATAGTGTTTTGAAAGACCAGCAATATGCCCCGCTTGATCGCCAATGCCACGATATAAATCAAAATGATGCCCGTTCACCGCACCACCGACATCCAGTGCTACCATAAGATGCAATTTATGCGTGCCTTTCCAATTACCATCATTATCAATATCCGGTACTTCTACCAGTAAAACCGAACCTGACGGGATCACATTACGATCTGAAGCGACAGCTGCCATTGGTACAAGCGGTACGCCTGCCGAACCTTTTACTTTGCCACTCGGATCATTTTTGAAGAATACATAGGACGGATTACGTTCAAGTAAGCCTTGTACACGTGACGGATTCGAGTTTCCCCAATCGCGAATAGCTTGAATCGACATTTTTTCTTTCGGAATTTCACCGTCTTCTACCAGCAAACGCCCTACTGCTTGATATTTAAAGCCATTCTGTCCGGCATAAGCAAAGTAAGTTAAGTTACCATTACCAAAATCTACGTAACCACTACCCTGTACACCGAGTAAGAAGTTATCAAGCATAGAATCGCTATAAGCCAATTCTAAACCTTGTCCCTCTAATGCGCCCGCATAAATTTGTTCACGGGTGAAACGTTTATAGGTCGGCATAGCATAAATCGGGTGTTGATATTTCCCTTGTGGAGATCGACGAGCATGAATAACAGGGGAATAATAGCCCGTCATTAACACATTTTGATAACCGTCAAAACCTTTCATTATCTGTGAAGAAATACCATATTGCGACAATTCTCTAATATCTGCGCCGGCAAGCACCCAGTTCGTAATTTTTTGATAATGACTATAAAAACGATCGGACAATCTACTGGAATAGGCTTTGACATTAGAAAGCTGTGTTAAAAAATCACCCTGATTAATGACCGCACTTTGGTTTTCCACACGAGCAACAGGCGATAAAATATGTTGTTGATAGTGGCGACCACTATATTTTGCGCCAAATTTTTGAGGATCATCACCTGTCGGCGTCAATACTGGAGAAGTTTTGCTTGATGAACCGCAAGCCACCAAAATTGAAGCAACCGCTAAAATAGAGAAAACTTTTATACCGAGATTTTTACGAAATTTCATACCTTATGCCTAAACAAAAAACAAATTTTTACGAAAGTTGCATACGCTATCAAAAATTGCCTAAAACCACTAGCACTATTTCCTCAATAGCGTTTAATTTATATTCACATTGATTATTTTATTAACAAACGCAACATAAACTTTTGTTTAAGACTTGCAAAATTTCTTGAAAGGCGTATAGTACGCCCCATCAGACGCGGGGTGGAGCAGCTTGGTAGCTCGTCGGGCTCATAACCCGAAGGCCGTCGGTTCAAATCCGGCCCCCGCAACCAGTTTTCAAGGCATCGATTTTATCGGTGCCTTTTTTGTTATAAAAAAGGCATTTCCTAATTTGCGAAAATGCCTTTATTTTTATTTAATCACTATATGTACAGTGATTTCTTCCCTATCATGATATAAATGCTTTGCCTGAATCTTGAATATTAAACCTTTTTGATTCAATATGTCAGCGAGGTTACCAAGACATTGCACCACTTCTTGATAACGTTTCTTCATGGGTAATTTTAAATTAAAAATAGTTTCACGACACCAGCCGTTCACCAACCATTTGCCAATCAAATTTGTGATGCGGCTCGGCTGTTCCACCATATCGCACACCAACCAATCGATTTTTTTACGTTTTGGCGGCTGAAATTTAAAACCGTCTTCCGCACAATGCTCAATTCGACCGGTCTCATGCAGGCTCTCTGCCATTTTCCCATGATCCACTGCATAGACAAATAAACCCCGTTTGACCAACTGATATGTCCAGCCTCCCGGACAAGCCCCCAGATCCACACCAACCATGCGGTCATTTAAACGTTTTTCTTCTTCCTTACGGGGAATAAATGTCAAAATCGCTTCTTCTAATTTTAACGTAGAACGACTCGGCGCATCAAACGGAAATTTCAAACGAGGAATCCCCATAAAATGCTCGGAATGGTTATCAGTATAGGAATAGCCCACATAACAGCAATTTGGCTTAACAAAAAAACAATGTAAAAAATGACCGCCCTTTGGGTTCGGTTTATCCGCTAACCAAGCTTGTTTTTTTAATGCTTGACGTAGTGGCACCGTAAATTTACGGCAGAAAGTGGAAAGTTCTTTTGATTCATTCGTATCGGCGGTTTCAACAAAAAGTTCTGCGGATAGCCGGATATCTACTTGCGCTGAAATCTTCTCAAATACCCTAATAATTGGGCTAATGCGATCGGTCGGATCAAGATTCTCCAATAAATCGGACACCACTAACATTTGACGGGCAAAAATAAGCCCATTAAATGGAATTTCACGTGCCAGACGATCGACATCATTCGGTTGATAACACTCAAAAATCACATATCCTGAATGTTCTTGCACACGGGCAAAGCCAAATATGCCTAAAGCAGCGGCGCGATCGGTTATTTCTGCCGCCATCTCTTTTTCAAAACCGGGACGGCAATATAATGCGAGTTTATTCATATTCTTTTTCTATTGCATTAATAATCCATTGACGAAAAGCCTGAATCTGTTTGTCATCAAGACGATCAAGATGATTCACGACATAAAAAGATTTAGGATCAGGTAAATTTGTCGGTAATACTACCTGAAGTGTACCCTGCTCAATTTCCTGCAAAGCGATCAAACGATTAGCCAACGCAATTCCTTGTCCGTGACTTGCTGCCTGCAATGCCATAAACGTATGGCTAAATAAGGGGCCTTGCTGGATATTCAAATCTTCAAGTTTTAAATAATCCGCCATAATCTGCCAGTTATCGCGCGTATGTGTATGGAGTAGTGTATGTTGCTTTAAATCCCGTTTGTCGCGAACCGGTTTTTTGGCAAGCAATTCCGGTGAAGCTAAAATCAGCAAGTTTTCTTTACCTAAACGATCAACCTGTAAATTCTGCCAATTTCCCTTTCCATAATAAATGGCAAGATCGATTTCTTTATTTAATAAGCCCTCATCTTGATCCACTCCTTTTAAACGAACTTCAATTTCCGGATAAATCCGGTTAAATTCACTTAAATGCGGCACAAGCCATTGAAGACCAAAGGTTTGAGGTACACTAATGCTTAAATGGGGATCATCTTTTAGTGCTAATAATCGCTCTGTCGCTTCATTCAATTTACGTAAAATTTTATTAATATCGACAAAATAGGCTTTACCAAACTCTGTTAATTCTAAGGCTCTATTTTTACGTTTAAATAACTCGACGCCTAAAAAATCTTCTAACAGTTTGATTTGATGACTAACAGCTGCCTGAGTAACAAAAAGCTCATCGGCCGCTTTTGTAAAACTTAAATGTCGTGATGCGGATTCAAAAGACTTCAATGAATTCAAGGGTGGCAAACGTTTATACATAGTTATTCCAAAATATATTTTTTTCGTCTATACTTAGACGGATTTAATTCAGATTAATTTTTCTAATCCTTCAAATAAAAAAACGTCACTTGTTCTTCTCATTTTCAATTCTTACAATACTGCCCATACTTAACTGTTGGTAATTCTTTACAAGTTAATGAGTTTCGGACTTAAGTATGATGTTGTGTTTGCATATAGTTCAGGTAACTGAACTTGGGTAACGATGAGTTACTCGTTTACTTCCTATAATTTGAACCTTTTGGTTAGACGCCACCCATTTTGAGTGGCGTTTTTTTCATGCCGGAATTCTAACACAGCTCGCTTTCCTTTTCTTGTTTTACTTGATTATGTTTAATAATAACTGAGTAAATTTTGAGAAATCACAAAAAAATTTAGATTTTAATGTTCAAATGCTCAAAATAATGATGTAGATTAAATAGCTGTTCACTAACAACATCATATTAAGGGAAGCAAAATGAAAGACTTAGACTGGAATAATCTTGGTTTCAATTATATTAAAACCGACTATCGTTTTATCGCTCATTGGAAAAATGGTAAGTGGGATGAAGGAAAACTCACCACCGATAGCACTTTACATATTCATGAAGGTTCAACCGCACTTCACTATGGTCAGCAATGTTTTGAAGGTTTAAAAGCCTATCGTTGCAAAGATGGGTCTATCAACTTATTCCGCCCGCAAGAAAATGCAAAACGTATGCAACACACAGCTGATCGTCTATTAATGCCGCAAGTACCAACGGAATTATTTGTTCGGGCTTGTAAAGAGGTTGTTAAAGCAAATGCAGATTGGGTTGCCCCTTACGGTTCCGGCGCAACCTTATATTTACGTCCATTCCTCATCGGTGTTGGTGAAAATATTGGCGTAAAGGCTGCTCCTGAATTTATTTTCTCCGTATTCTGCTGTCCGGTAGGCGCATATTTTAAAGGTGGGCTAACCCCCTCTAATTTTATCACTACTGAATACGACCGAGCTGCACCGATGGGAACAGGTGGCGTGAAAGTGGGCGGTAACTATGCGGCAAGCTTGCTCCCCCATGAGTTAGCTGTTGAGCAAGGCTCGCAAGAACGAAAATTTGCGGATGCCATTTATCTTGATCCGAAAACCCATACAAAAATTGAAGAAGTCGGTGCGGCAAACTTCTTTGGTATCACCAAAGATAATAAATTTGTTACTCCAACATCAGAATCCATTTTACCGAGTATTACCAAATATTCTCTACTCTATATTGCTAAAGAACGTTTAGGCATGGAGGTCATTGAAGGGGATGTGTATATTGATCAGCTTGATCAATTTGCTGAAGCTGGCGCTTGCGGTACAGCAGCGGTCATTTCTCCGGTAGGCGGCATTCAGCATAAAGATAAATTCCACGTGTTTTATTCCGAAACAGAAGTAGGACCGGTTACACGCAAACTTTACGAAGAACTCACCGGAATTCAATTTGGTGATATTGAAGCCCCGGAAGGTTGGATTGTGAAAGTTGAATAATTAAGGGATATGTTCCAACAAAAAGTGCGGTTAAAATTAACCGCACTTTTTTATCGCTCATTATGAATTTCTAAATTTGTCGCATCTTTTTCTCGTTTCTTCTTTGCTGCATCATTACGTTGTGAGGCAATACCATCCAAATATTCATCGGTAATATCACCTGTGATATATTCGCCGGTAAAAACCGAACAATCAAATTCTTGAATCATTGAGTTTTCTTGCTGAACAGATTCCGTTAATGCACTAAGATCTTGGAAAATTAATTTATCCACCCCAATCAATTTCGCAATTTCATCCACACTACGACCATAAGCAATCAGCTCATTTTTCGTTGGCATATCAATACCATACACATTTGGGTAACGAATTTCCGGTGCAGCAGAAGCAAAATAGATTCTCTTCGCTCCAGCAGCGCGTGCCATTTCTACAATTTGCTCGGATGTTGTACCACGCACGATGGAATCATCCACTAATAAGACGTTTTTATCTTTAAATTCAGATTTAATCGTATTAAGTTTACGACGAACGGAATTAATGCGCTGTGCTTGACCTGGCATAATGAAGGTACGTCCGACATAGCGGTTTTTCACAAAACCTTGGCGGTAAGGTTTATTCAGCACATTAGAAATTTGTAATGCGATATCCGTTGATGTTTCCGGTACAGGAATAACCACGTCAATATTATCTAATTCATCTTTCCATTCATGGGCTATTTTTTGTCCTAAGCGCTCCCCCATATGAACACGAGCCGCATACACCGATACGCCATCCATAATGGAATCAGGGCGGGCAAAATAAACATACTCAAAAATACACGGATTTAAGACCGCACTTTCAGCACATTGTTGTGCGTAAAGTTCCCCCTCAAAGGTAACATAAATCGCTTCACCCGGCGCGACATCACGAACAAAATCATACCCTGCTACATCCAACGCAACGGTTTCTGAAGCAAACATATATTCCGTTTTTCCATTATCTTCACGCTGCCCCAGCACTAAAGGACGGATACCAAAAGGGTCACGAAACGCCACCATACCATGCCCGATAATCATCGCCAAACAAGCATAAGCGCCACGCACATCTTTGTGGGTTTTCCCTACCGCATAGAAAATATCCTGCGGATCAAGATGATCTTGCGGAATATTATCAAGGTGATTAGCAAAGATATTTAGAAGCAGTTCGGAATCTGAATTGGTATTCACATGGCGGCGTGCCGTTTTAAACACTTTTTGTTTTAACTCTGTCGAATTGGTTAAATTGCCATTATGTACTAACGTTACCCCATAGGGTGAATTCACATAAAACGGTTGGGCTTCTGACACGCTAGAGCTGCCAGCGGTAGGATAACGTACATGTCCCATCCCGGCATGGCCTTGTAAACGCAACATATGCTCATGTCTAAAAACATCGCTGACTAATCCATTCGCTTTACGTAGGCGGAAACGATTCTCATCGTCAATGGTAACAATCCCTGCCGCATCTTGCCCTCTATGCTGTAACAGCGTCAACGCTGCATAAATAGATTCATTAACAGGACTTTGGCTAACAATACCGACAATACCACACATTTCATGATCCTTATTGATTAAGTGTTGAATTTAAGAAACTGGAACTCGCTTGAAGCTGTTGGAAAAACCATTCAATAATAAAGCCAAAATGCGGAATGAGTTTTGAGTCTTTCCACCAATCGGTTTGTTCAAAGTTTGTGAAGGTATCCAAGAAAAATAAGATCGCCGCAACAATTAGCGCGCCGCGTAATAAACCAAAGGCCGCCCCTAATACACGATCAGTACCGCTTAACCCGGTCTTATCAACCAACTGTGCAATCACAAAATTGATGATGCCACCAACGATTAATGTTAGAACAAACAAAATCCCAATCGCTGTGCCATTCCGCACATACATGGATTCAATTTGAGTTAGATAAGTCGCGAGGTAAGGGTAAAACTGGCTTGCCACTATAAATGCAACTACCCAGCTAGCAAGTGATAACACCTCGCGTACAAAACCACGTAGTAAACTAACAAGAATAGAAAAAGCGATAATGCCAATAATAATGTAATCGATCATTAAAAAATCTCTCAATAAAAAAGAGCTGCCTAAAGCAGCCTGTGTATTCTACAAAAAATAAAGTAAAAAGGAAAACGTTTGCGTCATATAAATTTCACTAAATTTCTTTCCAAAAAGTACTATCTAACCGCTGCTCTGCCTTCCTTAAAACTTCGGCTAAATGTTGATAGGTGGGTTTACCTTGTAAGGGCGGAACAGATTCTTGGATATTTCTCAAACGTTCACAAATATCGTAAAACCATGTTGCACTTTGCGCTTCCAAAGGTGAGATTGCGCGTTTACCCAACCAATACAGCCCTTGTAGGGGAATTAATAAGGCAAAAAGTGCGGTTAAAATCGCTACAGAAAAAGCCATAACATCGTGTTTGGCATAAAGCTGTTGCCAAACAACAGCGAATACAGCAATTAACGGCATCGCATTTTGTGCAAAACGAGTGCTTTTGATGACACGATGTTCAGGAAAAATGATCCCTAATTTAGCCTCTTTCGGCCAAGTGTTAAGATAAATTTGTCCTTGCTTAAAAATGGAAAAAAATGACATAAAAACGCCCTTAAAAATAACCGCACTTATGATACTCCAGTTCGCCTAGAATTTCTATCTTACCAAATTAATGCAAATTACATTTTTCTTTGATTGAAGTTGGATTTTTCTTTCTTGATTCATTTATTTGGGGCTGACGTAGAT
>MLHP01000024.1 GCA_001999425.1 Rodentibacter genomosp. 2 | reverse complement strand
ACAGCCTTGTCAAAGGTAATGCAACAATTGAGGGTACAACCACCACTCAAGATCTTTTGGTGAATGGTGACAGTACCACGAAGGGGAATTCAACGATTGGAGGAAACTTAACCGTTGAAGGCAATACTGTTTTACAAGATGTAACGATTAATAGCTCTTTAACTCTTGCGGATAATGCGAAAATTGATTTAGGTAATTCTGATATTGAAGGTAGCTTTAATATTTATGGAAATACCGATAAAAAAACGCTTAGTCAGGCATTGGATCAATTACAAATGACCGGACCACTCGTCTATGTTGATCCTAAAACAAGTAAAGATGTTCAACATCAAACAGATGTTGTCAGACTCAATAGCGGTTCGGATAAACCTGTACGGGTGACAAATGTCGCTGATCCTAAGGAAGCCAGCGATGCAGTAAATCTCGGTTATTTTGACAAGAAATTGTCACTAAATATGCGCGATGTGCATAATCGTATTAATCGGGTTGATCGCCGCTTACGCAGTGGTATCGCTTCCGCTGTTGCAATGAGCTTACTACCACAATCTTATCGTGCAGGTGAAAGTATTGTGAGTGTTGGTGGTGGTACTTACCGTGGTGCATCGGCAATCGCAGTGGGCTATTCCAGAGTGACTGACAATGGTCGCGTTATTATCAAAATCGGTGGTAGTGCGAACAACTCTGGAGATTATGCTGGTGGTGCAGCGATTGGTTGGAAGTTCTAATTAACCTAAAAGTGCGGTCAAAATTAGCAAAGTTTTTAATCTTTGCCTTGGCTGCCCTAAATCTGATATAAATAATGAGCGTACTTTAAGTACGCTCATTTTGTAATATGTAAACGATAATGCTGTATGCTCGGTATTCACTGTTGTTAAATTTAATTATAAATTGTTATTTATGATCTGCGCATAGAGAACCATACCTTCTACCGCTCTAATTTAAACTGAGGACACAACTATGAAATTAAAAACAAGCCTAACATTTGTGGCTGCTTCACTACTTTTAGCAGCTTGTGATCAATCCGATTCCGCAAATAAAAATACGCAGACTGCAACCCCAAGCACATCAAATAACACCTTCGTTTATTGCACGGCAAAACCACCATTAGGATTTAGTCCGGCATTGGTGATGGAAGGAACATCGTATAATGCAAGCTCACAACAAGTGTATAACCGCTTGGTGGAATTCAAAAAAGGCTCGACTGATATTGAACCGGCTTTGGCAGAAAGCTGGGATATCAGCGATGACGGTTTAACCTATACTTTCCATTTACGCAAAGGTGTGAAATTTCATATAACGAAAGAATTTACGCCAAGCCGTGATTTTAATGCGGATGATGTCATCTTTTCATTCCAACGCCAGCTTGATCCGAACCATCCGTATCACAATGTTTCAAAAGGGACTTATCCGTATTTCAAAGCAATGAAATTCCCTGATTTATTAAAATCTGTGGAAAAAGTGGATGACAATACGGTGCGTATTACCTTAAACAAAAAAGATGCGACATTCTTGGCAAGCCTGGGTATGGACTTTATTTCTATTTATTCCGCCGAATATGCGGATGCGATGATGAAAGCCGGTAAACCGGAAACGATTGATAATCGCCCCGTGGGAACCGGTCCATTCATTTTTGTGGATTATAAAATCGACCAAGCGGCACAATATGTAGTAAATGAACATTATTGGAAAGGCAGAACACCGCTTGATCGTTTAGTTATCAGCATTGTGCCTGATGCAACAACCCGTTATGCCAAACTGCAAGCCGGTACTTGTGATTTAATTTTATTCCCGAATGTGGCTGATTTAACAAAAATGAAAACCGATCCGAAAGTACAACTCTTAGAACAAAAAGGGTTGAACGTAGCATATGTCGCATTCAATACGGAAAAAGCCCCGTTCGATAACGTAAAAGTTCGCCAGGCATTGAATTATGCGGTGGATAAAAAAGCGATTATTGATGCGGTATATCAAGGTGCCGGTACACAGGCTAAGAACCCGTTACCACCAACCATTTGGAGCTATAATGATGATGTTCAAGATTATTCATACGATCCGGAAAAAGCGAAGCAACTCTTAGCTGAAGCGGGCTATCCGAATGGCTTTGAAACGGATTTTTGGATTCAACCGGTGGTGCGTGCTTCCAACCCGAATCCAAAACGTATGGCTGAGCTGATTATGGCGGATTGGGCAAAAGTAGGAGTAAAAGCCAATCCGGTTACCTATGAATGGGCTGATTATCAAAAACGGGCAAAAGCCGGAGAATTAACTGCCGGTATTTTCGGTTGGTCAGGCGATAACGGTGATCCGGATAATTTCTTATCACCATTATTAGCCAGCGCTAATGCAGGAAACTCAAATTATGCCCGTTTCAAAAACCCTGAATTTGATGCCTTATTAGACAAAGCACTCGGCTTAAGCAATAAAGAGGAGCGTGCGGCACTTTATAAACAAGCTCAGATTATCGTCCACGAACAAGCACCTTGGATTCCTGTGGCTCACTCCGTTGGATTTGCTCCATTAAGTCCACGCGTAAAAGGCTATGTTCAAAGCCCATTCGGTTATGATGCCTTCTACGGTGTGAGTGTAAACGGTAAATAACGGCTAACGATAATTTTTATCCCGCCCTTATGTTCCCATAAGGGCCTTCAAATAAGAATAATTATATTTTGCAAATTGACTGTAAAATCTTTTTTTCTTCCGTATAATGAGTTCGCTATTTCTTTTATTTATCACATCGTGAAATGATTAAAAAATCATTTACAAAAAATAGGAGCTCAAATGGATTTCAATCGAATTATCACTCACATGAATGATCATCATCAAGATGACATGCTCACCCTTTGTAAAAAATTTGGTGGAGAAAAAGAAGTTACTGAAATCAAACTGATTAATGTTGATTTTGGCGGTTTAGATTTTGAATACAACAATGGCAAAAAACTACGTGTAGAATTCCCTCAACCTGCAGATGAAAATTCAATCAAACAGGCCATCATTACACTCTGCGTAGAAAATAAACCCGTAGAAAACTACGGTCGAATCCAAGCAAAAATTGATGAATTTCGTCAAAGTGTGAAAAGCTGTGTACTTTCAACACTTGATGCTGAAGGCGCACCGATTGCTTCTTACGCACCCATCATTTCTCTTGATGGTAAAAATTATATTTACATCAGTACCATTGCGGAACATTACGACAATCTGAAACGAAATCCAAATCAAGTTGAAGTCATGTTTTTAGAAGATGAAAGCCAAGCCAAATCAATTATTGTACGTACCCGCCTTCGTTACAAAGCCACTGCCCGATTCATACCAAGAGAAGATCCAGTTGTAGAAAAAGCCCTTGATAAATTAGCCGAAACCATGAATGATGTTGGCGGAATTAAAACGATTAGAGACTTTACCGATTTTGATCTTATTGAATTAACTTTTGGTGCAGGGCGTTTTGTACGTGGTTTTGGCCAAGCCTATTCAATCACTCCAAATGGGGAAATTTCACACATTGGAGTTAAAGGCAACCCACACGAAAAGGCAGTCTCTAAGCAATCTTAATTGACGAACGTTTTTGCAAGATCTATCCTAGCCTCAGTATTTTCACTGGGGCTTTTTCTTGCAAAAGGAGACAAAAATGGATTTACATAATATTCGAGAAGAATACCGTAAACGAGTGCTATCCCAACATGATTGTAACGAAAATCCGATTTCACAATTTGAATTATGGATGAATGAAGCTATCACCAGCCAAGTTAATGAACCAACGGCGATGAATGTTGCAACGGTGGATGAAAACGGTAGACCGAGTAGCCGTATGGTATTGCTCAAAGAAGTCAATCAACAGGGTTTTGTCTTTTTCACCAACTATCATAGTAAAAAAGGACGATCAGTCGAGCATAATCCTTATGTTGCCCTAACTTTCTTTTGGCCTGAACTGGAACGACAAGTTCGTATTGAAGGTAAAGTCGTTAAAATCTCAGATAAACAATCCGATGAATATTTTGCCAGCCGACCTTACACAAGCCGAATTGGTGCTTGGGCAAGCAAACAAAGTGCGGTCATTTCCGGCTATAAATCTTTATTGGCAAAAGCTGCACTTATTGCTGCGAGATACCCAATTAACGTACCGCGTCCCGAACATTGGGGCGGCTACTTAGTCATACCGGATTGTGTAGAATTTTGGCAAGGTCGTCCAAGTCGTTTACACGATCGTATTCAATATCGTCTTGAAAATAATATTTGGATTCGCGAACGCCTTTCACCTTAAATAACTATTAACGCCTATAAAAATAAAAAAGGGGGCAAATCCCTGCTCCCCTTTGCCCATGCTTTAAGTAGTAAGTAATTAATAAATTATTTACCTTGTAATGCCTGTTTAATGATAAAGAAAATATCAGTTTGATCTAACAGCCCAGAAAACTCATAAGCTTTCGGACCATACGCGGCAATGCGAAGTTGGGTACCGGTGTGTTGTTGATCATCAGCCTCTTTTCCTGTGCCATAACTAATCGTCATAATTGAATTATCTTTTGCTTTAAGCGTTTGGGTTAACCCTGTCGGTTTAGCCTTATTCGGCACCAACTGGCTGGTGTGAGCGTGATCCGCTGTAACAATCACTAAAGTTTGTCCATCTTTGCGGGCAAATTCTAAGGCTGACTGTACCGCTTCGTCCAAATCAACGGTTTCACCAATTTGCCCACAAGGGTTCGCTTTATGATCTTGCTTATCAATAGAAGCGCCTTCAACTTGTAAGAAAAAGCCATTCGGATTTTCTTTTAACAACTCAATAGCTTTTTCTGTCATCTGAGCTAAATTTGGAATGGTTGCATCACGTTCCGGGTTGGCTTTACACTCTATCGGATTAGCGTGATTTCCCTCAAAGGTAGCTTGTCCGCCGAACCAACGAACGGGCATATTTCCGGCGGAAAACAAACCTAGAATAGGAAACTTATTGTTTTTATCCAGTTTATTTAATCCTTCAAGGTTATTCACTAAACTAAACCCTTTATCAACCGCTTGCTGCCATAATGTACGATCTTTAAATTCCCCTGCATTAGGCTTTTCATCAAAGGTTTTACGTCCGCCACCAAAAACAATATCTAGAGGATTAGATAAAAATTGCTCTGTAATCGAGCCTAAACCACCGTTTTCTAAAGCACTTTCCGGACAGCGTTCAGCGGTTGCAATCGGGCCATAACATTTTCGATGGCTAATATGAGCTAAAAGTGAAGCTGGAGTTGCATCTTGAATTTCAGCAGTGGTGACATTACCCGTACCTTTCCCTAATTTTTTAGCAATTTCCGCCAAATTGATTACAGGTTTTCCGTTAATATCTACACCTATCGCACCGTTGTAGGTTTTAATACCTGATGCCCAAGCCGTTGCCGAAGCGGCAGAATCCGTCACCTGTTCGACAAGTTTTGTCTCTTTATCAAGCGCATAAGTGGTGATATGGCCGGAAAAAGGCAAAGCATCAATTCCTTTAAACGCACCGGCCGCCCCTTCCGCATAATTTCGAGCAATGGTAATTTCAGAATCGCCCATGCCGTCGCCAATTAATAAAATAACATTTTTAACCTGATTTTTTTCCAATAACTCGCTTAATACCGATTTTTTACTTTCTACTAAACGCTTGGCTCCACCTCGTTGGGAAATATCATGATGAGCTGTACTCGGCTCAACCGCATTCACAGATAACATAAGAGCATTCAAAGATAAACCTAATAATGCTTGTTTTCCTATTGATTTCAATTTCATTTTTTTCTCCTATCGTATGAATTGAACGCAGGCATTCTAAAAAAGCATTATGACACTTTGATGACATTAAATCGTAATCCGTAATATTTCTACAATCGGTTAATTTTGCACA
This sequence comes from Rodentibacter genomosp. 2, assembly GCA_001999425.1. Taxonomy (GTDB): domain Bacteria; phylum Pseudomonadota; class Gammaproteobacteria; order Enterobacterales; family Pasteurellaceae; genus Rodentibacter. Next base: position 188,549 of record MLHP01000024.1, on the reverse strand, counting down.
CCATCGAGTAGAAAAGTGCGGTCATTTTTTATAAAGAATTTTTTGATGTTATATAGCAAGTGTAAAAACCGATATTTTAATCTGAGTGTAGAGACACCTCTCACATCAAACACAAATAATTTCAATAACTTACAAAGCAAGATGGTCCTCAATTCCCTACATATTGTTTAAATTTTTTATTTTGTACATTTACTGCATGACATCGGAATTGTTGGTTATCCCGAATACATACCAATAAAAGTTTCAAGGCAAAATGGGGTATCGATCACAGATTAATAATTTATTAGATAATTACATTACTTTTTTGGGAAAAAGTTCACACGATTCGGCAAAAAAACAGTAAAATAGCGCCAGTTTTTATCTTTAATAATTTTGAGGTGTGTATGGACGTTTTAATGAGTATTCTTGGTATGGTGGTATTAATTGCCATCGCATTGTTATTCTCAAATAATCGTCGAGCGATTAATTGGAGAACCGTAGTTGGGGCGTTCGTAATCCAAATTGGATTTGCCGCCCTTATTTTGTATGTGCCGGCAGGTCAAAAAGTGTTGGGAGCAACAGCCGATGCTGTGGCGAATGTTATTGCTTATGGTAATGAAGGGATTAACTTCGTCTTTGGCGGATTGGCAGATACAAACAACGCAGGCTTTATTTTTGCAGTAAAAGTATTGCCGATTATCGTCTTCTTCTCCGGTTTAATTTCCGTACTTTATTACTTAGGCATTATGCAAGTGGTGATCCGAATCATTGGTGGAGCATTGCAAAAAGTATTAGGCACATCAAAAGCAGAATCAATGTCTGCCGCTGCCAATATTTTCGTCGGTCAAACAGAAGCACCATTGGTGGTGAAACCTTATATCAGCCGCATGACGGAATCTGAGTTATTCGCCATCATGGTGGGTGGATTGGCTTCTATCGCAGGCTCGGTGATGGCTGGCTACGCCGGTATGGGTGTTCCACTCACTTATTTAATCGCCGCATCTTTTATGGCGGCCCCAGCAGGTTTATTGTTTGCTAAAATTATTTATCCGCAAACCCAGCAATTTACCGACATCCAACCTGAAGCAGATGACAGTGAAAAACCGTCTAATGTTTTAGAGGCTATGGCGGGTGGCGCAAGTAGCGGTATGCAATTAGCTTTAAACGTAGGTGCAATGTTGATTGCATTTGTGGCATTAATCGCGCTCATTAACGGTATTTTAGGCGGTGTCGGCGGTTGGTTTGGCTATGGTGATTTAACTTTACAGTCCATCTTTGGCTGGATCTTTAAACCGCTTGCCTACTTAATTGGGGTTTCTTGGGAAGAATCTGGCATTGCCGGACAAATGATCGGGATGAAATTAGCAGTAAACGAATTTGTGGGCTACCTTGAATTTACCAAATACTTACAACCGGATTCTGCAGTAATATTAAGTGAAAAAACCAAAGCAATTATTACTTTCGCCCTTTGTGGTTTCGCAAACTTCAGCTCCATTGCTATTTTAATCGGTGGTTTAGGCGGAATTGCACCGAATCGCCGTAGCGATATCGCCCGTTTAGGCTTAAAAGCCATTGTTGCAGGGACACTTGCAAACTTAATGAGTGCAACTATTGCAGGGCTTTTCATCGGATTAAGTGGCGCAGTGCTATAAAGTGCGGTCAGTTTTCTAATATGTTTTGCACCACAGTTAATGTGGTGCGTTTCTTTTTATCATTATCAATAAAGAGGTAAATATAATGACTCCACATATCAACGCACCGGCAGGTGCATTCGCAGATACCGTATTAATGCCGGGTGATCCGCTTCGTGCAAAATATATTGCTGAAACATTTTTAGAAGATGTCAAAGAAGTCACTAACGTGCGCAATATGCTAGGTTTTACCGGCACTTATAAAGGTCGTAAAATTTCAGTAATGGGGCACGGAATGGGAATTCCATCCTGCTCAATCTATGCCAAAGAATTAATTACCGAATACGGCGTGAAAAAAATTATTCGTGTAGGTTCTTGCGGTGCGGTGAGAATGGACGTGAAATTACGCGATGTAGTAATCGGATTAGGTGCTTGTACCGATTCTAAAGTCAATCGTATTCGTTTCAAAGACAACGATTTTGCTGCCATTGCTGATTTCGGCTTAACAAGTGCGGCGGTTGCAGCGGCAAAAGAGAAAGGCGTTGCCGTGAAAGTGGGTAACTTATTCTCTGCAGATTTATTCTACACACCGGATGTTGAAATGTTTGATGTGATGGAAAAATACGGCATTCTTGGTGTAGAAATGGAAGCGGCAGGAATCTACGGTGTGGCGGCTGAATATGGTGCCCGCGCATTAACCATCTGTACGGTCTCCGACCATATTCGTACCCACGAACGAAGCAGTGTGGAAGAGCGCCAATTAACCTTCAACGACATGATTGAAATTGCATTAGAAAGTATTTTAATTGACGACAAAAACGCATAATTTACAGGCTAAGAAACAAAAAAGAGCGGTCAGTTTGACCGCTCTTTTTAATCCTATCAATAGAGTGTAATACGCGCACAAAAATAGATATTTCAATATGTTTCGGATGCCGCCAGTATATGATTTCCCTATTGTGAAATGCTACATAATCCTATAATTTTGATATGGGATTAATGAGGCAATTTATCTGTAAAAATATCTACTCCAACGGTTTCGCCAAAACTTAGAGGCTGGCTGATCCGGGCGGTTTCCAAACAAATCATTTTTTGATAGTCCGTTTCCCGCATTGCGCTTGTGGCTTTATGCCACGGATTCCATAACACTAATTCGCTCACATTATGATGCTCAAGGGTAATACCGCGCTTAAACTGATGATCGATAATCCGATTCTGATGAAAATTACCCGTATAAATGCAATCCACATTTTCATTGATTGTTCGTCTACTAGGCACTTCTTCCGTTTGTTGGGTAAGGGAATTAAAACAACTTGTCGGCAAATCTAAAACCTCAACTTGAGCAATATCACCAATATGAAAATAACTATGCAGCGCCACTTCTGCCGATTGCTGCCCGTAATGAGTAAAAAGCAGTCGGCATTTCTGCTCAAATACCATTTCCATTTTGGCTTTAATAATATGGTTTTGATCAAACAAGGCAAAAACCAACCGCACTTTATCGGGCTGAATTTCATAATCGAAAAGCTGCCACAGGCGTAATCTTGCCGTGCCGTGCGCCGGCGACTGTTTTGTGCCAAACCAAGGGTAGCAAATCGGCACACCGCCTCGAATTGCCGTACCTAATTCAAATGGCTCTATTTCACTTAACCAAAGCAAATCTTGTTGTTCGTAATGCGGTTTCCAGCTTAACAACTGGGCACCTTGTAAGGCAATTTTCGCTTTCCCGACCTGATGATCCAAACAAATAACCGGAATCTCATTGTAATGATATAAACTTAATTCTGGCGTGAGATGGGTGATTTTATTAATAACTGGCATTTTGGGCTCCTTGAATTTGTAATTTCATTTGTTGCATATAATCGGCGGTTTGTTTAAAAAAATATTGATAGGAAGCACACAGATAGTTTTGTTTCCACTCTTCGTTATCTTGCGGCAAAATGCGGTGTTTCGGGCAACCGCCGTGGCATAAGGCACGAAATTCACATTGCCGACAAGTCTGAGTCAAACTATTTTGCTTATACTGCCCAAATCGGCGCTGTTTCTCAGATAAAACAAGATTCACTAATGAGGTTTCATTTAAGTTTCCTAATTTGTAATTTGGGTAAACATAGTGATCACAAGAATAAACCTCACCATTGGCTTCAACAACTAAAGATTGACCGCAAGTCGGGCGATGAATACAACTGCTTGAGGGATAACCCAGCCATTGTCCAAGCAAATTTTCAAACTCCAATACAAAAATTTTGCCGACATCCTTTTTTTTCCACTCTTGAAAAACATCGACTAAAAAATGTCCGTATCCTTGTTGCGGCACGGAAAACGCTGTTGTTTTCAACTCAGTCGTACAGTTTGTCGGAAAATGCGTTTCAACAATGGGGATAAATTGCATAAATGTCGAACCCAATGATTTGAGCGCCAGATAGGTTTCTTTGCCTTTTTGCCAGTTTTGATCATTGACGACCGTTAAGGTGTTAAATTCTACCTGATTCGATTTTAGTAATTTCAACGCATTCACCACTCGTTCAAAGGTCGGATTGCCATTATTCGTCATACGATAACGGTTATGCACGACACTTAAACCATCAATGGAAAGTCCGATTAAAAATTGATGTTGCTTAAAAAATGCCGCCCATTGTTGATTAAGCGCAATACCATTAGTTTGAAACCCATTGGTTATAGTTTTACCGTTGGCAAATTCTCGCTGAAAATTGACCGCACTTTTGAAGAAATCCAGACCAAGCAGGGTTGGTTCGCCGCCTTGCCACATAAATTCAACCCGATCTCCCGCCTGTGATTCGATGTAATTTTTAATATAATTTTTGAGAGTATGTTCCGACATAAATGCGGAATTGTTGCCAAAATACTGCGATTTACCTAAGTAAAAACAGTATTCGCACTGAATATTACAATGGAAACTACTGGGTTTTGCCATTAAATGAAAATGCGCTTTCGGCGAAAAAAATGACATACTACTTGCCTTTGTGATGATTTAATGCGTCTTTAAATAAGCCGTTTTGTTTTAATTCTTTGCCGATACGAATTGCCGTTTCCGTTTCACAGCCGGCATATTCGGCAATTTCTCGGTAAGTCCAATTATAGTAGGGGAAATGTTGGGTAAGAAAATAAAGACTGTCGATAACACGATCAAAAGTACGCAAATAGGCACTTTTGGCTAAGCGCTGTTCCGCTTCTCTTAACTCCTCCGCTAAGGTTTGCAATAAATATTTTGTCATTGCACTATTATGTAGAAAAAATTGATCGATATTGTCTAATTTGATTTGAATCAGTTCCGATTCAATTAACACTTTCGCCGTGCAGTGGTAATGATTGTTGCCTAAACCGAATAAGGTACGGAAACCGAAATAATCGCCTTGAGAATAGAGTCTGACTAAGCTCTCTTTTCCGTTATCAAGGGTATGGTAAAGACCGATAAGACCTTGTTTTATATAATAAAACTCGTTCGCTCTTGCTCCTTGTTGGTAAATTACCGCTCCCTTGTTCATTTGCGAAAGCCGGTTTAATTGGCACTGAGAAAGCTCGGTAGGTAAAATCAAGCCATTATTCATGACATTTCCTTTTAAATAGGTTAAATAAATTGCGTTTTATCAGAAAGAATATTTAGATTTCATTAATAATTCGATAAACCCAATTTTCAAGAGGATCGTTTAATCTCTGCATTTCTAAACGCATTTCCTCCAACATTTCTTGCTTTATCTCTTTATAGTTTTCATCATAAAACAAATTGTTCATTTCTTGCGGATCGCGGCGTACATCATAAAGTTCGCAAATATCCGTCGCATTAAATACTAATTTGTAATCTTTACGCCGCCACATTCGCTGTTCAAAATAAACAAAATGCCCTGCCAGTTGAGCTAAAACGCCTTTGCGCTGATTATTTTGTTTCTGACGAACAATCGCTAACAAGGTTTCGCCCTCAAATTCCGTCGGAATCGGTTGTCGGGCAATATCATAAACCGTCGAGGTTAAATCGTGCAGATAAATCAGGTTATCATCTTGCTGATTTTTTCGTTCGGACAACGGATCGCGTACAATCAGGGGAATATTGTAAGTGGTATCAAACATAAATTCGCCTTTTTCGATCATTCGGTGTGCACCCATGGCATCGCCATGATCGGCGGTGGCGACAATAAAGGTATGATGATAAAGATCGTTACTATCTAAATACGCCAATAATTCACCAATTGCATCGTCAATTAATGTGATATAACCCCAAAATTTTGTAATCACTTCTTTCCAACGATCTTCGCTCGCCTCCCACATTCCCCACATTTTTGAAATGGTGCGGAAATGCCCCGGTTTGCCCTCTAACGGTTTAAAAAAACTTTCGTCTAGAATGACATCATCTTTTGAATACATTGAATAATAAGGTTCCGGCACGATACAAGGGGTATGCGGTCCCCAAAAGTTGATCCAAGTAAAAAACGGTTTGCCTTCCGCTAAGGATTCTTGAATATAGCGTTTGGCTTCATCAATAATAAAATAGGGAATGGTTTGCTCTCTGCTACCGGACAATAATCCGCAAAGCTCCTGCACACGAAGATGTGGGTTTTCGCCAAAATAGGCTTGGCTGACGGTCGGGATATCAAATCCTTTTTCAGCCAACCATTCCTGATAGCGGTTAGAATGGGTCGGTGGTTGGTTAAAGACTAAATTATGATAAACACCACTCCCCGGATAACCATAACCGTCAAAATTATGTCCTTTAATATCATAATCTTCCGGCACGGATTGCGTACCGACGTGCCATTTCCCCACCACATAGCAATTATAGCCGTCTAATTTGGCAATATTCGGTGCTTCTCGACGAATTTCACCCGTTCCGCCTTTTTCGCCGTTTTTTATAATGCCGTGCGAAGACGGCATTAATCCGGTAAATAAAGAGGTTCGTGCCGGCCCGCATACTGAGGCAGGCGTAAACGCATTATTAAAACGAATCCCCTCTTGCGCTAACCGATCCAAATTCGGTGTTTTAACAATTTGATGCCCGTAAGTCCCTAACATATCTTTGCGAACTTGATCGAGCAAAATATACATAATATTCATCACTTCACCTCTTTTTTACGCATGACAACAAATAGTAACGCTTGGCATACCGCATAGCCTGCTAAAATGAGTTTTGGACTGCCGTCGTAGGAGGCTAAACCAAGCGGAGAAAGTAACGCATGTAGAGTAATCAATCCTAACACCAAAGAAGCGACTGTCAGCGGCGCATATTTCCAATTGGTTAAATCGACACCCTCTTTGTTTTCCTTACTTTCTTGATAAGGTTCACGTTTGAGGAATTGCCCTAATATCAACATCACGACTACATCAAACACAAATAATGCCGCCATCACATAAACAAAATTCACTTTGACATTAAATACCCAAACAATACAGAAATAAAGGACAACGTGAAGCAATAAGGCGATTCTGGCAGCTAATCCGGAAACGGTTTTATTGAAAAGCCCTACGGCAAAGAGTGCCACAATAGGGATATTCACAAAGCCGGCAAAGCGTTTGGTTAATAAGAAAATGCCATCAGTACCGAACATTAATAACGGGGCAATCACCATGGTTAATACAGCCATAACCGTTGATACTTTTTTCGCGTGGGCAATCAGTTCTTGATCGGAAAACGTTTTTTTGCTGATAGAGGGTAATAAATCCTTACAATAGATCGTTGCCGCAGAATTTAAAAAAGAGTTAAAGGTACTTAAAATCGCTCCGAACAAGGCGGCAATGAAAAAGCCTTGTAAAAATGTCGGCAGCACTTTATTCACTAAGGTCGGATAAGAGGTATCGATTGGATTTAAATCACCGCCAAGAATATGGAAACTTAATAAGCCGGGTAAATTAAGAATAATTGGTAAGGTCAATAAAAATAACGCTGCAATTAAAATGCCTTTTTGCCCCGCTTGCAGATCTCTTGCGCCTAATGCACGCTGAACGATAGCTTGGTTGGTCGTCCAATAAAAGAAATTAACGATCAAAATACCGGTAAACATTGCCGGCCAAGGTACGGCATCATCTTTACCGCCTATCGCATTAAATTTCTCAATATGAGAGGTTGTAATGGTTTTAAGCCCTTCGGTAAAACTGCCTTCGCCTAAATAAATGAGTGCAAAGATAGGGACTAATAATGCCCCGATAACTAAAATCACCGCATTAATCGTATCGGATACCGCAACCGCTTTTAAACCGCCAAAAATGGCATAAATTGCGCCCACAATCCCAATCGCCATGACCGTATAAACAATGAATTCGGCATAAGTTAATCCAAAATAGGTTTCCAAATTAAAAATTTTATTAAAGGCTATCGCACCGGTATAAAGTGCGGTAGGAATGACGATAAAAAGATAAAAGACTAAAAACAGCGCCGACATAATTAAACGGGTTTGCCGATCAAAACGATTCTCAAAAAATTCAGGAATCGTGGTATAGCCGTTTTTAATATATTTCGGCAGTAAATAAAGTGCTAAAAAGCATAGTGGGATGACCGATTGAACCGTCCACGCAATAATCGAGAAATTGCCCTTATAGGATACCGCATTCACCCCGATTAACTGTTCGGTTGATAATGATGTCAAGACCATTGAACAGCCAATCACGACGCCGCTTAATCCCCTTCCCGCTAAAAAATACCCTTTAGACGTGGTTAAATCATCATTTTTTGTTTTTTTCCACGAAATAAACGCCACAATTCCCGTTACTACCAGAAAACTGGCAATCGTTATAAACATAGCTCCTCCTCATTTTGATCCAATATAACTGCATACTTAGAATAATATAGAGAGAAAAGAAGTTTTATGATAATCATCATAACCCCAACCAAATTGGTGTGAATTAGATCACAAATTTGACATTCTTTTTTTCAATAATATGAGCAGGATCATAAAGCAAGCGGCATCCTATTCAGCATAATAATAAAAAACAGGAGGAATGATGAGTTTACAGCTAATTTCGATTTTAGTGCTATGCGGTTTTTTTACCAATTTAATGTCAGCGGTTTTTGGTATCGGCGGTGGCGTGTTAATGGTGCCGATTCTCTATACATTATTTCCCGATTTTCCACTGCAAATGATTGCCGCCACCTCACTCACCATTGTTATCGGTTCATCAATCATTAATTTGATTTATTTTTATCAGCAAAAAATTCAAATTAGTATAAAAGCGGTGTTGTTTTGGTCACTTTCCACCATTATCGGCGTTCAATCCGGTTTTGAAATTAGTTTTTTCTTACCGGATATTCTAATTATTAGTATTTTTGTCGGAACGTTAAGCCTGTTAGCGCTAAAAATAATGTTGAGTTCAGAAAGCCTGCCACATCAGGGGCAAGCGCCAAATGAAATATGCAAAGGAAGCGGATTATGCCTATTCGGCGGGTTAATCGCAGGGCTAACCGGTATTGGCGGCGGTTCGATTATGGCACCTTTAATCGGGCAATTAAAAAGTATTAAGCCCCAACAAATCGCCCCTTATACCAATTATATGATGGTGATAGGCGGCAGCGGCAGCCTGTACAGCTATTTGACAAAATCCCCGCCTTTTTATCTAACAGGAAGTTGGCAAGTCGGTTATGTTAATTTCTCTATTGTTGCCATTGTGGTATTAAGCGCGTTTATGATGAGTTTTTTCTCAATGAAAATTCGAGGCAAACTTTCCCCCTCTCTTACACGAAAATTACTCGCCCTTATTCTGTTTATCATCGCCGGATATATGCTGGCGTTACACTTGCTGAAAGGATAAAAGTGCGGTTGGTTTTATTGGTGTTTTGTATCAGTTGCACAATACCAATGATTGCTTATAGACAGGGACACCATATCGGCGTCCCTGTCGCGTATTGACATATTCGTTTTATGCGTTTGCCACAGCATAGCGACATATCCGCAAAATTTGACGGTTTGTTTAGCTATGCACTCAGTATTTCCTCAGCCAATTTCTTCGCACCTTTAAAATCCACTTTTCCACTGCCGAGAAGCGGGATTTCATCGACTAAGAGTATTTGGCTTGGCAACATAATAGGCGGTACGTTGAGGGATTTAATTCGAGTGTTAATTTCCTCAAGACTGAGTGGCGATTTCACCAATAATACAACACTTTCACCTTTTTTCTCATCATTCACCGCAATTGCGACAAATTGGTTTTCATCGTTCAACACTTGAGCAATATTTTCTTCCACACTGCCAAGACTAATCATCTCGCCACCGATTTTGGCAAAACGGGAATAGCGATCCACAATAGTGATAAAGCCGTTTTCATCAATATGCCCTTTATCCCCTGTTTTGTAGTAACGCACGCCGTCAAGTTCGGCAATGACTTCATTGGTTTTTTCAGGATCGCCCAAGTAGCCTTTCATCACTTGTCCGCCGCCAATGAGAATCAAGCCGTCTTCACCTGTTGGTAATTCTTGCAAAGTATTCGGATCGACGATTTTGATAATCGTGCCAGGTAATGGCATACCTACCGTTCCCGCTTTGTTAAAGGTAAATTCTTTTAGACTATCAGGATCTAAAATATTTGGCATATTGACGCTGGCAACCGGTGCAGTTTCGGTGGCACCGTAGCCCTCGTAGATATCTAAACCGAATTTCAAACGGAAAGCTTCTTTCACGTCCGCTTTCAATTTTTCTGCCCCTGCAATCACCATTCGCACACTTTGCAACATTAATGGATGCAATTTTTTATTACGGGCATATAAACGGAAAAACGTTGAAGTGCCAAATATAATACTCACATTATGGCGTGCGCACATTTTGCCCACTTCTGCACCATCGGTTGGATCAGCCACACTCACCATTTTGATGCCTTCACACAAGGGCATTAAGGTGGTTACCGTTAAACCAAAAGAATGGAAGATCGGCAAAGAATTTAAAATAACGTCGTCTTCTTGGAAATTGAGCAATTCACTGACTTGCTTAATATTGGTGAGCAAATTTTTATGGCTTAATTCAATGCCTTTTGGCGTGCCTTCACTACCACTGCTGAACAAAATCGTTGCCGTCTCATTCAAACGCACATCAGCAAAATACATTAATTTAATCCACCAACGCGGGGCGAAAAACGCCGTTAAAAATGACCGCACTTTCTCACTTTTTGTGATTTTTTTGCCTAATTGTTCAGCAAAAATTGTTTTATCTGCCAGCACTTCATCAAAGGCAAAGCCTTTTGCATTCAGTTTATTTAAAAACTTTTCAGCGGTAATGACTTTGTTAATATTCGCCTTGGCAAGGGCTTTTTCCATCACCTCAGGGCTGAGGGTATAATTCAAATTGACCGGCACTTTACCCATCACCATCAATGCCATATTCACAATGGCACCAATCGCCGAGCTTGGCAACAACACACCAACATTTTTCTCATCACCTAAAGTTTGTTTAAGTTGTTTGCCAAACATCAACACGGCAGCAATAAACTTGAGGTTATTCAGTTTCATACCCTGCCCATCCGCCACACATTCCTTGAACAAGTTGGATTTTGCACTGTTCAACCAATGGTGTGTGATCGGTTTGCGTTTTGCTATCACTTTTTCCCATACAGAGAAAGAAAGCTCAAGCACTTTTTGTTTCATTGCTGTGGCATCAATAAAGCCGTGAATCGGTTTACCGAACGCCACTAAAATTTCACGTTTACCTTGTTTTTTCGTGAGATTTTTATAGAAACTATCTGCACGGGAAAAACTGCTGCCCCATAAACCACGTAAATAAAATGGTACGGTCGTCACGTTATCCAAATCTTTTAATACGTGTTCAAAGCCCTTTTTGAACTCATTGATCTGACCGTTGTAGCTGATATGCCCTTCCGGAAATAATGCTACCACTTCACCACGAACCAAGTATTCACGAATCATTTCAATGGATTCACGGCTTGAACCCGCACCAATAGGGATCACACGGAAAATACGTAGGAACCAAGTCAAATACCATTTATTGTAAATCGGACGGAACATCACGAATTTAATCGCTCGAGGACTTGCTGCCTGCAACACCATCCAGTCAATCCAACTAATGTGGTTACCTAACATTAACACACCGCCGCTTTGTGGGAGATTTTTTAATCCCTCCACATGGAAACGGTAATTGGTCTTCAACAAAGGCAAGAGTAACAAACGGATGAATAAATGTGGAAGTTGCCACATCGCATAAAGGCTGCCTAATAAACAGGCCACGGAAACCGTTAAGAAAATACCGCTGGTGGAAAGGCTAAATTCGACGAATACAATGCTAAGTAGTAAAAAGCCGACCATAAAGACATTTTGGATAAAGTTGTTACCCGCCATAATTTTGCCGCTGATTTTTTCAGGGGCGAAATATTGAATGGTCGAATTTAACGGCACGATAAATAAACCGCCAAAAAAACCGAATCCGAAGGAACATAACATCAATGAGACATTGGTACTCACCAGTGTTAAACCAAAGATCGAAACAAAAATACCCAATGCACCAACTGGTATAATGCCTAATTCAATATGTAATCGGGAAGCACGTCCGGCAAGGTAAGACCCGATGATTAATCCCAAACCGCTTACCGCCAAAATAGCTTGAATAATCACCGCATTATCCGCATTAAACAAAGCCTTGTAATGCGCCGGAAATGCAGCCACAATCACTTGTGATACACCCCAGAAAAGACTTAAACCAATCACACTTAGCCAAATATTTTTATCGCTACGTAAGGTACGGAGATTGTCTTTCAAATAACCGAAAGATAAGTATTTAGTAGCAGAGAATGTTTCATTTTCTTCTTTTTCTTGTGGAAAGAAAGGAATTTTGAAAGCGAAAAACGCTTCAAGGGAACTAAACACGACTAAACCAATGCCAATCATCCAAACGCTTTGCAGCACCTCATTCGGATCATTAGAGGGCACATAATAACTTTCAAAGAAAATCGAAAACGCAAAAGAACTAAACAAAATCGCCACAATAGTTAAGGCTTGAATCACACCGTTGGCAAGCCCGATATTTTCCGTGCCGACAATGGATTTGATAAGACTATATTTAGCCGGAGAATAGACCGCACTTTGCGCGGCTAAAATCAGTGTTAAGGCAAAGGCAAGATAAAATTCGCCAATCATATAACTGAATAAAATTGCCGCTGAAATACCCACCGCAGCCAAGCTGCTCCAACGGATCACGTTGGTGCGACAGAATTTATCGTTAATAAATGCCGAAGGTGAAAAAAGAAAAATAAAGGGCAATAAAATCATTGCGTTGATTAACGCTGTTAATATTACTAAGGTATTGCCTTCAAAACTTTTCAACAACACATTTTGAATCGTGATTTTATGGGCTAAATCCACGCTCGCATTCAAAAAAGCAATCGCCAAATAAGGCACAAAACCTGCATATTTTAAGAGTTTCATTTTACACTCTCCGTTTGATAAATTTTTAAGGTTTGCATATTTAATACATAAGGTTTCAGCACTAACAGTAAATCAAAAAGGTGTTTAAGTTTTTCGTCTTTTTGCTCGTTATCTTTTAGCGCCGATAAGGTAAGATTCACTTCTTGTGTCGCAAGCGTTTTAGCCGTTTGTAAATAGGTTTTCACTATCTCACGCTCTGCCTCATTACAACGGCAAACAATGGCTAAAATATCCCGTTCTTTTGCGGTAAAAATTCCCTCGCGAGGATTAAGCAGCCCCTCATCGACCATCTCTTGTAATTCACTCTCAGAAATGGAAAATTCCTGACAAAGCTCTGATGGTAAAAAGGTTTCATTTTCCGCCCCCATAATAATACCAATCAATGAAATCAAACTTTCGTAGGGATTTTGCCAGTCAAAATCAGGGTGAGAAAAAAGTTGTTTAATTTGAGAAATGCTCGCATTGAAATTGGTTTGCAGATATTTAATAAATTCCAACAACCCCACACAGCGCTCATCATAGAGATGAAAATTCGGTTTATCTTTCAACGGCTCAGGCAACAACCCCTCTTTCACATAGTACAATACCGTCGATTTCGGTGTTTGGCTGAGCTTAACCAAATCATTCATTTTTAACATAAGGTTTCCCCTCTTAATTAAATTTGAAGAGGATTTTATACTTCATACCGCAAAAAGTAAATAGTGTCACCTTACAGTTTTAATGAGAAGAAACATAACTATATTTAAAACACTTAGAAAACCAACCGCACTTTCCCACTAATATGCCACCCAGATTTTTTCTAATTCCATTTTATCGGGGTGGTAGCGGTAAACGTTGATACCGCCGTGATACGCTTGTTCTGTCACTAAAATATGCGATTTTGGGGCAAAGGAGACATTATTGAATTTTGAACCATTACAATTTTACAAGAACCACTATTTGCTTTCTCTCATTAATGAATAAGCTCATAAGTATGTCGTTGAATAGCACCATCGCAATAACTATTTTTTTGGGAAGTCATAAAATCCTTGCAACTCAGATAAGAAGATAATGTCATATCTACTTCATTCTTTGCAAAATTAAATAACTTAAATCCTACACCATTATCATTATAACGACCATTCTCTAAACTAAATGTTTCTTCTTTATTTTCATTTTCTAACCTTCCAGATAAAGCAATCACATTTCCCTTATTATCTAGTATCGCTTTCTTTAAATAATAAAAACTATCTTCTACTTTCATTATGAGTAATTCCTCCTCAAGCTCTATTTTTATATAATCTGAAACTAATTTACCATCCTCTTTCTGATGATGAAAAAACTCATTATTTTCAACAGATAAATGTTTTGGAAAGAAGTAAGAAACTTTACCACTATATAGATTAATATCTTGATTATTCAATTTCATTTTTCCATTATTAATATTACACCCTGTCAAGGTGAAATTTTTCTTTGTTAAGGAATTATCAATAGGATATAAATTATGTTTAAAATAGGCAATTCCTGCACAATAAAATGTTTCTAATTTAAGTAAACTATCGTTTGCTAATTCTACATATGCAGACGAATTACTAAACTCTAGTCTTTTCATTTTTAAATTATTCCAGAAGAACGGTATCTGATTATCAGAGTATATAGTATATAATCGAGGCAATTCTTCTTTCCAAGCAATACGAATATCAGGATCAGGAAATAAAAAAGGAGATAAAAGTGTTTTCGCTTGCTCTTGAATATCTCCGACACGATTATAAAATGATGTTTCGCTATTTAATGGCTTATTAAAATAGGCAAATGAAGGTTCTATGGTACTTGGGCAAGTCGTGTTTACCCCTTCCAAATCTACAGCTGTTCTTCCATTATTAGGGTTAGATAGTAAAGCAACAAACTGACTAGGCTTAATTAAACAACCTTGTATCTGTATATTATTTAAACCAGATGAGTGCTGAATCGTCCCTAATAATGAGATAACTTGTGCTTCTTCATTTAAAAGAAGAGCTATTCCATCAACTATCCACTCATTATCCAATCTTGCATAGCCATCTAATACAGCAACCCAATAATGGGTAAGATTTAATTTATTCGCAGCTTTTTTTATTTCTCCAGCAATATTATTGTATTTATACCAAATATATTCTTTATCATTAGAATGGAGTATAAAATTTTCTAGCTGAATCTTCTGATTATTCAACTCTAAAATCCAATTTTTTATTTTACAACTATCAAATCTATAATTTTCATAGCGGTAAGTATTATCGTCTACATCTTGCTTACTTTCATCTTTTCTTTCAAATATAATATCTGAACTACATAACATTCCTTTTGGTAATTCTTTAGGTTGATTTAAGCTAGACACTTTAATTTTATATAAGCTATCTGCATCAAGACTATTTAAATTTAATTCTCCCCATTTAAAAGTAATAGGGTTACCTTGATTATCAAATCTATCTTGGGTTGAAATAATAAATCTATCTGAAATTTCAATATTGGAAGGGAGGTTTTCTAATGCTTTTCGAAGAAATAATTTCTCTTTATTTAATTCGATAACTCTTGTTTTCTCTTCATAGAAAGAATTAAGCTCATAATATCCCCAAAAAGAGAGTGCTGTAGGAATAAGTAAAAAGAATTTAAACTCACTAGAAAATGGCTTTTTATAAAAAAAATGAATAATAAAATATAAAAAATAATAGACAAAAACGAAAATAACGAAATAAGGGATAAACACAGCAAATACAAAGATATTGAGTGACCCCATTCCAAAGCTGATAAGAAGCCCTAGAAAAAGTATACCAAGTATTCCAATAAAAAATCTAAACACAACATTCTCCTACAATGAGATTTTAATACAGCATTATCATAACAATAGCTTAATGTAAATCCAGATCGACGCTATCCGACCAAGTAATGAAACAAAAAGTGCGGTCAATTTTCCCGTTAAATTTTAAATATAAAAAACTCTTAGAAAACCAACCGCACTTTTCCACTAATACGCCACCCAAATTTTTTCTAACTCCATTTTATCGGGATGATAGCGGTAAACGTTGATGCCGCCGTGTGCGGCTTGTCCCGTGACTAAAATATGGGCTTTCGGTGCGGAGGCAACACTATTGGATAGCTCATAAAAATCAGTTGAGATGACAGGATTATTACCTATCTCAACAAATGCTTTTATCCAAGGATCCCCCACCGTATAGAGCGGACTATATTTTTCTCCTAAGCCATCTTTTTTTGCAGACATTCTAAATTCGATAAACTCTGTCTCTGTTACAAAAGCATAAGTCACAGGGTTATTTAAGCCCATATTCACTCCCGGTACACGTAAAAGCTGACTATCATCGTTTCCTCTGGGATTACGAATTCCACGATCAGGATCAGCCAGTCTCAATCGGTTGGTTAAATGAGCAGTTTCCCACATATAATGCCTTAAGTTTTCCCCCCCTCCTACAATCCATTTTCCATCCGGGCTAAATAAGGCATCCGAGCGTCCGCCAAAACCAAAAAGCTCTGCTGCCGGTTTTAACGTATTTCGATCCCATAAAACAACACCGTTATAGCTACTTCTTTTATAAACACTTGGCTGAATCGGGTCAGCAACCGGATTCATTTTCACTACTGATCCATCTTCTCGTTCCCCCCTACCCGATGAGGCGGTTAAAAAATATTTATCCGATAAAGAAAAATTATAGTGTCGCCATGTTGGAGTATCGGTATAAATCGGCACCATATTATCGCCATAACCTTTATAAATCTCACCTGTTTGATCTGCGCTGATATAAAGTGTTCTGTCTTCGCTCATAATATGACGGGCTATTTCAAAATGTTTAAAACTTGCCAGTTCTTTTCCATCAACATTTTGGATGTGTACGATTTTATCTTTACTTCCTTGCCACATAAAATCATGGCTGTTCGGAATAAAATATGCTGTATTAGTGTTTACCCTTTTGGCTAATACTTTTTTTTCACGTTTCTCAATATTCCATAAAACTAATTTCGTTTCATTCCCACTATGTGCGCTAATCACATATTTCCCATCACTAGATATATCTAAAGTCTCTACACGCCCCGTACTAGAAAAAACATCATGGCGGTTTTCATACACATAGTATCCGCCCCAACCTAATACGATAAATAAAACTAAAAAAAAGAGATTTTTCATTGCTCACCTCCCGAGTTTTTAGGGTACCGTCCAAATTTTGAATGCTCTTGAATTTTTCTATCCATAATCCATTCTTTATAGCTGTATTCGTAAATTAGTGGAAAAACTTGATGTCTATCCAAGTCTAACCATTCCCAGGTTCGCATTGCCGAATGGGAAATAAAGTAATAGAAATCCCGATTATTTTTTCTTATTACCTGACCAAAATATCTTAATTTTTCACCTTCTTGACTTAATTTCTCAAGAAATGAATCATGTAATATCCTTTTCCGTTGTGGTGATAAATCATTAAGATTCTTGTCTTTATCTAAAATAGTTTGCCGATCGCCCTGATGCCCCAACGCTGCCCGCACTTTAAAATAATTTTCCCTTTTCTCCCAATCGGACAAGGCATTTCCGATTAATACATCAATAATGTGATTTAACACTTCTTCAGGGAAGCATTTGAAATGGCTCCAAGGCTTTAAATAGGTTAATGGCGGAATAAAAGTCGGGCTATTTTCCGGGTCGTTCACTCTTGCCGCTTCCTCTCGAATTAATGCTGCTATTTCCTGCTTATAACGGTTAACTTGATAAGCATGAGGCAGTTTCGCACATTCATCGGGGCGGTATTGTTTCTCTGCACCGGCATACAGCAAATCACAAGTATGTTTGATCTGAATAACTGATTTCTCATAATCATAAATTCGCGTATCTTTATAATATTCTTTTAGTGCCGAATTACCCGTGGTAAAAGACAGATATTTGCTCGGATAAGCCCCACCGATTAACGCAACCGGTTCGTAGTCGCTATAACTATGATCGCTGCCTAATACGCCGTCTTCTTGTGAATATAACACGGTAATATGTTTCGGCACTTTGTGAGCATAAGGGAAAATTTCCATAGCAAGCGGATTGAATGCTTTCTTCGCCTCATAATTATCCAAATTCGTTAGCGCATTATCCGCCACCGCAGGTTCCCATAAAATCAGGTTATCAATCCGATTATCATATTCACCCGCCATATCGCCTAAGATATTCATGGCAGAAAGTGCAACCCTTGCCCCTAAAGAATGAGTGATAATGTTGATTTTTACTCCTTCCCCAATCAACTGTTTCAACACGCCGGCAAGTTCCCGTCCGGCTTCATTAGCGTACATTTCCGCACGAAAGAAATTTAAATCCGGATCGACACTGTCCGACCAAGTTACGCCGACAATCCGACTATATTTATCCCATTGATTAAATTCCGCTAGTTTCTTTTTTCCCGAAGCGGCAAGATTCAAATGAAATTCAACATGAGGAAACCAAGATAAGGCTTCTTTACCATTCAGGAGCGGTGACAATTTATCATAGCTTTTATTGACTTCAGCAAGGGCAAAAACATCCCGATCTCCTACTTTTGTATAACTCACGCCTTAGGATAAATAATTTTTCTCTAACTTCTTATGTAAATCGACATTAACCGCTTGTTTCATCAATTTATTATCATAGTACAGATAAGGTTTTTGAACTTGCTCTGGTGATAATTGGTTCTTATATTGAATTTGTTCGCCAAGTTCTTCACTTGAAGCAAAACGCCCTAAATTCCCTAACGGGACGTTATAACCATGGATAAATAATGTTGCATGTCCGCCGTCATCAATAAGCTGCTGAATAACTTTCTCTTTTAATTGAACCACCGGTTCATTCTGTCGTAAGCGTAAATTGACCAAAATCGGTGGCGGTAAATATACCGCTTCTACTTTGTTTTCCATAAAGCTCACTTGTACTTTTAAGGGATCGGCAAGTTGTTTCAACGGTTCTTTTGAGAGGGTAAATTCATCATCAGATTGATTTAGGGCTTTTATCAATACATACCCGTCTAAGGCTTTAAGCGGCGTATGTTCGGATTGTTCTGTTAAGCGGCGGTTATCTTTTTTTGTATAGGTTGAAGACACCGCTTCACCACCCGATAGCTGCCACGAAATCTCACCGCAGAGCACGCCGTTATGCACGCTTTCACCACTTTCAATCTTAGCTGGATACGCCTTACCGGAGCTATCAAACACCGTTACCACAATACCATCCGGCAGCTTACGGTATTCAGCTAAGCTGTCATGATGATAAATTGTCACATCCGCGCGACACATATTTGTCGAGCGGTCAATTTGTTCCGGCTGATGAGATGCCATCATCTTATTAAGTGCGGTATCTACACTAGACATTGTGTGCTCCTGTTGGTTGTAATTGATGACGAATGCGACCTTGTTTTTCGAGTTGATCAAAGCGCTTTTCTAAATAAAACTGTTTCTCTTGTTCGGTTAAATCGCTCACTAAAATATCATTCAATTTTTTTTCAGGATCCAGGTAATTAACCGAGTCCCCGTAAATAAGATTTGCCAATGCCAACTGTAGAATACTAATGGTTCCTTTCATTTTTGCATACTTTGCCAAACGATAAGCATGATCGACCGTTTTTTCTACGATCTCCTTGCCATAAGCGTAAGCAAATTCGGGATATTGCGCCATAATTTCCCCAATAATTTTTTCACATAATGAACGATCATGCAGTTCGATAAAGGCTTCGATTTCAAATTTATCAAATTGTTTTTTTGCTTGTTTCACTGCCGATAAATCAATGTTAGGCACATATTCCACTAATTCATCACCGTTTTTGATACAAAAGATTTTTTCTATCATACCGCCGTTAAAAAAGGCAGATAGTTTGGTCGGGTAAGTTTGCAGACGGTCAAGATACTTTTCTAAGCCCACAGGGTCAAAAAAGCGCAGGTAGTACCAATGCCCGGTATAATCCTGCAACATCAGCCACTTGCGGAAATGATTAAGCAGTGCGTCGAAATCCGCCGACGAACGGAAGAAAGTGCCGATATTGCGTTCGCCGTAATTAATGCCTTCGATGTGATTGTCTCCGTTACGACAAAATAAACGGGACAAAACAGGATGATTTTTGGGTAATTCGACTAAATAGGGTGCCGCTTTTGCATAAGTTTCGGCTTTTTCATCTTGAAATAAACAGGCGTAGCGTAATCTTTCCTGACGAAACAAATCGGGAAAAATCCAAACATTTGCTGCCAGAATAACGGCATAACATTTATCATCGGGTTCGTTATCCCATAAACAAGTCTCAATGACAGACGGTACTTCAAAGCGGGCAAATGTTGAAACGGTACATTGTTCTTGCCAAGAGGGAATAGCATAAATCTGTTTTTTAAGATTGGCGGTATTGGTTTGAGGAAGAAGATCGCGATCAGGGTAAAACAAAAAGAGCGGTTGATTTTTCGAGAGTTTTTGCGCTTCCGAATAAAGTATTTCTCTCAAATCCTCATCTGCATGATATTGCGCGTAGGTTTCTAAAGGTAAGATATTGAATGAGAAAGAAAAACGAAGTTGGTACTTCATCTGATAATACTGAATATAGTTTTTTGCAATATTCTCATTCTCGCCGAGAACCAAAATCAATACTTTATCTTGGCTTTTATCTGTAATTTGGAAAGCATCTTGAACCCAAATAGAAGGTGAATTGTCGAGCATAAAATTGATCTCCAAATAGTATAAAAAATCTTCTCCATTATACCGAAAAGTAAGTATATAAAAATAAGGGGATAAAAAAAGAGCGGTCAAATTGACCGCTCTTTTGCCTATTGGTTATCTTCTTGGCAAGTAACGAATCGGATCAACCGATTTACCTTTATAACGAATTTCAAAGTGAAGTTTTACGCTATTGGTACCGGTGCTCCCCATTTTGGCAATTTCTTGCCCTGCTTTGATTTGTTGCTGATCGCTTACGAGAATTCTGTCGTTATGTGCATAAGCACTCAAGAAATCATCGTTATGCTTGATAATGATAAGGTTGCCATAACCACGCAATGCGTTACCCGCATACACCACCCGACCAGCTGCCGCGGCTTTTACCGATTGTCCGCGAGAACCGGCAATGTCAATCCCTTTATTACCACCATCTGAGCTTGAGAAACCTTGGATAATATTTCCGCTGGCCGGCCATGTCCAAGCTACATTAGACGCAATAGGCGCCATAACATTTGCATTCACCGGTGCCGTATTCCCCGTTGCCGGCGCTGTCGAAGTCGTGTAAGCCGGTGCGGCAGAAGGTACACCTGCGCCTGATTTCACTGGCCCGATA
Source organism: Rodentibacter genomosp. 2 (assembly GCA_001999425.1). Lineage (GTDB taxonomy): Bacteria > Pseudomonadota > Gammaproteobacteria > Enterobacterales > Pasteurellaceae > Rodentibacter. The sequence goes on along the minus strand of MLHP01000024.1, from coordinate 167,298 downwards.
ATCGTACCGTCAGAACCAATTTGCGTACCGTTTGCCCCCGCACTATAAGTAACGGCAGGTTCTGTCGGTTTCACCGGTGCTGTGATTGTATTTGTCGGCACTGTTGTCGTTACCGTTTTAGTGACACACTTACCTATTTTTAATGTTTGACCGACACTTAAACTATAAGGCTCAGACATATTATTCATTGCCGCAAGCTCTTTTACATCCATACCTGCTAAGTAAGCGATCAAAAACATCGTATCGCCTTTATTGACTTTATAAGTCTCCCCTTTGTACGAACCTTTTTGAATTTGACTGTAATCCGGTGCATTCGTATTCGGATTACGCGGTACATTTACAGCTGATGAATTTGTACAGTCAGATACCGTCTTAGTTACCGTTTTTGTTTGAGGTTGTGCCGGTGCGACAGGTTGGGTTGGTTGTACCGGTTGATAAGTCGGTTGAAAATTCGGCTGTGGTGTTTGAGTTCCGACAGGCACATTACCTGTTGCATTGGTTCCCATATTATTCGGCATGGTATTTTGTTGAATCTCAGGCTGCCAACTACCGCCACTGTGATTATCTACCGGTTGCATAATGCCCGGTGAAAGGATACCGCCGGCGTTTTCAATCGGAGCCTGAGTATTAGACGAACAGGCAGTCAAAATGGCAACGCTCAAGGGTAACAATAAAAACGATTTTTTCATTTATTTTTTCCTTCTTATTTCATTGTATTCGGCATAGTTTGTTGTTCTATTTCCGGCATAAAACTGCCACCGGCAACGGCACCGGTTCCTTCAACCGGTTGCATAATGCCATTCGGTAAAGCATCGGGATCGCTCACTTGGGGCGAAGAACAGGCGACTAAAACTACCGACATAGACAACGCAAATAAATATTTATTCATAATATATCCTATTATTTCAAAATAAAGTAAGCCACTACCGCAAGTGCAACGACTGACCAACCAATAATTTCAATAGATTTACGCAATTTTGCTGCAAATTTTTCTCCGCCCCATGCCGCTAATTTTGCGACAAGCAAGAAACGCGCCGCACGGGAAATAAATGCGGTCAATACAAATGGGAAAAATGCCATTTGCATCACGCCGGCACAAATCGTAAATACTTTATAAGGAATCGGGCTGAAACCGGCAACAAAAACAACCAGTACGCCCCATCGCTCAAACCACGTCATTGCCGTTGCCCAATGCTCGCCATAGCCCCATTGTTGCACGATGCCTTGTACCCAATCTGTCGCAAAATAACCAATGGCATAACCCACCATACCGCCGAGAACAGAGGCGATTGCCGTATAAAGGGCAAATTTGACCGCACTTTTGGGCTTTGACATCGACATGGGAATCAACATCACATCCGGCGGAATCGGGAAAAAGATTGCTTCAATAAAACTCACAAAAGACAGCCAAAACGTTGCAAAACGATGTTTTGACCATTCCATAGTTTTATCATACATTGCCCCAAAAATATTCATTCTATTCACCTTTAATTGTCATTGAGACAAAACGCCGCATTATTCACGTTCCAGCCAATCTTGTAAAGCCTGAATTGAATGGTGGGCTGTCATATCGGCTTGAATAGGCGTAATGGAGACATAACCGTTTTTTACCGCGTGGAAATCCGTTCCCTCTTGTTCATTTTCCGGTAAACCGGCAGGGCCAATCCAATAGATGGTTTCGCCACGGGGATCTTCTTGCTTAATGACTTCTGCTGCAGAAGTGCGATAACCCAAATAGCAAACTTTATAACCTTTGAGTGCGTCATAAGGCAAATCCGGCACATTAATATTAATAATTTCACGGGAATTTAATAACTGGCTATGCAATTTTGGAATTAAATCCGCCACCACCCGAGCCGCCGTTTCATAATGTTGGCGACCATCTAAGGAAACGGCAATGGAAGGCAACCCCAAATGACGCCCTTCTAATGCTGCTGCCACTGTGCCGGAATAAATCGTGTCATCGCCCATATTACAACCCGCGTTAATGCCCGATACGACCAAATCCACCTGACCGGATAAGAAACCATTTAATGCCAAATGCACGCAATCTGCCGGTGTCCCGTTAAGACAATAATCACCGTTATCTAAATGGCGGGGACGTAATGGTTCAACTAAAGTTAAGGCACTGGATGCCGCACTTCGATTCCGATCCGGCGCGACAATCACCACATCGGCAAACTTGCGTAATTCCGCCGCTAAAACTTGAATGCCTTCTGCGTGAAAACCATCATCATTACTTAATAAAATTCGCATTATGCTTCCTTATAATTCACTAATTCTCGAATAAGTGCCGTGGCATAGCTGCCTGACGGCAAATAAAAAGCGAGTTTTAATCCTTCCTCAATAAACTGCCATTGGAAATCCTGTGCCCGCATTAACAGCGGGCGGCGCGCCGCTTTCATTTTTTCTTGTTTCATCAAAGGTGAAAAGGCATTATGTTGTTCCACAATGGCATTTTCAATATCTGACGCAATAAGATTTTCTTCCCCAATCAAGGGAGCGGTGAGTAAAATATCTCTTGAATCTAACCGCACTTGTAATGCCGCTAAATCTTCCGACTCATCCGCTTTAAACCAACTGTGCGAACCGTTTAATTGCACAATATCATTTGGCAAAATTTGTTGGGCAAGCTCCTGCTCAATACGTGCCGCGACCACCAAATTGAAAATCTCACTACGTGCGGCAGAGAGATAAAAACTACGTTTTTTGCGATCTTTCACCTTAATTTCACCTTGTGCCCAGCGCAATGCCTGCGTAAGATTATGACCATCACGCCCAAAACGTTGTTCCGTAAAATAATTGGGAAAACCAAAATTTGCCACCAAATTTAACCGAGCATTTAACTCATCGCTTTCCTGTGCGTCGCGCAGCAAAATTTCAAAATAATTGCCTTGTAAACTTCCCGTGCGAATTTTGCGGTTATGGCGGGTAACGTCTAAAATTTCTACGCCTTCCAATTCAAATTGAGTGAAATCCGGCGTTTCCTGTCCGGGCATTTGCAGACAGAACCATTGTTCTGTTACCGCCTGACGATCTTTCAAACCGGCATAGCCCATATTTCGTTCCGATACGCCGGCAAATTTTGCCAGTTTTTCGCCGACAAATAGGGTGTTACAACCGGTTTTTCGTACTTTTAATGCGACAAATTCCCCCTCCCCCGACATTTCATAGCCAAGATCTTCAATCACCATAAAATCGGCACATTCTTGCTTTAAAAGTGCGGTGGATTTTGGCGGAGTTTTTAAGCTGAGGTAAGGGAGTTGTTCAAGCATGATTTTGACGTGTATTATTGGATTTTGCGAGATTTTATGCGACTTTTGTAGATTTATCCACTAAAATAACCGCACTTTTCACGCCAACTAAGGAATTTACTATGACTGATTTTGTCGCCCTTCAAGCGGAAACACGGGAAATTATCACCGATTTATTAAATGACGGCAGCGATCCTTCCGCCCTTTATATTATTGAACATCATGTGTCGCACTATGATTTTGATTTACTGGAAAAAATTGCTGTAGATGCCTTTAAAGCCGGCTATGAAGTATCAGAGGCGGAAGAATTTGAAGACGATAATGGAAAAGCCATTTTCTGTTTCGACATCATCAGCGAAGTGGAATTAAAAGCAGAAATTATTGATGCCCAACAAAAAGAAATTTTGCCATTAATTGAAAAACATAAAGGGATTTATGATGGTTGGGGAACCTACTTTGAAGACCCGAGTGATGATGAGGACGAATACGGCAACGATGGTGAATTTTTTGATGAGGATGGGGTCGAAGAATCGCGTTTACACTAATTTACTAACCTGACCGCATAAATAAAGTGCGGTCATTTTTTGGAGAAATTTATGAAACTAAAATCGCTCGGTCTCATATTATTAGCTTTACCCTTTAGTACTTCAGTCTTGGCAGAAAATGCCACCCGGCAAACTAATATTGTTTCATTTAATACTGAAGCAGAAAAAAGCATCGAACGTGATTTATTAAATGTACGTTTATTTTATCAAGTTGATGGAAAAGATTTAGCGGACTTAAATAAGACTATTTCAGAACGTTTAAATAAAGCGGTCGGTATTGTTCAAAAACAAAGTGCGGTGGAAATTAAAGGTAATTCCCGTAATACTTCTGTTCGTTACAATAATGAAGGGAAGAAAACAGATTGGATTGCCCGTGCCGATCTTGTGCTGGAAAGTAAAGACTTCCAAGCCTTATCAGAGGTGCTCAATTCACTAGATGGCATTCTTGCGATTGAAGATGTGAATGCAACTATTTCACCGGAAAAATTAATCAGCGTAGAAAGCGAATTAACACAGGCTGTTATTGAAAAATTTAAAAATAAAGCGACATTAATTCAACATTCGTTACAAATGAACAATTACCGAATTCTTAATTTAGACATTTCATCGGTGAATGAATCGGCACCAATCCGCCCTTACGCTTCACCACGTGCGGCTAAAGTGGCAATGTTGTCCTCCGATGCCGCACCGAATGCTTTTTTAGAAAACGGAAAAGAAGCAGTGCGGGTTCAGGCGACCGCACAAATTGAATTACTTAAAGATTAATTTTCTATACAATTATTTTTTCTTCTATACAATGGCAGCGATTTTCAAACAATAAGGAAACCCTCATGAATGTAGCAAAAAATGTGGTGGTAGGCATTGCTTACCAAGTTCGTACCCAAAATGGTGTATTGGTAGATGAAGCACCGTCAAATCAACCTTTAGAATATTTACAAGGTCACAATAACTTAGTAATTGGTCTAGAAAAAGCCCTAGAAGGCAAAGCGGTAGGCGATAAATTTGAAGTGCGTGTTCAACCGGAAGAAGGCTACGGCGAATACAATGAACATATGGTTCAACGCGTACCAAAAGATGTTTTCCAAGGTGTCGATGAGTTAGTAGTGGGAATGCGTTTCTTAGCAGATACGGATATTGGCCCTGTTCCGGTGGTAATTACCGGAGTGGACGGCGATGAAGTAGTGGTGGACGGTAACCATATGTTAGCCGGTCAAGAATTACATTTCACCGTTGAAGTTGTCAGCACACGTGAAGCCACATTGGAAGAAATTGCGCATGGTCACGTTCACGGTGCTCACGGTCATCACCATGACAGCGATGAAGAAGGTCATGGCTGTGGTTGTGGCGGTCATCATGACCATGATCATGGACACGATGGCTGTTGTGGTGGTCATCACGGACATGGCGGTTGTGGCTGCGGCGGTCACTAATATTTCACGTAAAAATCTGAAAGACAGAGACAGTTTACAAAAATTCTCAGTATTATACTTAATTATTAGGGACGCACTGTGTGGCGTCCCTATATATTTTGTGCATTTGCAAAATCATCGCCTAAACTGACCGCTCTTTATAAAAACGTACTACGACCAAGCCATCAACATTCTTAAACGCTGATTATTTCAAGATTAACGTTTTCACCGTCTGATAGCTCCCATAAAATAGCCCTTACTTTATTTAGCAAGGGCTTTAGTATTTGTATTTTACTTCTTCGTCACCACACTCGGAATTAATTTTTCTGCACCTTTTAATTTACCATACACCTCTTCGCTTAAACCGTGTTTTTTGCCGATGTCGTCTGCGCTATTGAGCGTGACGAAAACCGCACCTTTATCATCTTCCCAAACTAAAGCTTTGAGCGGGAGATCAATAGCGAGGGTAGGGGCTTTAATCATCATCGGCGTGCCTACGGTAGGCATACCAAAGATTACCACGCTGGCAAATGGCATCGTTAAGCCCTTATCTTTCGCAGCGGCTTGGTGATCGATCACGGTAAAGACCTTCATGCCTTTTTCGGTAACGGCATTTTTGATTTTTTCTACCGTTTCCATAGTGGTGTATTCACTTTTGACAGTTTTCATAGAATCGTTCTCTGCATGGGCCACAAATGCGGTGGTGATGAAAGGAATCGCTAAAAGTAAAGTTTTGAATTTCATATTTGCTCCAGTTTAATTGATGAGAATCACTTGCAATTCTAGAAGATTTGTTACTGATTTTTCAATAGTTGTTTGTAAAACCCGCTGTATATTGAAAAATATTCCTCCTATAACAAAATAGTGCCTCATCATTGACAAACAAATGATAAACGTTAAACAACTTATTGAAAATAAGCACTAAAAACTTTAGTGGACAGGTTTTCCAACCTGGCGGACGAGAAAAAAAGTGTAAAAAAGGCAACATTCCGTTGCCTTTTCTTTTTTTGATTTTTATTCCGTTGCACCTTTTAAATTAAAGGAACTTCCGGATCCGGTTGACCGGTAATTCGATTGCGTAAGTCACGGCGAATAATTTCAATCGTCCAGAACCAGAAAATATGACCGACTAATTCGGAAATGTGTTCATAGAGTGGCCATTCCGCAACCGGCGGAGTTAAATCTAATACTGGGAAAGCAATATAATGTACACAAATATTTGCGATGATACCCGCCCCGATACCTTGCCAAAATTTAATTTTCGGGAAACGTTCTGCTACTAAGCAGTAACCGATAGCGAATACCAATGAGAAAATGATGTGTGTCACACCAATCCAGTTAAAGGCATGATCAGCAAAGGTAAATGCAGCCTGTGTCGGGTCAATACCTAAATAATCACGTAAGAAAACGTGTGGCGGGTTTAAGAAAGCACGCGAACAAACTTGCAATACTTGATCTTGGGTCAATCCCGTGATATCCACTTTACAAGCCGCGGCGAAGAAATCAATTGGGCTGCGTGGCGGGAACGGATGCTCCGCACCCCATTTTACAAATGCAGAGATAATACCTGCAATGATACCGACAAGAATCGCCACACCATAACGGCGGCGGTTTGGCGGAGTTTGAGTGAAAATACCTGACATATTTTGCTCCGAAAATGTAAGAAAAAACTAACCGCACCTTTGATTCAATATCACCAAAAAGTGAGGTGCAATATTTCACCGCTTAAATTACAGTGCATTCATTTTTGTTATCGAAAAAATAAATCACCGATAATTAATGGCAAAACGTGGCTTTTAATTCTTCACCAATTTAAATAAACAGTCAAGATTTAAAGCTATTTCCTACTCAAAAAAGAGTATTTCAGCACCAAAGTTTTCCCTCTTATTGCTTTCGCCACATTCTATGACATCAAAATATCTAAATCGAATGAATTATAAAAGAGACGGAGAAAACCCTCTGTTATAAAAATGCGCCCGTTACGTTCAAAATAACGGGCGCAGGCGTTAATCTTGATTCAGCAAAAATTATAATTTTGCCGCCAACATAGCCTCTAATTTCTCTTGATCAACGGCAAATTTACGAATACCTTCAGCCAACTTTTCTACCGCCATCGCATCGCTGTTATGTTGCCAGTAGAATTCGGCTTCAGTGAGCTGTTGAGGTTTTGCTTTTACTTCACCTTTGAAGTCAAGTTTACGCTCAAGTGCGGTTGAATTTTCTTGCAATTCTTTGAGTAACGGCGGTGCGATAGTTAAACGATCACAACCGGCTAATTCGGTGATTTCGCCCACATTGCGGAAACTTGCCCCCATTACCACGGTATTGTAGCCGTATTCTTTGTAGTAATTATAAATTTTGGTCACAGAAATCACACCCGGATCTTCCGCAGGTGCGTAGTCTTTTTTATCACTGTTCGCTTTATACCAGTCTAGAATACGTCCAACAAACGGTGAAATTAAATATACGCCCGCTTCGGCACAGGCACGCGCTTGCGCTTCGGAGAATAATAAGGTTAGGTTACAGTTAATGCCCTCTTTTTCAAGAATTTCTGCGGCACGGATACCTTGCCATGTTGAAGCGATTTTAATCAAAATACGATCATTTGAAATGCCTGCCGCATTGTAAAGTGCGATCAGTTTACGGGCTTTTTCAACGGTGGCTTGCGTATTGTAAGAAAGGCGGGCATCCACTTCTGTCGAAATACGTCCCGGAACAATTTTTAAGATTTCTAAACCAATATTTACCGCTAATTTATCTTCCGCATCGATCAGTTGTTGTGTTTTATTATTGCTCTGTGATTTTGCATAACTCACGGCTTCATCAATTAACGGCGCATATTGCGGTAATGCCGAGGCACTTAAAATTAAAGAAGGATTGGTTGTGGCATCTTGCGGTTGATATTTTTTGATGGCTTCAATATCACCGGTATCCGCCACTACTACAGTCATACTACGAAGTGAATCTAATTGAGTTGTCATTGTCTTCTCCTTATCTTGATTGATGGGCGTTACGATAGCATAAATTGAATTTAAAGTGATAGTAAGAAATCGCAATAGATCGAATAGTTTTACGGGAGAAAAAGAAGGATTTTTAGTTTTTTATCAAAACTGTGATCGATATCACCTTTGTTAGGAAATAAAGCCTTTACAAATTTAAACATTTAAGATAAATCAATAAATTCAACGATTTTAATAATGATGATTTCACAACAATTAACCCCAAAAAGGAGTGACTATGCAACGTAACTTACTCAGTAAATGTATCTTTTTCTCTCTCACTTTAGCGCTCTCCGGCAGTCTTTACGCCGCTCAAGTTCCAGTGGGAACAGAGCTTGCTCCGGTACAAAATATTGTCATTAATAACGGTTCGGAACCACAAAGTTTTGATCCGCACAAAACTGAGGGCGTACCGGAATCACAAGTGCTTTATCAACTATTTGAAGGATTAATAAGCACCAATTCGGACGGTGAATTAGTACCGGGAGTAGCAGAAAGTTGGGAAAGCTCGCCGGATTATAAAACTTGGACGTTCCATCTTCGCAAAGAGGCGAAATGGTCAAACGGTGATCCGGTTACAGCACAAGATTTTGTGTATTCTTGGCGCCGTTTAGTCAACCCTAACACCGCCTCGCCTTACGCCAGCTTTTTAGACTATATGCAAGTGGTGAATGCCCAAGATATTATTGACGGTAAGAAAAAACCGGAAGAATTAGGCGTTGAAGCCAAAGACGATTACACCTTTGTGGTTTATTCCTCCAATCCCGTCCCTTATGCCGCCGGTTTAACCACTCACCAATCTTTATTACCCGCACCACAAAAAATCGTTGAAAAATTTGGCGATGCTTGGGTGAAAGAAGAAAATATTGTGAGCAATGGTGCTTACAAACTAAAAAATCACGTTATCAATGAAAAAATTGAGTTTGAACGTAACCCGCTTTATTGGAACGATAAAGAAACCGTAATCAACACGGCGACTTTCTTGGCGATCGAAAATCCGAGTACCGATGTTTCCCGTTATCGTGCCGGTGATTTAGATATTACTCACTATACACTTCCACCAGAACAATTTGCTAAGTTGAAAAAAGAATTGCCCGATCAAGTGTTCACAGCCCGTGTTTTGTCAACTTATACCTATGAAATCAATAATCTGAAAGCGCCTTTCAATGATAAACGGGTACGCCAAGCCTTAAACTATGCCCTTGATCGTAATGTGATTACAGATAAAGTGCTGGCGCAAGGTCAAACACAGACTTACGTTTTCACACCATCTTATATCGCAGAGGGAGAACAAATCCAACAACCGGCTTATTCCCAAGAACCAATGGCAAAACGTAATGAGGAAGCCATTAAATTATTGGAAGAAGCGGGTTTCAGCAAATCTAATCCGTTGAAATTTACCATTCTTTACAACACCAATGAAAACCATAAAAAAGTGGCAATTGCCGCCGCTTCTATGTGGAAAGCCAACACCAAAGGCTTAATTGAGGTGAAATTAGAAAACCAAGAATGGAAAACTTACATTGATAGTCGCCGTGCCGGTCGTTACGATGTGGCCCGAGCAGGTTGGCTTGCAGATTACAACCAAGCGACCACTTTCGGTAACTATTTCTTATCAACCTCCAGTAACAACACGGCAAAATACGCCAATGCGGAATATGATAAGGCAATGGCGGAATCTTATTTAGCCAGTGATGCTAAAGGCCGTGCGGAAGCTTATGCCAAAGCAGAAGCGATTTTGGCGAAAGATTTCGCTATCGTGCCGGTTTACAATTACGTTAATCCGCGTTTGGTAAAACCTTATGTGGGCGGTTATACCGCTAAAGATCCGCAAGATCATATTTTATTGCGTAATCTTTATATCATTAAACATTAAGAAAAAGTGCGGTTGGAAAAACGGTTGTTTTTTTGACCGCACTTTTATTTTTATAAAATCCTTGCCTGATAAACAAGGAAAGAAAATATCGCTGTGATATTTGGGGTTGGAGTAATCATGTTCAAATTTATTCTTAAACGCGTGTTGGAAGCGATTCCGACCCTGTTTATTTTAATTACTTTTTCTTTTTTCCTCATGCGTTTGGCGCCAGGCAGCCCTTTCACTTCCGAACGCGCCTATCCGCCTGAAGTGATGGCAAATATTGAAGCAAAATATCACCTAAACGAACCGCTTCACAAACAATATGTACGCTATTTGGAAAACTTGGCGAAAGGTGATTTCGGCCCTTCGTTTAAATATAAAGATCAATCTGTAAACGATTTAATCGGCGCGGCATTTCCGGTGTCCCTCAAACTCGGCAGCATTGCTTTTTTGTTTGCGCTCACCCTAGGTATTTCTGCCGGCACAATCGCCGCACTAAAACAAAACAGTCGATGGGATTACATTTTGATGAGTATGTCGATGACAGGGGTCATTATGCCCAGTTTTGTATTCGCCCCGCTCCTTGTATTATTTTTTGCCATTTGGCTTGGTTGGTTGCCTGCCGGTGGTTGGAATGAAGGCGCCTTGCCTTATTTAATTTTACCGGTTGCCTCACTCACTATCGGCTATGTGGCGGGAATTGCTCGGATTATGCGGGGTTCAATGATTGAAGTGCTTCATTCCAATTTTATTCGCACCGCCAAAGCCAAAGGGCTTTCTACCCGTCGAATTATTTTAAAACACGCACTGCGCCCTGCACTTTTGCCCGTCATCACTTATCTCGGCCCCGCATTTGTGGGCATTATCACCGGTTCAATGGTAATCGAAAGCGTATTCGGTTTACCGGGCATGGGTAAATTATTTGTGAATGGCGCACTGAACCGTGATTATTCTTTAGTATTAAGTTTAACCATTCTGGTTGGCACGCTGACTATTTTGTTTAATATGATTGTCGATATTTTATACGCGGTCATTGACCCGAAAATTCGTTATTAGGAGTGTGCAATGAGCCAACCGATTAATCAAAAAAATACTGAATTTGTGGAACAACTTGCAGAACATATGGAGGAAATGCAGCTTGAGGGGCGAAGCCTCTGGCAAGATGCAAAACGCCGTTTCTTCCGCAATAAAGCCGCCGTAGCCAGTTTAATTTTATTGGCACTCATCGTATTATTTATCACTTTTGCGCCTCTATTTTTCCCCTTTACCTATGAAGATACGGATTGGAATATGATGGGCGTTGCCCCGACTACGGAGGGATTGCATTTCTTCGGCACGGATTCATCCGGTCGTGATCTTCTGGTTCGGGTTGCCATTGGTGGGCGGATTTCCCTGATGGTGGGGATTGCCGGTGCGTTAATTTCGGTGATGATCGGAACAATTTATGGCGCAATTTCCGGCTACTTTGGCGGCAAAATTGATATGGTAATGATGCGCTTCTTAGAAATTCTCAGCTCATTCCCTTTTATGTTTTTTGTGATTTTGCTGGTCACTCTTTTCGGACAGAATATTCTATTGATCTTCATTGCCATCGGTGCGATTGCCTGGCTGGGTTTGGCTCGGATTGTACGCGGTCAAACCCTTAGTCTTAAAAACAAAGAATTTGTTGAAGCCGCCATTGTATGTGGTGTACCGCGTCGCCAAATTATTCTCAAGCATATTATTCCCAATGTATTAGGTTTAGTCGCAGTCTATGCCTCTTTGGAAGTACCGGGATTAATTCTATTTGAGTCTTTCTTGAGTTTTTTAGGTTTGGGAACACAAGAACCAATGAGCAGTTGGGGCGCATTATTAAGCGATGGCGCAGCACAAATGGAAGTCGCTCCTTGGCTTTTAATTTTCCCCGCATTCTTCCTCTGTTTAACGCTATTTTGTTTTAACTTTATCGGCGATGGCTTACGCGATGCGCTTGACCCGAAAGATCGCTAGGAGAGGTTTATGGAAAAACAATACAAAAATCAACCTCACTTATTAGATGTGCAAAACCTCTATGTCAATTTCCATACGCCTGACGGTATTGTCACGGCGGTAAATGATCTCAATTTCACCTTAGATGCCGGACAAACCCTCGGCATTGTGGGGGAATCCGGTTCCGGTAAATCCCAAACTGCCTTTGCCTTAATGGGCTTGCTTGCAGCAAACGGGAAAGTTTCCGGTTCAGCCTTATTTAACGGCACGCAACTGGTCAATTTACCAACGGCACAACTCAATAAAATCCGCGCAGAACAAATTGCAATGATTTTCCAAGATCCGATGACATCCTTGAATCCCTATATGAAGATAGGCGAACAATTAATGGAAGTTTTGATGTTGCACAAAGGTTACGACAAACAAACGGCATTCAATGAATCGGTAAAAATGTTGGATGCAGTGAAAATGCCGGAAGCCAAAAAACGTATGGGGATGTATCCGCACGAATTTTCCGGCGGGATGCGCCAGCGTGTGATGATTGCCATGGCATTACTTTGTCGCCCGAAATTACTGATCGCTGATGAACCAACCACCGCACTGGATGTGACGGTACAGGCCCAAATTATGACCTTATTGAATGAACTCAAACAGGAATTTAACACGGCGATTATTATGATCACGCATGATCTTGGTGTGGTCGCGGGGATTTGTGATCAAGTGCTTGTGATGTATGCCGGTCGGACGATGGAATACGGCACAGCGGAACAAATTTTCTATCACCCGACCCATCCTTATTCCCTCGGGCTGATGGAGGCGATTCCCCGCCTTGACGGCAAAAATGAAACGCTCGTCACGATTCCGGGAAATCCGCCGAATTTGTTACATTTACCGACAGGCTGTCCGTTTTCACCCCGTTGCCATTATGCCGAAGCGCAATGCAAAACTGCACCCAAACTGACCGCACTTTCCCAAGGGCATTTACGCAACTGTTGGATTCCGCCAGAACAATTTGAAGGACAAAACATATGATTAAAGAAAAAAATCTGTTATTAGAGGTCAAAAATCTGGGCGTATCCTTCAAAATTAAAAATAATAAAGCCCTCTTTTTTGCTAAACCACAAACCTTAAAGGCAGTGAAAAATGTGTCTTTTCAACTTTATGCCGGCGAAACCTTAGGAATCGTAGGCGAATCGGGCTGTGGCAAATCCACCCTTGCCCGTGCCATTATTGGCTTGGTGGAAGCAAACGAGGGGGAAATTATTTGGCTAGGCAAAGATTTACGCAAACAATCGCCCAAACAATGGCGTGATACACGCAAAGATATTCAAATGATTTTCCAAGATCCCCTTGCGTCGCTCAATCCTCGAATGAATATTGGTGAAATTATTGCGGAACCGCTCAAAATCTACCAGCCTCATTTGAACGCAGAACAAGTGAAAGAAAAAGTGCAAGCGATGATGTTAAAAGTGGGTTTATTACCAAACTTGATTAATCGCTATCCTCACGAATTTTCAGGGGGACAATGTCAGCGTATCGGTATTGCCCGTGCATTAATTATTGAACCGAAAATGATTATTTGTGATGAGCCGGTTTCCGCACTAGATGTCTCCATTCAGGCTCAAGTGGTGAATTTATTGAAGTCATTACAGGAAGAAATGGGATTATCACTGATTTTTATTGCCCATGATCTTGCGGTGGTAAAACACATTTCCGACCGTGTCCTGGTAATGTATTTAGGCAATGCCATGGAATTGGGGAGTGACGATGAGGTGTATAATCACACCAAGCACCCCTACACCAAAGCGTTAATGTCCGCCGTGCCAATTCCCGATCCAAAATTGGAACGCAACAAAAACATTCCACTTCTCGAAGGCGATCTGCCTTCGCCGATTAATCCGCCCTCAGGTTGCGTATTTCGTACCCGATGTCCGCTTGCAGAGGAAAACTGTCGTTTACAAAAACCATCCTTTAATAGCGACAACGGAACACATTTTGTGGCGTGTTTAAAAACTTAATAGCAAAAGTGCGGTAGAAAAATCTGTCATTTTTTAATTTGCTTTTGCCCTAATATAGAAAATAAAAAAGTTGGCATAAGCCAACTTTTTTATTCTGTTCTAAGATGAATTATTTTTTCAACAAATCACGAATTTCAGTAAGTAATTTTTCTTCGTTTGAAGGCTCTGCCGGTGCTGTTTCAACTTCAACCGGTTTTTTCAATTTGTTGATACCTTTTACCATTAAGAAAATTGCAAATGCAATAATGACAAAGTCAAAGACGTTTTGAATAAACATACCGTAGTTTAATGTCACTGCCGGAATATCGCCTTTTGCCGGTTCTAAAATAAATTTTAAATCTTTAAAATCTACACCGCCGGTTAAGATACCCAATACAGGCATTATGACATCACCCACAAGTGAACTTACAATTTTGCCAAATGCACCACCGATAATGACCCCGACAGCCATATCAACAACATTGCCACGCATCGCGAATTCACGAAATTCCTTTATAAAGCTCATAAATTTTTCCTTTTATTTACAGTTAGAGACGCACGTATTATATGTTCTTTGGTTAAAAAGTAAACCTTTAGATAAAAAATACACTTGGTTGGAATAGCTTTTCGATTTCAGAAACCGCTTTTTTATCACCTAAATACAGGATGACATGATCACCGTCCTGAATCTCAACATTTTTATGCCCGATAATCACTTCATTATTGCGTAAAATCGCACCAATAATGCAACCGGCAGGCAAACGAATATGACGAATCGTTTTTCCCACAATATTGGAAGTATTCAAATCACCGTGGGCAACAATTTCAATCGCTTCTGCCCCCCCGTGATGTAAACTCGCGACATTTTTGACATCGCCTTTACGCACATATCCCAGCAACGCGGAAATTGTCGCTTGCTGCGGAGAAACGGCAATATCAATCGTACCGCCCTGAATCAGGTTGATATACGCCATACGCTGAATCAGCACCATGGCTTTTTTTGCCCCTAAACGTTTTGCCAACAATGCCGACATAATATTGGCTTCATCATCGCTACTTAATGAGAGAAAAACATCAACATTCTCAATATGCTCTTCAAACAATAAATTTTGATCGGAAGCATCACCATGAAAAACCAAGGTTTTTGCTAATTTTTCCGCTAAGGCTTGCGCACGTTCCGCATTACGCTCAATTAATTTTACCGTACAATGCTCTTCCAATTGTTTTGCTACGCCGGCGGCAATATTTCCTCCACCGACAATCATCACTCGTTTATAAGGTTTTTCGAGGCGTTGTAATTCGCTAATTACCGTTTTAATATGTTCTGTCGCACAAATAAATGTAATTTCATCACCGGCTTCAATAATTGTCGAGCCTTGAGGGCGAATGGTTTTGTCACTACGTAAAATCGAGACAATACGAAATTCAATATGCGGCATATGCTCTTTGAAAGCGGATAATGCATGCCCGACCAATGCGCCACCGTAATAAGCTTTCACTACCACAACGCTGATCCGATTTTTAGCAAAATGCGCCACTTGCAATGCCCCCGGATAAGCAATCAGGCGGGTAATTTCATCCGTCACCAAATTTTCCGGTGAAATCAAATGGTTGATAGGCACATTTTCATCATTAAATAACTTGTCTTTTTCCCGTAAATATTCCGAATTACGAATACGTGCAATACGTGTCGGTGTATTAAATAATGTATAGCCGATTTGACAAGCGACCATATTGATTTCATCCGATGATGTCACCGCCACCATTAAATCTGCATCTGCCGCACCGGCATCACGCAAGATTTTCGGTGAAGAGGGTAAGCCCTGCACGACTTTTAAATCATGTTTTTCCTGTAAAGCTTGAAGTCGTGGCGATTCGTTATCCACCAAGGTAATATCATTATCTTCACTGACCAAACTTTCCGCTAATGTCGTTCCCACTTGTCCGGCACCAAGAATCATTATTTTCATGCTTCACTCCTTGTTAAAATCAGAGGTCGGATACCGATTTCCGCTGAATTTAGACCGCACTTTAACGCATTCACTCGGAGACAGATTTCATCGGTTACCGCATTTGCCTGCATCATTTTTTCTTCCGTCACCTCTTCTGGTGCTTTTGGGAACAAAATCGAATCTAATAATCGCTCGGCGTGCATTCCCTCTCGACAATAATGTAGCACACCGACTTCATCAAATAATGTCGCCACCTTATTTATTCTTGTTGTTGCAATCCCCAAAGCACCGTCTTCACCGCCTAGCTCACGGAATAACACATCTTGAGGAAAACCGCCACAGGCTAGGAAAAAAGCGCGGCGAAACACCACATTCCCTCCACATGTCATTCTCATATGCTGCCAAGCAAAATCAAAATTAGGATGTTCCGCATAACGGCTCGCTAACCCTATGGGTTTTAAAGCCAAACGTACCACAGAGGTGTCCGGTTGAAAATGAAAGGTTGCCGCTGCCACTTCCAATGCCCCTTGCTCATAGGCATCATCCGCATCTAAAAAAGCGATCAATTCATTCGTAGATTGTAACGCCCCCCAATTTCGTGATTTTGCGACACCACGGTTTTTATTCATTGATTCCACAAAAATCCGTTCCGGATACTGTGCGGAAAACTGATTCGCCAGAGCAAGCGTACCATCACTTGAAGCATCGTCAATCAACCAAATTTTTCCCAAACAGGGTTGATTTAAAACTGATTCCACCGCTCGTGTTAAGGTTTTTTCTGCGTTATAGCAAGGTATGATCACGTCAATATTAGGAAACATGATTGTCCTCTTTTAGGTTAGGATCGCTTACGCAGCTTAGCATAATAGAACCCGTCTCCACCATTTTCTTGCGGGATAAATTGAAAACCGACCGCACTTTTATCATCATTCACATTCCCTTCAAAAGGGAGCGGTAATAATTCCGCATCTGAATGTTCTGATAAAAAAGTGCGAATTTGTTCATCATTTTCTTCCGGTAACACTGAGCAGGTGGCATACAGTAAAATACCGTTCGGTTTCAATTTCGCCCAAAGGGCTTTCAAAATATTTTTTTGTAATGCGGTAAGTTGTGTGATGTCCGTTTCTTGGCGCAGCCATTTAATATCAGGGTGACGGCGGATCACACCGGTGGCGGAGCAAGGGGCATCTAATAAAATACGGTCAAATTGCACCGCACTTTTTCCGATTTCTGCCAACCATTCATCGGGCTGAGTAGCATCACCACAAACAACCATCGCCTGCTGATTCAAACGTGCCAGATTTTCTTCCACCCGTTTCAAACGATGGGCTTCCACATCTAATGCAATCACATTCGCTTGTGGGGCGAGTTCCAAAATATGGGTGGTTTTCCCCCCAGGCGCAGCACAGGCATCTAAAATCCACTCATCATTTTGCGGTTCAAGCAAAGCCGCCGCCCATTGTGCACTCAAATCCTGTACCGTTACCGCCCCTTCCGAAAAATAAGGTAATTTTTGTACTGTCGTCGGTGAAGCCAAACGTAACGCCTGAGGGTGAAGGTCGGTTTCTGCCAAAATGCCCGACTCCGCCAATAAAGTGCGGTAGCTTTCTACGCTATTTTGTTGTGCATTAACCCGTAGCCACATCGGCGGTTTTTGATTATTCGCATTAATGATGTCACGCCAATTCGGATAAGCCTTTTTCAACTTGTTCACAAACCATTCGGGATGCAAGGTCTGCCAATATTTATCCACTTGCGCCAAAATGCTTTCTTGTTCTCGTAAAAAACGGCGTAGCACGCCATTGACTAATCCACGGAAGCTGTCTGACTTCAACGTTTTCGTTGCATTCACCACTTCATCCACAGCGGCGTGGGGCGGGACACGCATATAAAGTAATTGATACAGTCCAACGAGTAATAAACAATGCACAATCCGAGTTTTGTCTTTGAGCGGTTTATCCACAAGACATTGGATAATCTGTTCCAAACGAGGCAGCACACGACATACACCAAAACAAATTTCTTGGAGTAGCGGTAAATCTTGTGTTTTTAAGGAGACTTGCACATCGGGAATTAAGCTTGAAAGAGATTTTCCCTCATCAAGTACCTGTAAAATGACCTGTGCCGCCACCGCTCTGGAGGAAAGTGCGGTGGATTTTTTCGCTGTTTTTTTCATCGGTTTATTTTTTTCCGCTTTTTGCTGCGAACGCTCGTTTTTCATTAGGCTAACACCTTACCAACAGGGAACCATTCCGCACGCCCATTCAGCAAATCTTGAACCGACATCGGCTTTTTACCAGCCGGTTGCAGTTGCAAAATATTCAGTACGCCTTCAGCCGTAGCAATTTGAATGCCCGTTTTATCCGCGCATAAAATCGTCCCTGCCGGTTTATCTTGATGGGGTAATATTTCCGCTTGATACACTTTTAAGGTTTGTAAATTTTCCTCTTTATCTTCCGTGCTGAAATAAGCCATCGGCCAAGGATTAAAGGCTCGAATATTGCGTTCAAGTTGTGCGGCAGAAAGAGACCAATCCAATCTCGCCTTTTCTTTGGAAAGTTTATCCGCATAATTACTTTGGCTATCCTCTTGTTTCTCAGCGACAAATTTTCCACTTTCGAGTTGATCAAGCACCTCAATGAGTGCCGGCGGTGCCAATTCAGCCAATTTTTCATAAAGACTTGCAGAGGTTTCTGTGGGTAAAATATCACAATATACTTTGTGTAGCATATCACCGGTATCTAAGCCTTCATCCATTTGCATAATGGTAACACCTGTTTGCGTATCTCCTGCCCAAATAGCACGCTGAATGGGGGCAGCACCACGCCAACGGGGCAAAATGGAACCATGCACGTTCAAACAGCCCAAACGTGGAGCTTCTAACACCGCTTTGGGGAGAATTAAGCCATAAGCCACCACTACCATGACATCAGCATTTAGGGCTTGTAATTCTTCTTGCACCTCAACATTGCGTAAGGATTTAGGTTGATAAACAGGGATATGATGTTGCAATGCCAGCTGTTTCACCGGACTGGCTTGCAGTTTTTTGCCACGCCCCGCCGGTTTATCAGGCTGCGTATAAACCGCAATCACGTTATGTTGAGAATGGAGTAAAGCCTGCAAATGCTGTGCCGCAAAATCGGGCGTACCTGCAAAGATAATATTGAGTGGTTTCATCATGTTCTGCGTTATGTTGAATAATGTTCCCGATAGTACGGGAGAAAAAATAAAATGCGGTCAAAATTAACCGCACTTTTCGTGATTATGTCGCTGTTGCACAAGGAGGAGAGTTGTAGGGACACACCGCATGTGTCCCTACTGTCCCTACGTTTCGTTGAAATCCCTGTTTGTACATTGACCACATAATATCGGTTATTGTTTTGCCATTTGTTTTTTGTATTTGACTAACTTTTCTTTAATACGCTGGCGTTTGAGCGGTGAAAGATAATCCACAAATAAAATACCGTTGAGGTGATCAATTTCATGCTGAATACAAATAGCAAGTAAACCGTCTGCATTTAGGGTAAATTCTTGCCCATTGCGATCCAGCGCCTTTACGGTCACTTTTTCTTTCCGAGGCACCAGTGCCCGTACGCCCGGAATGGATAAACAGCCTTCTTCAATACCGGTTTCGCCTTCTGATGCCAAAATTTCCGGATTAATTAATACCAGTTGGTTTTGTTTATCGCCTTCAATATCAATGGTGATGATACGTTGTAAAATATCAACCTGTGGTGCGGCTAAACCAATGCCCTGTTCTTGATACATGGTATCGAACATATCGTCTATAACTTTGCGAATGTCGTCATTAACTTCAGAAACAGGCTCACAAACAACTTTTAAATGTTCGTCAGGATAAATTAATACATTAAGTGCGGTCATAATTTCTCTTATTTTTTTAAGTTGCAATTCGTTGCGCAATTGTAGCACAGGAAGGTATTCCTGTCCTTAATTTGGGTGATTGGTAAAACACTATTATCCAAATTCCAATTCAACCGCACTTTCGCCCAGCATATTGGCTAATTCTGTCAAAATTTCATCGGTAGGGGTAATCGACCACTGAACGCCAAGACGTAGCAGCGCTCTGCCTTTTGGACTTTGATAATACACATTAATCGGTAAGGTTCCGCCACTCACCGGTTCAAGCATTTGTTTTAGCTGCTTAATAAACATTGGCGTGATTTGCTCATCCGACAAGCTAATAGCAAGGGATTTGGCATAACGGGAACGGGCTTCATCTAAGGTCATCATATCCCGTACGGTCATTTTTAAACCACCGGAGAAATCATCAAAGCTCACTTGTCCCGATACCACAACGACGGTATCTTTTTGCAATTTCTCACCAAATTGTTCCAAACTTTCGCCAAATAAGGTGATGTCTAAACGTCCCGAGCGATCATCTAATGTCGCAACCCCCAATCGATTACCTTTTTTGGTGATGGCGATACGTGAAGCCACAATTAAACCGGCAGCCGTACTTATTTGCCCACGGCGGTTTGGAGTCAGTTCTTTTAATCGCGTTGAACTATAGTGAGAGAGCTCCTTCAAATAGCGGCTAACGGGATGACTGCTTAAATAAAGCCCTAGGGTTTCACGCTCGCCGTCCAGAATTTGTTTTTCCGTGTAAGGCGGCGTATTGGCATAGGCGTTTTCCACTTCTTCATAGGTTTCGGTCAGTACCCCGAACATATCCGATTGCCCCATGGCTTCGTCTTTAGCGTGTTGATCGGAGGCTTTTAATGCGTCTTCCAAATTTTTAGAAAGTGCCGCACGATGTGGTCCTAATTTATCAAATGCCCCTGACATAATCAGGCTTTCAAAAGTACGTCTATTGATTTTTTTCAAATCGACACGGGCGCATAAATCAAATAAATCTTTAAAAAATCCCCCTGCATTGCGTGCCGTAATTAATGCCTCAATCGGCCCTTCACCCACGCCTTTAATCGCCCCGATCCCATACACAATTTCACCGTTTTCATTCACACTGAAATGATGTTTGCCCACATTAATATCCGGCGGCGTGACTTTTAACCCCATACGCAAACACTCATCGTACAAGCCGACAATTTTATCCGTATTGTCCATTTCCGATGTCATCACCGCCGCCATAAATTCCGCAGGGAAATGGGTTTTCAACCAAAGGGTTTGATAAGAAACCAAGGCATAGGCAGCCGAGTGGGATTTATTAAAGCCATAACCGGCGAATTTTTCCACCAAGTCGAAAATCTTCATGGCAAGTTCACCGTCAACGCCATTTTTGATCGCGCCTGCTTCAAATACGGAACGTTGTTTTGCCATTTCCTCCGGTTTTTTCTTACCCATTGCACGGCGTAATAAATCCGCACCGCCTAAGGTATAACCGGCTAAAACCTGTGCGATTTGCATCACTTGCTCTTGATACAAAATAATGCCATAGGTAGGCTCCAAAATCGGTTTCAAACTTTCGTGCTGATAATTCGCATCGGGATAAGAAACTTCTTCACGGCCATGCTTACGGTCGATAAAGTTATCCACCATCCCCGATTGTAGCGGGCCGGGGCGGAACAGTGCCACCAACGCGATAATATCTTCAAAACAGTCCGGTTGTAGGCGTTTAATCAAATCTTTCATACCGCGCGATTCCAACTGGAACACGGCTGTCGTTTCAGAACGTTTGAGCAATTCAAAAGAAGCCTGATCATCCAACGGAATTGAAGCAATATCCACCATAGGCTTGCCTTCTCGCGCCATACGGGCATTGACCATATCCAACGCCCATTTGATGATAGTGAGGGTGCGTAATCCCAAGAAGTCAAATTTGACTAAACCGGCATATTCCACATCATTTTTATCAAAATGGGTCACTGGGTGAAGCCCTTCACTATCACAATAAAGCGGTGCAAAATCGGTAATCAAGGTGGGTGAAATCACCACACCGCCGGCATGCTTACCGGCATTGCGGGTTACGCCCTCCAGCTTGCGTGCCATATCAATCAGCGCTTGGACTTCCTCATCGCTGTCATAGGCGGCTTGTAATTGCGGCTCAATCTCAAAGGCCTTGGCAAGTGTCATGCCCGGATCGAGAGGAATCAATTTAGAAATGCGATCCACAAAACCGTAGGGATGCCCCAATACCCGTCCCACATCACGAATCACCGCTTTCGCTGCCATTGTTCCGAAAGTAATAATTTGTGATACCGCACCACGCCCATAGGTGTCCGCTACGTGCTCAATCACGCGATCCCGCCCGTCCATACAGAAATCCACGTCGAAATCGGGCATGGACACACGTTCAGGGTTTAAGAAACGTTCAAAAAGCAAATCAAATTCTAAGGGATCGAGATCGGTAATTTTTAACGCATACGCCACCAATGACCCCGCACCGGAACCCCGTCCCGGCCCCACGGGAATATCGTTATCTTTTGACCACTGAATAAACTCCATCACGATCAAGAAGTAACCTGGAAACCCCATTTGGTTAATGACGTCGAGTTCCACTTGCAAGCGTTCGTCATATTCCCCACGTTTTTCCAACCGCACTTTTTCATCGGGAAATAAAAATGCCAGCCGCTCTTCCAAGCCCTCTTTCGATTTCATCACCAAATAATCTTCCGTACTCAGTTCCCCCGTTGGGAATTGTGGTAAGAAATATTGCCCAAGGCGCAAGGTAACACTACAACGTTGTGCGATTAATAGCGTGTTTTCAAGGGCGGAAGGAATATCGGCAAATAAGGCACACATTTCCTCTTCAGTACGGAAATACTGCTGTGCCGTGTAAAGTTTAGGGCGTTTGGGATCATCCAAGGTATAGCCGTCATGAATCGCCACGCGGATTTCATGGGCTTCCGCATCATCCGACTTTAAAAACACAACATCATTGGTTGCCACAAGCGGTAAATTTTGCGCCTCCGCAAGGGCGCAAGCGGCTTTGATATAGCGTTCTTCATCAGGCTTGCCGGTTCGGGTTAACGCTAGATAAAAATGATCAGGAAAAAATTCTTGGTAAAAACCGACCGCACGTTGTGTTTCCGCCGTATTTTCTTTCAACAATTTTTTACCCACATCACCTTTTGTTCCGCCGGATAAAATAATCACGCCCTCACGGTGTTCGATCAACCAATCTTGATCGATGTAGGGTAAATCGTCATAGCCCCGTTGGTAAGCTTTCGATAAAAGTAGTGTGATATTTTTATAGCCCGTATTATTTTTTGCAAGTAAGGTCAGCTCGAATAATTCATCACCGCATAGCTCGCTACGCACCCGCACATCCGCACCAATAATCGGTTTAATACCGGCGGACAATGCTTCCCCATAAAAACGCACGACACCACAAAAATTGGTGAAATCCGTCAAAGCCATCGCCACCATATTATTTTCCGCACAGGTTTTCACCAAAGGTTTCACCTTGGCAATCCCATCAATCATAGAAAAATCACTGTGTGTATGGAGATGGACGAAACGGGGTTGTATCATTTAAAATCCTTGAAAGTGCGGTTAATTTGAATACGTTTTATAGGCGTGTATTATACGGAAATTTGAAATGAAGGGAAAATAAAGGGCTGAATGATCCATGTCAATTCAGCCCTTTGTTTTATGCCATATTCCCTTTTGTATCTTATGATATAGAAAACCGCTTTTGCCATTGTTTTGGGCTGATATGATGTTTGGCTTTAAAATGTTGGCGGAATGCCGTTGTGGAATGGAAGCCAATTTGGTGGGCAATTTCGTCAATCGTTAGTTTGGTGCTTTCTAATAATTCCCGCCCTTTTTGTAGCCGTACCTCAATCAACCATTCGGTGAATGCCATTCCCGTTGCTTGACGAAAATGACGAGTGAATGTGCTGCGGCTCATCATTAATTGTTTGGCTAACTCATCAATCGAATAATTTCCTGTTAGATTAGTTCGTATAATATCTAGCCATTCATTGATATTCTCATTAGCGGTTTTACGAGCAATGGGTTGTTCAATAAATTGCGCTTGTCCTCCTTCCCGATGAGGAGAAATCACTAACAAACGTGCCAGTTGATTGGCAATTTTTACACCATATTGGCGGCGAACAATCGCAAGACAGCAATCTAACCCTGCAGACGTTCCCGCAGAGGTGATGATATTTTCATCTTCAATATAAATTGCATTGCAGTCTAATTTTACCTGTGGGAAACGTTGTTTAAAATCCGTTTCACCTAACCAATGTGTCGTGGCCTTTTTACCATTCAGCAATCCGGCATAAGCCAGTGAATATGCCCCATAACACAGCCCCACAATCATCGCTCCACGTTGTGCCGCTTGTTGTAATGCCAGTATTAAAGCCTCGGAGGGAGGTTGATCAACATTATCCCAACCCGGTATCACAATAAAATCAGCTTGAGCTAACAAACCCAAATCGCCATCAGCTACAATCGTAGCAGGATAGGACTGTGCCACCCTTGGATTTTCCGCCACAATCTTGACATTAAATAAGGGCTTGTCCTCAATTTCTGTTGAAAAAACCATATAAGGCACAGAAAACTGAAAAGGGTTAAATTGGGGATAAAGTACAAGTGCAACAGTTGGAATAGGCATTTTTTTCTCATGCGAATAAATTTGACCCAATTTTTTCGATATTTGAATAATAAGTCAATATTTTTTATTTTATCTCTCTTTCATAATAATCACACCGCACACAAGCGGTTTAATTTATCTTATTTTTACAAGAGGAAACAAAATGAAATTAAAACCTATCTTATTGACACTCATTGCAGCAACCTTAGCGACAACAGCTCATGCCGAAATCAGCTATCAGCATATCCGTAATGCGACCGCCAAAATTGAAATGGCAGGTAGCACGTTTTTAGTCGATCCCTATCTTGCCCCTAAAGGCACTTATGCAGGCTTTGAAGGCACGATTAACAGTCAAAAACGTAATCCGTTGATTGATATGGCAGAACCGGTTGAAAAGGTATTAGAAGGCGTTGATGCGGTGATTGTGACACATACCCACGCTGATCACTGGGACGAATATGCACAAAAAATGTTACCGAAAACCTTACCGATTTTTGTACAAAATGCCGGTGATGCACAAATTATCCGTTCACAAGGCTTTAAAGATGTTAGAGTCGTAGGTAAAAATACAGAATTTAACCAAGTAAAATTAAGCAAGACCGGCGGACAACACGGTACTGATCAAATGTACTCTACCCCACAATTTGCTGAAATTTTAGGTGAAGCAATGGGCGTGGTAATGCAAGCGGACGGAGAAAAAACACTGTATATCGTAGGCGATACCATTTGGAATGAAGAAGTGGATTTTGCACTCAACCGTTATAAACCCGAAGTGATTGTCATGAATACGGGTTATGCACAAATGGAAGGTAATTCAGATAGTATTATTATGGGGAAAGCCGATGTGGCGAAAGCCCGTCAGGTTGCGCCAAAAGCCGATATTATTACCGTCCATATGGATGCGGTCAATCACGCTTCGGTGACATCCGATGAAATGCGAAAATTCGTGAAGGAAAACAATTTGAGCAAAGTTGCTGTGCCAAAAGAGAGTGAAGTCTTGAAATATTAATGCTGGGTAAGAAATGAGTTAGACGAAATTCTGTCTATCCTTTTCAAATTAAAACCTATAATGAAAAGCGGTCGTAAAATCTTAAGGATTTTCGACCGCACTTTTATTTTAAAAGTCTTATTTTCTCGCAAGAGGAGGAACAAACGCTAAACCTAAATCCCAAGGTTGTTCAATCCATGTGTTTTGCGGAATGTCGATGATATAATCGTCCACTAATTTTGCCCCTGCCGGTTTGGCGAAAACGGTGACAAATTTTGCATTAGGATACATTTCACGAATTGCACGAGCGGTGTTGCCGGTATCGACCAAATCATCAACAACGATAAAGCCTTCCCCACCGTTTGGTACTTCCGCCGCGTGTAAAACTTGGAGTTCCCCTTGGCTTGTGTGATCGTGATAACTGGCGATACAAACGGTTTCTACGTGGCGAATGCTTAATTCACGCGCTAATACCGCTGCCGGAAATAAACCACCACGGCTGACCGCAATAATGCCTTTCCATTGGGAAGCGGGAAGTAAACGTTCTGATAATTTGCGGGCGTGCATTTGGAACATATCCCAAGTCACCACATATTTTTCGCTCATAATTACACCTTAATATCGATAAATAAAAATTGCGTAAGGATAACCTGAAACGGGGTTTTATGCTATTATTTCGTGAAATTTTTCGCAAAAAGGAAAGAATATGTCTGAAATTACCACCCTACAACCACAATTATTATGGAAATGGTTTGATCAAATTTGTGCTATCCCTCACCCTTCCCATCATGAGGACGAATTGGCAAATTTCATTGTCAATTGGGCGAAAGAAAAACAGTTTTTTGTGGAACGTGATGACGCGGGCAATGTGTTAATTCGCAAGCCTGCAACCGCCGGAATGGAAAACCGCACGCCGGTGGCATTGCAAGCTCATTTGGATATGGTGCCGCAAGCCAATGAAGGCAATCCACACGATTTCACCCAAGATCCAATTCGTCCATACATTGACGGCGATTGGGTGAAAGCACAAGGCACCACATTGGGAGCGGACAACGGAATTGGTTTAGCCTCTGCCCTTGCGGTGTTAGAAAGTGATGATGTGGCGCATCCGCCTCTTGAAGTGTTGCTCACAATGACGGAAGAAACCGGTATGGACGGCGCATTAAATCTTCGCCGTAATTGGTTGCAATCCGAAATACTCATTAATACGGATACGGAGGAAATCGGCGAAATTTATATCGGTTGTGCCGGCGGCATTAATGCCAATTTGGAATTACCGATAGAACGAGAAAATAATGCTTTC
This sequence comes from Rodentibacter genomosp. 2, assembly GCA_001999425.1. Lineage (GTDB taxonomy): Bacteria > Pseudomonadota > Gammaproteobacteria > Enterobacterales > Pasteurellaceae > Rodentibacter. Next base: position 140,504 of record MLHP01000024.1, on the reverse strand, counting down.
GAGCATTGCCTTCAACTCACCTTAAAGGGCTTGCGTGGCGGGCATTCCGGTTGTGATATTCACACCGGCAGAGTGAATGCAATTAAGTTGCTTGCCCGTGTGTTGGCAAAACTTTCGCAAAATCAACCGCACTTTGCTTTAGCGGAAATTCGTGGTGGCTCAATTCGTAATGCCATTCCCCGTGAAGCAGCTGCCGTTCTAGCGTTTAATGGTGAGGTTAATGCCCTTGAAAGTGCGGTCAAAAATCTTGACGTTTTACTCAAAGAAGAATTAGCGATTGCCGAACCGAATTTAACCCTTTTTGTTGAACCGACAACTAAAGCCGAAACCGTATTCACCGCACAAAGTACAAAAACGGTGATTCATTTGTTAAATGCCTTACCAAACGGTGTGATCCGCAACAGTGATGTGATTAAAAATGTGGTGGAAAGCTCACTCAGTATCGGTGTGTTGAAAACCGAAGGTGATAAAGTGAAAGGCACGATTTTAGTGCGTTCATTGATTGAAAGCGGTAAGGCTTATGTAACCGAGCTATTAAGCTCCGTTGCCACCTTAGCCGGTGCGAAAACCGAATTCTCCGCCCCTTACCCGGGCTGGAAACCGGTGAATGACTCCGCCATTCTCAACCTAACGAAAAAACATTATGCCGAAGTATTAGGCAAAGACCCTGAAATCAAAGTGATCCACGCAGGTCTTGAATGTGGTTTGTTAAAAGAACATTATCCGCATATTGATATGGTATCTTTAGGCCCAACCATCCGCAATGCTCACTCACCTGATGAAAAAGTGAATATTGAAGCGGTGAAAATTTATTGGGATGTGTTAGTGAGGGTTTTGGTTAATATTGAGTCCATCAAATAAAGTGCTTAATCTAACAAATATGGCAGATAAAGTCTGTCATATTTGTCATCAAGAAATTTCATATAGAGTTAAATCCCCAGAATATTTTTCTTAGCAAAATCATTTTTTAGATGCTTCTCTGCATATTCTTTAATTATTAACCTATTCTCTGGGATAATATTACTCCACGATGCCGTCCACTCCTCCGAAGCCAGCCAGGGTTTACCTAATTTCCATTTAGCTCCAGCTGTATCAAGCGAATATATCGTATGTTTTAAAATAATATCTTTCACTTCGGAATCTTTAAAATAAATAGTACTATTTAAGTATATCAACCACAACGCCAAGTGATAATACTGTTCCCAAGCATGGCTTTCAAATGTGAATTTTACTTTTCTTTCTAATATATCGGTTAATAATTTAGTAACACTTTCATCAGTAAGTTCTATACCTAATGCTTGAATATATGATACTATCTCGAATAGTGATGTTGATTGTTTTAAATATTCATCAGTATATGTTTTCTCCTCATAAAGAAATTTCCTTATATTTTGGACAGTTCTTCCCTCTCGACTTATGACCTCATTAATTTTCTGATTTAACTTTTCAAAAAAATATTCAATTTCCAGGTTATCAACAACCCTAATACCAAAACAACTAAGATAATAATCTTTGGTATATTGAGAAACGCTTTCCCTAGATATAAATATTATGTTAATTGGAACATATTGGTTGCTTGAAAACCCCTTATACTCATTAATAATAGCTTTCAGATTTATATCTGATAATGAGTAACCTAAAATAACCACAAGATTTTCATGCAAAGATGTACTTAATTTTCTAGAAAAATAGGATTCATAATTTATAAATTTAAAATAATCTTCGGCAGTAACAACCATATGGTTAGGGGAATCAATAGAACCATGAATATGGTATATATCTACCTTAGCTTCAATTTTTGGTATAGGCTTACCTGGAGAAAAACTATTATAATCGTCCTTAATTAGCTCTTCAGTTAATTTATCATAATTAGTTGTAATTATTCTGAATTTCTGATTTGAGAAGAAATTTTTAATATTATCAATTCCACTATCAGATAAATGCAAAGATGAAATAACAGATGATATTTCATTATAAATACTCTTATTTCTATCTTTATCTTTTAATTTCTCAGAAATGAGTTGAGCTTTTTCTTCTAAATTTAATGAGTCTTGTTCTAAAATATCTCTTTCTATATCATTATTCTTACAAACCTCCTCTAATAGAGTTTTCCAAGATGGTGCTTTACCATTTGTAATAGCCTTACTAAACCCAGCACCAGTAAAAAAGCATAACCGATTATGAATTAAAGCATATGATATTTCTAATAAGACATGACTAATTGCCATTATAAAATCCTTTCTATATTCTGATTGAATATCTTATTCTAAAAGAATACTATCAATTTTTCTATATACTTTATATAATAAAGACGTTCTTTGGGGAATTTTTTTATTAATTTTGCAAAACTAATTTTCATATTGAAATTTAATAACGTAGTAAGACTTTGCTCTGAGCAACAAGGGTTAAATAAACTCTCACTATTTCACCCAAAACTCTCCTTTCCCAAACTTCCACAACGTCATCAACACAAGTAATCCAATCATCAAATTTGAGAAAATAAAGGCAAACATAGCTATTCCTGATAACACTTGATTATGGTAGAAAACAACCGCACTATTTGCCATGGATGCTAAGCCGAATGAGAAAGCCCATAAACCGATGTTTAAGCCTTTTTCGATAATCCAAGGGAAAATTCTCAATAGAAAGAACATTTGCAAAAAGCCATAGCCCCATAGGATTTTAGCGAAAGTATCAACTTCACCTTGATTGACGGCGAGATAAGCGGATGCGCAAACAAATGCCGGGGCGAGAATAATCCCCATGGTGGCACGAAAAGGCGGTTCTAAGGAAGATATTCGTAAATGTTGGAGTAATACGGGTTCAAACATTATCCACGCGATGAAACCTGCACCGAAAAATAAATAACCAAGATCGTGATAGCCTAATAAAGCGAGTGAACTTGCACTGGTGAAATTTGCCGCAACAGAAGGTAAATAAAAGGGTGGGCGTGTTGATTTTTGCTCGAAAACACCGCCTTTCCAAAGTTCACTTATCCTAAAAGAAGAAAATAGTAATTGTCCGATAGTTCCTAACCAAATCATCACTTCCGCTATCACAGGATTCCAACGATAGGCAATATCGCCGACTAACATGGTTGTGATAGGAATCAATGCGAGAAAAGAAAAGCGAACAGGGCAGAGATATTCTTCCTTCACTTCGTGGAAATAATAATGCAATTTATACCCATACATAGCAATAAAGGCTAACCAAACCATCATTGCCGTAATGCCGACCACATCACTAATAGTTTGTACCCAAGGGAAGAAATCCGCCAAATGCCACCATGCCAAAGAGAGTGCCCCTAATCCTAGAGGAATACCAAAATAGCCGGTGGGCAGAGGAAAAGGTTTTGTTGTAGCCATTTAATTATCCTTATAAAAAATCTTTGCGTAAGTCTAACAATAAATGGTAAGACTTTCTCAAAAATTTCAAACTCTTGAAAAAATGACCGCACTTTGAATTTTCATCGCCAAGTCATTGCTCCTATAATGGCCAACAAAAAAGCCCCTTTCGGGGCTTTTTTATCTATATTACAAAATTACTCTTCCATTTCGGAATTTAATAATGCCGCTAGGCTTTGCGTTGCATCATCTGCGATAAATTCAAATTCCGCTTCGATATCCGCATCGGTTGCAAAAGTAGAAATTGGTTCTTCAATTGCTTCCACCGCTAATTCCGCTGCTTTTTGGCGGTTTTTAATGCGGTTTTGGTGATACGCAAAACCAGTACCAGCCGGAATTAAACGACCAACGATCACGTTTTCTTTCAAGCCGCGTAATTCGTCACGTTTACCTGCCACAGCTGCTTCGGTAAGCACACGTGTGGTTTCTTGGAACGATGCTGCTGAGATGAAGGATTCCGTTGCAAGAGATGCTTTAGTGATACCCAATAATTCGCGCTCGAACTCAACCAAAGGTTTGCCTTCTGCTTCACGTTTACGGTTTACGATTTTCACACGTGCCACTTCCACTTGTTCCCCTTCAAGGAATTCAGAGTCGTAAGCCTGAGTGATCACCGCTTTACGCAACATTTGGCGAACAATGACTTCAATGTGCTTATCATTGATTTTTACCCCTTGTAAGCGGTAAACATCTTGCACTTCGTTCACAATGTATTCTGTTACGGCACGTACACCGCGTAAACGTAAAATATCGTGTGGTGTTTCCGCACCATCAGAGATCACATCACCACGTTGAACCATCTCACCTTCAAATACGTTGAGCTGACGCCATTTCGGGATCATTTCTTCGTACACTTCGCCTTCAGTCGGTGTGATCAGTAAGCGACGTTTCCCTTTGGTTTCTTTACCGAAAGATACGATACCTGAAATCTCCGCCAAAATTGCCGGCTCTTTCGGTTTACGGGCTTCAAACAAGTCTGCAACGCGTGGAAGACCACCGGTAATATCCTTCGTTCCCACAGATTCTTGTGGAATACGGGCTAACGGTTCACCCACTTTTACCGCTGCGCCATCGTCTAAACTGACGATTGCTTTACCCGGTAAGAAGTATTGTGCGATAACATCGGTTTCCGGCAAGAAAACGTCATTGCCGTTTGCATCAACTAATTTAATGGTTGGGCGTAAATCTTTACCTGCAGTTGCACGTTCACCCACATCTTGTACCACAATCGAGGATAAACCGGTTAATTCATCGGTTTGACGTGTTACGGTTAAACCGTCCACGATATCCACGAATTTTACAAAACCGGCAACTTCAGACACAACCGGCATAGTATGCGGATCCCAGTTTGCTACGGTTTCACCCGCAGTAACTTCTTGACCATCACCTTTACTTAATACCGCACCGTAAGGCACTTTATAGTGTTCTTTGGTACGACCGAATGCGTCAGTAACAGTTAATTCCGTATTACGGGAAGTTAAAACAATTTTACCTTCATCATTCGTTACAAATTTCGCATTGGCTAAGTGTAATGTACCGGTATTTTTCACTTGTACGCTAGATTCTTTCGCTGCCGCAGATGCTGCACCACCGATATGGAACGTACGCATGGTTAACTGTGTTCCCGGTTCACCGATAGATTGCGCCGCAATAACGCCTACCGCTTCACCTTGGTTAATTAAGTGACCACGCGCCAAATCACGACCGTAACATTTAGCACATACGCCATAATTGGTATCACAGGTTACGACTGAGCGTACTTTCACGCTATCTACCGAATTTGCATCTAACACATCACAAAGTTTTTCATCTAGTAATGTATTACGTGCAATTAAGACTTCTTCTGTCCCCGGCTTATAGATATCTTCTGCTGCTACACGACCTAATACTAACTCGCGAAGTGGTACTTTTTCATCACCACCTTCAATTAATGGGGTCATCACTAAGCCTTCATGCGTGCCACAGTCATCTTCAATGATCACTAAATCTTGTGCCACATCAACTAAACGACGGGTCAAATAACCGGAGTTCGCTGTTTTCAATGCGGTATCCGCCAAACCTTTACGCGCACCGTGGGTTGAAATAAAGTACTGAAGTACGTTCAACCCTTCACGGAAGTTAGCGGTGATTGGCGTTTCAATGATCGAACCGTCCGGACGTGCCATCAAGCCACGCATACCCGCCAGCTGACGAATCTGTGCCGCAGAACCACGCGCACCGGAATCAGCCATCATAAAAATACTATTAAACGATGCTTGTTTTTCAGGTTTACCTTCACGGTTCAGCACTTCTTCCGTAGAAAGATTTTCCATCATCGCTTTTGCAACACGTTCGTTCGCAGCAGCCCAAATATCGATCACTTTATTGTAACGTTCGCCTGCTGTCACAAGACCGGATTGGAATTGCTCTTGGATTTCCGCTACTTCGTCTTCCGCCGCCGAAATAATTTCATATTTCTTCTCAGGGATCACCATGTCATCAATACCAACAGATGAGCCGGAGCGAGCCGCGTAAGCAAAACCGGTGTACATAATTTGATCGGCAAACATAACCGATTCTTTTAAACCTAAACGACGGTATGCTTCATTAATTAATTTAGAGATCGCTTTTTTGCCTAATGTTTGATTAAACAACGCATAAGGCATACCTTTCGGTGCAATCATCCATAAAATTGCACGCCCAATCGTGGTATCCGTTAATGTTGTTACGGCATCAAGTTCGCCTGCTTCATTTTTTACATATTCAGTGATCCGCACTTTTACACGAGAATGCAATTCTGCCTGACCGGTAGAATAAGCTCTTTCCGCCTCACGCGGATCTTGCAATAACATGCCTTCGCCTTTACCGTTCACTTTTTCTCGGGTCATATAATAAAGCCCCAATACCACGTCTTGTGATGGCACGATAATAGGATCACCGTTCGCAGGTGAAAGAACATTATTAGTTGACATCATCAACGCACGGGCTTCTAATTGCGCCTCAAGAGTTAATGGAACGTGAACCGCCATTTGGTCACCATCGAAGTCCGCGTTGAACGCCGCACATACAAGCGGATGTAATTGAATCGCTTTACCTTCGATTAAGATTGGCTCAAACGCTTGAATACCCAAACGGTGAAGCGTTGGTGCACGGTTCAATAGAATCGGATGTTCGCGAATCACTTCCGCAAGAATATCCCAAACAATCGCCTCTTCACGCTCAACCATTTTCTTCGCCGCTTTAATGGTTGTGGCATAACCGCGACTTTCTAATTTTGCATAAATAAACGGACGGAATAATTCCAATGCCATTTTCTTCGGTAAACCACATTGATGTAGGTGTAAGTATGGACCTACGGTGATTACGGAACGGCCTGAATAGTCAACACGTTTACCCAATAGGTTTTGACGGAAACGACCTTGTTTACCCTTAATCATATCCGCTAAGGATTTTAACGGACGACGGTTAGAACCGGTAATTGCACGACCGCGGCGACCGTTATCCAATAACGCATCAACCGATTCTTGCAACATCCGTTTTTCATTACGCACGATAATATCCGGCGCGATAAGATCCAATAAACGCTTTAAACGGTTATTACGGTTAATCACTCGACGGTATAAATCATTCAAATCAGAGGTGGCAAAACGACCGCCGTCTAACGGTACTAACGGACGAAGATCCGGTGGAAGTACGGGTAATACAGTCATCACCATCCATTCCGGTTTATTGCCGGATTGAATAAATGCCTCTAACAATTTTAGACGTTTAGTAATTTTCTTACGTTTTGTTTCAGAATTGGTTTCTTGTAACTCTTCACGTAATTTTTCGCACTCCACATCAAGATCCATGCCTTTTAATAGATCTTGGATCGCTTCCGCCCCCATTTTCGCTTCAAACTCGTCTTGCCAACGATCTTCAGCATCAAGATATTGTTCTTCCGTTAATAATTGACCACGTTCTAAATCCGTCATACCCGGTTCAGTGACGATGTACATTTCAAAATAAAGTACGCGTTCAATATCACGTAATGGCATATCCAATAATAAACCGATACGGGATGGAAGGGATTTTAAGAACCAAATATGCGCAACCGGTGAGGCTAATTCAATATGCCCCATGCGTTCACGGCGAACTTTGGTTTGAGTGACTTCAACGCCACATTTTTCACAAATAACGCCTCGGTGTTTCAAACGTTTATATTTACCACATAAACATTCGTAATCTTTTACCGGCCCGAAAATACGTGCACAGAAAAGACCGTCACGCTCAGGCTTGAAGGTGCGATAATTAATGGTTTCCGGTTTTTTCACTTCACCAAATGACCAAGAACGGATCATATCCGGTGAGGCTAACCCAATTTTAATCACATCAAAATCTTCGCTGGTTTTTGACTGTGCTTTTAAAAACTTAACTAAGTCTTTCACAAACATTCTCCTGTCGGAGTTAAAAGTTTAAAGTGCGGTTAAAAATTACCGAGAATTTTGACCGCACTTCGGCGATGTCATTTTTCTTTCCTTCCCCAATTTGGAGAAGGAAAGTTTCCTAATTACTCTTCGTCTAACTCGATATTTAAACCAAGTGAACGGATTTCTTTCATAATTACGTTGAAAGATTCCGGTGTACCCGGATCCATTTGCTGGTTGCCGCTGACGATGTTTTTATACATCTTCGTACGACCGTTCACATCATCGGATTTCACGGTTAACATTTCTTGTAACGTGTAAGCTGCGCCGTATGCTTCAAGCGCCCATACCTCCATCTCACCGAAACGTTGTCCCCCGAATTGCGCTTTACCGCCTAACGGTTGTTGTGTCACGAGACTATAAGAACCGGTTGAACGGGCATGCATTTTGTCATCAACCAAGTGGTTCAACTTGAGCATATACATGTAACCAACAGTTACCGGACGCTCAAATTTCTCGCCGGTACGCCCATCGTATAGGGTAATCTGACCGGAAGTCGGTAAACCGCCAAGCTTTAATAACTCTTTGATTTCCGTTTCATCCGCACCATCGAACACAGGTGTCGCAACCGGTAAACCTTTACGTAGATTTTCGGCCAAACGTAGCACTTCTTCATCAGTGAAGCTGCTTAAATCCACTTTTTGTGAACCATTGCCTAAGTCATAGGCTTTTTGCATATAGCTACGTAATTTTTCCACTTCTTGTTTTTGTTTGAGCATGGCATTGATTTGATCACCAATACCTTTCGCCGCTAAACCTAAGTGGGTTTCAAGAATCTGCCCGATATTCATACGGGACGGAACGCCCAGCGGGTTTAACACAATTTCAACCGGTTGACCGTTTTCATCATACGGCATATCTTCCACCGGATTGATTTTTGAGATAACCCCTTTGTTCCCGTGACGACCCGCCATTTTATCACCCGGCTGGATTTGACGTTTCACCGCCAGATAAACTTTCACGACTTTCAATACGCCCGGTGCAAGATCATCACCTTTGATGATTTTCTTACGTTTCGCTTCAAGTTTATGTTCAAACTCTTTGCGAAGTTCTTCGTATTGCTCGGCAAGCTGTTCCAACTGATTTTGTTTATCTTCATCCGCAATGGTTTGCTCTAACCATTTAGTACGATCCAACTTATCTAATTGTGCTGCCTCTACACCGCCTGCGATAAGAAGATTACGAACCCGTGCAAATAAACCGGCTTCTAAGATTTCCAACTCATCGGAAAGATCTTTCTTCGCCTCTTTTAATTGCATTTCTTCAATTTCTAACGCACGTTTGTCTTTTTCTACGCCATCACGGGTAAATACTTGTACGTCGATAACGGTACCGCTGACGCTATTTGGTACGCGCAATGAAGAATCTTTCACATCAGAGGCTTTTTCACCAAAAATTGCACGCAACAATTTTTCTTCCGGCGTCAATTGAGTTTCACCTTTCGGGGTTACTTTACCCACTAAGATGTCGCCGCCTTTTACTTCTGCCCCGACATAAACGATACCGGATTCATCAAGTTTACTTAACGCAGATTCACCCACGTTTGGAATATCTGCGGTGATTTCTTCTGCACCTAACTTAGTATCACGCGCCACACAAGAAAGCTCTTGAATATGAATGGTCGTGAAACGATCTTGTTGAACGACACGTTCCGAAACTAACATTGAGTCTTCAAAGTTATATCCATTCCATGGCATAAATGCCACGCGAATATTTTGACCTAAGGCTAATTCACCTAAATCCGTTGAAGGGCCGTCAGCCAAGATTTCACCACGGTTAATCGGATCGCCTAAATTCACACAAGGAATCTGGTTGATACAGGTATTTTGGTTAGAACGGGTGTATTTGATTAGATTATAAATATCAATACCCGCTTCACCGGCTACAGTTTCATCTTCATTGACTTTAATTACGATACGTGAAGCATCCACGTATTGAACGGTACCGCCACGCTTAGCAACAACCGCGACCCCAGAGTCAAGCGCAATTGGTTTTTCCATGCCTGTTCCTACCAACGGTTTATCCGCTCGTAGAGTTGGAACCGCCTGACGTTGCATGTTTGCACCCATCAATGCACGGTTCGCATCATCATGCTCAAGGAATGGAATCAACGCCGCCGCAACGGATACCACTTGCTGTGTTGAAACGTCCATATAATGAATGTCTTCCGGTTTATATAAACCGGACTCACCACGCTCACCACGGGCTGTAACAAAGGCATCGGTAAAGCGGTTGTTTTCATCAAGATTTGAGTTTGCCTGTGCGATGATATAATTTGCTTCATCAATTGCCGATAAATATTCGATTTCTTCCGTTACTTGACCATCTACCACTTTACGATACGGCGTTTCTAAGAAACCGTAGTCATTAGTACGGGCAAATGCAGAAAGGGAGTTGATCAAACCAATGTTCGGACCTTCAGGCGTTTCGATTGGACACAAACGACCATAGTGGGTGTTATGTACGTCACGCACCTCAAACCCTGCACGTTCACGTGTTAAACCGCCCGGACCTAACGCAGAAATACGGCGTTTATGAGTCACTTCCGATAATGGATTGTTTTGATCCATAAATTGTGAAAGTTGTGAAGAACCAAAGAATTCTTTCACCGCTGCAGAAATTGGTTTCGGATTAATTAAGTCTTGTGGCGTAATCGCATCTAAATCGCCTAAAGATAAACGCTCTTTGACCGCTCTTTCCACTCGCACCAAACCGATGCGGAATTGGTTTTCAGCCATTTCACCGACAGAACGAATACGACGATTACCTAAGTGGTCAATATCATCCACTTCACCACGGCCGTTACGGATATCAATGAGTTTTTCCATAACACGAATGATATCTTCGTTACTTAAAATTCCCGTACCTTCACCTTCAGGCACACCCAAAGAGCGGTTAAATTTCATACGACCTACTGCCGATAAATCATAACGTTCCGCAGAGAAAAATAAGTTATGGAATAAGGCTTCCGATGATTCCGGTGTCGGTGGCTCACCCGGACGCATCATACGATAGATCTCGTAAAGTGCACTGGTTTTATCGTAAGTTGGATCAACCCGTAAGGTTTCTGAAATATAAGGACCGTAATCTAAGTCATTGGTGAACAATGTTTCAATGACGTTGTAGCCTGCTTGCGCTAATTTCGCTAAGACTTCTAAAGAAAGCTCACTGTTTGCCGGACAAATAATTTCTCCGGATTCCAAATCTACATAATCTTTTGCCGCCACTTTACCTACAATATACTCGGTAGGCACAACAACTTGGCTTACATTATCTTTCTCTAACGCTTTAATGTGACGGGCAGTAATGCGACGACCACGTTCGACATAAACTTTACCGTTCGCTTCAATATCAAATGACGCCGTTTCACCACGTAAACGATCAGGCACTAGGGTCATTAACAATTTATTATCGGCGATTTCAAAGGTTACTTTATCAAAAAATAAATTTAAGATTTCTTCGGTGTTGTAACCTAATGCGCGAAGAATAATGGTTGCCGGTAACTTACGACGACGGTCAATACGTGCATAAAGATTATCTTTCGGATCAAATTCAAAATCCAACCAAGAACCACGATAAGGAATAATACGTGCGTTATAAAGCACCTTACCTGATGAATGGGTTTTACCTTTATCAGAATCAAAAAACACGCCCGGGCTGCGGTGTAATTGTGAAACGATAACACGCTCGGTACCATTGATGACAAAAGTACCGTTATCCGTCATTAATGGGATTTCCCCCATATACACTTCATTTTCTTTAATATCTTTAACGGCGCGTGAAGATGACTCTTTATCGTAACTTACAAGACGTAATTTAACACGTAAACCTGCAGCGTAAGTCGAACCACGAATTTGGCACTCACGTACATCAAATTCCGGTTCTTCTAAACGGTAGTCAACATATTGTAATTCGGTATAACCATTGTTGCTAACAATTGGAAAGACTGAACGGAAAGCCGCTTCTAAGCCTTGCTGACCTTCAGGATCTTTTTGAATAAATTTATCAAACGAATCTAATTGGATAGTTAATAAATAAGGTACATTTAAAACTTGCGGACGTTTGCCGAAGTCTTTACGAATTCGTTTTTTCTCAGAATAGGAGAGACCCATTGGTTGGTTTTCCTCTATCAATTTTAGTGAGACTGAGCTGATACAAGAAAAAAGTGCGGTCAATTTTGACCGAGTTTTGACTCATATCAAGGTATGGACACCGTTTTCAGGAACCGCACTCTGAACCTTACTTCTGTAGTGGGCTACTCAAATTAAAACGTCTATGATTAACTTGAGTGGAAACAGATAAGATTAAACGGAAAATTATTATCTGTTTTTTTGTGCCTATTTTGATAGCACAAAATGGCTGATGGTAACCCACCAGCCATTAAGCCTGAGAAACAGGACATAAGAGAATCAAAAATTATTTGATTTCTACTTTTGCACCAGCTTCTTCTAATTCTTTCTTAAGCGCTTCAGCTTCTTCTTTAGAGATGCCTTCTTTTAACGCTGCAGGTGCAGATTCAACTAAATCTTTAGCTTCTTTTAAGCCTAAACCAGTTGCACCGCGTACTGCTTTGATTACTGCTACTTTATTTGCACCAGCTTCAGCAAGTACTACATCGAATTCAGTTTTCTCTTCAGCTGCCGCTGCACCGCCTGCTGCTGGAGCTGCCGCTACTGCTGCCGCTGCTGATACGCCGAATTTTTCTTCCATCGCTGCGATTAATTCAACGATTTCAGTTACAGTTTTAGAAGCAATTGCTTCAATGATTTGTTCGTTAGTTAATGACATAACAATCAATTCCTAAAATAAATAAAGTTAAATGAAGTAAGAAACGCTTAGAAATTAAGCCGCTTCTTGTAATTTGTCGCGTAATGCTGCAAAAGTGCGGGCAAGTTTGCCTGCCGCTGCTTCTTTCATTGTGCCCATTAAACGTGCAATTGCTTCTTCGTAAGTTGGTAATGTTGCTAAGAATTCAACATCCTGAATCTTACCCTCAAAGGCGGCACCTTTAATTTCAAACTTATCGTTTGCTTTAGCAAACTCTTTGAACAAACGAGCAGCTGCGCCCGGGTGTTCATTAGAGAACGCGATAAGTGTTGGACCTACAAACGTATCTTTTAAGCATTCGTAATCTGTGCCTTCAACTGCACGGCGTAATAAAGTATTACGAACCACACGCATTGTTACACCCGATTCACGAGCTGCTTTACGTAATTCAGTCATTTTCTCAACAGTTACACCACGTGAATCCGCGATAACCGCTGAAAGTGCACCTTTGGCTGCTTCATTTACTTCAGCAACAATTGCTTGTTTGTCTTGAAGATTTAATGCCATTGGCTTTTAGCTCCTGAATACACTCCGATTGCTCGGAATTAATTTACCTAATCTAAGATTAGGACAACTTCGGTGCCCAGAAGCAAGAAAAATTCTTATTCTGTACACCATCTACGTAGGATGATTAAGATTGCTCCCCTACGGTCTTGGACGGGGCTTGAATAGGTCAAGCACCAACCAGAAATGTGGTTATAGCCTAAAGCCATAACAAAGGTGCGAAATTATAAAGTGAATCTTTTTTCTTGTAAAGCTATTTGGCGAAAAAAGATCCAAAACTGCGCCTTGTATTATTTTCTTACCGCGATGGCTTCAATTTCCAGCCCAACATCTTTTGGTAAGCGTGCCACTTCTACACAAGAGCGGGCAGGAAAAGTCGGATGATTATTCTCTTTAAAGAAACGCTCATATTCCGCATTCACCACGGCAAAATCATTTAAATCTTTCACGAATACAGTCGTTTTTACAATATCCGCTACGCTTAAACCGGCTTGTTCCACGATAGCTTTTACATTTTCTAACGATTGACGGGCTTGTGCCACAATATCAGTCGGCACTTCGCCTGTTGTCGGATTCACCGGAATTTGACCTGAAGTTAAAACCAAATTTCCTAAATCTACCGCCTGAACATAAGGCCCGATTGCAGCAGGGGCTTGCTCAGTATGAATAATTTTTGTCATAGTCAGTTCTCCTTTTCTTATCTTTCATAGAGAAAAATGCAGTAAAATCAACCGCACTTTTTATTAATCAATTTCTTTCAACACATCATCAGAAAGTTCTTTCTGTGAACCTTCTTTTACTTTTCCGTCATTGACTTTAAATTCCAAATTTTGGAAATAAGCCTCACGGAAAGTTACATAAGGATCTTGCGCTTGATTTAATAATTCCGCATTATCCAAATTTTTTGCTCGCGCATCTAATGCTTGCACACCATATTTAACCAGTGAAAACGGGCCGTCCACCGCCCAATCCCAAAACGGATACATATAGGCGGCATCCACTACCGCACCGGTTAATTGGCGCGGGGTTGTCGCATTATAAAGCGGCAGTACCATATAAGCGCCGGCATCAACGCCATAACTGCCTAGCGTTTCACCAAATCCGCGTTGTTCGTAAACCTGCAATTCTTTGCTCGCACTGGCGAAATCAAACAAACCGCCGAGACCGAAAACGGTATTAATCCAAAAACGATTAAAATGCACAAAGGCTTTTTTAGGTTCGCCTTCAATCATACGGTTTACAAAACTTACCGGCTCATCTAAGTTATTCGCTACGTTCGTCAGCCCTTTTGTAATGGGTGTCGGTACATAATCACGCCAACCTTTTGCCGCCGGTTCTAACACATAACGGTCCACCACTTTGTAGTTAAAATCCCACATGGTACGGTTAAACCCTTCCATCGGATCATTACGCTCTCCATTTGGCTTGGTTGCACAGCCGGTTAATACTATTGCACCCAAAAGAGCGGTCAATATTAGTTGTTTTTTCATAAAATATCCTTTCTGCAAAAACCTCATTCCTAAGATAATGTTGGACAAGCCTATACTTATAAACTATACGCTTTGATATACGGCAGCTTACCTTTTTTCAACATATCTTGAATACCGCTTTGGTGATCATTGGTGCCTAAACCGCGTAATTCAAAGGTCACGCCGATACTATTATCATACAGTACTTCGTTTTGTCCTTGATTTTGGCGGCTGGTGACATGGCGTCTGGCTCCGACACCTATCGCCCAGCAACAACTGTTATACTGCACGCCAAGATACTGTTCTACCGGTTTTTTCAAGGCTAAGTCCTGATAATATTTTCCGACTACCGCCCAATTATCTGTCACTTCCCAAGCCGCGACCAAGCCTAATTGTTTAATATCTTGATTATAGGCATTAGCAGATCGTCCTAAGTTTTGGTCGATATAAGCTTGGCTCGCATAACGATAATTTAACTGAATTAAATTATTTAATTCCGGATTATATTCAATACTGGTATTGACTAATGAGGTTTTCTTCAACTGTGTATCATATTGATAGCTACCATGCCAGTTCCAGTTATCATTGAGTTTCCAATTTGACTCCAACGCCCAAGAGGAAGAAGAACGTTGCGTACTATTTGCCGGATTGCTGTCAATTCGAGAATCGGTTAAGTGATAAGTCTGTCCGGCAGAGAAATTAAAACGTTCCGTTGAATGTCTGTCATAAAAACGGGTGGTTCCCCCTAAGGTGATTTGATTAGCGGAAGAAATTCGGTCTAACCCGCTATAACGGCGATCACGGAATAAAGAATAATAATCTTGTTGAACCAATGAGGAATCATAGCCATACCCCAAATAATCATTGGTACGGCTTGAGCCGATATTGCTTTGATTGCGATACGGTCGATACAAATACTGCACGCGCGGTTCAAAGGTTTGCGTATAATCTTTTAAGAAAGTCGTATCACGCGCTAAGACGGTTTGTAAATCCACTTTAATTTGTGGAATAACCCGATTTACCCGACTTTCAACCTCTTCTGCACCGGTCCCTTTTCCTTTTTTCTGTTGGTAATGGGTGGCATAAAGTTTGGTTTCAATATTCAAACTACCGTATTTATTCGACATTGCCGTGGCTAAACTAGGCTCAAGATGAAAACGCCAAGCCGTGGGCATAAGGTTACTATCATTATCAAAACGTACTGCTTGCGAGAATAACTTGAAGTCTAACCAACCATTCGCTAAATCATTTTTATAATAGTTAAAATCAATTTGTGGCATGGCACGATAAGGCCCGATATCTACCTCATCAAAAATTTGGAATTGGCGTGCTGAAATAGCGAAATTGTAATTTGGTTGGTAGTAAGCGATACGTGCATATTGGTTGGCATAACCATCCGTGCTACTCCCATAGTCAGACGTAAAATCCGTGAAATAGCGTTTATCACTCACACGCGTATAGTCAATATTCAAACGCCAATTTTGCAGGAAAGAGGAGCTATGATTCCAATAAAAAAGATGGCGTTTACGATTATCACCATAGTATTCATCATAGCGATCACGTCCTAAATACTCGCCAGCTACTTTGCCTTCTCCAAGCAGCGTTAAATAGCGGAATTCACCATTTAATTGCCAACCGCGGTGCGACATATATTTTGGTGTAATAGTCGCGTCATAATTCGATGCGATATTCCAATAAATCGGTTGGGAATACCAATACCCATCACGGCTTGAACTTCCCGCACTTGGGATTAATAAACCGGAACGACGACGATCACCAATAGGGAGTTGCAAATATGGCGTATAAAATACCGGTACACCAAGCACTTTAAAGCGTGCGTGCCACATTTCCGCATATTCTTCCTTTATATATTGGGTGATCTCAGAAGCCTCCACTGCCCAGGCATTATCATTCGGCAAACAGGAAGTAAATGTGGCATTTTTCATCATACGGGTATTATTGTGCAATTCAATTTCTTGCGCTTTTCCCCGTCCTTGACGCCCGACCAACTGATAATCGGCTTCCGTCACATTTCCGTCTTTCGAATCTAAATTAAAATCCGCATTTTGCCCCAACATATTGATTTGATCGTCTTTATAATCAAATCCGCCACGCACGTGAGCGAAACGTTGTAATGCCGTCCCTTCACCAAGTTGCTTGACTTCCACAGAATGGGCGATTAGATGTCGATTACCTTGCTTTAAATCGGCATTACCTTTGTAGATCGCATTTGTTGGTTGATTAATTTCCGCCTCGTCCGCTTCAATAGCGACAGGCAAATCATTTGGATTCCCTGACACCACCTCACCGGAAAACGTTGGCACGCCTAGCAAACATTGCGAACGTAAATCCGCCAAAGCCGTTTGACTATAAAGTGCGGTCAAAATAGAAAGCGAAATTAAAGTATATTTTTTATTCATAATTTAATTCTTTTATCGATAAAATCCGAGCGATTATACTGGAAGATCATTTACAACGACAATCATTTATATGGTCATTGACTAATCCCATTGATTGCATAAAAGCATAACAAGTGGTTTCACCTACAAATACAAAACCGCGTTTTTTCAATGCGTTTGACATCGCTTTGGATATATCGGTTCTAGTCGGTATAACGGATAAATCCGGCACATCATTCACAATCGGTTTGTGATTGACGAACGACCAAATAAAATCACTAAAATTTTCACCGCACTTTTCCATTGCTAAATAAGCATTGGCATTTTTAACAATGGCTTCCAATTTAGCACGATGGCGAATCAACCCCGTATTTTGCATACAATCATCAATATCAAGTGCGGTCATTTTTGCCACTTTTTCAGGATCAAATTGATGAAACGCCGCCCGATAGGCTTCACGCTTTTTTAGTACCGTAATCCACGACAAGCCGGCTTGTTGCCCTTCTAAACAAATTTTCTCGAATAATTTTTGGCTGTCAAACTCCGGCTTACCCCATTCGTTATCGTGATAAGCAATGTAAATCGGCAAATCCCCTGTCCACGAACACCTTGTCATAGGATCTCCTTTTTGAGTTCGCTATAAATCTTCTCAAAATTAGGCATCATGCCCCGCCATAAATAGAATGAATGTGCCGCTTGTGCCACCAGCATTCCAAATCCGTCATTCACATTCATCAACCCTAAACTTTTACAAAAAGTAATAAATGGCGTATCTGATCCTTTGGCGTATTGCATATCATAAAAAGCGTGCCCCAATTTAAGCACATCCGCCGCGACAGGGGCGGTAGTTCCACTTAACCCTGCAGACGTTGCGTTGATAATCAGATCATAAGGCTGAATAGGAATCGCCTCCATCGCCACCGCTTGAATCTTGCCGTAAGGTTGGAATTTTTCTGCCAAGGCTTGAGCTTTCACTAAAGTGCGGTTGGCTAGCACGATATTTTGTTGGGCTTGTAATAAGGGCAGTAGCACACCTTGAGTTGCGCCACCGGCACCTAAAATCAAAATACGCTGATTCGGTTTTATCCAATTTAAACGTTCCAAATCCGTGACTAAGCCCACACCGTCCGTATTATCAGCATAAAGCCTACCGTCTTCTAATTTTTTCAATGTATTACAAGCCTCAGCAAACTTTGCCTGTTCGCTGTGTTCATCGGCAAGTTGATAGGCTCGGGCTTTAAAAGGTGCGGTAACGTTACAACCTTTTGCCCCCAGAGAGAAAAATATGGCTAGTTGTTGCTCAAAGGTATCAAGATCACCTAATTTTGCTTCATAGGTCATCTCTTGTTGGGTTTGTGCCGCAAATTTGCCTTGAATCAACGGCGATAAACTTTGTGAAATGGGATTGCCCCACACCGCATAGTGATCCATATATTATCCTTGTCTAAAAAGTTGGTTGGTGATCAAATCACGAATCTCCGAGGGATTTTTCGCTTTTCCTACCGGTAAATCTAAAACGGGAAAATCCTCACCAAATTGCGACCGCACTTCCTCCACGGTTCGACAGGGAGACGCACCGGTTAAATTTGCACTCGTTGAAGTCAATGCAAAACCTGTTGTTTCGCATAACGCCTGCACTGCCGGATGATCGCTCAAACGCACCGCAATCGTGTTAAATTTTCCGGTAAGAAAGGGGGAAACATCCGATTTTGCCGGCACAACCCAAGTAATCGGGCGATTATAACGGGTAGTCAGCCTTGCCATTTGTGTTTCCGTCACGCCTGAAAGATCAATAAAGGGCAGTAAAAATGTTAATGTCGGCGCAATCAAAATTAGCCCTTTTTCCATAGGACGTTGTTTTAAATCGAGTAATTTTTTGACCGCACTTTCACTGAATGGGTTACATCCCAACCCAAACACGGCTTCGGTGGGGTAGGCGACCACTTGATCTTGTAATAAACAGGCGACAATTTGTTGTAAAGTCATTTGGAAATCTCAAAAATATAGCTGCAAGTTTTATTCGCACATTGCATTTGTTGCCCCGTTTCATTTTCACTTTTTAATAAGGCAAGAGGAAAATTGCATTGCGGGCAAGGTATTTCATAGGGCTTAGCCGGTAAAGAAAATTTGCAATGAGGGAAATCATTGCAGCCATAAAATGTTTTCCCCTGCCGTCCACGGCGGGCGACCAAATGCCCCTTTTGACATTGCGGGCAAGCGATTTTTTCTACCGTTTTTTGTTCTTCGTGTACGACAAAATCACATTGCGGATAATTACTGCAACCGATAAACATACCGAATGCACCTTGTTTTAACTGTAATGGATTAGCACATTGCGGACAAGCCTCATCCAGTTCTTTCAATACTTTATGTTCCACACGATGCAGAGGACGTAAGTAATCGCATTGCGGATAGCCGCTACAACCAAGAAACAACCCTTTTTTGCCCTGTTTAATTTGCAAAATCGAACCGCACTTCGGGCAATATTCTTCTTGTTTGGTATGATGAAAAAGGGATTCGGTCATAATCACTCCGCATTCGATACGATTTCTTCCAATGTTTCCTGCGTTTCCATCCAATCCGCCCCCACGGTTTCCAAGTTCTTTTTGGTCTCCACCTGTTGTGCTAAAAGTGCGGTCAATTTTTCTTTATTTTCTACACAATAAAGTGTGGAATCCGCCAGGTTATTTTCAATTTCCGCCAGCTGTTCGGTCAAGGTATTCATTTTTTCTTCTAACTGCGTGATTTTTTTCCGAAGCGGTGCGGTTTGTTGACGCAATTCCGCCTCTCGACGTTTTTGTTCTTTGCGACTTTGATTGGAATGAACATTTTCTGTCGTAGTATTTTCTTCGACTGATTTTGTAGAAGATTGGCTATTTTGTTCCATCAACCATTTTTGATAATCGTCTAAATCGCCTTTAAAGGGTTCGACTTGTTGATCATGGACTAAGTAAAATTCTTCCACTGTATTGCGTAACAAGTGGCGGTCGTGCGATACCACCACCAACGAACCCTCATAATCTACCAAGGCTTCCGTTAAGGCTTGGCGCATATCAAGATCCAAATGGTTGGTCGGTTCATCCAATAACAGCAAATTCGGGCGTTGCCACACAATCAATGCCAAAACCAACCGCGCTTTTTCGCCACCGGAAAATGAGGACACTGGCTGATTGACTTTATCACCCTGAAAAGCAAAACTACCAAGGTAATCACGCAGTTGTTGCTCTGTCTGCTCCGGTGCAAGTTTTTGCATATGCCACAAAGCGGATTCTTCCGCGCGGAGAGTATCAAGCTGATGTTGAGCAAAATATCCCAATTTAACCCCTTTCGCGAGCTGTACCGTACCGGAAAGTGCGGTCAGCTCTTGCGCTAAAAGTTTAATCAAGGTGGATTTTCCCGCCCCATTCTTACCGAGCAATCCAATACGGGAACCCGGCACAAGATTGAGTTTAATTTTACGCAAAATTTCAACCGCACTTTCCCCTTTACCATAACCGGCACTGGCTTGCTCAAGCATCACCAAAGGATTAGGCAACGAAACAGGCGGGCGAAAGGTGAATGTAAAAGGATTATCCGCATAAGCCGGTGCAATTAATTCCATACGCTCCAAAGCCTTCACTCGGCTTTGGGCTTGTTTTGCTTTCGTGGCTTTGGCTTTAAAGCGATCAATATAGCTTTGTAAATGCGCAATTTTTTGTTGCTGTTGGCGATACATTGCCGCTTGTTGGGCGAGTTTGGTGGCACGCTGGATTTCAAAAGAAGAATAATCCCCGGTATATTCGTTTAGTTTTTGATGCTCTATATGCAAAATTTTATTTACGATAGGATCAAGAAAATCACGGTCGTGAGAAATCAATACTAACGTTCCTTGATAATTCATCAACCAGCGTTCAAGCCAAATGACCGCATCTAAGTCTAAGTGGTTAGTGGGTTCATCAAGCAATAATAAATCTGACGGACAAAGCAATGCCTGCGCCAAATTCAATCTCATTCGCCAACCGCCGGAGAAAGATTTTACCTGATGCGAGGTCTCAGCTTGTGTAAAACCTAATCCGTGCAGTAGTGTTTCTGCGCGGGATTGAATTGTCCAAGCATTAATCGCATCCAGCCTGTCATGAATATGTGCAATGGCATTGCCATCATTGCGCGCATTCGCTTGAGCAAGTTCTGCCTGTAAACGGCAATATTCACGATCCCCTTGAATCACATAATCTAAGGCAGAAATTTCCAATGCCGGCGTTTCCTGATTCACCCATGATACCGCCCAATTCGATGGGTAAGTAACCTCTCCGCCTTCCGCCTGAAGTTCTTTTTTCAATAAGGCAAATAGAGAAGATTTACCACAACCGTTTTTTCCCACTAAGCCGACTTTTTGTTTTGGATTAATGGTTGCCGTTGTATTCTCAAGTAATTCGGTTTGCCCGCGTTTTAAGGAAATATTATTAAATACAATCATTTTTTCTAAGGTGTGTCTCAAATTTTGGCTATTTTGCAACATTGTGGGAAAAATACAAAATTTGTTTTGATTCTTTCATTTTACAAAAAAGAAATATGCCTGCGTTGAGGCAAGGACAAGTGATACTGAATGGGATACAGCCCCAAATCAAGGCAATAAAAAATCTGCACCTTAATCTGTCGGTATTTACCAACATTTAGGTGCAGATTAAATTAACGATGTTTTATTAAGTTAAGATAACTTAATGACTTCACCGAGTAGAGATTACCACTGGTAACCTACCCCCACGCCACCGGAATAGTGACCTTCAGAGTTAGCCGTACCGGTTAATTTCAAGATAACCTTACCATTGTCACTGGCTCTTGAGTAACCCACTGCAACCGCTGACGCACCGCTATATCCGCCTGCGGCTGCGGCTACCATTGATTTACCCGGGCTCATTACTTGTGGTAATGAAGAGGCTGCTGCGGCATTTGCACCAATTCCACGAACGCGTTTATCTAACTTGTCAACACGATTATTGACACTATAAATATCGCCGCGAACTTGGTTTAATTGGTTCAGATTCACTGCATCATTGCCTTTCTTACCATCTGCAACGTTGCTAATGACTTTGTTACCGGCATTGATACCACTAGTCGTCACGCTAGGTCCATCTTTAATAGTTAAACCATCATTATTAACCGTGGTATTACCGATATTCACGCTACCGTTATTCCCTAAAGTGATATTTTCAGCTAATTTCACTGCTAGGTTACCACCTTCGTTAACAACACCAATGTTATTATCGGTTAATGTACCTTTTGCACCACCCGTGATATTTAACGTCTCGTTGAGTTTCTTCGCAATTTCTTTACCGTCATCGCCTTTGAACTTCAAGCCGTCATTTAAGGTTGCCACTTCCTCGGTTTGACCATTTGGTTTTGCGTAAACAATGCGAGTTTTACTTTCGCCATTTTTACCGTCATTACCATCCAGACCTTTAGTGCCATTTCTCACACTAATGTTGGCAGACGCACCGTCTTTGCCATCAGCACCTTTCGGGCCGGTTAAGTCGATTGAACCGTCTTTACCGTTGATCACAACAGATGAACCGTCTTTGCCGTTTACACCGATTGAGCCATCAATGCCGTCTTTACCCGGCTGACCGTTTTGACCCGGTTCGCCTTTTTCACCGATAACTAAGTTGTTACCCGTTGAAATTTCGTAGCCGTTGTCGATCTGTTTCACAACAATGTTGTTACCTTGGTTGAGGTTAAAGGTTTCATTATTGTTGATCCGTTTATCCTTCGCCGTATCTTGACCATTGGTCGCAAGATTAAAGCCGCTGTTTGCAATCGCTGTATGGAGCTGACCGCCATTGATCGCTTGTTTGCTGTTCGGGCTAATATCCCCATCTGCCACATTGTTCACCACTTTATTACCGGCATCAATACCGTTTTGGGTGATGGATGGGCCGTCTTTGATGGTGAGACCATCGTTGCCGACTGTGGTGTTACCCATTGTCAAGTTGCCGTCTTTCAACGTCGTTCCGCCAATAGTTACACTACCGTCTTTAGTCAGGTTCAGATCTTTATTGAGGCTGACTGCGAAGTCTTTACCACCTGAAGCATTCGTACCGTTTGCAAAAACTTTCACGTTTGTATCACCTGCGCTGACACTTTCTTCTTTCGCGATCTGTTTTTTCATTTCATCGGAAAGATCGATGTCATAGGTCGTCGTGAAATTTGCAGCATCACGGTTTTCCGTCACTTTCACGCTATCGGAACCTTTAACCACGGATTTTTCTGCATTCACGGTATAAATGGTTTGACCGTTAGTGCCTTTGTCACTTGTCACATTCACGTTCTTACCGGCCTTTACTTCCGTTTTCGCCTCAGCCATACTTCTATTTAGCTGTGAAACATTAACCGCATCCGTTGCATTCACGCCGTCCGCAACATTGGTGATTCGTTTATCCCCTGCATTGATACCGTCAATAGTAACACTTGGTCCACCGGCAATAGTTAACCCTTTATCATTGAGGGTAGTGTTGCCGACAGTTACGCTACCGTCTTTGGTGAGGTTCAGATCTTTGGCTAATTTTACCGTGAGGTTGCCGTCTTTGTTGATCACCCCGATATTATCGTCGGTCAGTTTCGCTTCATCGCTAACCCCACCGGTAATATTCAAGGTTTCACCAAGTTTCTTCGCAATCTCGCCACCGTTATCGCCTTTGAACTTCAAGCCGTCATCTTTGGTTGCGATTTCACGGGTGGTGGTTGTACCGTCCGCGTTGGTTGTGTTGTACACCAAACGGGTAATGCCTTCCTTGCCTTTACCAGTTTCATCTAACGTACCAGAACCGTTTTTCACCGTGAAGTTCGCTGATGTACCGTCTTTACCGTTGATGCCGATTGTGCCGTCTTTACCGTTTAAGGCAATGCCTGCACCATCTTTACCATCCGCACCTTTCGGACCGGTTAAACCGATTGAACCGTCTTTACCGTTGATCACAACAGATGAGCCGTTTTTGCCGTTTACACCGATTGAACCATCCACGCCGTTTTTACCATCCTTGCCGGCTTCACCCACAGTGATCGTGTTGGAGGTTGCAATTTCATAACCATTGTTGATTTGTTTAATCACAATGTTATTACCCGCATTGAGGTTGAACGTTTCGTTATTGGTTAAGCGTTTACCTTCATCGGTCAAGTCGTCAGCCGTCTCAACCATACCGTTAGAGCCCGCTACTTTTGCAGATTTCAGCGCAAATCCGACCGCACTTAAGGTGGTGTTGGTGATATCTTTGGTCGCATTTTTCAAATCGCCCACATTCACGGCATTATTCAACGCATCACCGGTAATGTTATTCAATACGTCATTGAATGTTTGGTTAGCCGGAACTGCTGCGCCATTTGACAATACACCACTATCCACATTGGTAATTAATACCGGCGCGGAAGTATTGCCACCGATAAATTTCACCATGTTGCTCGGTACGTTGGTTAATGCACCATTATTATCAACATAACTGTTTGTGGTGTTGAAGGTAATGTTGGTTGTACCTGTTGCATTGTCATAAACTGCATTAACCGATACACCTGTACCGTTATTAAAGTTCACCGTATTACCGTGCGTGACAAAATCAACAGCCTGACCGTTATTTTGTAAGTTCCAACCGGCATTCAAGACATCGCCTACCGTCGCTGCGTTATTAGTGATGTTTTGGTATTTATTACCTGCTGTATCCGGATTAGACTTGGTGTCATTTGTTACATTGTCTAAGTTACCTGTTACATTAGTAATAGTTGTATTACCTGCGTTGAAACCATCTTTGTTAATAGTCACATTGCCAATTGTTACGCTACCGTTTTCGGTTAGGTTCAGATCTTTCGATAATTTCACTTCCAACGTACCATTGTTGTTATTCACACCAATGTTGCCGTCTGTTAACTTATCTTTATCTGCTCCGCCTGTGATGCTTAACGTTTCGTTGAGTTTCTTCGCAAT
Organism: Rodentibacter genomosp. 2; assembly: GCA_001999425.1. Classification (GTDB taxonomy): domain Bacteria; phylum Pseudomonadota; class Gammaproteobacteria; order Enterobacterales; family Pasteurellaceae; genus Rodentibacter. The sequence goes on along the minus strand of MLHP01000024.1, from coordinate 115,508 downwards.
TTCCTTGCCGTCGTCGCCTTTAAATTTCAAGCCGTCGTTCAAGGTTGCAACGGTTTCTTTATCACCGTTTGGCTTAACGTACTCAATACGGGTTTTGCTTTCGCCGTTTTTACCGTCGTTACCGTCAAGACCTTTCGCCCCGTCTTTCACAGAAATATTAGCGGAAGCGCCGTCTTTACCGTCAGCACCTTTCGGGCCGGTTAAGCCGATAGAACCGTCTTTACCGTTAATCACAACAGATGCACCGTCTTTACCGTTCACACCGATTGAGCCGTCCACACCGTCTTTTCCATCTTTGCCTGCCGCACCCACAGTGATGTTATTCGCAGTTGCAATTTCATAACCGTTTGCAATTTGCTTGATCACAAGATTGTTGCCGGCATCTAGCGTGAAGGTTTCGTTATTCGCTAAACGTTTATCTTCATCAGATAGACCGTCTGCGCTGGCTTGACCGTTTGTACCTGCCACTGATTTAGTGGTGAGGTTAAAGCCGCTATTGGTGATCGCGGTGTAGAGCTGACCGCCGTTAATGGCGTCTTTACTGTTGTTGCTAACATCGCCGTCTGCAACATTGGTAATTTTCTTATTACCCGCGTCAATACCGCTTGTGGTGACATTTGGCCCGCCAACCAGGGTGAAACCGTTGTCATTCAAGGTGGTATTGCCGATGGTTAAGCTACCGTCTTTGGTTAAGTTAAGATCTTTTGCTAATTTAACGACTAAACTACCCGCTTGATTCACCACACCGAGGTTATTATCGGTCAGTTTATTGCTATCCGTTAATCCACCGGTGATATTCAAGGTTTCGCCGAGTTTCTTCGCAATCTCGTCACCGTTATCACCTTTGAATTTCAAGCCATCATCTTTAGTGGCAATTTCACGGGTAGTGGTTGAGCCATCGGTATTAGTGGTGTTGTACACCAAACGGGTAATGCCTTCTTTGCCTTTACCTGCTTCATCTAATGTGCCTGTACCGTTCACCACAGTGAGGTTAGCGGAAGCACCGTCTTTACCGTTTGCACCTTTCGGACCGGTTAAGCCGATAGAACCATCTTTACCGTTAATCACCACAGATGCACCGTCTTTACCGTTCACACCGATTGTGCCATCAACGCCGTCCTTGCCATCTTTACCTACCGTGATGTTGGTGAAGGTGACATTTTCTGCCGTAGCAACTTCATAGCCGTTTTCAATCTGTTTAATGCGAACATTATTGCCAGCATCTAAGGTGAACGTTTCGTTATTGGTTAGACGTTTGTCAGCATCGGATAACCCGTCTTTCACGCTGGATTGACCATTACTATCCGCTACCGCTTTAGATGTCAGCGCAAATCCGACCGCACTTAACGTGCTGTTAGTAATGTCTTTGGTCGCGTTTTTCAAATCGCCCGCATTCACGACATTATTCAACGCCTCGCCAGAGAGGTTGTTTAATACATCATTAAAGGTTTGACCTGCCGGTATAGTGGCATTATTTGGCAATACGCCGCTATCCACATTGGTAATCGCAACCGGTGCTGACGCATTAGCGCCGATAAATTTCACTTTATTGGTTGGCTCAGCGGTTGCATTGCCGTTCTCGTCCACATAGCTGTTGGTGGTGTTAAAGGTAATGTCGGTCGTGCCTGTTGTATTGTTGTAGGTTGTACCTACTTTCACACCTTGACCGTTTTTGAAGTTCACCGTATTACCGTGAGTAACAAAGTCCACCGCTTGGCCGTTATTCTGTAAATTCCAGCCTGCATTTAACACATCACCCACTGTCGCTGCGTTGTTTGTCACATTCGCATACTTATTACCCGTACTATCCGGATTAGAGGTGGTGCTATTCGCTACAGGATCTAAATTGCTGGTGACGTTAGTAATGGTGGTATTACCGGCATTGAACCCATCTTTGTTGAGGGTGATATTTCCGATCGCCACACTACCGTTCTCGGTTAAGTTCAGATCTTTGGCTAATTTCACGGTGAGGTTGCCGTCTTTGTTGATCACCCCGATATTATTGTCGGTCAGTTTCGCTTCATCGTTAACCCCGCCGATAATATTTAAGGTTTCGCCAAGTTTCTTCGCAATCTCGTTACCGTTATCGCCTTTGAACTTCAAGCCGTCATCTTTGGTTGCGATTTCACGGGTGGTGGTTGAGCCGTCCGTATTAGTCGTGTTGTACACTAAACGTTCAATGCCTTTACCGCCTTTATCATCCGTATCTAACGTGCCTGTACCATTTGCAACAGTGAAGTTCGCCGATGCACCGTCTTTACCATTGATGCCGATTGTGCCGTCTTTACCGTTTAAGGCAATACCTGCAGATTTACCATCTGCACCTTTCGGGCCGGTTAAACCGATAGAACCGTCTTTTCCGTTAATGACAACAGCAGAACCATCTTTGCCGTTCACGCCGATTGTGCCGTCAACACCATCTTGACCGTTTTTACCGGCTGCGCCCACAGTAATATTGTTAGAAGTCGCAATCGTCACTTTCTTACCGCTTTGAGTGATATTGATATTATCACCCGCTTCAATGGTTACAGTTTCACCCATTGCCACTTTTTCAGTGGTATTGCCGCTGACTTTACCCGTACCGGATTGAGCGGTGGTCAAGTTCCAACCTTTCGCCACTTCATTGCTGATATTGGTTACATTTTGGTTAGTCGCATACAACTGGCTACCGTTTACCGCATCTTTACTGTCGGCTGAAAGCGTGCCTTCTGAGACATTCGTGATTTTCTTATCACCTGCATTAATGCCGTCTTTAGTCACTCTTGGACCGTTAGCGATGGTTAAACCATTGCTGTTTAATAACGTATCACCAAGCGCTACGCTGCCTGCACTCGTAAGGTTCAGATCTTTCGATAATTTCACTTCCAACGTACCGTTGTTGTTATTCACACCAATGTTGCCGTCAGTGAGATTATCTTTATTCGCACCACCTGTAATGCCTAACGTCTCGTTCAGTTTCTTCGCAATTTCTTTACCATCATCGCCTTTGAACTTCAAGCCGTCATCTTTGGTTGCAATTTCACGGGTAGTGATTGAGCCGTCCGTGTTAGTGGTGTTGTAAACTAAACGGTTAATGCCATCACCACCGTGAGTTGCGTTATCTAAAGTACCGCTACCGTTTGCAACAGTGAAGTTTGCCGATGCACCGTCTTTACCGTTGATGCCAATTGTACCGTCTTTACCGTCTTTGCCGACAGTAACATTGGTAAAGCTTACATTTTCCGCCGTAGCAATTTCATAACCGTTATCAACTTGTTTAACTAGAATATTGGTGCTTTGATTTAGGTTAAAGGTTTCATTGTTATTGATACGTTTGTCTTTGGCCTGTGTCGCATCACCGTTAGTTGCAAGCTCGAAGCCTGAATTTGCAATCGCCGTATAGAGCTGACCACCGTTAACAGCCTCTTTACTGTCCTGGGCAACTTCACCATCCGCAACATTGGTAATTTTCTTATTACCAGCATTAATACCGTCAATAGTCACATTCGGCCCACCATTAATAGTTAAGCCATTATTATTTACTGTGGTATTGCCGATTGTAACGCCACCGTCTTTAGTCAAATCTAAGGTGTTATTGAGATTGACTTTTACTTTACCATCTTCAATTGTCGTATTGAGATTACTGTTACCGCCAACCACTTCAATTACATCACCTAATTGGTGGGTTACATTATTGCCATCTTGTGCTTTTAAGCCAAAGCCTTTGTGTGCTTTTTCAATCGCTGACGTTGCATTTTGATTTAGCGCAACGGTGATATTTTTACCGTCCACATTGGTTTCAATGTAGTTACCGTCTTTGCCGACGATATCAAAACGTCCACCATTAGTAATATTTACCCCTGTTGCTTGGTTATTTTTATCAGCTCCTACGGTAAAGTTTTGAATCGCATTATTGATTTTATTTTTAGCAGTATCACTTAAATCAAAGGCAATTTGTCCGTTTGAAGCATTGGTCGTAACATAATCAGAACCCTTAAACTTCACGGTTTCACTTAATTTGTTTTCACCGCTAGAGTTATTATCGCCGGAGTACTTAAATTTCACATCTTCAGCAACTTTAGTCATATTCACAGACAAATCATAATTCTTCGGATTTGTTCCCGTGCCATTGACTGTCACACTGCCGTCTGTTGAATTAACAGTGGTACGGCCATCATCTACATATTTTTTATTTGCCGCATCCGTATTATTTGTCGGTGCTGCTACATTCGTTAGGGGCTTATTACCAGCATTTACGCCAGCATTGGTTACACTCGGACCATTTTTAATGGTTAACCCGGTTGAATTCAGGAGAGTATCACCTGTTTTCACACTTCCCGCATTTGTTAAGTCAAGGGTATTATTTAAATTAACCGAATAATTTTTACCGCCAGTACTATTCTTACCATTTTCAGACACAATCAAGTTAGAAGAGGTGGAATTAACACTTTCTTCTTTCGCTAACTGTGTTTTAGCGGCATCAGAAAGATCAACGGCATAATTAGTGGTATTATTTGCTCCAGGTGTTGAGGTAACTGTAACTTTGTCAGACCCGTTACTTACCGTTGATTTATCGGCGTTCACCGTATAGATATCGTGACCATCTGTAGCTGATGTTTTAGTCACATTCACATTATTACCAGCTTTTACTTCCGAAGGCTTCCCTTTTGAACCCAATAATGCATTAAGCTGATTTAAATTCACCGCGTCAGTACCATTTGTACCGTTCGCCACATTCGTTAAGCGATTATTACCGAAATCGACATTGCCATTCGGTCTTACCGTCAAATTATCTGTATTAACGGAGCTAAAATTAGGCGTTGAAGAGGTAGCAATAGTAACTTTTTTACCTGCTTGAGTAATATTGATATTATCACCCGCATCAATAGTAACCGTATCACCCATTGCAACCTTTGACAGACCGTTACCGCTTACATTACCTGTACCGGATTTAGATGTGGTGAGATTCCACCCTTTCGCTACTTCAGTATTAAGGTTAGTTACGTTTAAGTTAGTGGCATAAAGTTGGCTACCGTTTACTGCATCTTTGCTATTCGCACCAATTGTACCGTCAGACACGTTAGTAACTTTTTTATTGCCCGCATTAATGCCACTGTTTGTTACACTTGGACCATTGTTAATAGTTAGACCTGTACCATTCAAATTAGCATCGCCAATTTTTACATTTCCGTTATTACTTAAATCTAAACTGTTATTTAAGTTAATCTTAACTTTGCCATCGGAGACGGTGGTATTAATATTGCTGTTACCGCCGACAACATCCACATAATCACCCAATTTTTTATTAACGGTATTGTTATCTTGTGCTTTTAAACCAAAGCCTTTGGCAATATCCGCTGCATTCTTGGTGATATTTTGTGCGTTTTTAGTAATATTCTGTGCATTATTGGTAATGTTCTGCGCATTTTTGCTCACATTATCAATAGCGTCTTTAGACGTTTGAGATAAATCAACTTTAATACTGGTTCCATCCACTGCGGTGGTAAGATACTTGTCGTTACCACTAATAACATCAAAGCGGTTTTGATTTTTAGTAACATTAATGCCCGTAGCAGTATGATTATTGTCCGCACCCACAACAAAATTTGCTAATGCATTGCCACCACCACTCACATTACCTAATGCTTCAACTACGGCATATAATTGTGAACCATTAATTGCATCTGTTGAGTCTGCAGCAATACGACCAGAACCTACATTCTGAATCTGACGAGTTTTATATTGATTACCACCACCTACAGATAAAATTGCAGACTTAGAATCTGATATACCTGCAAAAGAATAATTATTACCGCCAATAGTAATTTGCTTATGCTCATCTCCGGTATTCGCTCCACTAGCAATAGAATAAGCCCCTAAAGCGATACTTCCATCTTTTGCGCCTCTACTATTTTCCACTTTTGCTTCATAACCTATTGCAATTGCGTTTCTTGCGTTTTTTACTTTTACGCCGCCACCGATACCAATAGAATGAGAAACTGAACTAGCCCTATTATGATTAGTACTTGGTGAGTCCTCAGCCCCAGTCCCCATATCGACACCTCTAGCAGTAGGGTCTCTTTCACCTATACCAATAGAATCCCATGCAGTTGTATTCCTAGCGGCATAGCTAGATACAGATACCCCTAAAACTAAAAATGCCAAAGATATTTTACTTAAGAAAAATGTCTTTGTTTCTTTCTCTGATTCAGCTGTATCTCGTTCATCCTGACTGAACGAAGCTGATTTACAATACCCTTTAGCTAACTCAGATACGGCAACCCAAGCACCAATGGATTGGTTCCAAACCACTTTAAAGATTTTATTCATATGTCATCCTTAACATTTATTTTATACAATAGATTAATAGTTAACTTAAAACTCTTTTATACCTTTACTCTATAGAAAAGCCCGCAGATTCTACCTTAATTTTTGTTTAAAAAGTAACTTTTTTTTGTAAATAATGTGTAAATAAACTTAATATAACCAAGTGAAAACATTGGGTTATTATTTGTAAAAATAACCCAATAACTAATTTCCCTTACACCGTATCATACACCCTTTCTATTTAATATGTTGTATCAATCGGCAAGTCCGACCTCATCCAGCCATCAAATCCGCCTATCACGCTATAGACATTTTCATAGCCTTGTTCTACTAAAAATGTCGCTACGTTGCGGCTACTAATCCCGTGATAGCAACTGATAATAATAGGGGTATCAAAATCCACCAATTCTTCAAATTGTAAAAAGGTTTGATTGGTTAAATGAAAGGCCCCTTTAGGGTGTGAGTAGGTATAACGCTGTGCATCACGCACATCGGCAAGTATAGCGCCCTGTTGCGCCATTTCCCACGCTTGTTGTGGGGTAATTTCTTTAAAAGACATTATAAAGATCTCTTTGCGTGCTGTTTATACACGCCATCAATAATCACAAGGCTCATCGCCAATACTAAACAAATAAAAAGCGGATAGCTTTCCGCCTCAATTTTTTCGCCAATAAAAAATGAAACAAACACCATCATAATGGTTTCCACATAACCCAATAGCCCGAGTAAATTCATCGGTAGCATATTGCTAGCGATCACATAAGCAATCAGGGCTGTGCCACTGATTAAACCGAGTAATACCAATAATTCCCAGATATTTGGGTTAGTTTGTTTCACCACCACAAAATCCGTTTGCAACGCAAAATAAATGCTAATTGGGATTAAACTGAGCATTTCGAGGCAAAAAGACGCAAGATCGGTATTTTTTAACGCTTTTCGGATCGAAAAATAGGAGGTATAGCCGATACAAATCACAATGGCTTCCCAAGATAGTCCGCCTTTAATCACAATATTTGAAATCACACCGAGAGCAGCAATTAATACGGCAATAAGTTTAAAGGCGGAAATGCGTTCTTTAAAAATTAACCGTCCGGCTGCTACCATCACAATGGGTAACAATAAATAGCCAAAAGAGACACTCAGCGAACTCCCATTATTCGGTGCCCATAAAAATAGCCACATTTGAACGCCCATTAATGCGCCACAAAAAATATAGGAAAGGGCAAAGTGCGGTCGTTTTTGAAGGTATTTTAAACGTTCGATCAAGGCGTTTTTTTGTTTGAATATCAACACGGCTAATACCACAAAGGGAAAGGTAAAAATCATTCGATAACCGAAAATATCCGTACCGCTCAGCGGTTTGAGCAATGTAGAAAAATAATAGAGATAGCCAAACAAAAAAGACGCTAACAATGAAACGAGAATACCTTTTAACATAGGAAATCCTTAATCTGAATGGTTGCACCATTCTATTCCAACATTGCCCAAAAGGCACGAATTAAGGGCAGGGTTAAGTTCCTTTTTTGTGTACAAATCCCCAATTCAAAAGGTTCAACAGGGACATCTAAATTTAAACGGGAAATTTGATCGCACATTGGGCTATTATTAATTACTTCATCGGGTAACATCGCCAAGCCAAACCCTAAGCCGACCATTGGCACAATGCCTTCATGCCCGGCTACCGTCGCATAAATTTTAGGGTGTTTAATCTGCTTTTTGCGCAGCCACTGTTCAATCCGCAGCCTTGCATGCCCTTCTACAGGAAAAATAAAAGGCATTTGTTGCCAGTTAATCGGTTTCTTCTGCAATAATTGCGTTGCCAAACAGGCGACACGTGGTGCAATAAGTGAAAGATGAATATCGTCAATCTTGTGAAATGCAACACCGGCGGGCAGATTATCCGGTTTCCCGGTGAGGGCGATATCCGCTTGCTGGGTTTGAATGAATTCCAAGGCGAGCGCCGGATCACCTGTGGTGAGCTGAATTTCAACTTTGGGATAACGTTGGCGAAATTGTTTTAGTACCTGTGGCAAATGACTATAAGACGCTGTGACAGAACAAAACAGTTTGAGTTCACCGCTTAGTTCGTCTGGTTCGTCATTGAGTTGTTGTTTTAATTGTTGCCAATTTTGCCATTCCGTCTTAGCAAATTGGAGAAACCGCTCGCCATATTCCGTTAGCGTGACTTGACGATTATCACGAATGAAAAGGGGTTTCCCCAGTTCTTCTTCCATGCGTTGAATTTGGCGTGAAAGGGTGGAGGGGGACATATGGTTTTGGCTGGCGGTTTTGGCGAAGTTTTTGGTTTCCGCTAGTTTGATGAATATGTTTAGATCGGTGAAGTCCATTGTATTCCTTAAATAGTTAATATCGGGTTTCGCCCAAAGGCGACCTACTTTTTCTTTGCTCGTGCAAAGCAAAAGTAGGCAAAAAGAAAACACGCCCTGCTTTTCCTTATTTCCTTTGTTACATTGAATTTGCTTGACGGAAATTTTCTGAACTCGCAACTACGTTGCTCAAACAGACGAAAATTTCCTACAAATTCAACTCCACAAAGGCGGAAAAGAAGGGAACCTGATTTGTTATTTCTATGAACCCCAAAAGTGCGGTTAAAATTCGCCATGTTTTTTGTAGAATAAAATAATTTTAAAATCAACCGCACTTTTACATTAAATGCTCTGATAGATTCGGGGCCCCATATAAATCGCCTTTGCGACTTGGCATTTTTAGCTAAATTTGTACTGTTTGAGCGTAGCGAGTTTACAAATTTAGCGTTAAGAAAATGACAATAAAGCAAAGATTAGCGATTTAACTGGGGCGTGTTTTCTTTGCCTACTTTCTTTTACACAAGTAAAAGAAAGTAGGTCGCCCATCGGCGAAATACGATATTAAGTTAAACAAAAAAACATTATTATTGCAAAAACCACAACATCACATTCCCATAATATCACTTTACGCAACCACCAAAAACCTTATAATCCTAGTCACAACAAAATAATATGCAAACACAACATCATACAATCCCCCCCTTACAAAATGAAGGAAAATATATGGCTAACTATTTCAACACATTGAATTTACGTCAAAAATTAGACCAGTTAGGTCGTTGTCGTTTTATGGATCGCGAAGAATTTGCCGATGAAGCAAACCTCTTAAAAGGTAAAAAAATTGTCATCGTAGGCTGTGGTGCACAAGGCTTAAATCAAGGTTTAAATATGCGTGATTCAGGTTTAGATGTCAGCTATGCGTTACGCCCTGAAGCCATTGCAGAAAAACGCGCTTCATTTCAACGTGCGACCGAAAACGGTTTCAAAGTCGGCACTTACCAAGAATTAATTCCAACCGCAGATTTAGTGGTAAACCTCACACCGGATAAACAACACTCAAAAGTGGTGGCTGATGTGATGCCATTAATGAAACAAGGTGCGGCATTCGGCTATTCTCACGGTTTTAACATTGTTGAACAAGGCGAGCAAATTCGCTCTGATTTAACCGTTGTTATGGTCGCGCCAAAATGTCCGGGGACGGAAGTGCGTGAAGAATACAAACGTGGTTTTGGTGTGCCAACCTTAATCGCCGTTCACCCTGAAAATGACCCGAAAGGTGAAGGTATGGCAATTGCCAAAGCGTGGGCGGCAGCAACCGGCGGTCATCGTGCGGGTGTATTGGAGTCTTCATTTGTCGCAGAAGTGAAATCCGATTTAATGGGCGAGCAAACCATTCTTTGCGGTATGTTGCAAGCCGGTTCTATCGTGTGCTACGACAAATTAGTGGCTGACGGCAAAGATCCTGCCTATGCCGGGAAATTAATCCAATATGGTTGGGAAACCATCACCGAAGCCTTAAAACAAGGCGGTATCACGTTAATGATGGATCGCTTATCCAACAGTGCAAAATTACGTGCATTCGAGCTTTCTGAACAAATTAAAGAAAAACTCGGGTTCTTATACTACAAACATATGGATGACATCATTAGCGGTCACTTCTCTGAAACCATGATGGCAGACTGGGCAACCGGCGATAAAGATTTATTGGCATGGCGTGAAGCGACCGCTAAAACCGCCTTTGAAAATGCACCAAAATATGATGGCAAAATCAGCGAGCAAGAATATTTTGATAATGGTGTATTAATGATCGCCATGGTGAAAGCCGGTGTTGAACTAGCCTTTGATGCCATGGTAGAAAGTGGCATTTATGAAGAATCTGCTTACTATGAATCACTTCACGAATTACCATTAATTGCAAACACGATCGCACGTAAGCGTTTATATGAAATGAACGTGGTAATTTCCGACACCGCAGAATACGGTAACTACTTATTCTCTAACGTAGCGACCCCAATTCTTGCCAAAGAAATTATCCCAACCTTGCAAAAAGGTGACTTAGGCGAACCAACTCCAACCGTTGAAATCGACAACATTACCTTGCGTGATGTGAATGACGCAATCCGTAACCACCCGGTTGAATTAATCGGTCAAGAATTACGTGGCTATATGACAGATATGAAACGTATCGCAGTTGCGGGTTAATAAATTAATATGAATGAACACCGACTTAGTTAAGACTAAGTCGGTTTTTTTGTGTTCTTTTTCTAGTTTTTAATCTTCCAAATTATCATTTTTGACACTTAATAAATATTTTATGATTTATGAATAAGCCTAATGCCAGCAAATTTATGAAGAAAAAAATCATCGATTCTTAAAGCATTTAGTCGTTCATTAAATGATAAACGCAAAGCGCTTGGTGGTGAGTTCATTGGGATACTCCAAGAAGATAAATATGGTTTTCATTTTGCCTATAATCCTGATTATCAGGGAATACTGCTTTCACTCATCCTTCCCATAGAACAGAGCCATTTTCATTCGGAAACCTTATTTCCTTATTTTACATCATTGATCCCTGAGGGTTGGTTAAAGAAAAAATATGCCACATATCAGCAAATTAATGAACATGATCTCTTTCGCTTCCTAATTAATAACGGAGAAAATATGCTCTGTGCAGTATAAATATTTAGGGAGAATGCCCTACATTAATGAAGGCTCACAGGAAATAAAAATTCGGTAGTCTCAGACGTTTTGAAAGCTCTCTTGGGTTAAATGCTGGCGTGTCAAATCATCGTATTGGTTTAGACATCACCCGAACCGACGGTAAACGTTATGATAAACCTTACCAAATCCAAGCAGTGTATCGCTATCAATGGTAAACATCTTCTATTAGAAACAAAAAGAGCGGTCATTTTGACCGCTCTTTTTTAATCCTTTTCCCCTTACCCTAATTTGAGAAAAACTTATCCATTCAAGATGCCGAATCATTGAAAAACGCTTAAAGCATTAAACTCAAACTTATTAAAAAATTGTCATTTATACTATTTTCTCAATTTATTTAATAATTTTTTATTATTTGAGACAGCGATCACAGTTTATATGAAAATTTTTTATTAATATAGCTATAACTCGATGATAGATGTTGATGGACGAGTTATTAAAGACAAGAATCTTAACTCACTATTTTAGGAGAAATATTATGTCATACTATCCAGCCGAACCGTTTCGCATTAAGAGCGTTGAACCCGTTTCTATTTTGCCAAAAGCAGAACGTGAAAAAGCGATGAAAGAAGCGGGATACAATACTTTCTTACTTGATTCTAAAGATGTATATATCGATCTTCTTACCGACAGTGGTACGAATGCGATGAGTGATCGTCAGTGGGCAGGTATTATGTTAGGTGACGAGGCTTATGCCGGCAGCCGAAACTTCTACCATCTTCAAGAAACCGTGCAAGAATTATTTGGCTTCAAGTATATCGTACCAACCCATCAAGGACGCGGTGCGGAAAATATTCTTTCCCGTATAGCAATTAAACCCGGACAATATGTACCCGGTAATATGTACTTCACGACTACCCGCTACCACCAAGAAGCAAATGGCGGTATTTTCTACGATATCATTCGTGATGAAGCACATGATGCAACGCTTGATATACCATTTAAAGGAGATATTGATCTTAAAAAGCTAGAAAATTTGATCAATGAAAAAGGTGCCGAAAACATTGCTTATGTTTGCTTAGCTGTAACGGTGAATCTTGCGGGTGGTCAACCTGTTTCCATCGCAAATATGAAAGCAGTCCGTGATTTAACAAAAAAACATGGTATTAAAGTGTTCTATGATGCGACACGCTGTGTTGAGAACGCTTATTTCATTAAAGAACAGGAAAAAGGCTACCAAGATCGTTCTATTAAATCCATTATTCATGAAATGTTCAGCTATGCCGATGGTTGCACTATGAGTGGCAAAAAAGACTGTTTAACCAATATTGGTGGTTTCTTATGTATGAATGATGAAGAATTATTTATGAAATCAAAAGAAATGGTGGTGGTCTTTGAAGGTATGCCGTCTTATGGCGGTATGGCTGGACGTGATATGGAAGCGATGGCAATCGGCTTAAAAGAAGCTGCTCAAGAAGAATATATTGAACATCGTGTGAAACAAGTCCGTTACCTGGGTGAAAAACTCAAAGCGGCCGGTGTGCCAATAGTTGAACCTATCGGTGGCCATGCCGTATTCTTGGATGCCCGCCGTTTCTGCCCGCATTTGAAACAAGAAGAGGATTTCCCTGCACAAGCCCTTGCGGCGGCGATTTACGTAGAATGTGGTGTTCGTACAATGGAACGCGGTATTATTTCCGCCGGTCGCGATATTAAAACCGGTGAAAATCATCATCCAAAATTGGAAACCGTGCGTATCACCATTCCTCGTCGTGTTTATACCTATGCGCATATGGATCTTGTCGCAGACGGTATTATTCATTTGTTTAAACACAAAGAAGATATTAAAGGCCTTCGTTTTGTATATGAGCCAAAACAGTTGCGTTTCTTCACCGCACGTTTTGAACAAAAATAAGTGTAATGCGCCTACTTCAGCAATGGAGTAGGTGCTTTTTATGTCCGAACTTAAAGCGAAAACATTCTAATGACATTGTTTTTTTGATGTGTTGTCAAATAAGGACGTGACTCGCCTTTCTATAAAAATAAGAAAGGAGAAAACTCATGAACAAAACACTGGGCAGTACACTCATTACTTCCGGAACCATGATTGGCGCGGGAATGCTTGCTATGCCACTCACCTCCGCAGGAATGGGATTAACCTTCACAATTATTTTACTTGGCATTTTATGGGTATTACTGACATATAGTGCATTGCTTTTTGTCGAGGTATATCAAACGGCAGAATATGATGCCGGAATAGGCACGTTGGCCTCACAATATTTTGGGAAGCTGGGAAGAATCGTTGCAACAAGCGTATTAATGATCTTTTTATATGCTTTATTGTCCGCTTATGTCACGGGGGGAGGCGCAATTCTTTCCTCAACATTGCCTGATTTTGCGACTCCTAATCTGAAAATGAAAGCCTCCATCCTACTATTCACCATATTTTTTGGGATTTTTATCATTATTGGCACACAAATTGTCGATATATTAAATCGAATTTTATTTGTGTTTATGCTCCTAGCATTACTCATTGTTTTAGGCTTAATGATTCCGGAAATCAAATTAGACAACCTTATGGCGATGCCAATAGATAGCACTTTGCTCATTTCAGCAAGTCCGGTTTTCTTCACTGCATTTGGTTTTCATGGTTCGATTCCATGTCTTAATAAATACCTTGAAGGAGACGTAAGAGCGCTCAGAATTTCGATTATTTTTGGTTCTGCGATTACCTTAATTGGTTATATTTTATGGCAATGTTCAACTCATGGCGTATTAAGTCAAACAAAATTCCTTGAAATACTACATCAAGATCCGACACTAAACGGGCTCATTGAAGCGGTTAGAATAATCACCGGAAGCAGTATTATTGCAGGCATAGTAAAAATCTTCTCAGCGCTTGCCCTGATAACGTCTTTCTTAGGTGTCGCACTAGGTTTACTTGAATGTATTGAGGATTTACTCAAACGTGCCTGCAATATTTCAACGAATCGATTATACCTAGGTTTTTTAACTTTTCTTCCTCCTCTCCTATTCGCATTTTTTTATCCCGAAGGTTTCATTTTAGCGCTGGGTTACGCAGGACAAATGTTTGCATTCTATGCGGTTGTACTACCGGCTGCATTAGTATGGAAAGCACGAAAACTGCATCCTAATCTTCCCTATCGGGTTATTGGCAGCAAGGGCATTCTAATAATTATTTCTATTTTAGGTATGATCATTGTCAATATTCCTTTCCTCATAAAATTAGGATTTTTACCGAAAGTTGTTGGCTAATAAAAAAATTGACATTCTTATTTAGAATGTCAATTTTATTCTTATTTTTTCTGCTTAATATTTTTTAAATATCGATAAACGCTAGGTTCTGATATTCTCAAATATTTTGCTACAAAAGGAACTGCACCTTTGATATTAAATATTCCTTTCTCAAATAAAACACGGATAGAATTTTCTTTTTGTCTTAATGTTAAGCTTTTCTCTGAGTCCAGTAACGTGAGATCTATATATTCAGACAAAATATCTTCGACTGAATTTTCAAGTTTTTCCTGACTAATTATTTCAGATTCTTCCATTTCTGCAAATGCCGAATCAATACCTAATAAATTAACAAACACCCCTAAATTTTCTAATGAAATTAGTTTGCTCATCGTATCAACAAGCTCGGATGTATCATGATTAATACACAATATTCCTTCTAGTTTATCTCCATTTTTTATAAAATAAGTTGAACCTCGAATGAGCTTATCAGAATCCCCCACGGCTTTATAATTAGAAATAAAGTCTTTATCTAAATAAACCTTATCCTGTAACATATTTAAGGCAAAAGAACTTAGCGGTGAAGAAAGCGTTCTTCCACTAACGTGATTATTCGCTATCGCTTCCATTGAAGTTTTATTTTTATCAACAGAATGAAAAACCACCTCATATTTTGGCCCAAGCACATTACCTAAAAAATGGGTTAATCCAATAAAATATTTCTTTTGTACATTATTCATAATATTGTGACTTATCCCCTTTTATTAAATCTTAATAAAAAGGCATATCCTAAAATATGCCTAAATAATGAAATAATTTACAACTTAACGTCTAATTTTTCATAAGCCCGTTTTACTTTTTCCAATGCTTTTTCTACCGAAATATCACGAGCCAGCACTACACCTAGTCGGCGATGGCCGTTTACTTCCGGTTTTCCAAATAAACGAATATTGGTGTGCGGTTCGGCAAGCAATTTATCAATGCCGCCAAATTGAACATTATTTGATTGTCCCTCCACCACAATAGCTTTAGAAGCCGATGGGCTAATTAAGGTTATTTCGGGAATAGGTAACCCCAAAATGGCACGGGCGTGTAAGGCAAATTCGGATAATTCTTGTGAAATTAAAGTAACCATACCAGTATCATGCGGGCGTGGTGAAACTTCATTAAAAATCACCTCATCACCACAGACAAACATTTCCACGCCGAAAATGCCACGTCCACCTAATGCGCCAGTGATTTTTTCTGCAATAGCTTGTGCTTTTTGTAAAGCAATCTCTGACATTGCCTGCGGTTGCCAAGATTCGCGATAATCACCGTCCTCTTGGCGATGTCCGATTGGTGCAAGAAAACTCGTTCCATTGATATGGCGAACGGTTAACAACGTGATTTCGTAATCAAATTTAACAAAACCTTCAACAATGACACGTCCAGCTCCGGCACGCCCACCCTCTTGCGCATAGTCCCACGCTTTTTGTAGATCGTCTTTTGATTTCAAAATACTTTGACCATGGCCCGAAGAAGACATAATCGGCTTCACCACACAAGGAATACCAATTTTTTCTACCGCACTTTGAAAATCGGCAAAATTATCAACAAATTGATAAGGTGAAGTAGGCAAGCCTAATTCCTCGGAAGCCAAACGGCGAATGCCTTCCCGATTCATGGTGAGCTGCGTAGCTTTTGCCGTTGGAACGACATTAAAACCGGCTTGTTCCAATTCCACTAAAGTCGCCGTAGCAATCGCCTCCACCTCCGGTACAATATAATCAGGTTTTTCCTTTTCGACTAAGGCTTTCAGTGCATCACCGTCTAACATAGAAATCGTATAAGCACGGTGCGCCACTTGTTGTGCTGGCGCGTTTTCGTAGCGATCTACTGCGATCACTTCCACACCTAAACGCTGTAATTCAATGACGACTTCTTTGCCTAACTCACCGGATCCCAACATCATCACTTTCGTTGCGTTCGGGCTTAATGCGGTGCCAAGGGTTGTCATATTCTCTCCTTATTTTAGTAATGATTCGTCAAGGGTAAGATCGGAGTTCTTATTCACACCAACCCCTCGAGCAATAATATTTTTGGCAATCTCGTGTGCTTCATCAAGAGAATGTTCCGTATAAGTGCCGCATTGGTAAATATTTAATTCCGGAATTGCCGCTTGATCTTTCACGTTTAAAATATCCTGCATCGCAGCCAACCACGCCTGCGCCACATGCTGTTCGTTCGGAGTACCGATTAATGACATATAAAAACCGGTACGACAACCCATTGGAGAAATATCAATAATTTCCACACTCTCACTATTTAAATGATCGCGCATAAAGCCGGCAAACAAATGCTCAAGGGTATGGATTCCTTTTGGCGGCAGAATTTCCTTGTTTGGAATACAGAAACGTAAATCAAAAATTGTGATGTCATCGCCCTTTGGTGTTTGCATTGTTTTAGCAATACGCACGGCCGGTGCATTCATTTTCGTGTGATCCACTTTAAAACTATCAAGTAACGGCATAAACTTTTCCTTATAAATCATTTGGTTGTAAATTTTCTTCAAGAAATTGTCAATTTTCTCAATTCCCTTTGAACTTTTCTGCAAAGCCTTAGTCTTATAGAGTAAGCAACTTGCAGTTGTTTAATAAAATTGGTTCCTTAGGTTATTCGCCCTTCACTTGCTGAAGGGCATTTTTTCGGCATTTTATAATAAGAACGCCGTACTTAAAAACAATAACAGCGTATAACGTGCTAATTTACCAAGAAAAATAAATAAACAGCTTGCTGCAAAGTTTAGACGTAGCCAGCCCGCAATAGCACAAAATAAATCGCCAACAACAGGTAACCAGCTCAATAATAATACCACCGCACCATAACGTTGAAGTTTTTCCATTATCCATAAAGTGCGGTCATTTTTGCTTTCAAATTTAGGAAACCAACATCCAATCACATAGGTCGTAAGACTTCCCAAAGTATTTCCCAATGTGGCAATAAAAATAAGCCCTAAAACATCCGCACTTAAGAGCGGATTGAGGGTTAATTTAGGGATAACCAATGTCATAAACACAATTTCCGAATTACCGGGCAATACCGTAGCACTTAAAAAAGCACTGGCAAACATCAACCAGAATGCGTGATTCTGCCAGAAATTAGCCCAAAAGCTAAAGGAAAACCAATCCATTGCTAGACATCCGGCCGATAAGTCCGAATATAATATTCACGATCCTGTTCGGTAATTTCACGCACAATACGGCAAGGGTTACCAAACGCAAGCACGTTATCCGGCAGATCTTTACTGACCACACTGCCCGCCCCAATAACGACATTATCTCCGATAGTGACTCCCGGCAAAATCACCACATTGCCACCAACCCAAACGTTATTGCCGATGATGATCGGTTTTGCCTGTTCCCAGCCAATATTACGCAATTCCGCATCTAAAGGATGTCCCACCGTATAAAGACTAACATTGGGTGCGAACATCACATCGTCACCAATGGTAATTCCGCCATTATCTAACATCACACAATGATAATTAGCAAAGAAATTTTTCCCTACTTTGATGTTTATCCCATAATCACAGTGAAAAGGTGCATTAATAGAGGTGGTTTCATCCGCTTGACCAAACAATTTTCTAATCAGTGCATTTTGCGTTTCATCATCATTCGGTGAAGTGCGGTTAAATTCAAACAAGATTTCCCGAGCCTGTCTGCGCATATTTTTTAATTCCGGTTCTGCCGGTAAATGCGCCAATCCTGCCATCATTTTTTCATATTCTGTCATTTTTATGCCTTAATAATTTGCTGAGTGCGAACATCAAAAACGTCCATACCTGCATTTAATCCAGCCTGAACACCTAAATCAGCATCTTCAAAAACAATGCAATTGGTCGGATTCACACCGGTTAATTCCGCACAACGTAAAAACGTTTCCGGATGCGGTTTGTGTTCTTTTACATCATCGGCACTGACAATCGCATTAAAATAAGGTGCAATGGCAAGTTTATTCATTAACATATCGATCAAATGGCGGTGAGAACCGGAACCAAGCGAAATCGGTTTTTTCCGATAATAGTGTCGAACAACGTCAAAGGTGGGAAGCAATTTGGATTCGGTCGGGATAAGCTGATAGGAAAGCGCCCGTTTCGCCTCAACCACTTCATCAAGATGGCGTTGTGGCATACCGGCTTTTTCCATAATCGCCGAGGCAATGGTTCGCACCGTAGCACCGCCTAGCTGATACATAATTTGGCTGTCAAAATCGTAGCCGAATTGCTCGCCCACCATTCCCCAAGCACGGGCATGTACCGGCATTGTGTCAATCAATGTGCCGTCCATATCAAAAATCAACCCTTCATAGCGGTCGAAAAGTGCATTGTCTATCATCTTTATTTCTTAATTCCTTATGAGATTTATGATTTGTTACAGATTTGTGATCTCTGCACTGTTTTCTTTATATAAAGTGCGGTAGATTATGAGGATGATTTTAGTGGAACGGGAGAAAAAATGCGACTGCTTGATCAGCTTGAGCGTTGGAAATTACGCGGGCAAATTAATCAACCGATTATTGACATCGTACTTCAACTGCGTGATCGCCTCAAAAACCACTGGCAAGCGGACGTGAACACGGCACTAGTCAATATGTTGTTGTTCCATATCGCCTGTAGCTTAGGCCGTATAGAACGCGGCGGCTGTGTTTCTCCACTCTATCAGGACATATTTGAAGAAATCCGGCGTGCAACTATTTTGCCTCAGGTTTTGGCGATTCATGAGGATCTCCTTTCTTTCATACCTTTTGAGATTCCTCATGCAGAACAAACTTATTTTTTAGCAAATGTTTATTCCTTGCTACTGGAGCAAGAACAAATTTACCAAACGCCAGCCACTACTCCCATCGATTAATTAAATACCAACCCTAATCCCAATTCTTTCAATCCGTTACTTTCTTGTCTAAGTTCGTTCCAAATCAATGGGTTGCGTTCAAGATAACCTTGTTCAAATCCCAATACCCAATCCTTAAAAGTGCGGTTGGTTTTAAGGGTGATTTTTTGGGTTTTCTCTGTGGCTTGGCGTGATTTGTTTAAAATGACGGCAAGGCGCAACAATCGTATTAACGCCAATACGTCCTGTTCATCATAGCGGGAAAATTTTACCAAATCCGTAATTTTTAATATGCCTATATGCAAACGAACAAGTAACACCAGTAAACGTTGTTGTTCACGGTCAAATCCCGGTAATTTCATATTTTGCAGAATGTAGGCTGAATGTTTTTGCATACCTTTATGATTAATCACAATCCCCACTTCATGTAAGCGTGCCGCCCAAAGCAGTAAATTCCGCATTTCTTCCGCCAACGCCGGATTGACCCAATCGGTATATTGGTGTGCCAGTAAATTTGCACTACCCGCTGTGCGGTGTGCTTGATCGGTATCAATATCAAACTGTTCCGTTAATCCCAATGCCGTACGTGCACGAATATCCGCAACTTGGAAATTTTTCTCAAGGCTGTAAATCACCCCTTCACGTAATGCACCGTCAGAATAACGCATTTGTTCAATATTAAATACATCGAATATGGCATTTAAAATAGCCAGCCCCGGAACAAATACATCTACCCGTTCCGGATTCAATCCGATAATATTTAATTGATTAAAATGTTTCGCACGCAAAGTCTGTTCGATTAAATCCTCTAAACGTGCTTTTGTGATAATCCCATTTGGATCTGAGGTAGTAGCTATAACTTGATGTACCGCTTTTATCGTACCGGACGAACCCAATACGGATTGCCAACCTAGATTACGGTATTCCCAGCCTAAATCCTCAATTTTATTCATTGCATTTTGATAGGCTTTCTCAAAATTTTCTTTGGAAATTTCACCGTTTTTAAAATATTTTGATGCAAAACTTACACACCCCATATGACGGCTTTCCGCCACAATCGGGGTGAAATCATCACCAATGATCATTTCTGTCGATCCGCCACCAATATCAATGACCAATTTTCTGCCTTTTTCCGGCTGAGTATGACATACGCCGGCATAAATGGTTTTAGCCTCGGTTTGTCCACTGATAATGTTTATCGGATAAGGGAATACCTTTGCAGCCTGACGTAAAAATTCATCATTATTGACCGCTCTTCGCAACGTGTAAGTACCCACTACGCTCACGTTTTCTTGGGCAAACCCTTGCAAACGTTCGGCAAAAAGTGCCAAACAATCCACACCGCGGGCAATTGCTTCTTGATTTAATACACCGTTTTCATCTAACCCCTCGGCCAATTTCACTTTTTGCTTTAAACGTGATAATACTTGAATTGAGCCATTCATAATGCGTGCCACAATCATATGAAAACTGTTTGAGCCAAGATCAATAGCGGCAATTTCCCGCACATTGGCGCGAGAGTAAGGTAGAGTATT
Source organism: Rodentibacter genomosp. 2 (assembly GCA_001999425.1). Classification (GTDB taxonomy): domain Bacteria; phylum Pseudomonadota; class Gammaproteobacteria; order Enterobacterales; family Pasteurellaceae; genus Rodentibacter. The sequence continues at coordinate 94,556 of MLHP01000024.1, read as the reverse complement.
TTGTGCTGATAGCGTTTCGTTATCCATAAAAATGATTCCTAAAATTCAAATTGATAAAGTAAATCAAAAACTTGGTTTGTACTAGAAACCGATTGAAAATAAAGTTGTGGCAATAAGCGATAACGCAAGGTAACTTCGGCTAAACCATCAAATAAACCTACCCCATATTTCACTTGTAAGCGTTTGCCAATATTACCGCTTACTTGCACTTTAGAACTATCACCCACACCGGCAGTGCCAAGGTTCAAATCTTGAATTCCAAAGGCTTCGCCAATGCCGCCCACAAGTTTACCGCTCTTCGCCAACCCTATACCAAGCAATGCAGCCCCAACAGAACCACCACTTCCTGCTTGTCCGCTGTCTTCCAAAGAACGTCCGGTCAATAAGTAGGAAAGTGCCTGATCTTGTGGTTTACTCGGGTTTGAGAATATGGTGACTTCCGGATTGCTTGCCACACCCACCACTTTTACGCCGGCGGTGATATTACTATCCTCCATGGCTTCCGGGTTACGGATCGCCTCAATATTTAGCATAGGTTGTGAAGGTAAACCCGCAAAATTAATTTGCCCTTTACGAATAAGCAAATCTTGTCCAAAAGAAGCGTAACGCCCGTTTTTCAAATCTATTTGACCGTACAATCCCAGCCGCCCTTTTTCTTGTTTCACAGAAAGTAAGCCTTCCAAATTGGATTTGAAACCGTAGGCATCAAAATGTACATCGTTACCGATTTTGATGTTCAGATCAGAGCGAATTTCCATACCCGATTTGGTGGTTGAAGCAAATTCACGGTTAATTAATTCCTCTTTACTCTTGCGTGGTCCGTTTAAAATGACCTCATCTTCGCTCACCGGTTCTGCATTATCCGGCAAGGCATCTACTTTAATTCTCGCCCATGGAATATCCACATTGCCAGATAATTCCAATAATTTCGGTGTAGCTTTTGCCAATACATTGGTAGAAAGGCGAAGTTTACCCATAGAAGGCAGATCGAGCTTAAAATTCTCCGTTTCTGCCCGCACTTCCGTATTCCAATTAGCTAAATTTGCCCAATTTGCACGCCCCGTCATGGTTAAACGTCCTTCCGGCGTTTGCACATTACCTTGCAGTGTTGAGCTAGTGCCATTAAAGCGAATGGCAATATCACCTTTTGTTACTTCAAAAGGTAACATTTTCAGCTTGGTTGTCATATTCCGAACATCAAAATAACCGTTCAATAACGGTTTTTCAAGATTTCCTGCTAAAGTCAATGTTGAAACAATTTCACCGTTGATGTTTTCACCATTGCTGAATAGCTGGTTTACCAATGCTAAATTCAAGCGTTCAATATTGAGGGTTCCGCCAAGATGACGCGCCCCGCTTAAATCATTCAATTTTAAATTGGTATGAATACGACCTTGATTTTGTATATTGATGTCGGATTTTAAGGTCAGATTATTATTTTGAATATCCGCATTGAGGGACAATTTAGGAATATTTAATTTAAAAGTGCGATAATCCAACTTTTGCGTAATACCAAGGTTATCACCGTTTAATGCAACATTTAAAACGAACGGCTTATCGGCAAACCAGGCAACTTTCCCCTCGCTGCGAAGCTGACCCTTTAAGCTATCTTGTTTAGTCAGTTTATTCACCAAATCCAAGTTAATACGTTTTACATTAAACGGAATTTCACCATTTGCGCCGGCAGTAAAAGTTTGTGGGAAACACAAATCCACATCCGTATTTATCCAACAATGCGCCCCAACTGATATTTGGGCTTTTTTATTGTTATAAGTAACGGGAATAGACTGATTTGATTTGACTTCACCAATCGGTGTATCAATTTTTACCTGACTTAAACTACCTTGCCATTGTTGCGAAGTGCGGTCAAAATTTCCGAAGATTTGTAAATTCGCCGCAGCGGGTTCACCCTGAGACGCTAAAACTAATTTGTGATTTTTTTCATCGCCGGAAAGTGTTAAATCGACCGAACGCATTGCCAGCGCATCACCATAGCGAATATTACCGCCTTTCACTGTCAAATCCCCTTTCAGCAACGGAGAACTCGAAATATTGCCTTTAATCGCCGCATTGGCAATATTTAGAGTTTGCCAGTGGAGGCTTTGCGTATTGAGATCTATCGTCACATTCGGTTCAGTTAATTTGCCTTTTACTACGGCTTTCCCAACCACAGATCCCGCCAGATCACTATACAATCCCCGTAAATTCGGCGCGTTAATATCCAACGCTAAGTCAGATTGCTCACTTAACGAACCTTTAGCGTGAAGTCGATTCTCACCATAATTTAACAAGAGTTCAGGGGTATTGAGCAATACTTTATCACTTAAGATCAGATTGCCTTTTAAACTTAGCAGACGGTTAGAAAGTGTACCGTTTAAATCCAATGTAGGGATATCCACGTGCCAACCGGCACTCCCCGCAGCACCCGATGTAGCTAATGTACCAGATAACACCGCCGGCATTGTGGGAACGTAAGGACGGATATTCATTTTATTTAGAGCCGTATCCACATTCCATTTTACGCCGTGTTTCCAATTTGCCGAACCGCTCAATTTCGCTGAACCACCAAGCGCGGCAAGATCGAATTGAGTGATGTTTACCTCGTATAATTTGCCTTCGGCATCAAGGGTTAAACGGGTGGGCGGAATATGTCCCATTCCTTCAATTTTCCCCTCAAGTTCCGCACGATAATTCAGTAAGTCACCGTTTAATCTCAACGCCACATCATTCCACTTAAGTGGCGACAATCCTTCTGCCAAAGAATATTGCCCATTGGAAGCTTTTAGGCTGAAATTCAATGGCATTTTGTCTTCTGCCAATTTCACCTCACCCTTTAATTCCGCATTTACCACACCTTTTGTATTGAGAGAAAGTGCGGTCGTTTTTTTCAATGATCCAGAAAGCAAAAATTGCACATCACTTTTAGGCAGGATTTCTTTTCCTTTGGATTGAACGGCATTCAATTTAGAAGTGAGGATCAAATTCACAGGAAAATCACCCTTAAGTTGTAATGCCCCCTGTGAATTAACATTGCCTAACGAACTTTCTAAGGCGAATTTCTTGAGTTGAACATTATGCCCTGTAGCATCAGCCTGCAGAATAAAGGAAGGTAGGGTAATGCGTTGTAGCTCTTCAGCTTGTTCGTTTTGAGAGACATATTGCCAATCCTTCGCCACAAGGCTTGGAATATGAATATCAAAGGGTAAATTAATTTCCTGTAAATTACCTAAAAATGCAGGTGTCAGATTTTGCTCAATCCGCTCCCAATCCACTGGTGAATTATTTTTCGGTTCAGCCGTTTTTTCTGTTTGATTGAATTGAATGCTTTTAACGTTAAGTGTATTGAGTTCAGTCGGTGCTAAGGTCAAACCCGATTCATTATTTAAACTGACCGCACTTTGAAAACGCTCAAGAACAATATGGGTTTGATCAAGTTGAAGATTGAGTGCTTCCACCGTCACATTTTTCACCTCAAGACTGATCGGCAAATTCAATTTTTCCATCTTGTTATTTTCAGTCTGCCGAGGGGCTGAGGGTGGTAATTTTGATGTGTCGATTAAAATATTAGGGGATTTGACAGAAATATCTTCCACACAAATTTTGCGAGAAAGTAAACAACCAAAGTCTAGTTGTAAGCGTGCTTGGGTAATTTGACTATCGATACCTGCCGTTTGATAACGCACATTTTGCAAAATTAACCCTTGTTGAAGCCCTCCCTCAATATGTTCGATTGAAAGATCATCAAGCAGTTTATCCGCCAGTTGGATAAGGCTCCGTTGCCCAGCATCAAAAGAAAGCATTCCCACAAGGGCAAAAACAGGAACAAAAATGACCGCACTTCCCAAACAAATCGCTTTACGCAAACAACCTTTTTTCTTTTTTGAAACCGTTTTAGGTGGTGTTTCTTCCGTTTGTTTTATTTCTTGTTCCGACATAATTTAACCTAAATTTCTGTGCCTAAGCCGATATAGAATTGAATATTTTTACTGTTGTCTTTGTCGCGAATCGGCGTCGCAATATCAAATTTGATTGCCCCCATCGGCGATGCCCAACGCACGCCTACACCGGCACCATAGCGTAATTCTTCATTACTAAAATTATTTGCCGCAAGCCCTGTATCTACAAAGGTTGCCCCCCACCAAGCAGGATAAACTTGGTATTGATATTCAAAGGATCCCGTGAGTAAACGAGAGCCTCCCACGAGTTTATTATTATGATCTTTCGGTGAAATCTTTTTATAGCCGTAACCCCGCACGCTACGATCCCCTCCGGCAAAAAAACGTAATGTCGGTGGGATCTTATTAATATCTTTGGTATGTAAATAACCTATTTCAGCACGAGTAATAATACGGTGATTTTCCGCATAAGTGCGAATCCAACCCGTTGAGGCTTGCACTTTATAAAAACTCACATCGGAAAGTAATCCTTTGTAGGCGACATCAACGGTAATTTTCTGCGAATCACCCCACGTCGGAAATATTCCGCCACGTAAACGGGTGCGATTAAATCCACCGGTCGGATAAACTAAAAGGGTTTTATCATTAACATCCGCTTGAGTAAATTTATCATAACGGGCACGTACACCGACAAAATATTGCCAACCTTCGTCATTATTCCAATAACGCAACCCTGCCAAGGTGATAGCAGTGGTTTTAGTATCATTTTTATCCTCATTTTCCAAACCACTGGAAAATTCGTAATAATAATTTAGTGGATTTTTTAACAGTGGAATTTTGTAAGATGCCTCAAGGGTTTGCTTCGGAGAAGAAACATAAAGATTGGTTCGGAAGCTATGTCCACGATTATTAATCCACGGTTTTGTCCAACCGATTTGTAAATGCGGACCGGTGTCCGTAGCGAACCCTACACCAAGTTCTACGGCATTTTTTTTACGTGGGTATAGTAATACTTCCAAATTAACTACTTTATTTTGTTCATCCATATGCGGTTGTAACAAAACGGAGCCGAACCAGCCGGTAGAGGAAAAATCATTGGTTAATCCGGAAAGTTGATTTAATAAATAAGGATCACCGCGCCGAATCTTCAACATATTCTGTAAATAATCTTCACGAATCTGTGAACGATTAAATTTAATCTCACCATAATGATAGCGTACGCCACTATCAAACAACATCCGCCACCAAGCTTGATGGGTTTCAGGGCTAATTTCTAAACGGGAAACGGTAAATTTTCCATCTAAATAACCACGCGCGAGGGCAAGGGTAGAAATACTACTTTTATAATCATCATATTTTTGATGTTCGACCAATTCTCCCTCTTTGGGTAAATTTTTACGTAATGCCTGAAAATTTTCATCCTGCGCCGCTTCCCCTTCTATCTTAACATCCGTACCTGCAATTCTGCTTGGCTCTCCCGGTTTGACATGAGCGATCAATAAATCACGTCCGCTTTTACGCTTTTTTAACTCAAAGGAGACGGAAGAGTCGTAATAACCAAACACTCGCAAACCTTTATCAACGGCTTCCGTAACAAGTTGTTTATAACGGTCAGAACCATCCATTTCTTCTTTATTAATCAGTTCAACATTGAGTTCTGTATTACGAATTGCACGTTCACCCCGAATACCGCGAATTTCGATATCTACGGTTTGTTCCGCCAATGCAAAGAATGCGGGAAAAAACAATAAAAGTGCGGTCAGTTTGAGAGGATATTTTTTCATTTTTAATTCACTAAATATAATAAAAAATAAGAATTAACCGCATTAGTTTACCTTAAAGTTAAAGGGTTTGAAGATTTTTTACAAAAATTTAATCACTTAAATAAGATATAAAAAATGCGGTTAGAATCAACCGCACTTTTTTTAGTTACCGAAAAACCGAACTTCCTGCACAATGCGCTTGGCAGTAGCAATAGGTAATTGTCCAATAAAGGTTATTTCTTTGTCTCCAACCACCTCGCTATACAGGGTATATTCGCCTTGTTTCCACACTTGATCAGGATTCAACTGTTGCCCTTCCGCCTTTGTGACATATAACGTGAAAGTAAACAATCCATCACTAAATAAAGTGCTGTCAATCGTTTCTCCATCAAATAAATCTTGGCTGTGGCGAAGGCTTTCAAACCCTTTTGGCAACCAGCTTGGTTTCCAATTTAGAGAAGAAACCGCATTTTGCGTTTCATTTAATAACGGCGGCATGGAAACCTTATTTAAATACTCTGTTAATCCTTTTAAGCGATCATCAATATAAAGGGTTACTACGCGGAACTGATCAAGTAATTTACCATCTCTGTCGAGCATATCGCCACGCAGTAATAAGCCGTTTTCTTCATCAACAAAAACCAAATATTGGTAGCGAAAATCATCTTTCGGCACAATACGAATGGTATCTACGAAACGTCCGGCAACACGGCTTTTCCCTAAAGGAATAAAATCATAATTTTCCGCTAATTTATTAAAATTACTACGAATCACTGCCGGTAAAGCATCAACAATGCTTCCGCTATTCAATGTAAAAGCCCGTGAATCTAGTTGGAAATAACTCACCAAATTATCACGCTGAATTATTTCCTGTTGATCGCCATCCAATGTAACAAGCTGTGCATAAGTTTTGTTATCCCGTTTGATATGTCGATAACGGAAAGAATCCATATTGGAAGGCGACGTTTGCACAAAAGCAATTTCGTAGTTGAGATTATTCACCGCATTCGCCATTTTTTCCAACGTTTTCTTTGCTGAAAGTTCTTCTGCAGGAGCAGAAAAGCTAAACAAAGACACAAGCAAAAGAGCGGTCAATTTGAAGACATTTTTTTTCATAAATTCTTTACAATTCATAAAAAAATTCACCATGCCATCGCAAAGATTGGTGGTGAATTTATTCATTTTATTTAATAATTATTTTGCTTGATTGGTACCGATATTCAATGTATCGGCATGCATACGGCGCTGTAACTCATAGTTTTGTAACATTGCTCCGATACGCCGATTTTTTTGTTCCATTTGATCAGTTGTTGCCACATCTTTAGTCGGAGCATTATAACTGACTTCTTGGACTGCATTATTAAACGGTAATGTTTGTAAAATCGGGGTTTCCGGCGCATTATTTACGTCATTTTTTGCATTAAATGATTGTACACCAAGCACCGCTACCAAACATACACCAGCAGCTACGGCAATTTGTGCCATTGGCGCAAAGAAAGACTTAAATTTACGCATAAACGGCAAACGTTGTGTTTCTTCAGGTGTTGGTTGAGATTGCGTGATTTCAACTCTCTCAATTTCTTCACTTTCAATTAAATCAGCCATTTTTGCGGTAAAATCAGCCCCTAAAATAACCGCACTTTCTTTCCGCATTACTGCACGAGCCACATGATAAGTTGCCCAAGACTGGCGTAAAGACTCATTTTTACACAATTCCTCTGTGAATGCTGCATCCACTTGCTCGCCATCCATATAGGCTGAAAGTAACTCTTTTTGCATTTTAAACTCCGACTTCATTAACGTTGCATAAGCGGTTGTATTTTGTTTTCGATAATTTCACGCGCGCGGAAAATTCGAGAACGCACAGTGCCTACGGGACAGTTCATAATTTCTGCGATATCTTCATAGCTTAATCCTTCTAATTCACGAAGGGTAATCGCACTCTTTAAATCTTCCGGCATACCATTAATCGTATCAAATACGATTTTTTCCAGTTCGTCGGATAACATTTCATTTTCCGGAGTATCCACATCACGAAGATGGGTTCCCACATCATAATTTTCGGCATCATCCGCTAAAATATCTTCGCTTGGAGGGCGACGCCCCTGTGCCGTTAGATAATTTTTTGCCGTATTAACGGCAATCCTGTATAGCCAAGTGTAGAACGCACTATCTCCCCGGAAAGATTCAATGGAACGATAGGCTTTTATAAAGGATTCCTGCACAACATCAGGAATATCATTACGCGAAACGTAGCGGGTAAGTAATCCGGCTACTTTATTTTGATAACGCGAAACTAATAAATTAAAGGCTTTTTTATCGCCTTGTTGTACCCTTTCTACCAAAGCTTGATCTGTTAGCTGTTCAGCCATATTTCTCCTAATGCTATGCCTAACACGCCTTAATACTCAAGACATCAAGCTCTCACTTGCTTTATCTGACATAAGCGAGTTTAAAAAGTTCAAAGGTTAAAAAATAAATTTAGGTGGAGGGCATTTTTGTATGGTTTGAATATATTCCACCATATTTTGTAGTTCAATATCCTCAGATTTGCCACGGTTAAAAAACCAAGAGAAAAGCTGTAAATCGGTAGAAGCAAGTAATCGAATAAAAATATCTTTTTGCTCATCCGAGAGTTGATCAAAATGATGTTTGTAGAACGGCATAATGATTTTATCAAGTTCCAGCATTCCCCGACGACAATCCCACTCAATGCGAAGTTTATTATATTTTTCCATACAGCCCCCTATTTATAAAAGAGCGGTTAAATTTTCCAACGTTTTAAAAATAGCTGAAAAACTAACCGCACTTTAGCTTGATTATTCCATTGTCGCTCTTGGTTTAATTACTGCATAAATCACGCCGGTAATTAAAGCTCCGGCTGCAATTGCCGCTAAATAACGAACTGGTTCGGAAACAAACGGGATCACAAATAAACCGCCATGTGGCGCTTGTAATGTAATGTCTGAAGCCATTGAAATCGCACCGGCCGTTGCCCCACCGACAACAGAACTGATAATCACACGAATCGGATCCGCCGCCACAAACGGCAATGCGCCTTCTGAAATAAAACATAATCCTAATACAAAAGAGGCTTTTCCGGCATCCCGTTGGTTCGCGGTAAATTTATTGCGAGCAATCCAAGTGGCAATCGCCATACCGATTGGTGGCACCATACCTGCTGCCATAATAGCTGCCATCGGAGTATAAACTTGTGATGCAATAAGCCCCGTACCGAAAGTATAAGCGGCCTTATTAATTGGTCCGCCCATATCAACGCACATCATTGCCCCAACAACAGCACCAAGAATTAAAGCATTAGCTTGTCCCATAGAATTTAACCATTCAACTAAGTTATCCATAATAACTTTAATTGGCGGGATAAAAATATAAAGCATTAATAAACTAACTATTCCAGTTCCCAGTAAAGGTAAAATTAAAATTGGCTTTAATGATAAAAAACTTGCTGGTAACTTAATAGTAGTATTTAAAAGTTTAACAATATACCCTGATAAGAAACCTGCTAAAATACCGCCTAAAATACCTGTGCCGCCTAAATTAGTGAGATTACCATCAACAAGACCCAATTCACCTTTGTATGCAAGCATACCACTTACAAAACCAACAACTAAACCCGGTCTATCCGCGATAGAATAAGCAACATAACCAGCAAAAGCAGCAATCATCAATCCAAATGCTGTATCACCAATATATTTAATATCAAAAGCTAATGTTCCTAAATTTTCCTTATCTCCCGCATAAATACCACCTAATGCAAAAGCAATAGCAATTAATAATCCACCAGCAACAACGAAAGGCAACATATGGGATACCCCTGTCATCAAATGTTTGTAAATTCCTTTTTTCTCGCCCTTTTCTTCGGTATTTGTCGCTTTGGAGCTATCGCCCTCAAATATTTTGGCTTCTTTAAAGGCTTTATCAAACTCTTGTGCCGTTTTCTTCAACGCTAAACCGGTGGAAGTACGATACATAGGTTTGCCTTTAAATTTGTCCAATGGCACATCAATATCCGCTGCCACAAAAACAAGATCGGCAGTCGCTACTTCTTCCGCTGTAATTTCATTACCAGCACCCACCTGACCGCGGGTTTCCACTTTTACATTCCAACCTTGTTTTTTCGCATAAGCTTCTATAGCCTCTGCGGACATAAAAGTATGCGCAACGCCGGTTGGGCAGGCGGTAACGGCAACAATATTTTTTACCTTAGAAACACCGCTAAAATTAACCGCACTTTCCGGTGCAACATAATCCACAGCTTGAGTTTGTGCATTTGTAAGGGTTGTTTCCGGTGCATTCATTGCACTTTCTTCGCACACAAGTAAGACTTTTTTGCCTACCAGGACAGAATTATTTGGCAATTTTGACCCCACAACGAGAACAATATCTGCCTCTGCAAGGTTTTCTGTTAACGATATATCAGCTTTCTGTGCCGCTGCACGAAATACCTCACGCAACAAATAGGCTTTTGCGCTACCTACATTATCTGATTGGGTTAAAAATAACTTCATTCTATTATCCTTCAATCACAGTAATTTTTACTTGGTTTAAAATCGGCTCCAGTAAGGCAGGATCACTTACGCCCACATTACTTTGTGAGACCGCAAAGGCAGAAACCGCACTGGCAAATGCCAGGGTTTCTGCCTTAGAGAATCCTTGCGCAAAGCCGTAAATTAAGCCAGCGACCATTGAATCCCCTGCGCCTACGGTGCTTACCACATTTTCACATTTTGGCGGTTGGGCTTTTATAATGCTTTCATGATTGATCCATAATGAGCCTTCCGCACCCATAGAAATGATGACATTTTCAATACCTTGATTGCTTAATTGCTGCGCGGCATGAATAATTTCTTCCTCAGTATTAAGCGAATGACCAATCCAAGCCTCTAATTCACGATGATTCGGTTTTACCAACCAAGGATGGGCTTTTAAGCCGGCAGTCAATGCCGCATTGCTACTATCCAATACCACTTTTACACCGGATTGATGGAGTTGGTTTAACCAATCAGCAAATAATTCCGGCGTAACCCCTCTCGGCAAACTACCGCATACCGCCACGATGTCATAATCAAGGCAATAAGCCAACGTATCTGCGGCAAATTGCTGCCAAGATTGCGGGTTGATTTCATAACCAAGAAAATTTAAATCCGTGACATCGGCTTCGGTTTCCGTAATTTTTACATTAATACGGGTTTTACCGGTAACACGGTGAAATTTATCTTCCAAGTTTTTCTTTTTGAACATTTGTTCAAAATCACCGACGTTGTCTTCCCCTAAAAATCCGCCAACGGCAACGTCTACCCCTAAATCATTCAATACATTTGCCACATTAATGCCTTTACCGGCAGGAAAAAGCCCTAGTGTTTCCACGGTATTGACTTCACCCAATTCAATGCGTGGCAAACGACCGACTAAATCATAGGCGGTATTTAAGGTAATGGTTGCAACTTTTGCCATCGTTATTCCCCTTTTCCTTCACCAAGACCGGATTCAATGGCAAGGCGAATGCCCTCGATGGCTTCTTTTGCCTGTTCGCCGGTTGCCACAAAGCGTAAACGGGAACCTTTCACTACGCCCAATGCTACAATTTTCATTAAACTTTTTGCGCTAACCAGTTGGGAATTGCGATCCAGATTCTGCACGGCAACAGAGGCGTTGTATTTTTTCACTTCATTGACTAATACGGCGCTTGGGCGGGCATGTAAACCATGTTCATTATGGATAACAAATACTGCTTCAATGGCATCGGAAGGTAAATCTTTATCTTCTGCTACAGTCGGTGTAGCGGTTTGTTCGCCGACAATCTCAATAACATCCGGTTCTGTCGGCGGTACTGCTGAAACATTTTCACCTAATCCTTCGGCAATCACTTTACCAAGCGATTCGATCGCCTGTTTGGCATCGTCCCCTTCCGCCACAAAACGCAAGCGATGACCTTGTGTCACACCAAGAGCGACAATTTTCATTAGACTTTTTGCGCTCACCGGTTCGCTACCGCGAGTAATATTTTGTACGGTGATTTTTGCCGCAAATTTTTTCACTTCATTAACTAATACGGCACTTGGACGAGCATGTAAACCATGTTCATTGCGAATAGTAAATACTCCTACCACCGCATTAGCAACCTCTGTATTTTGTGCTTGCGTTGAAGTAGAAAGCGCTGCATTTCCGCCTAAAAGTGCGGTCAAAATACCGGAAGAATTTCCCTCTAATAAAGCGGTTTGTACATTTTCCTCTAACAAACGGGTTAATACCGGATTAATTGCATCATTAACGGCAGAAATGGTAATAACGCCTTTCACCGGTTTTCCATTATGGTTAAAAATCGTTTTTGCCCGGCTAAATGCTAAGGCATTTTTCACATTGCCGGAAACCGCATCGGTGACCCATAAGCCTTTGCCTAAAGGTAAAGCGGCATTGCCAATCACTTCAGAAACAAAGCTATTTTCTACCGCACTTTGCGCTTGTAATTGACCGGCATTCATTGCCACCAAAGTGAGTAAACTTTGCGTCTCAATATCTAAGCGAATATTTTCTTCAGGAATGGTAAAATTCTCGCTTGTTTCGCCCATTAAAACGGCACGGAATTGCGCGATATCCGTTAGTGTGGCTAATTTTGCTGCAACCTCTTCATCGCCAAGCACGTGGGTTAATTGACGTAATAACGCCAAATGTTCATCAGAACGTGCGGCAATACCAATCACTACATAGGCAATATTGCCTTCCCCCCATTCTATCCCTTGAGGAAATTGAAAAACTTGCACGCCGGTTTTTTTCACCATATCGCGTGTTTCCAATGTGCCGTGAGGAATCGCAATACCGTTTCCTAAAAAAGTGGAAGTTTGCTGCTCACGCGCTAACATTCCTTGTAAATAGCCCTGTTCCACATTGCCAGCATTTTCCAGTGCGTTCGCCACCATTTCAATGGCTTGTTGCTTGGTTTCTGCAATGGCATTTAAATGAATGTTGCTTTCCGAAAGTTCTAACATTCTTACTCCTTAGTCTAAGATTTAGAAAAAGAAAAACTGTTGCTAGCGTTACCCTAGCAACAGTTTATTTATTATTTAGATGTACAAATTTTTAACAGTTCATCGCTGCCCTTTGCGATGTATTCATCATTTTCGCCACGCGTTTTACCTTTCTTCAAATCACGCATTGCATCATAAATTCCCTGAGTAATACTTGGTGTATCCAATTTATTCCAGCAAGTTTGGCTTAAGCGATTGAAATTATTTTGTAAAGCCTCGGCGTGCAACACACCGCTATAATAAGCGTAAATATCGGAATCATGCCCGCCACTGTAAAGTTTGTCTTGAATTTGTTTAATCGGCACTAAAATACGTCCTAAATACCAGTCATTAGCGCCACTGGCAAAATTATCTACATAGAAATTTTCATTTACACGGCCTTTATATGTCTCCACTGTTGCTTCATAAGCCGCAGCATAAGATTTTTGATCAATCTTGTCTTTATCTAAATTAATCACTTTCTTGTCACTATCCATAAAAGGAATATAGGACGACATTGAGGAACAAGCTGCTAAACTAATGGAAAACAATAAGATAGAGATTTTTTTTAACATAATGATTATTCCTATTTCAACTTAAAAATAAATCGCCGCCATTATACTGACTGCGGGGGATTAAGCAAGAAAGCAGGGCTACTCGCTTTCTTTCACCAGTGATACTAAAATTTGGTCAATTTTAAAATTTTCCGTATCAATCACTTCAAACTTATATTTGTCATAAATGACAAAATCAGTTTTTTTCGGGATTTTGCGTAACATATACATCATAAAACCACTGATTGTTTCATAATTTTCTTCAGCAGGGAAAGATTCTATATCCAATACCCGCATCACATCTTCAAGCGGTGTTGCACCATCAATCAGCCAAGAATTTTCATCACGACTCACTATTTGCTCTTCCTCATTGGAGACCAATTCTCCCATTACAATGCTCATCACATCATTTAGCGTTACAATGCCCACCACCAATGCATATTCATTAACGATAACGGCAAAATCTTCACCGGTTGATTTGAATAATTCCAATACTTCGTAAAGCGAAAGGGTATTCGGTATAAATAGGGCTTTGCGTAATAATTTAGGATCGGTCAATGACACGTTTGCATTCTGCAAATACATGGTCAATAAAGTATGGGATTCCACATAGCCTAAAATTCTGTCTAAGCTGTTGTCACAAATAACAATTTTAGAATGAGAATCGCGGGAAAGGGTATCTACCACTTCTTGACGGCTAAAAGTGCGGTCTAAATACACAATATTTTCACGTGTCGTCATAGTGGAAGTGACCGTGCGTTCCTGCATATCAAAAATATTTTCAATCAGATAATGCTGCTGGGTTTTTAGTACGCCGGCTTCCGCGCCCGCCTCAACGACCGCCACTATATCTTCCGGTGTCATATTGTCATCACGTAATGTCGAAATGCCAAAAAGTTTGAAAAGTAAATTTGACATCCCATCAAACACCCATACGATAGGTTTTAATAAGAAAATAAACACCTGCATAACACTAACCGTACGCAATGCAACCGCTTCCGGGTTAATCAAGGCAAGGCGTTTTGGCATTAAATCCGCCAACAGAATGAAAGAGCAGGTGACAAGTAAAAAGGCTATCCAAGATGAAACGGGTTCAACCCAAGTATCCTGAATATGTCTGCTTAAAAAATGTTGTAGATGAATACTAAGGTTCGCCTCACCAATCATCCCGCCTAATACCGCAACCATATTTAAGCCAATTTGCACTACGGTAATAAAACGCCCCGGCTGTTCTTGCAGTTTCAAGACCTGTTCGGCTTTAAGATTGCCTTCATTTGCCATATTTTGCAATTTAATGCGGCGAGACCCAGCAAGGGAAATTTCCGCGGATGAAACAAAGGCACTGATAATAATTAACACGATTATGACTAAAATCGCTGTAAATAAACTCATAATTTTCTCGCTAACTTAGTAAATCGATTTGATCATTTTGATAAAAAGTGCGGTGCAAAACCACCGCACTTTAACTTTAAAAGAAGTGAAAATTTAATTTTCGCTGTCAAACCAGCCACGGATAAATTGAATAGAAAGGAATAATGTCACCAATAAGAAAGCATAAAACACCCAAGATAAAATAGGATGGCTTGGTGTAACATCTCCACTGATTTCTTTCACGGAAACCGCATTACGAAATTCATCAAACATGGTTAAACGCCAACCGTAATATTTGATTTGAACCAGTTTATTTTCATTCCCCATTGCTTGTGCTTCAGCCTGTAAATTGGCTGAACCGAATTTAAAATAAAAAGGGAATCCCCAACGGGTATCTTCGTTGCGGTAAACCATTATTTTACCGTCATCATTCTGTGTATTAATATAATACACGTCACGCGTTGGGCCATCTGCCGGATTGGATTTGGTAATCGGTCCGTCTTTGTCAACACGCTTTACTTCTACCCCTGTCACCCGGGTTACATCGTAATGAGGAAATACATAATTCACCACGGAAAACATAAAACCGTGGAACGCAAATACCACTAAAAATAAAAAATATTTGAAAAATTTACGCATAATCTTTTCTCTCTTTCATATTGAGTATTTATTGTACATTAATTTTAAACAAACGCTCGAAATTTTGTGTGGTAATTTGAGCAAATTCTTCTAAAAATAACCCTTTTAATGCAGCCACATACTCACATACTTCGCGAGTATAAGCAGGCTGATTTTCTTTGCCACGATATGGCACGGGCGCAAGATAAGGCGAATCCGTTTCCACCAACAAACGATCCGTCGGTACATAACGAATTGCTTCACGGATAGCTTCCGCATTTTTAAAAGTAACAATACCGGAACAAGAAATATAAAAACCCAAATCTAATGCTTTTTTCGCAAAATCCAAGGTTTCGGTAAAACAATGAATGACACCACCGCACTTTTCTGCATGATGTTTACGTAGCATAGAAATTGTGTCATCACCGGCTGAACGGGTATGAATAATCACCGGCTTATTAAGTTGGTTTGCGATATCAATTTGGCTGGCAAAAATACCTTGCTGTGCCATTTTGTTATCTGCGCTGTAATAATAATCCAGTCCGATTTCACCAATGGCAATGACTTTTTTATCTTGTGCCAAACGAAATAAACGTTCGGCATCGTAGGGTTCTTCTTCAAAATCTAACGGATGCACGCCACATGCCAGTGAAATATTTTCAAACGGCTTTAATAAGTCATAAGCCTTTTCAAATCGACCTAACGTTACCCCGATGGCAAGCATATGTTTCACATCACATTTTTGTGCTTTTTCCACTACATCGGCAATGTTTTTGTGTAGGTTCTCATAATCCAGTGCATCTAAATGGCAGTGGGAATCAACGATAAACATAAATTATTTTTCCTTTATTTTTTATTTTCAGTGGGAAATACACCCTCTATCACGTTTCAAAAACATTCGTGATAAGTTTAGTCAATCCGTCTAACAACATTAATTCTACGTTCACGCCGTTAATCGAAAGTAAATCTGACCGCACTTTTTGCATAATTCGGATTGATTGCAATAAACTTAAAACAGGTTGTTCATCACTAAATTGTTCAATTCCTTTGGCTAAATCCATCGCCTGACGATGACCGCCTATTTCAAGTTTATGTTTTAAGCAGTCGGAAAGAAAAGCTAAAATCCAATCTAATTGTTGAATATAGCGTTCCTTATCAAATAATGGAAGAATCTCCAAAGGGGAACGACGGCGGTAAAAAAGCCAGAACTGACGAAGAAAATTTTTTCGTTGTTCAATTAAACCCTGCTGTAAGGTTTCCAATGCAAGCAGAGGACGGCCTAAATCCATGGCAAGTGCGGTCAATATTTCATGTGTTTCTGCTACTATTTGATTTTGTAGCCAATCCTTCGCTATTTGTTCATTCGGTGTGGGTAGATTCCATACTTGGCAACGACTGTAAATTGTTGCTAACAAACTTGCAGAACTATCTACCAATAACAAAAAATAGGTATTCGGACGGGGTTCTTCCAATGTTTTAAGCAAAGCATTAGCGGCAGCTTCCGTTAAGAGTTCAGCCCCTTGCACATAGACGATTTTATTGCCATTCTGTTGGGCATGCTGGGCGACAATTTCGTTAATTTCACGCACTTGATCAACACCGATATCCTTTCCATCGACAGAATACAGTTGGTGATAATCCGGATGGCTGTTCGCTTGCATTAAATGACAGGCATGGCATTGCCCGCAAGGTTCATTATCTTTCGGATCAATACACATAATGCGACGGGAAAGCGCATCAAAGAGATGTTCTACACCCAATCCTAGCTCTGCTTTAATAAGTATTGCATGATGCCCTAAACCTTCGGAAAAAGTTTGGGCTATTTTCATATAGGTAGGCGTAAGCCAAGGATAAAGTGCGGTCATTTTTTGCTATGTTTCCACCAATTTTTTACCGCATTTGTAATATCGGCCTGTACTTGCTCAATATCTTGCGCCGCATTGATGATAACTGCTTTCGGGTTATCTTTCACCAATTCCAAATAGCGGGTACGGGTGCGATGGAAAAAATCAAGATTCATTTGTTCAATGCGATCCAATTCTCCACGTCCACGGGCTCGTGCCAAACCCAATGCGGGATCAATATCTAGATAAATAGTAAGATCCGGTTCAAAATTACCTAACACCGTATCTTTTAAGATTTTCATAAAATGAGGATCTAACTGACGACCACCACCCTGATAAGCCTGTGACGACATATCATGGCGATCCCCCACTACCCATTTTCCTTCAGTAAGTGCCGGTTTAATCACATTTTCCACTAATTGAACCCGAGCAGCATAAAGCATGAGTAATTCGGCTTTGTCTGTAACCGGTTCTTCCGTTTCATGTTTGATAAGTTGGCGTAATTTTTCAGCCAGAGGCGTACCACCCGGTTCACGGGTAAATACGACATTATGAATGCCTAATTCATTCAATATCTTTACTACTGACTGATGTGCAGTGCTTTTTCCTGCACCTTCCAAGCCTTCAATAACGATAAATTTTCCACTCATATTATTTTCCATTTTTCTGGCTACGATACCAACGTAAATATTGTTGAACCGCTTTATTATGCTCATTTAAATTACGACTGAATTTATGACCACCGCTTCCATCTGCGACGAAATAGTAAAAATCGGTTTTTTCAGGGTGTGCGACTGCTTGCAAAGCACTTTCGCTCACCATTGCAATTGGGGTAGGAGGTAATCCGTCAATCATATAAGTATTATATACTGTGGGGGTTTCTAAATCCTTTTTACGGATATTTCCCTGATAATTTTCACCCATACCGTAAATTACGGTGGGATCCGTTTGTAATTTCATTTTTGCATTGAGTCGATTAATAAATACGGAAGCTACTTTAGCACGTTCTTCCGCAATACCAGTCTCTTTTTCTACGATAGAAGCTAATACTAACATCTCGTGAGGATTTGCTAACGGAAGATTTTCATCACGTTCATTCCAAGCTTTATCTAAGGCTTTTTTTAAACGTTCTGCCGAACGTTGAAGCAATTCAAAATCCGTTGAGTTTGGCGTGTAACTGTAGGTATCGGGATATAACCAACCATCAAGATTTTTATATTCGTGAATGTTTTTTACAAAATTCGAAATTTTAAGTAAATCAAAAATTTCTTGGTTGCTTTTATCCTTTAAAGTTTGCTTTAAGTGCGGTGCTTTTTCGAGGTTTTTTCGCCATTCTTTAAACGTTTTTCCTTCGATGAATTGCACGCTAAATTGAGCCTCTTTTCCAGAATTCAGCAGAATTAACAAATCTTGTATGGTTTTGATACCACTTAAAGAATAAGTTCCGGCTTTGATTTTGTTTAGTTCGGGCTTTAATTTCAATAAGTAAGGAAGAAAAACCGCATTCTCTACTAATTTTTCCTGCTCAAAAAGCGTAGCTAATTTTTTCCCGGTTGTACCACGTTCAACAATTAAAAGTTGATCAGCTCGCACATTTACTGCTTGTTGTTGAAAATCGTTTAATTTCTGATAACTCCAAAAACCACCGACAATAATAATCAAAAGAAGAATAAATAAGCTAGTAAAAAATTTTTTCATAGAATCAAAACAATGGAGTAAAAACAATAAAAGGGGCAAAACGCCCCTCTCATATAAAATGCAAATTTATTGATTAAAATATTGAATATCGGCAGTTTTACGCAGGGCTTTTACCCAATCTTTCGTCGCATCTTTTAGCTGGTTGTTTACAATTTGTTCGTAAGCTTTTTGACGATATGCCTCTTCGGTTTTATCACCATCACGTGTACCGGTAACTTCTAAAATATGCCAACCAAATTCGGATTTAAAAGGTGCAGAAATGCTACCTTGTTTAGTTGTTTGTACAGCTTTAGCAAAAGGCCCTACATAGGTTTCAGGGAACGCATAACCTAAACTTCCACCATTAGCTCCGGACAAATAATCTTTAGAATATTTTAATGCTGCATCGGCAAAAGTTGTTTTGCCGGAAATAATATCCCCACGAATTTTTTGAAGTTCCGCTTTTGCCTGTGCATCATTCAACATTGGATTAAGTTTTAAAAGAATATGGCGAACTTCATATTCTTTACCTGTTACTTTGTGCTCAGTACCACTAGCTCTTGCATCTTTTAACATTTTTTTACCCAATTCATTCACTTCTTCACGGGTTACCTGAACACTGTTACTAATTGCATGATCACGCACGCCAGACATCATCATTTGATTCACAATTTGCTGACGAAAGGCTTTAAGAGAAATACCTTGGTAATCCAGTGCATCTAAAAATTGACCATAAGTTAAACCATTTCGTTCAGCAATATCATCTACAATGCGATCAATTTCACGAGGGTTTACTTTTACACTGGATTCTTGAATAGCTTTTTGAACCAAAATATCATCTATGACTTTATCTAATGCCGCTTGGTAATTACCTTTTTTCCCCATTGTTGCACGCACCTGACTTTCTAGAATAGGAACACCATCTACTGTTGCAACAACCCGCTCTTCTGCATAAACAGAGGAAAATGAAAATGCACCTAACATGACAATAAAAAGAGATTTTAATACTGATTTTTTCATATTTATTTTCTTTAAAACAAGCCAATAACGCTGGTTAGAGTATCAATTTTAAACAAGGTTCACAATAGATTGGTATTATTTTGATAATAATGCTACTTCGTAACAACCATCATATTTTTCAGTTCGAACCTGTACTTTTTCTTCCCGATTAGTCGGTACATTTTTACCTACATAATCAGCCCGAATAGGTAGTTCTCGATGCCCTCGATCAACAAAAATAACCAATTCTATCTTTGCCGCACGACCAAAGTCAGTCAATGCATCCATCGCAGCGCGAATCGTACGGCCTGTAAATAATACATCATCAATTAAAATGACTTCTTTATCTTTTACATTCAGATACTGTGATGCTCCACTATATACCGGCATTAAATTTTCAGATTCAACATGCTGTAAATCATCACGATAGAAAGTAATATCCAATTCCATTGAAGGAAGTTCTATCTTAATTAAATCTGCAATTTTACGTTTGATTAGAGCGGCAATTTCCGCACCACGACGTTTAATACCAACGATCACGATATTATCTAAACTTGGGTGTTTTTCAATAATTTCGTGGGAAATACGAGAAATAGTGCGCTGAAACTGATTTTCATCAATAATGATTTTTTCCATAATTCATCAAAATTAACTGTGAAACGGTCGGTAAAATACCATAAAAATAGACGAAATTTAATCGTTTTTAATAAATGATAATCCATAAACAAAAAGTGCGGTTAAAATCAACCGCACTTTTTTATTATCTTTTTGATTTCACAAGTTTTTCTGTTAGCTCATAAGCTCGAAGTTTTGCTAACTCTTTAGAAAGTTTAGCAACCAAAACCTCGTGATCTACATCAGAATTATGTGCCACAATGTTTTCTTCCGCTTTACGTTTAGCTTCTAAAATTCGCTCGGAATCTAATTCTGTTCCACGAATCGCGACATCAGCCAGAACAGTTACCACGCTCGGTTGAACTTCTAAAAATCCACCGGAAACATAAATAACTTCTTCTTGATTATTTTCTAAGATCAATTTGACAATTCCCGGTTTTATCGCCGTTAACAAAGGGATATGATTCGGTAAAATACCCAACTCCCCTTCTGTCCCCGTAGCCAGAATTTGTTTTACTTTACCTTCAAAAATTTTATGTTCCGCACTGACTATAATTAAATCAAATGTTGCCATTTTGTTCTCCTTCAATTACTTGAAGCGATTACATATTTTTGGCTTTTTCTAGCACTTCTTCGATTGAACCCACCATATAGAACGCTTGTTCAGGAATATGGTCGTATTCACCGTTTAAAATACCTTTGAAACCACGAATCGTATCTTTTAATGATACATATTTACCCGGAGAACCGGTAAATACTTCGGCAACGAAGAACGGTTGCGATAAGAATCTCTCAATTTTACGTGCTCTAGCCACAACCAATTTGTCATCTTCGGAAAGTTCGTCCATACCAAGGATAGCAATAATATCTTTTAATTCTTTATAACGCTGTAAGATACCTTGTACACCACGTGCAACATCATAATGTTCTTGCCCTACTACTAACGGATCAAGCTGACGTGATGTAGAATCCAACGGATCTACCGCAGGATAAATCCCTAAAGATGCAATTTGACGACTTAATACTACCGTAGAATCCAAGTGAGCAAAGGTTGTCGCAGGAGAAGGGTCGGTTAAGTCATCGGCAGGAACATAAACTGCTTGGACGGAAGTAATCGATCCTGTTTTAGTTGAAGTAATACGTTCTTGTAATACACCCATTTCTTCTGCAAGGGTCGGTTGGTAACCTACAGCTGACGGCATACGACCTAAAAGAGCCGAAACTTCAGTACCTGCGAGTGTATAACGATAAATATTATCGACAAAGAATAATACATCACGACCTTCATCACGGAATTTTTCCGCCATTGTCAAACCGGTTAAAGCAACACGTAAACGGTTACCCGGTGGTTCATTCATTTGACCGTAAACCAACGATACTTTATCCAATACGTTAGATTCTGTCATTTCGTGGTAGAAGTCATTCCCTTCACGGGTACGCTCACCCACACCGGCAAAAACAGAATAACCGGAGTGCTCAATCGCAATATTACGGATTAATTCCATCATATTAACAGTTTTACCTACACCCGCACCACCAAATAAACCAACTTTCCCCCCTTTCGCAAACGGGCAAATTAAGTCGATAACTTTGATACCGGTTTCCAATAATTCCGTACTGTTGGATTGTTCCTCATAACTTGGTGCCTCACGATGGATAGACCAAGCTTCTTCGGCACCTATTTCACCGCGTTCATCAATAGGTTCACCTAAAACGTTCATAATACGTCCTAAGGTTTTTGTTCCTACCGGTACTTGAATAGGGTTACCTGTATTTTCTACAGCTAATCCACGTTTTAAACCGTCCGACGTACCAAGTGCAATACAACGAACAACACCACCGCCGAGTTGTTGCTGAACCTCAAGGGTTAAACCTGATTCAACTTTTAATGCATCATAAACTTTGGGTACTGCATTTTGTGGGAATTCAACGTCAATCACCGCACCGATGATTTGTACAATTTTTCCTGCTGCCATTACCGTTCCTCTAATTTTTGTTAAATTGCTGCGGCACCCGCAACGATTTCATTTAATTCATTAGTAATACTTGCCTGACGAGCTTTGTTATACACTAACTGCAAGTCATTAATTAAATTACCAGCATTATCGGTTGCCGCTTTCATTGCAACCATACGCGCTGCTTGTTCTGAAGCAAGATTATCTACTACGGATTGATATACTTGAGATTCTAAATAACGTGTCAGTAAACAATCCAACAACACTTTTGGATTTGGTTCATAAATATAATCCCAAGTATTTGTTCTTTCTTCCAAATGATCGGTTTCCAATTCCGGCAATGGTACAAGCTGTTGAAATATAGGTGTTTGCGACATCGTATTGACAAATTTATTATAGGCAATATAAATAGCATCAATTTTTCCGCTTTTATATGCTTCAAACATTGTTGATGTCACACCGATTAGTTCTTCCATTGTCGGATTATCTCCCAATCCGGAATGCTGGCTTTTGATGCTTAAACCCAAAGAACGGAAAAATGCGATACCTTTAGAGCCTATTAATCCTAGCTCAACTTGAACACCCGAATTTTTCCATTGCTTTATTTCAGCAATCACATTTTTAAATAAATTAATATTTAGACCACCACACATTCCGCGGTCAGTAGAAATAACCAATACACCCACTTTTTTTATTTCACGTTCAACTAAAAATGGATGTTTGTAATCAATATTTGCTTTAGATACGTGGCTGATAACATTACGTATTGTCTCAGAATACGGACGAGAAGCTGCCATACGATCTTGCGTTTTACGCATTTTCGAGGTAGCAACCATTTCCATTGCCTTAGTAATTTTTTGTGTACTCTGTACACTGGCAATTTTGGTTTTTATCTCTTTTGCACCTGCCATCTTATTTCTCCATTGACCTAATTACCATGCACTATTGGCTTTAAAATTATCTAAAATGGATTTTAATGTGTCTTTAATTTCATCATTATAATTACCCGTTTTAGTTAAATCAGCCATAAATTCGTTATGGTTACGGTGGGCATAATCTAAAAGTGCGGTCTCAAAACTTGCAATTTTTTGCAATTCCACATATTCAAGATAACCAAATTCAACAGCAAAAAGTAAAATAGCTTGTTCCGCAACACTTAACGGTGCATATTGTTTCTGTTTCAATAATTCTGTCACTTTTTCCCCGTGGGTAAGTTGCTTACGGGTAGCATCATCAAGATCAGAAGCAAATTGAGCAAACGCAGCTAATTCACGATATTGTGCAAGTGCGGTACGAATCCCCCCGGCTAATTTTTTAACCACTTTAGTTTGTGCAGCACCACCTACACGAGAAACCGAAATACCTGGGTTTACCGCAGGGCGAATACCTGAGTTAAATAAATTAGATTCTAAGAAAATTTGACCATCAGTAATTGAAATAACGTTAGTTGGAACGAAGGCGGAAACATCCCCTGCTTGAGTTTCAATAATAGGCAGAGCAGTTAAAGAACCTGTTTTTCCGGTTACTTTACCTTCAGTGAATTTTTCAACATATTCTTCATTTACTCTAGCTGCTCGCTCAAGTAAGCGTGAGTGTAAATAGAATACATCTCCCGGATAAGCCTCACGACCTGGTGGACGACGTAATAATAATGAAATTTGGCGATAAGCAACGGCTTGCTTTGATAAATCGTCATACACAATTAACGCATCTTCGCCGCGATCACGGAAGTATTCTCCCATTGCACAACCTGCATAAGGTGCAAGATATTGCAATGCCGCAGATTCCGAAGCAGAGGCAGCAACAATAATTGTATTTGCCAACGCACCGTGTTCTTCCAATTTACGCACAACGTTTGCAATAGTAGAAGCTTTTTGACCTATTGCAACATAAATACATTTAATACCTGAATCACGTTGGTTAATGATAGCATCAATCGCTAATGCAGTTTTACCGGTTTGACGATCTCCGATAATTAACTCACGTTGTCCTCGACCGATAGGCACCATTGAGTCAACCGCTTTATAACCAGTTTGTACCGGTTGATCAACGGATTTACGATCAATTACCCCAGGAGCGATAACTTCAACAGGAGAAAAACCGTCATTTTCAATTTCTCCCTTTCCGTCAATCGGTTGACCTAATGTATTTACTACACGTCCTAATAATCCACGTCCAACAGGTACTTCAAGAATTCTTCCGGTACATTGAACTTCCATTCCTTCAGCCAAATCGGCATAAGGTCCCATCACAACCGCACCAACCGAATCTCTTTCTAAGTTAAGTGCCATTGCATAACGATTACCCGGTAATGCAATCATTTCCGCTTGCATTACATCACTTAATCCGTGAATACGAAGAATACCGTCGCTAACAGAGACAATTGTTCCTGTATTACGAGCTTCGCTGACCACATCAAATTGAGCAATACGTTTTTTAATCAATTCACTAATTTCAGTAGAATTTAGTTGCATCTTTTATTCCTCTTACACTTGCAACTCATTTGCCAAACGGGTTAGCTGTCCGCGACTACTTCCGTCAATGACAAAATCCTCAGTACGAATTACCACACCGGCAATCAGTGAGCTATCTACATTGCAATTTAATTTTACTTTGCGAGCTAATCTTTTTTCCATTGCCGCTGTTATTTTTTCAACTTGTGTTACATTCAATGGTTGAGCAGAAACTACATCGACTTCTGCAATGGCTTGGTGATCTTCTACATAATGTTTAAATTCATTAAATACTGCAGGAATAGCACTCAAACGCTTATTTTCAGCCATTAACCGAATAAAATTTTGCCCATATTGATCCAATTGTTCACCACAAATAGAAATAACCGTATCAGCTAATTTTTGTGCTGAAGCAACACTATTTAGTAGTGTTTTTACCGTTTCATTCTCAATAACTGACGAGACAAAACTTAACATTTCAGCCCATTTTTCGACCGCGCTTTTTTCAATAGCGAAATCAAACGCTGCTTTGGCATAAGGGCGAGCTATCGTAGTTAATTCCGACATAAGCTGAAGCCTCTATAACTCTGCAACTAATTTATCAATAATGTCATTGTTCGCCGCCTCATCAATAGAACGACCCACAATTTTCTCAGCACCGGCAACAGCCAATGAAGCCACTTTAAGGCGTAACTCTTCTTGAACACGTTTGCGTTCCGCTTCAACTTCAGCATGACCTTGTTCAATAATTTTTGCTTTCAGTTCTTCCGCTTCGGCTTTTACTTCATCTAATACTTCATTGCGACGTTTATTAGCAGCATCCAAAATTTCTTGAGCTTGAACTTTCGCTTTAGAAATTTCTTGTTCTACAAGCATTTTTGTATCAGCTTGCTCTTTTTTTGCCGCTTCGGCAGAAGCAAGCGCATTCGCAATTTGGCTTTGACGTGTTTCGATGGCTTTAATAATCGGCGGCCAAACAAATTTCATACAAAACCACACAAAAAGTGCGAATGCAATCAGTTGACCGATTAATGTTGCATTTAGATTCACAACGTCCTCCCTAATATGCTTGTTTTACGTTGATAAGCAAATAAGGCGATTACTGTAGTAAACCGATAAATGGATTTGCGAAGATGAAAAGTAATGAAATACCAACTGCAATCATCGCAATCGCATCCAATAGACCAGCAACAATAAACATTTTAGTTTGTAAGCTTGATGCTAATTCAGGCTGGCGAGCAGAAGACTCTAAAAATTTTCCACCTAAAATAGCAAAACCAATTGCAGTTCCTAATGCAGCGAATGCAAGAAGGATTGATGCGCCGATAATTGTTGCTGTAATTACAGTTTCCATAAATGTTCTCCAATAGAAGTTTAAATTTAGCCCTAGAGCCGGTTAATAAAAATCAATGTTCGGATTTATTGTAAGCAATGCTTAAATAAACAACCGTTAACATCATAAAAATAAACGCTTGTAACGTAATTACCAATATATGAAAAATGGCCCAAGCAAGATGTAACGGAGTACCTAATGCCGCAATGGCCATATTGGCGGAATACATGACAGCAATAAGAATAAAGATTAATTCGCCTGCATACATATTACCGAATAAACGGAACGCAAGAGAAATAGGTTTAGCCAATAAGGTTACCGTTTCAAGAATAAAATTGACAGGAATAAATGCCCAGTGATTGAAAGGATGTAAAGTATATTCTTTTACTAAACCACTAAATCCTTTAGATTTGACGGTATAAAATAAAATCAAAAAGAATACACAAATTGACATTCCAAGTGTAGCACTAATATCTGCAGTCGGTACCGCTCTTAAATAATGAATACCGAATAATCCTGCCAGTTGAGGAAGAAAATCAACCGGAATCAAATCAATCGCATTCATAATGAATACCCAGCAGAAAATGGTTAATGCCAAAGGAGCAACAACATCGCGCGGACCATGGAAATTTTCTTTAACGATTCCGTTTACCCACTCAACCACAATTTCAACTAGACATTGCATTTTTCCCGGTACACCGCTTGTTGCTTTTTTTGCTACTCGAGAAAAAATAAAAAGGAAAATGACAGCGGATATGACGGAAAAAAATAAAGTATCAACATGAATATGCCAAAAACCATCACCTGTTTTTAAAAACGATAAGTGATGTCCGATATATTCCGAAGTAGTTTGTCCAGACATAATTAACCCTTTGAATTTTAATAAAAATCACGCCTTATATAACAAAAAAGGCACTAAATTATTCAATATTAATGCAATAAAAAAACCAGCAAAGAACGTTATAAAATGCTCTACCGCCAGCCATTTAAACGAAATAATGATAAGTACAATAGTACAAGTAAATTTCAACGCTTCGGCACGATAAAATGCGCTTAGTTTTTTTGATAAATGCTGATTGCGATAAAACACAACATAAACAAAGATAGAAAAAGGTATGAATGCAGAAAAAAAACCTAAGAAAAAATCAACCGCACTTTGAATATCAAGCAATAACATAACAATAGAGCCCAAAACAAGACCAATAAAAAATTCAATATAAATAGATGTTTTATATTTAGTTCGGGCTTGTGTTAAAACTCTAGACATCACTTTTAAAACCTTAAAACGGAACAATTATACCTTTGAAAAAACGAGATTCAACCTAAAAAATGTTAACTAAATCACACTTTTAGAAAATAATTTATAAAAGTATTGAGCTTTATCGCAAAATGATTAAATGTCGTTCACCTACTAGATCAGGAACGTGCAATTCAACAACATGCTGGATAGTATATCTTTTATCCATTGCTTTTACCTCATCTTCTTGATAAATCCCTTTAAGGGCATAAAAATAGCCGTTTTCTTTAGGTAAATGAGCACACCAATCCGTCATATCTTTCAGTGATGCAAAAGCTCGACTTAACACACCATCAAATTTTTCTTCTGGTTGATATTCCTCTACACGGCTCAATATCGGCACCACATTTGTTAATTTTAGCTCACGTACTGCATTACGAATAAAACTAATACGCTTGCCAAGGCTATCTAACAACATAAATTGTTTATCAGGATTAACAATAGCCAAAGGTAACCCCGGTAAACCCGGCCCCGTCCCCACATCAATAAAACGATCACCCTGCAAATAAGAGCTTACTACAATACTATCCAAAATATGTTTCACTAACATTTCATTTGGATCACGTACAGAAGTTAAATTATAGGCTTTATTCCATTTATCTAATAAATAAGCAAGATCAATCAACTTCTGCTTTTGTATCTCACTAAGTTGAATTTTAGCTTGTGCAAGTAGGTTATCCAGTTTTTTTTTCATTAACAAATTACTCTCTTAAAAATCTTTGGTATTTTACTTGAAAGTGCGGTCAGTATTCTATGCATTTTTTGATTTCTGTTGCAAGATTCCGTCTAAACTTCAATCCTAGCAGCATTTTTCTATGATTCTGCTATTACGAGAGAATCTTACAGAAACGGCAGTAAATGTAGCATTGAAACAGGTTCTATAACCAAAAAAAGTGCGGTTAAATTGACCGCACTTTTTCTCAAACATAGAAAAAATTATTCTCCACGTTTCAACATCCCTTGTTTTTTCAAATTCACCAAGATAATCGAAATAGCCGCCGGAGTAATGCCGGAAATTCGGCTTGCCTGCCCAATAGAAACCGGACAATGTTGTTCTAATTTGGCACGAACTTCATTTGATAAACCCGATACTTTGGAATAATCAAATTGAGCTGGAATAGCCGTATTTTCATGACGTTTTTGTTTTTCGATTTCTTCTTCTTGATGTTCAATATAACCTTGATATTTTATAACGATTTCCACTTGTTCCACCGCTTCTTTGTCTTCCATTGGTGGTTGATATGGCGTAAGTGCGGTCAAAATTCCATAATTTATCTCGGGACGACGTAATAAATCTTCACCATTGGCCTCACGCACAAGCGGGCTACTTAACACCCTATTAGCTTCTTCCAAATATTCCGAACGCGGGTGTAGCCAGATATTGCGTAAACGTTGACGTTCAAGCTCAATGTTTTCCATTTTTTGATTGAAACGCGCCCAACGTTTTTCATCAATCAAACCAAATTCACGGGCAATCGGCGTTAAGCGAATATCGGCGTTATCTTCGCGTAACAATAAACGGTATTCCGCACGAGAGGTAAACACACGATAGGGTTCTTTCGTTCCAAGAGTACAAAGATCGTCCACCAATACGCCAATATAAGCTTGATCGCGGCGAGGAAACCATGCCTCTTTTTCTTGTACATAAAGTCCGGCATTAATTCCTGCAAGTAATCCTTGTGCTGCCGCTTCTTCATAACCTGTGGTGCCGTTAATTTGACCGGCAAAAAATAAACCGGCGATCCCCTTAGTTTCAAGGGTAGGTTTCAGATCACGCGGATCAAAATAATCATATTCGATCGCATAACCCGGTTTCACTATACGGGCTTTTTCTAGCCCTTTCATTGAATTAACTATTCCTATTTGAACATCAAAAGGTAGGCTTGTAGAGATCCCATTAGGATAAACTTCATTACTGGTTAATCCTTCTGGTTCAAGATAAATTTGATGGGAATTTCGATCGGCAAAACGCATAACTTTATCTTCGATTGACGGGCAATAACGCGGACCGATCCCTTCGATCACACCGGTGTACATCGGACTACGATCCAAATTATTGCGGATCACTTCGTGGGTTTGTTCATTAGTATGCGTGATATAACATGGGATTTGTTGTGGATGATCCAAAACCGATCCCATAAAAGAAAATACCGGCAATACTGCATCACCATGCTGTTTTGTCAGTACATCAAAATTGATCGTACGAGCATCAATACGCGGTGGCGTACCTGTTTTTAGGCGATCTACACGTAAACCAAGATCACGCAAACGATGAGAAAGGCTTACAGAAGCCGGATCACCGGCACGACCGCCTTCATAATTTTCTAAACCTATATGGATCTTTCCTGCTAAGAACGTACCGGCAGTTAAGATCACTGATTTTGCACGAAAGGCTAAGCCCATTTTTGTGGTAACACCGGTTACACGATCTTGTTCGATCAAAATATCCGTAGCTTCTTGTTGGAAAATATCTAAATTTGGTTGGTTCTCTAATGAGATTCTTACAGCTTGGCGATATAAAACACGATCCGCCTGAGCACGGGTAGCACGTACAGCAGGGCCTTTACTACTATTTAGGGTTCGAAATTGGATCCCTGCTTTATCGGCGGCATGTGCCATTAAACCGCCCATGGCATCGACTTCCTTTACTAAATGACCTTTACCGATCCCGCCAATCGCTGGATTACAAGACATTTGTCCTAAGGTATCAACATTATGAGTTAATAAAAGGGTTTTCAACCCCATACGTGCCGGTGCAAGAGCGGCTTCAGTACCTGCATGACCGCCACCAATAACGATCACATCGTAAGTTTCAGTATAAAACATCGTTTTCTCTAATTATTCGGATATAAAATTTGTGCTATTTTACAGAAATTCAGTTTTTCTTGAAAGAAAGAATTGGATCTTGATAGGGGGATAAAGGATCCAAAGATCTTGAGGTAATAAATTTAAGATCTTTTTATATATAGAGATCTTATTATTGTTACTATTAGGATCCTTCCATTGTGTGAATAACAGCTTTTTCTTTTTATAAATTAATGAATTAGATCTTATTAGAAAATGTTGATCAATGATAAAAACAGTCGTTATTTGCTGTGGATAATTTACGTATTTATCCACAGTTGATAAAACTTTAGATCTTATTCAGTGATAAAATACAGGTTTTTGACAGATTTTTTGTGAGTTATGCACAGGAAAAAAACGATGATCGTTAAAATCATCGTCTTTTTTATTAAAGGGAGCGAATGAATAGAGGAAGCCAATCTTCACTGTAACTTTCCGGATCATCGACATTGAGCACATCAATTTTTAATGTTTCGCAAAGTTTGACCGCACTTTTTTGTTCTAAAATTTTTTCAATGTGATTTGCAGCATAACAAAAGGTATCGTAATCCGAATTACCTAAGCCAACAATAGCAAAACGCAAATAGGGAAGAGCAAGATCGGATTGTGATATTTGATCAAACAGTGATCGTAAATTATCCGGAATTTCTCCCGCTCCATGAGTGGAAGTTACGATTAACCATAGTGGTTCGCTAATTACATCATCATATTGAGCACCGTGAAAAAGAGCGGTTGAAAAACCTTGGTTTTTTAAACTATCTGCTAGATGCTCGGCGACATACTCGGCGGTGCCTAAAGTACTACCTGAAATAATACAAACTTTCATAAAAATTATCTAAAATAAAGGCTTAGAAAATCTAAGCCTTTTAATTGAGTTAAACGTTATCAAATTTGCCAAGCAATGAGCGAATATGTTCTTGCCAGTTACGATGTTCATTTTTTAATTGCTCATTTTCATTTTGTAATGTTTCAACGGTTTGCTGAGATTGGCTATTTTGTTCTTTTAATTCTTCCACTTCAAGTTGAAGTAATTGAATGGTTTCTACCGCTTGCTTAATTTTATCTTCAAGCTGGTTTAAGATTTCTAATGACATAGTAATTTCCTTTTAAATAACATCTGAAACGGCTCTATTGTACCCACTTCATTTTTCTTTTTAAAGCCTGCCATAAAAATTTATTATGCAAACGTTTGCATAGTGTTAGAATAGCGCGATCTTTTGCTTGCAACACAATTGGAGATAAAAAATGAATCGTGCACTGG
Source organism: Rodentibacter genomosp. 2 (assembly GCA_001999425.1). Taxonomy (GTDB): domain Bacteria; phylum Pseudomonadota; class Gammaproteobacteria; order Enterobacterales; family Pasteurellaceae; genus Rodentibacter. The sequence goes on along the minus strand of MLHP01000024.1, from coordinate 63,051 downwards.
CTATTGAATTTTCTCGTGTAACAGAGGCTGCGGCATTAGCGGCTTACACTTGGCTTGGACGTGGCAATAAACACGCAGCCGATGAAGCAGCGGTAAAAGCAATGCGATATATGCTGAATCTTATTCATATGGATGGTGAGATTGTTATAGGAGAGGGTGAAATTGATAAAGCACCGATGCTTTATATCGGTGAAAAAGTGGGTTCAGGTAATGGGGAACTTGTTTCTATTGCTGTTGATCCGATTGATGGTACGCGTATGACAGCAATGGGACAATCTAACGCCATTTCTGTTCTTGCCGCAGGCGGCAAACGAACGTTCTTAAAAGCACCGGATATGTACATGGAAAAAATTGTGGTAGGGCCGGAAGTCAAAGGAATGATTGATCTCAGTTTACCTATTGAACAAAATCTTCGTCGTACCGCTTCACGCTTAGGAAAATCCCTATCCGATTTAACTGTGATGGTATTAGCCAAGCCTCGTCATGATACGGTTATCCAACAAATGTATAATCTAGGAATTCGGGTTATGGCTATTCCTGACGGCGATGTTGCCGCTTCTGTCTTATGTTGCTTGCCTGATGCCGAAGTCGATATGGTTTACGGTATTGGCGGTGCGCCGGAAGGGGTTGCCGCGGCGGCGGCAGTTCGATCGTTAGGCGGTGATATGCAGGCACGTTTAATTCCTCGTAATGAAGTAAAAGGTGATACGGAAGAAAATCGAAAAATTGCAGCAGAAGAAATCCAACGTTGTGAAGAATTAGGCGTTAAAGTGAATGAAATATTAAAATTAGAAGATCTCGTGCGTGATGATAATTTGGTGTTTGCCGCCACCGGTATTACACACGGTGAATTACTTAAAGGAATTTCCCGTCGAGGTAATCTTGCTACCACTGAAACCCTATTAATTAGAGGCAAATCACGTACTATTCGTAAAATCCAATCCACCCATTATTTGGATCGCAAAGATTTCGAAATTTATAATATTTTGAGAAGCTAGCGATAATAAAAGTGCGGTTAAAATTTAATGCGTTTTTTACATTATTCATAACTTTAAAAAATAGGGACTGTCTGGATAACTAAAACAAATTTCCATTTAAGTCCCTGTTGTTTATACGCTGTTCACTCTTCATCAACTATACTCAAAATGAGCTTTGAGAATACCTCTAAACTTCTGTAAATGCTGTTTTGTTTGATGCCAAAAATTATTAATCCTTTAATGTGATTCTGTTTTTGACAATGCTATCAGGGTTCATTGTTTCTCATTTGGACACCTTGCCCCAAACAGAAAATTTTAGGGTAGCACAAATTTTTGTAATAACTCTCTCTCAACGTTATTCCCTTATACTTGTTAAGATTGCGTGAAATTTTGATTGTATTTTGGTAAATAAAAGCATAGTCTTATTGATGAATTATTCATCAAAAAGGAGAAAAAATATGCAAATACCATTCAGAAAAATATTACTTGCGGGTTTATTTACTTCCGTAATCAGCCTTTCTCAAGTCAGTTGGGCAAGTAACCCTGCGCTCACCACAAATACTGCCGCCGCACGCTATGACAGCAGTACCGATATTTTCCAGCCTGTCTATGCAAAAAATGGCATGGTAGCTTCCGAACAGGCTATTGCAACTCAAGTCGGTGTTGAAATACTGAAACAGGGCGGTAATGCGGTTGATGCAGCCGTTGCAGTTGGGTTTGCCTTAGCCGTTGTGTTACCAAATGCCGGTAATATTGGTGGTGGAGGTTTTATGGTATTACATAATGAAAAAACAGGGGAGGATTTCGCCCTTGATTTTAGAGAAACTGCACCATTGAAAGCTTCTCGTGATATGTATTTGGATGCAAACGGGCAAGTTGAAGATGGAAAATCATTATTTACACATTTTGCTGTTGGTGTACCGGGTACGGTAGCTGGGATGGAGCTGGCTTTACAAAAATGGGGAACAATGCCTTTACATAAAGTGTTAGAGCCGGCAATTAAGTTGGCGGAGGAAGGTTTTCCAGTCAGCCAAACACTTGCCAATTTACTTGATACGGAGAAAGATGTGTTAGGTAAATGGCAGAGTAGCCGAAAAATCTTCTTTAAAAATGACCGCACTTTAGCTGCTGGTGAACCGTTAATTCAAAAAGATTTAGCTAATTCTTTAAAACTCATTGCTAAAGAAGGTGCTAAGGCTTTTTATGAGGGAGAAATTGCGGAAAAAATTGTACAAGAAATGAAGCAACACAATGGTTTAATCAGCCTTGAAGATATGCGCAGCTATAAAGCGGTTGAGCGCCGGCCGATAGTAGGAAATTATCGCGGTTACAAAGTCGTAACTATGCCACCACCAAGCTCGGGTGGTATCCATTTAGTGCAATTATTTAATATGTTGGAAAATTATCCGCTTAATGAATTCGGTGCAAATAGTGCAAAAACTATTCATTATTTAGCCGAATCGATGAAATTGGCTTATGCGGATCGTTCTGAATATCTTGGTGATCCGGATTTTGTGAAGATTCCCGTATCCGGTTTAACTTCAAAAAATTATGCTAACTCCTTGATTAAAAATATTAAGGAAAATTATGCCCGCCCTGCAACGGAAATTAAGCCCGGTAAACCTCAACCTTATGAAAGTGATCAAACTACGCACTATTCGGTTATGGATAACGCCGGTAATGCCGTTGCCGTTACTTATACACTAAATCTGAATTTTGGTAGCGGTATTGTTGCTGAAGGAACAGGTATTTTACTAAACAATGAAATGGATGATTTTTCGGCTAAACCCGGAGTGGCCAATGCATTCGGCTTAATCGGCGGTGATGCAAATGCAATTGAAGCGAAAAAACGTCCGCTTTCATCAATGACACCGACTATCGTCCTAAAAGATAATAAACCTTGGCTAGTGACAGGTAGTCCGGGTGGAGCTCGAATTATTACGACGGTTCTACAAAGTATTTCTAATACTATTGACCACAATATGAACCCTGCGGAAGCGATTGTTGCGCCAAGAATTCATCATCAATGGTTACCGGATGAATTACGCATTGAGGAAGGGATTAGCCCCGACACCCTCGCATTACTCACCGCTAAAGGGCATAAAATCAAGCTAAAAGCCCCAATGGGACGTGTGCAAATTATTCAAGCGCGCGACGGCGGCTTTTATGGTTATTCCGACCCTCGTAATCCTGATGGAAAAACATTAGGATTCTAATAAATATAAAAATCCCTGCTTGAGTATTTCAGGCAGGGATTTTTGTTATTTCAAAATCAATATCGGTTTATTCCCATATTTTGCCACTCGCCGGGTATTATTACTTAACCCTTTAGTGTGAGGCTTGCTACTGGCGAGCATAATGATTAAATCTACCGATTTTTCTTCCGCAATCCGATTAATTTCCTCATAAATTGTGCCGTGTGCGACGATGTGTTGCACTTTAGCATTTGCCGGAAAATGTTTGGCGGTAAAATCGTGTAACGCTTTATTCACTTCTGCAATCAAGGATTTATCAAAATTTTTTGGTAGGAAAGCGGAAATAAAGCTATCATCTACCGGCTCAACAATGGTAACGACACGAAATAGTGCATTGGGATTATGTTCAACCAAGCGTAATGCCGTTTCAACTACTTTTTCTGAACCTTTTGGATTGTTCAGATCAATGGCGAGCAGTAATTTGTTATACATATAATTTATCCTTTTCATCAGTATGGCGGACATTCTTAATCTTAATCAAAATATATTCAAAAATGACCGCACTTTTCATTAAGATTTTGCTCTTCGCCGCTGATTCCAGCCAACCAAGAAAATTATCATTAATCCCGGAATAAACATCCATTCTTTTTCCAATGAAACAAGCGGTAAAGAAACATCAATAATGGTTTGATCCCAATTCAATCCTGCTTTTGCTGCCGGAGAATCCGTTTCCACCATATCAATCACGACTTTATCTATTTGTTTTCCGTCCACCTCAGTTTTTTCCTGCGTATGCAATAGGGTTAAACCGAGATTTTGCAAACGTTGTTCACCCGTTTCTCCCTGTGGTACGGAAAGTTGCGAGTAAAATTCGATTTCTTTACCGTAAGGATTCATTCCCGATACCTTGAGCAACAGATTTTGCCCGACCGGTGTTTTTTCCAGCTCTTGTACTAAATATGACGGTTCAATATGATGAGATGTTGGTGATACATACTCCATAAAAAAGCCCGGTCGGAAAATGACAAATGCACCCAAAATTAATAGTGCCGTTTCCCACCATTTGTTTTTCACAAAGAAATGATTCATCGTTGCCGCGGTAAATGCCAATATAGCTAATGTCGAAACCACCGCGACTAGGGTTCCTTTTACCCAACCGACATCCAGTAACAATAAATCCGTATTAAAAATAAACAAGAAAGGAAGAATTGCCGTACGCAAACTATAAAAGAACGCGATCATTCCGGTTTTTATCGGATTTCCTCCCGAAACTGCGGCAGCGGCAAATGAGGCTAATCCAACAGGGGGGGTTACATCCGCCATAATGCCGAAATAGAATACAAATAAATGCACGGCGATGAGTGGCACAATCAACCCGTTTTGTTTACCGACTTCAACGATAACCAATGCCATTAATGAGGAAACAACAATATAGTTAGCGGTTGTCGGTAATCCCATTCCCAAAATCAAACTGAATATGGCGACGAGAATCAGCATTAATAAAATATTGCCCATTGACAGCACTTCAATAATGCCGGATAGCTGTACGCCGAATCCGGTTAAAGAAACCACGCCGACGATAATTCCGGCGGTTGCCGTTGCAATGCCGATACCAATCATATTTCTCGCCCCGGTTTCTAATCCGTCGATTAAGGTTTTTGCACCTTCAATGAAAAGCGAGGAGTTAATCGGTTGCTTACGGAAATAATGTAGCAGCGGTTTTTGTGTGAGTAAAATCACCGCAAGCGCCATTGTTCCCCAGAATGCGGAAAGCCCCGGCGATAACATTTCCACCATTAAACACCAAATTAATACCACGACGGGAATGAGAAAATGCAGCCCAGCATTCACCGTCGGTTTGGCTGACGGCAGTGCGACCATCGGCGCATTAGGATCATCGACTTCCAAATCAGGAAATGTTGCCACTCGGCGGATAAGCAATAAATAAACCGCTGTAAGCAATGCGCAAACAATCAGGAAGGCATAATTCGGTGCAACGGTTTTAATCCACCCCAGACCAAAATGAACCGCACCGGTTAAGCCGATGACGACTAAAAGTGCGGTCAAAATTTTTAATAAAACGATCAAAATCGGATTAGGTGGATCGGTTCTTGGTAAACCTTGTAAATTCATTTTTAAGGCTTCCAAATGAACGATATAGACCAACGCAATATATGAAATTAATGCCGGTAATGCCGCGTGGGTGATTAATTGGCTATATGGCATATTCACATATTCAATCATCAAAAAGGCGGCAGCACCCATAACCGGTGGCATAATCTGCCCATTTACGGAGGAGGCGACTTCAACCGCACCTGCTTTTTCGGCGGAAAAGCCGACCCGTTTCATCATCGGAATAGTAAATGTTCCCGTCGTTACCACATTGGCAATAGATGAACCGGAAATTAATCCGGTTAAGCCTGAGGATACGACAGCTGCTTTCGCCGGGCCACCGCGTAAATGCCCTAAATAGGCAAAGGCGGTTTTGATAAAATAGTTGCCCGCACCAGCTTTATCCAGTAACGCACCGAATAAGACAAATAAAAACACATATTTCGTGGAAACGCCCAATGCCACGCCAAATACGCCCTCTGTGGTTACCCATTGCTGATTGACTATTTGAGAAAGTGAGCCTGAACGGTGGCTGATAATCCAATCTGTCGGTAAAAATTGTCCGAAATAGTTATACAGTAAAAAGACGGAAGCGATAATAACCAAAGGTAATCCCAAACTACGCCGACAAGCCTCCAGTAGCAAAATAATCCCTAAACAGCCGGCGATAATATCCGATGTATTGGGTGCGCCGAAACGGGTAACTAATCCCTCGTAAAAGAAAATATAATATGCCCCTAAAAATGCGCTTAAAACGGCAAACAACCAATCTTGATAAGGAACACGGTGTTTTGGTGAAGTGGCAAATGCCGGAAATGCCAAGTAAGCCAGAAATAGAGCAAAAGCTAAGTGAATGGAACGCGCTTTGGTATCATCAACTACCACATTCCATTCCCAACCCCAACTATGGATCACTTCTTGCAACCAAAAGGGAAATGGAGAGGTGTAATAAAGCTGGAAGATTGACCATAAAATAGCCGTAACAATAATTAAATTTTTGGTTAAGCCTTTTGGATTTCGTCCTCCCGCATCATTAGATGCAACCATATCTTGCAGATCGTCATAATCCGATTTTTCAGATTTTACTGACATAAAACCTCCGAAAATAAATATTACCGATTAAAACAGGAAAGGCAGGATAACACCTGCCTAAATTTAATATGCTCGGCTATTTTAACCAGCCTTTTTCTTTGTAATAACGTACTGCGCCTTCATGCAATGGTGCGGATAGCGCATTTTTGATCATCTCTTCCTGTTTTAAATGAGCAAATGCCGGATGGAGGCGTTTAAAGCGATCAAAATTGTCGAAAACAGCTTTAACAATGGCATAAACACTGTCTGCATCCACATCGGAGGAGGTGACTAAGGTCGCATAAACCCCAAAGGTATCCACCGGATTATCTGTGCCTTTATATAAACCGCCCGGAATGGTTGCTTTCGCATAATACGGATTATCAGCAACCAATTTGTCAATTTCCGTACCGGTAATCGGCACTAAATGCGCATTGCACGAAGCCGCCGCTTCTTTTAACGCCCCATTCGGATGACCGACATTATAAGTAATTGCATCTAAATTGTTATCACACATTACCGATGCCATTTCTGCCGGTTTTAATTCTGACGCGACTTTAAATTCTTTATCCGTCCAACCTTTCGCGGCTAAAATCACATTCATTGTTGCCCGCGTACCGGAACCCGGATCGCCCACATTGACACGTTTGCCTTTTAAATCATCAAATTGTTGAATCCCCGAATCGTCACGGGCCATTAGCGTAAAAGGTTCAGGGTGAATAGAAAAAACAGCACGTAATTTATCATTTTTCTTGCCTGCAAATGAACTTGTGCCGTTATAAGCGTGATATTGCCAATCGGATTGGGCGATCCCCATTTCCATTTGATTTGCCGCAATCGCATTTAAATTGGCAACGGACGCACCGGTAGAAGGGGCATTACATTTAATTTGGGTTTTTGCCGTATCGCGGTTCACTAATTGGCAAATTGATTGACCCACCACATAATAAACACCGGTTTGTCCACCGGTACCGATGGTGATAAATTTTTCTGCTGCTTGAGCAGATAATGCTCCCATGGTTAATACTGCTGCAAGAGAAAGAATGGAATATTTTTTCATTGTGAAGCCCTCTTAATCGTGGATTGTAGAAAATTTAATAAGATATTGTGTTATTTTTATGCAATAACCTTGACAAAATATACTTGCGCATCAATATGCGCAATCGTTTTCTTTCAAAAATATGAGGTGTTTCACATTTTTTTAACATAAAAAATACAATCTATCTCTAAAAGTTCCTTTCTATTAGAAAAAAATGTACCGGTAATACTGTTACAGTCCGGTAAATATCTTTATAACCTTATCGGTGTTTTCATCTTATTTATAGAAATATTGAAATCTATGACCTACGCCCAAATCGGTTATTTAGTGATTCTTTTGCAATGCAAAGATTTAGCGTAGAAAATCAGGGGAAGAAATAAAAAACGGTATGGGCTCACGCATTATTAGGCAAAAATCAATTAGATACATTGCCCCAAAATAGTGAAAAAAATACTAGAAAATTGACCGCACTTTATCTTGTCTGTTAAACCATTTTATTCATTTTTAGAGCAAAATAACGCATTCTTTTTTATATGCAATCGTTTACGTATTTTATAAAAAGGGTTGCACGACTGTTCATTTTTTCGTATAGTCGAAAACATTCAATTTTGGAGCACGTTATGACCTTTATTCGTACAACATATCATCACCATCATTTTCCTGAATAATCTTTCGGGCATTTGGTGTGTTCGGAAGATAACTTCCGAGTACGAATGAACCCAAAACCCAATTCAACCCCTCGGAAGCGATTTCGAGGGGTTTTTCTTTATCAAAAATAAATAGGAATACAAATATGACAACCAACAGACTTCGCCTTGCAATGCAAAAATCCGGACGCTTAAGCACCGATTGCCAAATTCTGCTTAAACAGTGTGGCGTAAAAATTAACTGGCACACACAACGGCTGCTCGCCTATGCGGAAAATCTACCAATTGAGATTTTGAGAGTGCGGGACGATGATATTCCGGGGCTGATTTTTGATGGTGTGGTCGATCTTGGTATTATTGGCGAAAATGTACTGGAAGAGGTGGCGTTAGGGCGGCTTGCCGGCGGTGAAAATGCCGATTACAAACTACTTAAACGCCTTGATTTTGGCAGCTGCCGTCTCTCCCTTGCCCTACCTCGAGAGAGCGATTATCAGACTATCGCCGATTTGACCAATGCCCGCATTGCTACCTCTTACCCCAATCTGCTCAAACGCTATATGCAACAACACAATATCCCGTTTAAAAATTGCCTGCTGACCGGCTCGGTCGAAGTTGCTCCGTCCGCCGGTTTAGCCAATGCTATTTGTGATTTGGTGTCATCGGGAGCGACGTTAGAGGCAAACGGCTTACGAGAAGTGGAAGTGATTTACCGCTCCACCGCCTGCCTTGTGCAGCGGGCAATGGAAATGGATTGCAAAAAACAGGCGTTAATCGACCGCTTGCTCACCCGCATTCAAGGGGTACAACAGGCGACCGAGTCAAAATACATAATGTTGCACGCTCCGAAAGATCGCTTGGCGGACATCACCGCCTTGCTACCCGGTGTGGAAAACCCGACCATTCTGCCTCTTGCCCACGACACCAACCAAGTGGCAATGCACGTGGTCAGCCAAGAAAATCTGTTTTGGGAAACGATGGAAAAACTCAAAGCAATGGGGGCAAGTTCTATCCTTGTCTTGCCGATTGAGAAAATGATGTCGTAAACAATGCTAGAGATTGATCGTATGTAGGGACGCAATGCTTGCGTCCGTTTATCAAAACAGTATTAAAAGGAAAAGAATATGCAAACCCTCATTTGGAATAATTTAACAGAAACCGAAAAACAACAAGCCCTCACCCGCCCTGCGATTTCTGCTTCTGCGGAGATCAAAAGTGCGGTGGAAAATATCCTTAATTTGGTCAAAAGCGAAGGTGATCAGGCGTTACTTGAGCTGACGGCGAAGTTTGACAACGCTGAATTGGAAAGCCTAGTTGTGTCGAGCGAGCAAATAGAGAAAGCCAGCCAACGCATTCCTGACGAACTCAAGCAAGCGATTCAAAATGCCAAGCGGAATATTGCCACTTTCCACCAAGCCCAGAAATCGCAAGTGGTTGATGTGGAAACTCAAACCGGCGTGCGTTGCCAAGTGCTGACCCGCCCGATTGAACGGGTCGGGTTGTATATCCCCGGTGGCTCAGCCCCACTATTTTCGACCGTGCTGATGTTAGCCGTTCCTGCCCATATTGCAGGTTGTAAAAAAATCGTCCTTTGCAGCCCACCGCCGATTGCCGATGAAATTCTTTATACCGCTAACCTGTGTGGGATTGACACGGTGTATGCGGTTGGCGGGGCTCAAGCCATTGCAGCGATGGCATTTGGCACGGAAAAGGTTGCCAAAGTGGATAAAATTTTCGGACCAGGGAATGCGTTTGTAACGGAGGCAAAACGTCAAGTGAGCCAGTCTTTCAACGGTGCGGCGATTGATATGCCGGCGGGGCCTTCCGAAGTATTGGTGCTTGCTGATGAATTTGCCGACCCCGATTTTGTCGCCAGTGATCTGCTCTCTCAAGCGGAACACGGGGCGGATAGCCAGGTGATCTTAGTTACACCAAGCGAAACTCTCGCAAAACAGACCGCACTTTCCATTGAAAAGCAGCTTGCAAATTTACCGCGTAAACAGACCGCTTGCCAAGCCCTCGCCCATAGTCGCATTTTTATTGCGAACGATTTAGCCCAATGCGTACAAATTAGCAATGCCTACGCCCCGGAGCATTTGGTGGTGCAAACGCAAAACCCACGGGCATTGCTCGACCAACTCGACAATGCCGGCTCAATTTTCTTGGGGGCATATAGCCCGGAAAGTATGGGGGATTATGCCAGCGGCACCAACCACGTTCTGCCAACTTACGGCTACACCCGCACCTATTCCAGCCTTGGGCTGGCGGATTTCAGCAAACGAATGACGGTGCAAGAACTCACCCCGCAAGGCTTCCAAGCCCTTGCCCCAACGGTAATGGCAATGGCCGCCGCCGAACAGCTTGAGGCTCATAAGCAGGCGGTGGAAATTAGGTTAAAAAAATTGAAGCTATAGGAATTGAATGATCTGGACGATTCTAGATTGTTTATCAGAAAGTCATTTGTCAAAATTTATATTAGTCAATAATTTGTTGGAAAATAGAATGAAAAATAATTACTCTCAATTAACACTGTTTATAAAAAGTCTTGTTTATACTCAAATTGGTGTGATGTTAGCAATATTTATTGTTTATTTAGTAGATAATCAATATGACAATCCTTTTGAGAACATAGGTAGGGTAGCCAATAAAGTCTTTTTTATCTCTACTTTACCGACTATATTCGCTCTGCTATGGATTCTTTATAGGAAATATACTCAAAAAGATGAAATAAAAGTCTATCTGACTATTTCAATTCTGTTTTTTATAAATATAGGTATTTTAATTTCATTTGATATTCCTTTTTATAATAATTCTTATAAATTTTCTGGAGGATTCTTTGCAGCAATTATTCCACTATATTTAATTCGCAAATTACTTCCTGAAAAATGAAATGGGAATGATTAAATATTTGATAACTTTATATAGAGAGAAAAAATGCAAAATCCAATTGAAATTTACCAAACGCAAGACGGACAAGCCCAAGTTGAAGTCCGTTTTGAAAATGACACCGTTTGGCTCTCACAGGCACAGATGGTGCAATTATTTGGGCGTGATGTGTCCGTTGTTTCTCGTCATATTCGTAATGCTCTTGAAGAAGGTGAGATTACTGAAAAAAGCAATTTGCAAAAAATGCAAATTGCTTCTTCAGACCGCCCAGTGACTTTTTACGATTTAGAAACCATTATTTCCGTAGGCTATCGAATTAAATCCCCACAAGGCATTGCTTTTCGACGCTGGGCAACCGCCCGCTTAAAAGACTACTTAGTGAAAGGCTATGCGTTAAATCAAAAACGTTTGCAACAAAATGCGGTGGAGTTGGAGCAGGCGCTGGCTTTAATTCAAAAAACGGCGCAATCGTCCGAATTAACCCTCGCCAGTGGTCGTGGGTTAGTGGATATTGTCAGCCGTTATGCGCAGACATTTTTATGGCTGCAACAATATGACGAAGGATTGTTAATCGAACCTAAAACTCAGCAAGGCGGCGTATTGCCAAGCCTGACGGAAGCGCGTTCTGCACTGGCCGGCTTTAAACGCCAATTAGTCGAACGAGGCGAAGCGTCCGATTTATTCGGGCGTGAGCGTGATGAGGGATTAGCTGCAATTTTAGGCAACTTAGATCAAACGGTTTTCGGTGAGCCCGCCTATCCAAGTATTGAAGCTAAAGCGGCGCATTTGCTTTATTTTGTTGTGAAAAATCACCCGTTTTCAGACGGCAATAAACGCAGCGGGGCATTTTTATTTGTCGATTTTTTACATAGAAATAACCGCTTGCTTAATACGGAAAATCAACCCGTGATTAATGATACGGGATTGGCTGCCTTAACCTTATTAGTGGCAGAATCTGATCCTAAACAAAAAGACACATTAATTCGGTTGATTATGCATATGTTAAAAAACTAAGGAGAAAAGAGAGGATATTCATATGAAAAGGCGCGTCATATTAATTCGGCACTGTACACCAAATATTTCTAATAATAGAAAATGTTCTGCCGAGCAGGCGAAGCAGTATTTAATAGAATACGATAACACAGAAGATATCAATATATCTGAAATAGCCCGGTTAAGCTCACAGAATATCCTTAATGAGATTAAACAAAGCGAATATGTTTATAGTTCCCCTTTGCCGAGAGCCAGTATCACCGCAGACCGTCTGTTTGAACGAGATAAAATCATCTTTTGTGATGATCTTAAAGAATTTAATTTGCATATTGCCAATATTCCGTTTCTTTCATTATCCGTATCGCATTGGTTTGTGATTTCCCGTTTACTTTGGTTAATCGGGCTGAATCGGGCCAGTAAAACACCGGCTCAAGAAAAATTAAGGGTAAACGATTTTATGCAGCAAATATCCATAGACCAAAACTGCGCCATTGTGGCGCACGGTTTGGTGATTCGTGAAATCAAAAAGATCTTAGCTAAACAAGGTTATCGCCGTACCTTCTCGGAAAAGCAAGGCTGTTTTAGTATCACTATATTAGAACAATGAGATTTAGGTTATCTGATTTCTTCAACATCCAGCCATTATGGCTGGGTAATTAAAAGAGTGAAAAAGCATATTCGGTTACACAAAAATTTATCATACGTTTTAAAAGGCAAATACAATGACTATCCACCAATTATCCCGAAAAAATATCCAAGCCCTTACCCCCTACCAATCCGCCCGCCGTTTAGGGGGTAAGGGCGATGTGTGGCTGAATGCCAACGAATTCCCGACTTCGCCAAACTTTGATTTAACCGACCGCACTTTTAACCGCTACCCCGAACCGCAACCGCAGGCGGTGGTGGAAAGCTACGCCCGCTATGCTGGCGTGCAGCCTGAAAATGTGTTGGTGAGTCGTGGTGGAGACGAAAGTATTGAGCTGATTATCCGTGCATTCTGTGAAGAGAATGATGCCGTGCTGTATTGCCCGCCGACCTACGGAATGTATGCCGTCAGTGCCGAAACCTGCGGGATTGCTTGTAAAACCGTACCGCTCACAGCGGATTTTCAACTGAACCTCAGCGAGATTGAGCGTCAGCTTAACGGTGTGAAAGTGGTGTTTGTCTGCAGCCCGAATAACCCAACGGGCAACCTGATCAAGCGGTCGGATTTGCTTAAACTTTTGCAAATGACCGCAGGTAAAGCGATTGTGGTGGTGGACGAAGCCTACATCGAATTCTGCCCTGAGGCGAGCATTGTGCCTGAGCTGGTGAACTATCCGCATTTGGCGGTTATCCGCACCCTTTCCAAAGCCTTTGCACTGGCGGGCTTGCGTTGCGGATTTACCCTAGCGAACCCCGAAATGATACACATTTTGCAAAAAGTGATCGCCCCCTATCCGTTGCCTGTGCCGGTCGCCGACATCGCTGCCCAAGCCTTGCAACTACAGGGTTTAGCCCAAATGCAACGCCGAGTAGCAGAAATATTGGCAAACCGTGCCGAATTGCAGAAAAATCTCGAAAAGTTACCGCTTGTGCAACAGGTTTTCCCCAGTGAAACCAATTATCTGTTGGTCAAATTTCAAGACGGGCAGAAAGTGTTTCAGACACTTTGGGAGCAGGGTATTATCCTGCGAGATCAACACAAGGCGTTGGGATTACAGAATTGCGTGCGGATTACCGTGGGGACGAAGAGTGAGAATGAAAGGGTTGTGGGGGCGATTAGTGCAATAAAATAAGAGACTAGAATGAGCTGTGCTAGGCTCTATAAACCCAGCTCCTTTGGGGCTGATTACCATAAAATAAATAGAGCTGCAAAGCAGCTCGGATTAAATAACCCTACACGGCTCGTGTGGGGGATAGGAGAACCTGTATGCAACCAACCTTATTTATCGACCGTGACGGCACATTGATTGACGAACCAAAAACCGATTTTCAAATTGACAGTTTGGAAAAGCTGAAATTTGAGCCGAATGTCATTCCTGCATTGCTCAAATTACAAAAACATTACCGCTTGGTGATGGTCAGTAATCAAGACGGCTTAGGCACAGCGTCTTTTCCGAAAGCGGATTTTGACAAACCGCACAATGCGATGATGGCGTTATTCAATTCGCAAGGCATCAGTTTTGATGAAGTGCTTATTTGCCCGCATAAGCCAGAAGATCAGTGTGATTGCCGTAAGCCAAAAGTGAAATTGTTGGAAAAATATATCCAGCGAGAGTTGTTTGAGCCTGCTAGCAGTTTTGTGATTGGCGATCGCCAAACAGACGTAGAGCTGGCTCAAAACCTTGGTATTCGGGTGTTGCAATATCACCCCGAAAAATTGAATTGGGACTTAATTGCTGAAAAACTGCTCGGCGAACCTGTCACCAATATCGGCAACCGCCCGCCACGCTACGCCGAAGTCGTTCGCAAAACCAAAGAAACGGACATCAAAGTGCAAGTTTGGCTGGACGAAACGGGCGTGAATGAAATCAGTACGGGCGTGGGCTTTTTCGACCATATGCTGGATCAAATCGCCACCCACGGCGGCTTTAGAATGAATGTTTCGTGCAAAGGCGATCTGTGGATTGACGAGCATCACACCGTAGAAGACACCGCCCTTGCCCTTGGGACGGCAATTAAACAAGCCTTAGGCGACAAACGGGGCATTGCCCGCTTCGGCTTTGTCTTGCCGATGGACGAATGCAAAGCCGAATGTACCCTCGATCTCTCCGGCCGACCGTATTTCAAATTTAAAGCCAAATTCAAGCGGGACAAAGTGGGCGATTTCAGCACCGAGCTGACCGAGCATTTCTTCCAATCTATCGCTTTTACAATGCTGGCCACCCTACACATCAAAGCCAAAGGCGACAACGATCACCACAAAATCGAAAGCCTGTTTAAAGTATTTGGACGTACGTTAAGGCAGGCAATTAAGGTGGAAGGGAAGGAGTTGCCGAGTTCAAAGGGGATATTATAATCAGCCGTAGGACAGATTTATATTTATCCAAAACCTAGAAGAGATATTTACAAAAAATCTAGTCAATCTAACCGCTTGCATAAGGAGAAAATCAGTGAGGTACAATCAATTCAATCAACCGATAGGTGAAGCGTTGCCTAATTTTTCTAAAGGCGAGCGACCAAATATCCATTTATTACAGGGGCAATATTGTCGTTTGGAGAGATTATCAGCCGCTAAACATATTGATGATTTATTTGAAGTCTATTCTTCACCGCAACGCTATTGGACTTATTTGGCTTTAGAGCCTTTTCAGCAAAAAGAGGCGTTAATGGCTTATTTAAGAGAGATTGAAACATCGCAAGATCCTTATTATTTCGCCATTATTGATGAAACAACCCAACAGGCGGTTGGAACATTTGCTTTAATGCGTATTGATCCAAATAACCGAAGTATTGAAGTGGGTTGGGTGATCTATTCACCCAAATTACAACAAACCAGAATAGCGACAGAAGCACAATTTTTACTTGCCGAATATGTTTTCGAAACATTGAAATATCGCCGTTATGAATGGAAATGCGACAGTTTAAATGAACCTTCTCGTAAAGCTGCATTGCGTTTAGGCTTTATTTATGAAGGCACTTTTAGACAAGCACAATTTTATAAAGGAAGAAATAGAGATACGGCTTGGTTTTCTATGTTAGACAGTGAATGGGGAAAAAATAAAACCCGTTTTCAACGTTGGCTGGCGAGTGAAAATTTTGATGAAAATGGAAAGCAAATATTATCGCTCTCTCAGATCTAAAAATCATTCTTTAAGGACATTATGCGTAACATTACCATCATCGACACCGGCTGTGCCAATCTTTCGTCTGTCAAATTCGCATTTGATCGCTTGGGTTAT
The DNA here is from genome assembly GCA_001999425.1 of Rodentibacter genomosp. 2. Taxonomy (GTDB): domain Bacteria; phylum Pseudomonadota; class Gammaproteobacteria; order Enterobacterales; family Pasteurellaceae; genus Rodentibacter. The sequence continues at coordinate 47,250 of MLHP01000024.1, read as the reverse complement.
ACCGCCGAAATTACACGGGATCTGAAAAAAATCCAATCTGCCGATAAATTGTTGTTGCCCGGTGTGGGAACGGCGATTGCAGCGATGAAAAATTTGCAAGATCGTCAACTGATTGAAACTATTCAAAACGCTACCCAACCTATGCTTGGTATTTGTCTGGGTATGCAGTTGATGACGGAATTCTCTACCGAAGGCAATGTGTCAACCTTATCTTTAATGAGTGGACATACGGATCTTATTCCCGATATGGGCTTGCCGTTGCCGCATATGGGTTGGAACAAGGTGCGTTATCAAGCCGATCATCCGCTATTTGCAGGGATCGAGCAGGATAGCTATTTTTACTTTGTGCATAGCTATGCGGTAATGCCGAATGACAATACGATTGCGACTTGTGATTACGGTGTTCCGTTTTCGGCAGCAATTCAGCGGAAAAATTTCTACGGTGTGCAGTTCCACCCTGAAAGATCGGGCAAAAATGGGGCAATACTGCTCAGGAATTTTGTGGAAAATAGCTGACAAGCGGTGGGATCATTCATCTTTTTTGCAAATTCTGTGATCTTGATCGTAAAACGGAATGAGAGTGATGGCACTAACAAATTTACTGAATATAATTACAGTAAATTGGGAGTAATAAACAATGAATGAGATTAAATTATTTGAAAATAGCCAAATCCGTTCCGTTTGGGATAGTGAAAAGGAAGAATGGTTTTTTAGCGTGGTGGATATTGTACAGGCTCTTTCGGGTAGCAATAATCCACGCCGTTATTGGAGTGATTTAAAACGGAAAATCAAGGATGAAGAGGGCGGCATTGAACTGTACGAAAAAATCGTACAGTTGAAACTGAAAGCACCCGACGGGAAGATGCGAGAAACCGATGCGACTGATTTACAAGGCATTTTTCGCATTATTCAATCGATCACTTCCCCTAAAGCCGAGCCGTTTAAACTTTGGTTGGCTGAAGTGGGGAAAGAGCGGGTTGATGAGATTATCGATCCCGAATTAACTATCGATCGTGCGTTAGAAACCTACTTGAAAAAAGGCTATTCTCGTGAATGGATTAACCAACGCTTGCAGGCTATTCAGGTACGAAAAGAATTAATAGATGCGTGGCAAGATCACGGCATTGAACAGGGGCGGGAGTTTGCGATTTTAACCAATGAAATTACACGGGCTTGGAGTGGAATGACGACCCGAGAATATAAAGATTTCAAAGACTTAAAGAAAGAAAATTTGCGGGATAATATGTCCACGACCGAATTGGTACTGAATATGTTAGCCGAAGCCGCCACGAAGGATATTACCCAGATTACGCACCCACAAGGGTTGGAAGAAAATAAAGCGGTCGCACAGCGCGGGGGAAATGTGGCCAAAGTTGCACGAGAAAGCCTTGAAAAAGAAACGGGAAAGCCCGTTATTACATCACAAAATGCGATTGATTTCGCACAACTTATCGGCAATATTGCAAAATTAAATCAAAAATAATGAGTATTAAGGCAAACACAATGAAAACATCAATGATTATCCCCGCCCTTGATTTGATTAACGGGAAGATCGTGCGGTTACATCAAGGGAATTACACCAAACAAACGACATACAATGATAATCCCATCGAGCAATTTGCAAGTTACCTTAAGCAAGGGGCGGAGCAACTGCATCTGGTGGATCTCACGGGGGCGAAAGATCCAGTAAAACGCCAAACGGCGTTGATTGGGCGGATCATTCAGGAAACCGGAAGCCAAATTCAAGTTGGTGGTGGCATTCGCAGTGAAAAAGACATTGCTGATTTATTGGCAGTTGGTGCAAATCGGGTGGTGATTGGCTCAACGGCAGTGACTGAACCTGAAAAAGTGCAAGGGTGGTTTGAAAAGTATGGGGCAGAAAAATTCGTGCTTGCCCTTGATGTACGGATTGAAAATGGGCAGAAATATGTTGCGATCAAAGGTTGGCAGGAAACCACTCCACTCACCCTTGAAAACTTGGTGGAAAACTACCGCACTTTTGGTTTACAGCACGTGCTATGCACCGATATTTCACGAGACGGCACGCTGGCTGGCTCAAATGTTGATCTCTATCGGGAAATTTGTGCGACTTTTCCCGATATTCAATTCCAATCTTCCGGTGGGATCGGATCGCTTGCCGATATTGAGGCATTGAAAGGTACGGGTGTTGCGGGCGTGATTGTCGGGCGAGCATTGTTGGAAGGGAAATTTAATGTGTTGGAGGCAATCGAATGTTGGCAAAACGGATAATTCCTTGTTTGGACGTGAAAGACGGGCAAGTCGTCAAAGGTGTGCAATTTCGCAATCACGAAATTATTGGCGACATCGTCCCGCTTGCAGAGCGTTATGCTGCAGAAGGGGCGGATGAATTGGTGTTTTATGATATTACCGCCTCATCGGACGGCAGAACGGTGGATAAAAGCTGGGTGGAGCGGGTTGCACAGGTGATTGATATTCCGTTTTGTGTGGCGGGCGGGATTAAAACGGTGGAAGATGCGGAAAAATTATTTGCTTTCGGGGCAGATAAAATTTCGATAAATTCGCCCGCACTTGCCGATCCTGATCTGATTTCTCGGCTTGCGGATCGTTTTGGTGTGCAAGCGATTGTGGTGGGGATTGACAGCTGGTTTGAAAAAGAAACGGGCAAATATTGGGTGAATCAATATACGGGCGATGAGAGCCGTACACGCCAAACCAACTGGCAGCTGTTGGACTGGGTAAAAGAAGTGCAACAGCGTGGGGCGGGCGAAATCGTGCTGAATATGATGAACCAAGACGGCGTGCGTAACGGCTATGACTTAGAGCAACTCAAAAAAGTGCGGTCGGTTTGTAATGTGCCTTTAATTGCCTCAGGTGGAGCGGGCGAAATGGAACACTTTCGTGATGCGTTTATTGAGGCTAATGTGGATGGGGCTTTGGCGGCGAGTGTGTTTCATAAACAAATTATTCAGATTGGGGAATTGAAAGCCTATTTAACTACACAAGGTGTGGAGGTAAGAAAATGAGTAAGAAATTATTTTTAACATCATATTTAGCAGGAACAAAAAATTTACTTAGTATGTTTCTTTCTCCATTAAAAGATAAACGTGTTTTATTTATACCGACTGCTGCCAATGTTGAAGAATATACAGCATATGTAGATGAAGCATTATCTGTTTTTAAACATTTAGGCATTGATGTTCATGTTTTAGATATCAGTCAAGCTGAAAGGGAATACGTTATTTCAGCACTTGAAAATTTCCCTTGTTTATATGTGTCTGGAGGAAATACATTTTACTTATTACAGGAATTAAAGAAAAAAGATCTCATTGCTGTTATTAAAAAGAGAATTTTGGAGAATTTGATTTATATTGGAGAGTCAGCAGGTGCAATTATTGCATCAGAAAACATAGATTATATTCAACTTTTAGACGATAGAAATAAAGCATCAGCATTAGAGGAATATTCAGGATTAAATTTAGTAAATTTTTATATATTGCCACATTACGAAGAATTTCCATTTGTCGAGAGTACGAAGAATACGATGCAAAACTATGCTGAACAGTTAAATCTACTTCCTATTAACAATCATCAAGCTATAATTTTCAACGATGAAAAATATGCTATTTATGAAGAAGTGTGATGGGATTAAGGAACACTATGTTAAACATGAAAAATATCAACTGGCAAAAAGTCAATAATTTACTACCCGTTATTGTTCAACATGCAAAAACCTGTGAAGTGCTAATGCTCGGTTATATGAACCCTGAAGCCTTAGAAAAAACACTCGCAGAAAAAAGAGTCACTTTCTATTCCCGTACAAAACAGCGGCTATGGACGAAAGGTGAAACTTCAGGCAATTTTCTTAACGTGGTGGATATGAGCCTTGATTGTGATAATGACAGCCTGTTAATTCTTGCTGATCCGATAGGGGAAACTTGTCATACAGGGGAAGAAAGCTGTTTTCACCAATTTAGCTCATCTAGCGAACCCGCTTGGATTTTTTTCAGCAAATTGGAACGTTTGATCGCTAGCCGTAAAGGGGCGGATCCGCAGAGTTCCTACACCGCCGAACTTTATGCAAAAGGCACAAAACGGATCGCACAGAAAGTTGGCGAGGAAGGAGTGGAAACTGCTCTTGCCGCCACGGTAAAAGATCGCGAGGAAACGATTTGCGAGGCAGCGGATCTGGCTTATCATCTTACGGTGTTATTGCAAGATGCCAATTTAGCTTGGGAAGATGTGATTAGTAAATTGAAAGAGCGTCATACCGGATAATTTTCGCATTGTAAGGCTAGCTTTTAAGAATAGGTGCTTTTTGGTTATTATTCGCTAATTAGCACATTTTTTGCTATAATCCTGCCCAATTTTCATTTACAAAAATAGAGATTAATTATGTCAGAAACTACCACGACCGATAACTATGGTGCATCCAGCATTAAAGTATTAAAAGGGCTTGATGCCGTCCGTAAACGCCCAGGGATGTATATCGGTGATACCGATGATGGCACCGGTTTGCATCATATGGTGTTTGAAGTGGTAGATAATGCTATTGATGAAGCCTTAGCGGGCTACTGCTCTGATATTATCGTGACGATTCATGATGATAATTCCGTTTCTGTACAAGATGACGGACGCGGTATTCCTGTGGATATCCATCCGGAAGAAGGCGTTTCTGCGGCGGAAGTCATTATGACCGTGTTGCATGCAGGTGGTAAATTTGATGATAACTCTTATAAAGTATCCGGTGGTTTGCACGGTGTGGGGGTATCTGTCGTTAATGCTTTATCGGATAAATTACAACTCACTATCCGCCGTCAAGGTCATGTTCATGAACAGTTTTATCATTTAGGCGAACCGCAAACGCCACTGACGATTATCGGCGATACAGAGGCAACCGGAACAAGCGTGCGTTTTTGGCCGAGTCCTGATATTTTTGCGATCACCACCTTTGATTACAAAATTCTGGCAAAACGCTTACGTGAACTTTCATTTTTGAATTCCGGCGTATCCATTCGTTTGGTAGATAAACGTGATGGTACGGAAGATCATTTCCACTACGAAGGTGGGATTCAGGCTTTCGTTGAATATTTAAACAAAAATAAAAACCCGATTCATCCAAAACCTTTTTACTTCACTGCAGAAAAAGACGGCATTGGTGTGGAAGTGGCGTTACAATGGAATGATGGCGTGAATGAAAACGTCTATTGTTTTACCAATAATATTCCGCAGCGTGACGGTGGTACGCACTTAGCCGGTTTCCGTGGTGCATTGACCCGTAGCCTGAACAGCTATATGGAAAATGAAGGTTTGTTGAAAAAAGAAAAAGTTTCCACTTCCGGTGATGATGCGCGTGAAGGTTTAGTGGCGATTATTTCTGTGAAAGTGCCTGACCCAAAATTTTCTTCACAAACAAAAGATAAATTGGTTTCCTCCGAAGTGAAAAGTGCGGTGGAATCGGCAATGAATGAGAAAATGCAGGAATATCTATTGGAAAATCCTGCTGATGCAAAAATCATTGTTAATCAAATTATTATGGCAGCTCGTGCCCGTGAAGCAGCACGTAAGGCCCGTGAAATGACACGCCGTAAAGGAGCGTTGGATATTGCCGGGCTACCGGGTAAACTTGCGGACTGCCAAGAAAAAGACCCTGCGCTTTCAGAACTTTACCTAGTGGAGGGGGATTCCGCAGGCGGTTCGGCGAAAGTAGGGCGTGATCGTAAGACTCAAGCCATTTTGCCATTAAAAGGGAAAATTCTAAACGTTGAAAAAGCCCGTTTTGACAAAATGCTTTCTTCTCAAGAAGTAGGAACGTTAATTACTGCATTGGGTTGTGGTATCGGGCGTGATGAATATAACCCGGATAAATTACGTTATCATCACATCATCATTATGACCGATGCGGATGTGGATGGATCACATATTCGTACCCTTTTACTCACTTTTTTCTATCGCCAAATGCCGGAGCTTATTGAGCGTGGTTATGTGTATATTGCCCAACCCCCGCTTTATAAAGTGAAAAAAGGCAAACAAGAGCGTTATATTAAAGATGCGGATGAAATGGAGCAATATGAATTAACCCTTGCTCTTGATGGTGCAGCGTTGCATATCAGCGAAAATGCACCGGCAATGAATGCTCTTGCATTTGAAAAATTGGTGTCAGAATACAATAGTGTACAAAAATTGATTGTGCGTTTAAGCCGTCATTATCCAACCCCTTTATTGCAAGGATTGATTTATCAACCGTCACTTACCGTTGATATGATGCGTGAAGAAAGTGCGGTCGAAAATTGGGGAAAATCTTTTGTTCAATTACTTGAAGAAAAAGAAACGGAAGCCCATCAGTATGCGATGCGTACTCAATTTAATGCTGAACGTCAGGTTTATGAAGCGATTATTACTGTTCGTAAACACGGTATAGATAACGATTACTTTATTAACTTTGATTTTGTGAGCGGTAATGAATATGCGAAAATTGTTTCACTCAATAATCAATTAAATAGCTTGTTAGAGGATGGAGCCTATGTTGCTCGTGGTGAAAAAGTACAGCCGGTACGCACCTTTGAACAAGCCGTAGAATGGTTAGTGAAAGAATCTCGCAAAGGTTTGGAAGTTCAACGCTACAAAGGATTAGGTGAAATGAACGCTGATCAGCTTTGGGAAACGACGATGGATCCAAATGCGCGCCGTATGCTGAAAGTGTCTATTAAAGATGCCGTAGCGGCTGATCAACTCTTTACAACCCTAATGGGCGATGAGGTAGAACCGCGTCGAGAGTTTATCGAATTGAATGCATTAAGAGCAAATCTCGATATTTAATCAAAAAAGTAGAAAAAAATGACCGCACTTTTACTTTTAGTAAGTGCGGTTTTTTTGACAAAGATCACAAAATAAAAATTATTCTCAATATCATTGTTTTTTTCTTTAGTTTTCTTTTTTATAATTCGCCGTAAATTTTATCTAAGGAAATCAATATGAAAAAGAATAAACTACGAATAACGGCTTACAGCCTGTTGCCTATAGGCATTATTTTATCAAATATTAATGTTGCAAATGCAGAAGAAAAATTAGATGAAATTAATGTTCAAGCTGAACTGGTTTCAACCCGTCAAACCCAATCCTCAGTAATTCACAAAAATGCAGAAACCATTCAAAAAGAGTTGATTCGCGATACTCGAGATTTAGTTCGTTATACCTCCGATGTTGGTATCAGTGATAACGGTCGTTTTTTGAAAGGTTTTTCTATTCGAGGTGTTGAAGGGAACCGAGTTGGTATAAGCATTGATGGTATTAATTTACCGGATAGCGAAGAAAATTCTTTATATGTCCGTTATGGCAACTTTAATAGTTCACGTTTATCGATTGATTCCGAATTAGTTCGTGAGATTGACATCGTTAGAGGCGCAGATGCGTTTAATTCAGGAAGCGGTGCGTTAGGTGGCGTTGTGGCTTATCGTACACTTGAAGCAATTGATATAGTTAAGCCCGGCAAAAAATTTGGTGCGCTATTACGTGGTGGCTATGCTGGAAAAAATAGTGAATGGGTTCGTACCTTTGGCATAGGTTATGTTGGTGATAAGTTTGATGCATTACTTATGTATTCCCAACGTACGGGTCATGAAATGAAAAGTAATGGTGATGGGGATTTATATTACCACAGTGAAAGTCAGCACCCCGATCCGTCAACACATCGTTTTCATAGTTATTTAGCGAAATTAGGTTATCAGATTAATGATCATCATCGGATTGCTTTTGCGATAAATGGTCAAAAAGGAAACCGTTATACGGATGAACGTAGTTATACGCTTTATGGCGGCGCTTGGCGCGAAGCGGATGATCAAAATAAACGCTACAATATTAATTTGAATTATACCTATGCTCCCGAATCAAATTGGTTGGCTTTTGCGAAACTGGATTTGGATTATCAAAAAACGGATCTTGCAGCAGTTAATTATAAAGGTGGTTCTAACTGGTTAACGAAAGAAAAAGAACTTGATGAAATTTTTGACAGAAGAATGAAAACCGAGTTTAAACGTGCAAATCTAGAATTTGAAAGTCTGGCGTTTAATTTATTGGGAGAGCATACGCTCACGTTAAAAAGTTATATCAGTGAACGTGAATTTAAAAATATTAACCACGATAGAATCGGCATTGGGAAAAATTATGAAAGCGATGATTGGTACACGATTCAACGTCCGGTTAAAACAACAATGTATGGCGTTTCTTTAAAAGATCACATTGTATGGAATCCTATTTTTTCTTCTGATTTAGGTATTCGTTATGATTATGCCAAATTAAAACCTAAAGCGCTTAATGCACAATGTTCTAAAGCTTGTTTGGAAGGCGGAGAACTGAACTCAAGTAGTTTTGCGAATTGGAGCGGTTTTATTGGATTAAATGCTCAGGTTACGGAAATATGGAAACTAGGTTATCAGCTCTCCACCGGTTATCGTATTCCAACGGCATCGGAAATGTATTTCACTTTTCAAAATGCTTATGGTTCTTGGCGGGCAAATCCGGATTTAAAATCAGAACGTAGCGTTAGCCATACCATTTTCGCCCAATCCCGTAGTGATGTAGGGTTATTTGATGTCAGTGTTTATTGGTCCCGCTATCACAATTTCTTATTTGAACAAGAAAGTGTTATCACCTCTTATTCCTATGGGAAAAAATTTCAGAGTTTGGAACAACAAATGGTTAATGTTGATCGCGCGCGAGTGAGTGGCATTGAAATAAAAACCCACTTAAATTTAGATCAAGTTGTTTCATTTATTCCAAAAGGATTTAAATTTTATGGTTCATTAGGTTATAGCAAAGGTAAACTTTCAAACGGAACCGATTTACTCTCTATCCAACCAATAAAAACCGTATTTGGGTTAGATTATGAAGATCCGGACGGGAAATGGGGAATCTTTAGCCGTTTCACTTATTTAGGCGGTAAAAAAGCAAAAGAGGCAAAAACGATTCAAAATAATCGATATTGTGTTCGAGAAGAATTTGATTATTGGTTCGGCACTTCTATCTGTAAAGAGCATGATTTTAAACAAGAAATTGTGACTTACAAATATCTCAATAAATCCGCTTTTATTACCGATTTATTCGGTTATTACAACCCAACGGATAGCATTACGTTGCGTGCGGGCGTTTATAACCTATTTAATAAAAAATACCACACTTGGGATGCGCTACGGGGAATTAATGCGCATAGCACAACAAATGCTGTTGATCGTAACGGTTATGGGCTTCAACGTTTCTACGCACCGGGCAGAAACTTTGCCGCTTCCGTTGAGATTCGTTTCTAGTATTTTTTAAATCGTTATACCGAAAGTACGCATTTTATTAGGCGTACTTGTTTTCGTTTTAGGAGTAATCGTTATGATGATAGATAAACGCCTGATTAATACCGTGGCGGAGAGCAAAAAATGGATTGCCGTTACCGTTCTTTGGAACTGGCTTGCTTTGGTTGGAGGGATTGTCACGGCGGTCGTATTTTCATATATCCTACAGGCCTCATTTTTAGGCGATCTTCGCATAGCAAGTGCGGTTGGTTTAGGCGCAATTTTGCTGGCTGCACTTGCTCTGCGAGTATTTGCCGGTAAAAAATCCGTACAGGCATCTTATTTTGCCAGCACAAGGGTAAAACATGAATTACGCAGTTTGATTTATCGTAAACTGGCGGGAATGTCGCTGAATCAAGTCAATCAACAATCTACTTCGAGTATTATTCAGGTTGCCTCAGAAGGTGTGGAGCAATTAGAAATCTATTTTGGGCGTTATTTACCCCAGTTATTTTATAGCTTGCTTGCCCCCCTCACCTTATTCTTTTTCTTAGTCTTTTTTAATGTACCGACCGCATTAATTTTGTTGGTGTGCGTACCGCTTATCCCAATGTCTATTATTGCCGTGAATAAAATTGCCAAAAAACTCTTGGCAAAATATTGGGCGATCTATGTCGGGCTGGGAAGTAGTTTTTTAGATAATTTACAGGGTTTGATTACATTAAAAATCTATCAAGATGACGGCTATAAAGCCAAACAAATGGATGCGGAAGCGGAACAGTTTCGCACCATTACAATGAAAGTGCTGACAATGCAGCTTAATTCCGTTTCATTAATGGATTTACTCGCCTATGGTGGCGCAGCTGTCGGGATATTAACCGCACTTTTGCAATATCAAGAGAATCAAATCAGTATTTTAGGTGTGATTTTGTTTATCTTGCTTGCCTCGGAATTTTTTATTCCCTTGCGTTTATTGGGGTCTTTTTTCCATGTGGCAATGAATGGTAAAGCCGCCTCCGATAAGATTTTTACTTTGCTTGATACGCCGGTAGAAACACAACAAAGTGCGGTCGGTTTTGCTGCAAAAAATAATGTGCAAGTAGAAATACAGGATTTACATTTTGCCTATTCCGAGGAAAAACCAGCGATTCAAGGTTTGAATTTAACGATTCCGCCAAATCAACTCACGGTTTTTGTCGGTAAAAGCGGTTGCGGAAAATCCACACTGGTATCGTTATTAATGGGATTTTACAAACCACAGAAAGGTGAGATTTTATTTAATGGGCAAAATGTCGTTGAAATTAACCGCACTTCCTTTTACGAAAATGTTTCATTGGTTAGCCATAGCAGCTATGTGTTTAAAGGTTCTTTGCGTGAAAATATGCAAATGGCAAAAACCGATGCCTCCGATGAACAAATTTACCAATGTTTGGAACAAGTCAATTTAGCCGACTTTGTGCGTGAAAATGGCGGTTTGGATATGCCTTTATTAAGCCGTGGCACAAATTTATCCGGCGGTCAAATTCAGCGTTTAGCCTTGGCTAGAGCCTTGTTGCATAATGCGAAGTTTTATATTTTTGACGAAGCTACCAGTAATATTGATGTAGAAAGCGAAGAGGTGATCTTGAAATTTATCCGACAATTTAAACAACACAAAACGATTGTGATGATTTCCCATCGCCTTGCTAACGCAGTGAATGCAGATAATATTTATGTGTTGGAAAAAGGCAAATTAATTGAGCAAGGCACGCATACTACCTTAATAACAGAAAATGGCGCCTATGCGGAAATGTTCCGACAACAAAAATCTTTAGAGCAAATTAGAGAGGTGGTAAATGCGTAAAAACGGATTTTTAGTGATGTGGCAGTTACTACAGCTGGTCAAACCGCTTGCACATATTATGCTGTTTACCATCACAATGGGAACACTCGGCTTTCTAAGTGCAATTTTTATTATGGTGCTGGGGGCAATGGGGTTGGCTCATCTGCTTGGTTTTGACGGGCATTTAAATTTAACCCAAATTTTGACCGCACTTATTACCCTTGCCGTTGCCCGTGGCATATTACGTTATTTGGAGCAAATGTCCGGTCATTATATTGCGTTCAAATTACTGGCATTATTGCGTGATAAAGTCTTTTCCGCTTTACGCCGTCTGGCGTTTGTTAAATTGCAGGATAAACAAGCCGGCCAGCTCGTATCTTTAGTCACAAATGATATTGAGTTGCTTGAAGTATTCTACGCCCACACCATTGCACCGATTATGATTGCATTCTTTACCTCTGCTATTTTAGTGTTGGTATTTGCTCATTTTTCCCTATGGTTTGCCTTAATAGCGTTTGCTGCATATCTTTGTATTGGCGTGGTTTTACCAATCATCACGACTAAATTAGCCCGTGAAGACGGCAGACAATATCGCGAACTTGTGGGGGAAATGAATGATTTTTTCCTCGATAGCATTCGTGGCATGAAAGAAATTCAGCTTTTTGTCTATGCAAAAAAACGTTTAGATGAAATCCGACAACGCAGTCAATCCATCGATCAGGCGTTTCGTAAAATCAAAGATCAAGAAGGTAAAGTGCGGGTTTATACGGAAATTGCGGTTTCCGTGTTCAATATCATTATTTTATTTATCGGTTTGATTTTATTCAGCTTGAATAAACTGGATTTTGCCGGTTTTTTAATCGGAGTAATTTTATTGATGTCGAGTTACGGCCCGGTTATTGCCTTGAGTAATCTTTCCAGTAATTTATTGCAAACTTTGGCATCCGGTGAGCGGGTATTGAGTTTGTTGGCGGAACAGCCTGTATTAAAAGAGGTAGAAAGTGCGGTCAATTTAGACAATGTTTCTGAAGTTCGCGTAGAAAACCTAAGTTTTACTTATGGTGACGAACCAATTCTCACGGACATTAATTTGCAGTTACAGAAAGGACACATTTTAGGTATTCATGGCAGAAGCGGTAGCGGAAAAAGCACGTTATTAAAGCTTTTAATGCGTTTTTACGATCCGCAACAAGGGAAAATTTGCATTAACGGTACACCGCTTGGCGATATTAATACAGCGAGTCTGCGTGACAATATGGCGTATATTACCCAACAAACCTATATTTTTAATGACACGATTGAAGAAAATATTCGCCTTGCGCATCGTTCCGCTACGCAAGAACAAATCATTGAAGCAGCTAAACAGGCGTCAATTCACGATTTCATTATGAGCTTACCGGAAGGTTATCAAACTAAAATGACAGAACTGGGCGGTAACCTTTCTGATGGGGAAAAACAACGCATTGGTATTGCCCGTGCTTTTTTACACAATGCCCCGATCATTTTACTGGACGAGCCAACGAGTAATCTGGATAGTTTAAACGAAGCGATTATTTTACAATCGTTGCGCAACGTTAAGGCGGATAAACTGATTATTCTTGTCAGCCATCGCCAATCTACGATGGCAATTTGCGATCAGGTTATTCGAATAGAAAGCGGACGGATGTCGTAAAAAAAGTGCGGTTGAAAATGACCGCACTTTTTTGTTGTAACATTAACCTTGAAAATCAGGCAAATAATTAAACATGACTAAAAAATGGGCGATGGCAACAAATACACCGAATAAAGCGGTGAAAATAATTAATCTGTTTCCCCTGCCAACGTGAAATTTTGCCGTATGGTGGCGTTCTCTTGATTTATAAACCAAAAGTGCCGGAATAATGCAAGTCCAAATCGTTGCCACTGCCCCCGCATAGCCAATGGCTTTTAAGAAACCCAATGGAAATAGGATCGACATAATAAGTGGTGGGAAAAAGGTGACAATCCAAGATTTTGTGCGTCCGACTTTGCTATCGTCAAATTTGAAGAAATCGGCAAGATAATCGAATACCCCTAACCCGACTCCAATAAAGGAAGATAAAATTGCGGCTATGGAAAACGCATTGATCATTTGTTTAACTGTATTTGATTCAATAACATTACCGAGAGTATTCAGTAATACATCTAAATTTCCGCCACTCTCCAGAATTGGCGCAAATTGATTGCGCGGAAGATTGCCAAAAATAACAAAAACCCAAATGAGATAAAGTGTTAGGGCAATCCCTGTTCCTCCTAAAATGGCATATTTTGCTTTCCGTTCTTCGCCATAATATGCCCGCATACTACAAACGGAGTGATGATAACCAAAGGAAGTTAAGGCAACCGGAAACATCCCAATCGCATATTTTGCATAATCGCCTTCTTTTCCGCCAATATCAGAAAGATTATCCAAAGAAATATTGACGGCTAACCCAGAGATACTAATAACAAAAGTGAGCCCCATAAAGGCAATCAGCAAGACGGAAATGCGATCTACAATACGGGTGGAATGCCAGACAAAATACGAAAAGATTAATACGAATACAGTCGAACAAATAGCTAATCCGAAAGAACCTAAGTTAATCCATGGTTTAATTAAGTTTTCTATGATGCCGCCGGAGGCGGTGGTATAAGCATAAAGTAAAATTCCGCCTACGAAATAGACGGCAAGATTATTAATCGCATTAATGGTGGAACCCAACATATCTTTCGTGACGGTACTAAATGACGCTCTTAAATCATAAGTAGAGTAGGCTTCAAGTAATAACCAGCCTGATAATGTCATGAGTATCATCGTTAAACAAATTGCGACAGCAGACCATATTGTCCATGCGCCTGCACCCGAGGTTGGTAATCCAAGCATTCCGGCACCCACACAAACACTGGCAATAATACAGGAACCACCGAAAATAGAAGGTTGTTTTTTCATATTGAATCCTTATCAATAACAATGTATTGAAATAAGTCTTTGATAAAAAATGCAGCTCAACATGAACTGCATTTTCTAGGAGAATTTTTTTATGATTCCACTTCTTTCAATCGTGCGGTGAAATGACGTAAAACTTTCGGCTCATAAGTAAAGGTTAATCCTTTAATATTTGCCGCGTTTTCTTTCACTTTTTGGAAGGCTTCAATAATGAAATCCATGTGGGTTTGGGTGTAGGTCGCACGTGGAATCGTAAGGCGTAATAACTCGGCAGGACAAGGCAACTGTTGCCCTGTTTTTGGATCTCTTCCTAATAAAAACGAACCAATTTCGACCGCTCTTATGCCGGCAACTTTATAAAGTTCACAAGAAAGGGCTTGGGCAGGGAATTGCTCTGGGGGAATATGCGGTAATAGTTTACCGGCATCAACGAAAGCGGCATGTCCGCCGGGTTGTTGGCAGGCTACGCCAATTCGTTCAAGTCCTGCAACCAAATATTCAATTTGTGCGATACGATAGGCTAACCATTCTTGCCGCATTCCATCGCGTAAACCTATTGCTAAACGTTCCATTGCCCCGCCTTCTAAACCACCATAAGTCGGGAAGCCTTCTTGTGCAACGCAAAGGGTGCGACATTCATGGTAAACCTCTTCCATTGACTGATCTTTGAAGGCTAAAATCCCACCCATTGGCACCATTGCGTCTTTTTTGGCAGACATTGCCAAACAATCGGCATAGCGATAACTTTCGTAAGTGATTTGTTCGATTGTCCAATCTTGATAAGCTTCTTCACGCTGTTGAATAAAATAAGCGTTTTCAGCGAAACGGGCAGAGTCCATAATCACCGGAATGTCGTATTTCCGTGCAATCTCATACATCGCTTTTAAGTTTGCGATAGAAACCGGTTGCCCTCCTGCGGAGTTACAAGTGATGGTACAGACAATATAAGGTACATTATTCGCACCGACTTCTTGAATGCCTTGTTCCAATTTTTCTAAATCAAAATTGCCTTTGAATGGATGTTTTGCTGAAGTATCAAAAGCCTCTTTGATATACACATTACGCACAGTTGCACCATTAATTTGGCTATGACCTTGTGTGGTATCAAAGAAATAATTGGAAAACACCACCATTTTGCGGCGATCTAAGCCTTTTTCACGCTCACGTTTGGCAATTAATACGGGAATATAAATTTGTTCCGCCCCACGACCTTGGTGGGTCGGAATGGTGTATTCATAGCCAAAAATTTCTTTCACGGCATTTGCTAACGCATAATAACTACGGCTGCCGCTGTAAGCTTCGTCACCGCGCAGCATTGCTGCTTGCATGTCTTGTGTCACCGCACCGGTACCGCTATCGGTTAAAAGATCAATAAAAACATCTTTACTATCTAATAAAAACGGGTTCATGCCTGATTTTAAAATTGCCTCTTCACGATATTCTCGAGTGGTTCTTTTCACCGGTTCAATAACGCGAATACGGAAAGGCTCGGGTAAATGTTTAAAATTTTCCATAACAAAATCCTCAAAAATTAATTTGATTAATGTAAGTAAAAATTATCTTCTAAAATGAAAATAGAGCGGTAATAAATAGAAAGAAAAGGATAGCGGATTATGGAAAGTAGAAAGAGAGTCTTGGATCAACAAGCACCCAAGTTTGATTCGGTGAAAGCAAGTTAAGCATATTAAAATCCTTGATAGGAAAATAGAAACTTAATACTACTAACGACTTACTTTTAACTACAAAGCTAGGTCAGAATAATACAAAAATAAAATCTGTCATCTGTTATTTTTTTAATTTGTGAAGCCTGTCACACAATATTTTTCTGTTCCCCTTTTTAAATAAACTTAGTTTTATCATTTATATTTTTAATTGATTTTCGTAATTTTAGGGTCGGGCTTAGGGTTAATGTTTGATAAGGTTCGTTCGGTTTTTTTATCCGTTGGAGTAATAATTCTACGGCGAGTTTGCCTAATTCGGCTTTGGGTTGACTGATAGTGGAAAGAGGAGGGAAAAGATATTGAGAAAGTTCAATATCATCATAACCAATGACGGAAATGTCCTGTGGAATGTTTAAACCTTGTTGCTGAATGATGTAGTATGCTCCCATAGCAATGGTATCGCTACAACAAAACACTGCAGTTGGGCGTTTGGTGGTAGCGAGTAATTTTTGCATTCCAATACTTCCCCCTTCAAAATCAAAATGGCTTTCAATGATCCAATCATCATTCAATGGGATTTCGGCTTCCGACAAGGCGTTTTTGTACCCTTCTAAGCGGTTTTTCGCCACTGATTTTTTAAGATTGCCTGTAATAATGCCAATGTCTTTATGTCCGGCTTCAATTAATGTTTTTGTTGCCAAATAGCCACCAAGTATTGAGTTTTCAAGGATTTTATCGGCATTAAGCTCTTTGAACCACCAATCCATAATCACTAAAGGTACAGAAATCGTCAATTCCGTATCTGCATTAAAACGGCTGTCGCCACACATCAATAATAAGCCGTCCACCTGTTTATGAAGTAGTGTCCGTAAATTTTGCTGTAATCGTCCGGCATCACCACCGGTGGTGGCAATAATGAGATTGTATTGATGTTGTTGGCAATATTGCTCTACGCCGGCCATGACTTCGGCAAAGAAAGGATTGTTGGTTGCGGTAACAAGCAACCCGATAGTTTTTGTTTCACGTACTTTTAGACTACGCGCCACGGCGGATGGGGTGTAATTCAGTTCCGCTACCACGCTCATCACTTTTTCTCGAATTTCATTGCTGACAAATCGAGAACCGTTAATAACATGAGAAACCGTCGAAGTCGAAACCTTTGCCAATCGGGCAATATCTTTCATCGTTGCCATAAAAACACCCGTATTTTTAACCGCACTTTTAGTTGTTCGTGAGAAATTCTAAGGTTTCTTGACGGCTTGGAATAGAGGGTTGTGCGCCTTTGCATGTTACGCTAATCGCCGCAGCGGCCTGTCCGAAACGAATCGCCTCTTCAAAAGATTGTCCTTCCAGCAAAGCTGTTACAAAGCCACCGTTGAAGGTATCGCCTGCCGCAGTGGTATCCAGCGCTTGCACGGAAAAACCTTTGATAATGCGGTTTTCTCCGTTTCGACTGATAAATACGCCTTTTGCACCAAGTGTAATAATCACACAGCTTATCCCTTTTTGATGAAAAACTTCAGCCGATTTGACCGCACTTTTCTCGTCTGTCACCTGCACGCCGGTAAGAATTTCAGCTTCTGTTTCATTTGGTGTGATGATGTCAATTTGATTTAATAAATTATCGGGTAAAGGCTGAGCCGGAGCCGGATTCAACACGACTTGAACCCCATGTTTTTTCGCTATTTTTGCGGCAAGTGCCACTGCCGGAAGCGGTGTTTCGAGCTGCATAAGTAAACAATCGGATTGCGCAATTTGCACTTCATTTTGGCGTACGATTTGTTCATCTAAATAGGCATTTGCACCGGATACGATAACAATACTATTTTCAGCGGATTGCGCAACTTGAATAAAAGCGATACCTGTCATTTCTTGTTGAATTGTTGTGATCGGTGACGTATCAATCCCTTCCTGTGCAAAAGTATTTTTCATGGTTTCACCAATGCCGTCACTGCCGATACAGCCAATAAAGGCGACGTTTGCCCCTAATCGTGCTGCGGCAACTGCCTGATTTGCACCTTTCCCACCATAGGCGATGCGATAATTTTCTCCACTGAGGGTTTCTCCCGGTTTGGCAAAATAAGGCACGGATATGACATGATCGGCGTTTATACTGCCAAGAACAGTCAGTTTTTTGTTCATGTTGAAATCCTTATTGATTGTTATGGCAAATTTTCTGCCACAAACCTAAACGTCTGTGGCAGCCGTTATACAAATGACGAAAATAATTATTCACTAATTACTTTTAAATCTACCGGAATTTTAGCGTCCACTTTTTCGCCTTTTAATATTTTATCGGCGGTGATCACACCTAATGATCCAATTAAATCCGGTTGTTGTGCAATAGTCGCCGCGAGTTTACCGCTTTTTACTGCTTTTACGCCATCATCTGTGCCGTCAAAACCGACAATAAGCACTTTTTTATTGGCGGCATTAACAGCCCGCAATGCGCCTAATGCCATTTCATCATTTTGAGCAAAAATCGCTTGCACCTCTGCTTTGCTGGCGAGGAGATTTTCTGTTACGTTTAACCCTTTGGTACGGTCAAAATCTGCCGGTTGGCTGGCAAGAACATTGAATTTATGGGTTTCAATAGCTTGTTTGAAACCTTCCCCACGTTCACGAGCCGCAGATGTTCCTGCAATGCCTTCAAGTTGAATGACTTTTGCACCATTACCTAATTTTTGTGCGATAAAATCTCCTGCCATTTTACCGCCGGCGACATTATCTGAAGCGATATGGCTCATTACATTTCCTTTGGCGGCACCGCGATCTAAGGTGATCACCGGAATATTGTTACGGTTCGCAATCGCGACCGCATTCCCCACCGCTTCAGAATCTGTCGGGTTGATTAAAAGCACTTTTGCACCGCGCACTGTTAAATCTTCTACGTTGGCGAGCTCTTTTGCCGGATCATTTTGTGAATCAAGCACAACGAGCTTGTAGCCTAATTCATTGGCTTTTTTCTGTGCACCGTCTTTTAATGTGACGAAGAAAGGGTTATCCAATGTGGATACCGCAAGGGCAATGGTATCCTGTGCAGAAGCAGTGCCGGATACTGCTACTGCGGAAGTAAGTGCGGTTACAAAAAACAACGTTTTTTGAACGTTGGCTTTGCCAACGACCCCGTGAGGGGTGAACAGACGAGTAAGCGAGTTTGTGAATAATTTTTTCATCGTTTTTTCTCCTTAAAATGAGTTACAGTTTTTTTGTACCAAGATAGTTATCGGCTAAAACAGCAACCAGAATAACCAACGCTTTTGCTATCATTTGATAGTAAGATGAAATATCTAATAAATTCAGGGCATTGTTTAAGAACCCGATAATCAATGCGCCAATGAGCGTTCCCATCACTCGCCCTTTTCCTCCCATAAGGCTGGTTCCGCCAACGACAACAGCAGCAATGGCATCCAGTTCATAGGATACACCGGCTGTCGGTTGAGCAGAGGAAAGGCGGGAGGTCACAATCAAACCGGCAAGGGCGGATAAAAAACCGCTCACAGCGAAAACAAACACTTTGATTTTATTAACATTAATACCGGAAAGTTGGGTGGCGGATTCGTTACCGCCAAGGGCATAAATATAGCGCCCGATCGGGGTGTGTTTCAAAATATACCAAGCCACCGCGAACACCACCGCCATCATCCAAATCGGCACTGGAATTCCCAACAGATAACCTGTACCAAGAGTGGCAAATACATCGGCACTGTCAGAAAATCCCGTTGTAATCGGGCGACCGTCCGTATAAACCATGGTTACGCCACGTAATAACGTCATCGTAACAAGAGTGGCAATAAAGGCTTGCACTTTCCCTTTGGCGACAATCATTCCACTGATACCGCCAAGCATTGTGCCGAGTAGCAAGGTTGCCGGAATGACAAGTAAAATCGGTAGTTCAAGGCTGACCATTGAAGCGGCAATGGCACCGGTGAGTGCTAAAACCGAGCCCACAGAAAGATCAATCCCTGCAATTAAAATCACAAACGTCATTCCCACGGCGATGATGGCATTCACAGAGGTTTGACGCAAAATATTCAGAATATTATCTACACTGAAAAAATTCGGATTAATCATCGACACAATGGCAATGAGAATAATCAGTGCAATAAAAGAACGTTGTTCAATCAAAAATTTTCCAAATTGGAAACGAGAAGTTTGGGTTGTCATCATTTTTACCTTAAAAATTTATCCGTAAAATCGACCGCACTTTTGAAACCGACTTTAAGTCTATTTGCCAATGGCGGCGGCGAGTAATTTTTCTTGTGTTGCCTCTTCACGAGAAAATTCTGCATTTATTTTGCCTTCGTGCATAACCAAAATTCGGTCGCTCATACCCAGTATTTCCGGCATATCGGATGAAATCATCAAAATGCTCAAGCCGTCTTTTTTAAATTCGTTGATCAGCTGATAAATTTCTTTTCGTGCGCCCACATCTACACCGCGTGTCGGTTCGTCTAAAATCAATACGTTTGGGCGGGTCATCAAACCGCGTGCAATCGCAACTTTTTGCTGATTGCCGCCGGAAAGCAACCCTACCTGTTGCTCACGACTTGGGGTTTTAATGTTAAACATCTCAATAAAATCATCCACCGCCATTTTTTCCGCTTGATGGTGAATTGAGCCTTTTTGAGAAAAGTGCTCCAGTGCGGTAAGCGACATATTTTCTTTTACAGACATCCCTAAAATTAGTCCGTCGCCTTTGCGATCTTCAGAAATATAGACAATGCCGTTGTTCAAGCCGTCTTGTGGCGTGCGATTTTCAATCTCTTGATTTTTTAACCGCACTTTTCCTGCAGTTTTCGGTAAAGCACCGTAAAGTAATTTGCCAAGTTCTGTTCTGCCCGCCCCCATTAAGCCGGATACGCCCACAATTTCGCCGGCATAAAGTTTAAAAGAAACATCATTAATACCACTGCCACTGATATGTTCTACATTCAATACGCAGTCGCCTTTTTCTTGTGGCAGGTGCGGATATTGTTCATCAAGGCGGCGACCCACCATCATTTCAATCAATTCATCTTCGGTTAGATCCGCCACTGCCCGTTCGCCGATAAATTGCCCATCACGTAAAACGGTAACGTCGTCGCAAATTTGAAAGATTTCTTTTAAACGGTGGGAAATATAAACAATGCCGTGTTTTTCCGCTTTAAGCTCATCAATGACCTTGAATAAAGCCTCTGTTTCTGTATCGGTTAATGCGTCCGTCGGTTCATCCATAATGATAACCTTAGATTCAAAACTTAACGCTTTGGCGATTTCCACCATTTGCTGTTCGCCAATGGAAAGTTCGGAACATAATTTTTTGCTGCTATGTGTTACGCCTAGACGTGCCAAAAGTTTATCGGCTTCTTGGTACATTTTGGGCCAGTTGATCGCTCCCCACTGTGTTTTAAATTCACGACCTAAAAAGATATTTTCTGCAATAGTTAAATTGCCGATTAAGTTTAATTCTTGGTGGATGATGCTAATTCCCGCTTCCTGAGAGGCTTTTGGCCCTTTGAAGAGAGCTTCTTTACCAAGATATTCAATGGTTCCGGCATCCTTGGAATAAATACCGGTTAGCACCTTCATTAAGGTGGATTTTCCCGCACCGTTTTCCCCCATTAATGCCATCACTCTACCGGCATATACCGATAAACAGGCATTGCTCAAAGCTTTCACTCCGGGGAAGGATTTATCTACGCCACTGATTTTGAGTAAGGTTTCCATTATTTTACCTTCGTTAAAACGGCACGCCGGAATATAAAATCACATTGGCATAAGGCGAACATTCGCCACTGCGTACAATGGCTTTGCTTTGCTGGGTATGTTTTTTGAAAATTTCGTGCGGCGTAAATTCCACCTGAATTTGATTGCCTTGAGCGGTTTCAAGTTGTTGGAGTTTCGCTAAAAGTGCGGTCAATATTTCAGGATTTTTTTGTTTGATTTCTTCGGCGAGCAAAGCACGCTCCACAAACATTTCATTTATGACAACATCTAAGGTTTGTAAAAAACTTGGCACACCGGTGGTAAGAGCTAAATCTATACGTTCCATATTTGATGGAATCGGGAGTCCTGCATCACAAATAGTTATGCTGTCGGTATGACCTAAAGTCGCAATGCAATGAGAAAGTTGTGCATTTAATAACATTGTTTTTTTCATTGAAAAATCCTTTTTAGGTTTATCGAAACGTTTCGATGATTGGATAATAGAAGATGTGAGTAAAAAAACAATGAGCAAATTTTAAATTTGAGACAGCGATCACAGAATTTTTATGCCATAATCACACCAACTTAAAATAAGTTGTTATGAATATTTGTTGAATAAATATGCAATATAAATTAATGTGTATTCAGATTAAATCAAGCAAACATAGGGGGATGACAATGAAGAAGCAACTTTTACTTGGTATTTTTATCTGTGCAGTGAGTGTTATTACCAATGCAGAGGAATTAACCTTCGGCACAGAGCCCAGTTATCCACCTTTTGAAATGACAACAGAAAAAGGTGAACTGGTGGGATTTGATATTGATGTTGCACAGGCAATTTGTAAAGAAATTCAAGCTACTTGTCATTTTAAAACCTTGCCGTTCGAGGCATTAATTCCTAGTTTGAAAGCAAAACGCTTTGATGCAGCGATGTCAGCGATTGATATTACGCCTGCCCGAGAAAAACAGGTTTTATTCAGTGAGCCTTATTATGATAGTTCCGCAAGCTATATTGCATTGAAAGGCAAAGGAAATTTGGCGACGGCGAAAAATATTGGCGTGCAAAATGGTTCGACTTTCCAACAATATACCGTTGCTGAAACCCCTCAATATTCACCGAAATCTTATGTGAATTTACAAGATGCGATTTTAGATTTGCAAAATGGGCGGATTGATATTGTGTTGAGTGATACGGCATTGTTGGCAGATATAATGAAGAAAGAGCCAAATATTGAATTTGTCGGAGAAAAAGTGACAAATGAAAAATATTTTGGTCGTGGTGTTGGGATTGCTTTACACAAATCCAATAAAGCCTTACAAGAACGTTTGAACCAAGGTTTGAAAACCATTAAGGAAAATGGCGAATATCAAAAAATTTATGATAAGTGGATGACAAAATAATCAATAAAACTGATAAAAAATTGACCGCACTTTGATAGACTAAAGTATGATGGAATTCTATATAATTTGTGTAACTACCTGTTTCTGAAATAATAAAATCAGGAACAGGTATTTTTTATTATGAAAAACGAGGATTGACCCTAATATTGGCACACTTCTGCCTGCTCTAATACGACTTTTTGTAAAACTTTAATTCCAGCTTCAATATCTTTCCATTCTGTAAATTCTAGTGGGTTGTGACTAATGCCTAAATGCGATGGTACAAAAATCATACCAGTTGGGCAAAGGGTCGCCATATGCATTGCGTCATGTCCTGCTCCACTAGGCATAATTTCATACGGATAACCAAATGATTTTGCTGCATTTTCAATTTGTTCAATCATTTCTTGTGGAAGGACAACAGGGTTATCTTTTGAGATAAGTTGGAATTCAATAGATAATCCACGTTTTTGGGCTACTTTTCCGATTTCACTTTGCAATACGGCTAAAACAGAATCACGAGCTTCCGTATTTGTACCTCGAATGTCAATGAGTAATTCACAGTAGCCCGGTACCACATTCATCACACCCGGTTTAGCGGTAAGATTTCCTACTGTGGCAACCGTCGAATGTTTGGCTTTAATTGCCGCTTGTTCAATGGCAAGGGAAAGTTCTGCGCCGCCCAATAAGGCATCGTGACGATAATGCATCGCTGTTGCACCGGAATGATCGGCTTGCCCATTAATTCTTACTATTCCACGAATTGGCGCAGCAATACCTGTGACAACACCAATCGTTTTGTTTTCATTTTCTAAACGTGGACCTTGCTCAATATGAAGTTCAAAGAAACATTTAAAATCTTTTCCATCGCATCTAGCTTGATGAATTAAATTAAAATCCATCCCAATTTTAGCCATTGCTTCAGCTAAGGTATTGCTTTGTTTATCACGTAGTTGACTTAATTTTTCTTGATTTGTCATACCACACATGACTTTACTTCCTAAGGTAGCAAAGTTGAAGCGGCTAGATTCTTCACAAGTGAAAATAATTAATTCCAACGGATAGCGAGTCTGAATATTTTGCTCGCATAATTGCAGAAGTATTTCTAATCCCCCAATAACGCCTAAAGGTCCATCAAATTTTCCTGCATTTACCACCGTATCTATGTGAGAGCCAAATGCAACAACAGGCAAGTGATCTTCTTTCCCAGCTTTACGAATGAAAAGATTGCCAATGGTATCCCGTCTGATTGATAAATTGTATTGGCGGCATAATTCAATGATCACATCGTGCGCTTTTTCATCTTCCGGGGTAAATGCCAAACGGGTTAGCTCATCAGAAGAAGATGAGATTGACGCTAATTTTTCTATTAAATGTTGTACTCGCTGAAGGTTAATCGACATAGTTTTCTCCTTGTATTGTTTATTTTTTGACGTTCAAGTAATGGTAATGTTGATTTGAAAGGATATTTTCATTTTACTCTCTATGAGTTATAGGTTTACTTGTACCAAATGTTATGAGCCAAAGCAAACTTTAGGTGATTATATTCTCTACTACAATAAGAAACCTACAAATAGATAATAAATTACCTCAAGTCCTGAGAACAAGATAAAGTGTGGCTGATATTAAATGGAATGTAAAAAAGCCCACGCTAACGTGGGCAAATGGAGTAAGAAAATTTTATTCTTTAACTGACCGACGAAGATCAAATTTATAAGAGACAAAGCCGTATAATGTCCAACCGATAAAGGTAGCGATTGAACCATATAACATGGCTTGTTCACCAGCTGCGTAAAGGGCATATATGCTGTACAACGAGCCGATGAATGCCACAAACACGGTTGTTTTATATTTTCGTGTCGGAACATTTTCCGCTTTTAACAGAACAGCTAATGCTGCCATGGAAAGCAAGTATGGAATGACATTGGTTACCACGGCTAAATCAACCAATACATTAAATTGTTTATTTAATGATGGACTGATGGTTAATAAAGATAATAGGGTTTGAATTGCTGTAATGGTTATCATACCGATAATTGGCGCATCTTTGCTTGTGACTTTTTTGAAAAATGCCGGAAAGTATCCTTCTTCTGCGGAAGATTTAAATACTTGTGCAATGGTGAATTGCCAGCCTAATAAAGAACCGAAACAAGACATAACCATTAAGCCCATAATGACTTTACCGACGGTTTCATTAAACATATGGGCAAATGCTAATCCGAATGGTGCAGTAGATTGTGCTAAATCCATATTTGGTACAATACCGGCAATCACGTTGGTAGAGACAATATAGATTACCGCTGCACCAATTGTTCCGCCTAATACGGCAATAGGTACATTTTTTTCCGGGTTTTCAACGGCATCGGAATTCGCACAAGCTGATTCTAAACCTAAGAATGCCCATAAGGTCATAGAAATGGAGACACCAATAGCTTCAAAGGTTGGGACATTGTGAGGGTTCCAAGAGTTTATATATAGTGAACCATCGAACCAGTACCAACCGACGATACAAATACCAACAACCGGAATGATTACTCCCCAAATCGTGAATGAACTAATATTTCCTGTGATTCTTGCGCCACCAAAGTTAAGGACAGTGGCAAGCCACAAGGTAAAAATTGTCCATAATGCAATGGATAATGGTGAAAGTGTTGTCCCTAATAGTTCAGAGCCGTAACCTACCGCAGAAATTGCAATTGCCGTGTTGGCGATAACTAAAGAGACACCATAGGTGTAATTTGCCATGAAATTCCCCGCTTTACCGAAAGAATATTCGGCATAGCCGCCCATACCGCCGGATTTTTTACTGAACATCCCGCATTGTGCGAATGCATAAGCGAGAGCGGTGGAACCGACAGCGGTAACTAACCAAGATACGATAGAAATAGTGCCGATTTCTGCCAGTTTTGTCGGTAGCATGATTATGCCTGAGCCCATCATGTTTACCATGGTGAGGATTGTCAGTTGTACCACACCGATTTTATTACTTTTTGTACTCATAATTTATTCCTCAAGTGCGGTCAATATTCTTATTGAAAAATGACCGCACTTTTTTAGCGATTAATGTTCGTTTAATACGTAACCATAGGCACGAGTCCGTCCGTCGGGATCTTTTTGTAGATAGACCCCTTGGATTTCCGGTGCAAAGCCGGGTAAGGTATTAATGCCTTCTTCTAGCGCTAAGAAATATTGTTGAGCGGTTGTGCTCCATCTTTCTCCCGGTACTACGCATAAGACACCTGGAGGATAAGGAAGCGCACCTTCTGCCGCAATTTTGCCTACAATGTTGGTGAGTGAAACGAGTTCCACATTGTTGCGAATTAATTCAATGTTGGCATCGTGAGGATTCATCGCATATTCAGGTAAGGTCGCTTTACGGAATAAGTCTTTCTGTAATTGTTTTACATTGCGACTGACATAGAGATCATGCATCTCTTGGCATAATTGACGAATGGTATAACCTCTGTATCGTTCCTCATTATTTTTGTAAACGGTTGGTAATACGTCTTGTAATAACGAATCTTGTTTGATATGTTTTTCAAACAATGCGATTTGGGCGACTAAGGTTTGCATTTTTGTTAAGGTTTCAGCAGGCGTTAACAAAAATAGGATGGAGTTCAAATCGCATTTTTCAGGAATGATACCGTTTTCACGTAAGTAGTTTGCTAAGATAGTAGCCGGAATACCGAAAGATTCGTATTCACCGTTTTCTAAGCTAATACCCGGTGTGGTGAGCAAGAATTTGCAAGGATCAACGAAGTATTGTTCATCTTCATAACCTTCAAATTTATGCCAGGTGTCGGTTGGATGGAATTTGAAGAATTCAAGGTTTGTTGCGATTTCTTCAGTATCGTAATCCTGCCATTTTTTGCCTTTTATCGTCGTAGGAATAAATGGGCGAATCAGTTCGCAATTATTTAAGACTAATTTACGTGCCTCAATCCCTACTTTTACACAATCATGCCATAAACGGCGACCGGCTGCGCTACCTTGAATTTTGGCATTCACATCCAATGTTGCGAATAATGGGTAGAACGGGCTGGTGGAAGCGTGCAACATAAAGGCATTATTAAAACGTTTGTGATTAACATAACGACTTTGACCTTTAATATGTTTGTCTTTTTTGTGAATTTGGGAGGCTTGTGAGAAACCTGCTTGTTGTTTATGAACGGATTGCGTCACGATAATGCCGGGATCGTTTTCATTAAGTTCTAACAAGAGAGGCGAGCAATCTTTCATCATTGGAATGAATTGTTCGTAACCGACCCAAGCGGAATCAAATAAAATATAGTCACAAAGATGGCCAATTTTATCTACGACTTGACGTGCGTTATAGATAGTCCCATCGTAAGTACCTAATTGAATCACGGCTAAACGGAACGGACGTTGTTTCTCCGTACTTTCAGGTGCGACTTCTTTGATTAAATCTCTTAAATAACTTTCTTCAAAGCAGTGGCTGTCAATACCGCCGATAAATCCGAACGGATTACGGGCAGTTTCAAGATAAATCGGGGTTGCTCCCGCTTGAACCAATGCGCCGTGATGGTTGGATTTATGGTTGTTTCGATCAAATAAAACAAGATCACCCGGTGCTAGAATGGCGTTTAATGCCACTTTATTTGCAGAGGAGGTACCGTTTAATACGAAATAGGTTTTATCGGCATTAAATACTTGTGCGGCATGTTTTTGTGCATCACAGGCAGCGCCTTCATGGATAAGCAAATCGCCTAGTTTGACATCGGCATTACAAATGTCCGAACGGAAAATGTTTTCTCCGTAGAAATCATAAAGGAAACGTCCTGCCGGATGTTTGCGATAATATTGACCGCCTTGGTGTCCCGGACAATCAAAGGCAATATTTCCCATTTCTACATATTCGCTGAGCATTTTGAAGAATGGCGGAAGCATTTTTTCTTCATAAAGCTTAGCGGCCGTTTCAATTTGACGACTGTAAAGTTGGATATCATAACCGTTGAAATCTTGGATATGGTAAACAGAATCATAAAATTCATGTGAAAGCGGTTGTTCGGCGGTTTGTACAACAAAAACAGGAATATTAAATTCAGTTTCTTTGATGGAATCAATAAATTGATCTATGTCGGAAGAACTTAATACAATAGCCGCAACATCAGTAAAATCAGTTTGTTTGATTTCCACCATATCTCTTTCGGTGAAGAAATATTGGGTAACTGCCGGGCTATATGCGATTTTTAATTTAGGCATAATAAACTCCTTATTTTATATTTTGAGATAAAAGAACCCCTGCATTATAAAAATAATGCAAATGTATTCTTTATTTTTTAAATAATAAGAAAGCGTTCACTAATTAATAGATACTAGCGATTTATTCTTATTTGTTTAAAATGGGATATACAAGCTATTAAACAATAGGCAACGACTTTATTTAGTTATGCTTATTTTTATTTTTAAAAGCTAAAACCTCTCTAAATAGTGAATACACTATTAGAGAGCTAAATGGGATGGTTTATTTTGAGATGCAAAAACAGAATAGGAAAAACAAGAACGATGTGACGGCATCATAATATGTCTCGTTCTGCGAATATGTGCCATTAAGGATCGTCCTTTTATTGGATTGAGGCTTAAAAGGCGTAAAGCTCTTGTATATACTTGCATAGAGTCCTCCTTAATATCTATACAATTCAACATATCTACCTTAATTGTCATTTTGCTCCTTCCAAAAAGTGGAAGCAATAATTAATATTTAAAAATGTGATCCTTATCAAAATAAATTTTACTTTTTTATTTTTGATAACATTTATGTAACATTGGTTGTGTTTATTTTTATATTTTTGTCAAAGTTATATTCAAAATTAATTTAAAATAGTTATGAGTAGATATTCCTTTTTAAATTATTTAAGAAAAATAAAAAGATTTGGTTTAGTAAGAGAAAATATGTTTAATAAAATTAAAATCTTATTTTTAGCAAATTTCAGCTTGGTCTAATACCACTTTTTGTAGAACTTTGATCCCGGCTTCAATATCTTTCCAGTCAGTAAATTCCAGTGGGTTATGACTAATGCCTAAATGTGATGGTACAAAAATCATACCTGTCGGACAAAGAGCTGCCATATGCATTGCATCATGTCCTGCTCCGCTAGGCATAATTTCATATGAATAACCAAGAGATTTAGCCGCATTTTCAATGCGTTCAATCATTTCTTGTGGAAGGACAACAGGGTTATCTTTTGAGATCAGTTGGAATTTAATAGATAATCCGCGTTTTTTTGCAACATTTTTAATTTCACTTTGTAATACCGCTAGAACAGAATCACGAGCCTCTGTATTTATACCCCGAATATCAACGAGTAGTTCACAGTATCCCGGTACGACATTCATCACGCCCGGTTTAGCGGTAAGGTTTCCGACTGTAGCCACAGTGGAATGCTTAGCATTAACTGCCGCCTGTTCTATGGCAAGGGAAAGTTCTGCGCCGCCCAATAATGCATCGTGCCGATAATGCATTGCTGTTGCTCCGGAATGATCTGCCTGCCCATTAATTCTCACAATTCCACGAATTGGTGCGGCAATTCCTGTAACAACGCCAATCGTTTTATTTTCATTTTCTAAACGAGGGCCTTGTTCAATATGAAGTTCAAAGAAACATTTGAAATCTTTTCCATCACGTTTAGCTTGATGAATTAAATTAAAATCCATCCCAATTTTAGCCATTGCTTCTGCTAAGGTATTACCTTGCTTATCACATAGTTGGCTTAATTTTTTTTGATTTGTCATACCGCACATGACTTTACTTCCCAATGTAGCAAAGTTAAAACGGCTAGATTCTTCACAGGTGAAAATAATTAATTCTAGCGGATAGCGAGTTTGAATATTTTGCTCACATAATTGTATGAGTATCTCTAACCCACCAATAACACCTAAAGGGCCATCAAATTTTCCTGCATTTACCACCGTATCAATGTGGGATCCAAATGCAACAGCAGGCAAATGATCTTCTTTCCCTGCTTTACGAATGTAAAGATTACCAATGGTATCCCGTCTGATTGATAAATTGTATTGACGACATAATTCAATGATCACATCGTGTGCTTCTTCATCTTCGGGGGTAAATGCCAAACGAGTTAGTTCATCGGAAGAAGATGAAATTGATGCTAATTTTTCTATTAAGTGTTGTACACGCTGAAGGTTAATCAACATAGCTTTCTCCGGTTATTTTTTTGACTTTTATCATGTAATAATTATTTTTTACTTAGAAGATCATTTCTATCCTATCTTTTCTATGCATAATGACGATGTTATTAAATATTTATACTTAACTTAAAAGGAGTAGAAAATGAAAACAATGTTACTGCTCAGCAGTTCAAAATACAAGGAAACAGGATACTTAAAGCACACCATACCTTGGTTACAATCTTTTTTGAGTGATTATCGTGGTAAAAAAATCGCTTTTGTCCCTTATGCGGGAGTACGCCTCACTTTCGATGAATATGAGAAAACAGTGCAAGAAGCCCTATCGGATGTAGAGATAGAAATTATATCTGTCCATCGTAGCAAACGACATTGCGATATTATTGAACAGGCAGATATTATCGCGATTGGTGGTGGCAATACATTTTGTTTATTAAAACAGCTTTATGAACATCATTTGATTGACGCCATTCGGGAAAAAGTAAATGGCGGGACGCCGTATTTTGGTTGGAGCGCAGGGGCGAATGTAGCAGGACGTTCGATTATGACCACCAACGATATGCCCATCACTTATCCCCCTTCTTTTTCTGCATTGCAATTATTTCCTCATCAAATTAATCCTCACTTTATTTCCGGCAAAATGCAAGGTCACAACGGTGAAAGTCGCGAAGAGCGGTTGGCTGAATTTTTACTCGTCAATCCAACCGCACTTGTCTATGCGTTACCGGAAGGATCGGCATTGCATATCCAAGGAGAACTGGCGACAGTGCTGGGTGAGAATCCTATTTTACGTTTCAGTGAAGGTATGCAATGTGAAACCTTTGCTGTAAATCACAGCTTTTCTTATTAACCTAAAAGGAACATTATATGGAAGTGTTTAAATCTCTGGTGGCAATTATTGGTATTTTTGCCACCATTTATTTTTTGATTAAAAAGGCGGAAACAAGAACAGTATTAATCGGTATCGGTTTATTGATGTCAATTGTCACTCTAAACCCAATGGGCGCACTCGATGCCTTTGCAAAGAGTATGACATCCGCTGGGTTGATTATGGCAATTTGCTCCAGTATGGGCTTTGCCTATGTGATGAAATACACCCAATGCGATACGCATTTGGTACATTTGCTGACGAAACCCTTAAGTGGCTTAAAATTTTTCTTAATTCCCATCGCCACTATCATTACTTTCTTTATTAATATTGCGATCCCTTCCGCAGCCGGTTGTGCGGCGGCGGTGGGCGCAACATTAATCCCTGTATTAAAAAGTGCGGGAGTTCGCCCGGCTACTGCGGGTGCGGCTATTCTAGCCGGAACCTTTGGTTCGATGATGAGTCCGGGCTCTTCCCACTCTGCCATGATTAGCGAAATGTCCGGTTTAACCATCACCCAAGTGAACCTTTCCCACGCCCCCTACAATATGATTGCGGGTGCGATTGGCGCGATTGTATTGACGATTTTAGCCCTTGTTTTTAAAGATTATGGCGAAGAACATCGCCAAGCCTATCTTGCCGAGCAAAAAGAAAGCGAAACCAACAAGGTACAAGGGGTCAATGTTCTGTATTCTATTGCGCCATTATTGCCATTAATTATTTTGGTAATCGGTGGCACATCTTTACAACAAATTCCAGGGCTTGAATGGACAAAAATGGGCGTACCACAAGCCATGCTGATCGGTGCGATTTACGGCATTATCGTTACCCGTATTTCACCGGTTAAAATCACGGAAGAATTTTTTAACGGAATGGGCAATTCTTACGCCAACGTACTCGGCATTATTATTGCCGCAAGCGTATTTGTCGCAGGATTAAAATCAACCGGTGCCGTCGATGCGGCGATCGCCTTCTTAAAAGAATCCAACGAATTTGTCCGTTGGGGGGCGACTATCGGGCCGTTTTTAATGGGATTAATCACCGGTTCCGGCGATGCTGCTGCCATTGCTTTTAATAGTGCGGTTACGCCACATGCGGTAGAACTAGGCTATACCCACGTCAATCTTGGTATGGCTGCTGCGATTGCCGGTGCATTGGGGCGTACCGCCTCACCGATTGCAGGAGTGACAATTGTTTGTGCCGGTCTTGCTATGGTAAGTCCGGTTGAAATGGTGAAACGGACTGCGCCGGGAATGGTGCTTGCCGTCTTATTCTTGGCATTATTTATGTTATAACCCCTCAAATTTCACCGCACAAAATACAAAGTGCGGTGTTTTTTCATTAAGTTTTTTAAGGAGAAAAAAATGAACTTAGATTTATCTCAACTCATCCATTGGCGCCGTGAATTTCATCGCTTTCCTGAAACCGGTTGGAGCGAATTTTGGACAACAGCACGTATTGCGGATTATTTAGAAAGTCTTGGTTGTTTTGAAATTTTAATGGGCGAGCAAATAATTAACCCTGATTTTGTTCGCGGACGAAAACAAGCGGTAGTGGATCGTGGTTTGGTGAAAGCAAAAGCCTATGGTATGAATGAAAAATGGCTCGACAAAATGAGTGGCTATACCGGCTGTGTCGCGGTGTTTGATTCCGGTAAAGCGGGTAAAACCGTCGCTTTACGTTTTGATATTGATTGTGTGAATGTCACCGAAACCAGCGATCCGAACCATATCCCGAATAAAGAGGGTTTTGCCTCAGTTAATGATGGCTTTATGCACGCTTGCGGTCACGATGCGCATATTACCATCGGTTTGGGAACGGCATTGTGGATCAGCCAAAATTGTGAAAAACTCACAGGTAAAGTAAAAATTGTTTTTCAACCTGCAGAGGAAGGCGTGCGAGGTGCGGCGGCTATTGCAGCCAGTGGGGTGATTGATGATGCGGATTATTTTGCGAGTTCCCACATCAGTTTTTGTGCAAATTCCGGCACGGTAATTTCCAATCCAAGAAACTTTCTCTCAACAAGCAAAATTGATATTCGCTATCACGGCAAACCGGCACATGCCGGCGCAGCACCTCATTTAGGACATAATGCGTTACTTGCGGCAGCACATACCGTTACACAATTACATGGTATTGCCCGTCACGGTGAAGGAATGACACGTATTAATGTGGGCGTATTAAAAGCGGGGGAAGGCCGTAATGTGATCCCAACAGAGGCTGAATTACAACTTGAAGTCCGTGGCGAAAATAAAAAGATCAATGAATATATGGTTGAGCAAGTGATGCAAATTGCCAAAGGGATTGCTATCGGTTTCAATGTAGATTATGAAACAGAAATTGTAGGCGAAGCAGTGGATATGAACAATGATGCAGAACTGGTGCAGTTAGTGGAAGAAATTGCCTTACAGCAACCTCAAATTCATAGTATTGATGATTATGCCTTCAATGCCAGTGAAGATGCCACGGTGTTAGGCAGACGGGTGCAAGATCAGGGTGGAAAAGCCATTTATTTTATCCTTGGCGCTGATCGCACGGCAGGTCATCATGAAGCTGAATTTGATTTTGATGAAAATCAATTGATTACAGGCGTGAATATTTATAGCGGATTATTACAACGTCTATTGGGGGAATCCCCTATTTTCTAAGGCGGTTTATACCACCTTTCTTAAGGTTATTGGTAGGGACACACGCAGTGTGTCCCTACAATTTGTTAAATTTTCTGTTTTGTACATTTGTCACATAATGTGGAAATTTTTCCCAAAATCGACCGCACTTTCTTTCAAAAACAGGGTGTTTTTCTTAGAATAGCATTAATTTTTATCCCTCTGGTAAGGACATTTTTATGATTAATAGACGACATTTTATTCAAATCGGTGCAAGCAGTATCCTTGCATTAAGTGCAAGCCGTTTCACGCTGGCAAAAGGTAAGCCTGATATTGATTTACGCATTGTGGCAACTACCGATATTCACAGTTTTTTAACGGATTTTGATTACTACAAAGATGCGCCAACCGATAAATTCGGTTTTACCCGTGCGGCGAGTTTAATTCGTCAGGCTAAAGCCGAAGTAAAAAATGCGGTATTAGTGGATAACGGTGATTTAATTCAAGGTAACCCGATTGCAGACTACCAAGCCGCACAGGGTTATAAGGAAGGCAAACCGAATCCGGCAATCGCCTGTTTGAATGCTATGTATTATGACGTAGGTACGGTTGGCAACCACGAATTTAACTACGGCTTAGATTATCTGGCGGATTCAATGAAACAGGCGACATTCCCGATAGTTAATGCCAATGTGGTAAAGGCAGGCAGTGATGAACCTTATTTCACACCTTATGTGATCCAAGAAAAATCAGTAGTGGATAATCAAGGTAAAACTCATAAATTGAAAATCGGTTATATCGGCTTTGTACCGCCACAAATTATGGTTTGGGATAAGGCAAATTTACATGGCAAGGTGGAGGCTCGTGATATTGTTAAAACCGCACAAAAATATGTGCCTGAAATGAAGAAAAAAGGGGCGGATATTGTGATTGCCTTGGCGCACACAGGTCCATCGGACGAACCTTATAAAGAAGGGGCGGAAAACTCCGCATTCTACTTAGCGGATGTGCCGTACATTGATGCAGTTATTTTTGGTCATTCACACCGCCTATTCCCGAACAAAGAGTTCGCCAAATCTCCAAATGCGGATATTGTGAAAGGCACGGTAAAAGGTGTGCCGGAAAGTATGGCTGGATACTGGGCGAACAATATCAGTGTGGTGGATTTAGGCTTAACTGAGCATAACGGCAAATGGATTGTCACGGAAGGACGTGCGGCGCTTCGCCCTATTTTTGATGCAGAGAACAAAAAAGCCCTTGCAGAAAATGATCCGGAATTGACCGCACTTTTACAGCCGGTTCACGAAGCAACCCGCAAATTTGTGTCGCAACCGATTGGTAAAGCGACCGACAATATGTACAGCTATTTAGCCTTGGTGCAAGATGATCCGACCATTCAAATTGTCAATCAAGCCCAAAAAGCCTATGTAGAAAAAGTCGCACCAAGTGTGGCGGCAATGGCTGGTTTACCGATTTTAAGTGCGGGGGCGCCGTTTAAAGCGGGTGGGCGTAAAAACGACCCGACCGGCTACACGGAAGTGAATAAAGGTGAATTAACATTCCGCAATGCAGCGGATCTTTACCTTTACCCAAATACTCTTGTGGTAGTGAAAGTAACGGGTGAACAGCTCAAAGAATGGCTTGAATGTAGCGCAGGAATGTTTAATCAAATCGATCCGACCGGTGATAAACCGCAATCACTAATTAACTGGGAAGGTTTTCGTACCTATAATTTTGATGTGATTGATGGCGTGAATTATGAATTCGATATCACCAAACCGGCACGTTATGACGGTGAATGTAAGCTCATTAATCCGGACTCGCAACGTGTGGTGAACCTCACTTATCAAGGTAAGCCGGTTGATCCAAAAGCAGAATTTTTAATCGCTACCAATAATTATCGGGCTTACAGTAATAAATTCCCCGGCACTGGCGATCAACATATTGTTTATGCCTCACCGGATGAAAATCGCCAAATTCTTGCGGATTACATCAAAGCAACCAGTGAGAAAGACGGTGCGGTCAATCCAAGTGCGGACAAAAACTGGCGTTTTGTTCCTATCACAGGCAATGATAAATTAGACGTTCGCTTTGAAACCTCGCCGACAGAACAAGCGGCACAATTTGTCAAAGAAAAAGCACAATATCCGACAAAACTGGTAGGCACTGACGAAGTCGGTTTTGCGGTGTATCAGATTGATTTGTCTAAATGATAAAAATAAGGTGGGTTATTTTCCCACCTTTTTAATTGGAATGTTATAAGTGCGGTCAATTTCCTTTCTGTTTTCAAATTCCCGCAAACCATCTATACCATTTTCCTTTCACTTTGTTGGGATAGTTTGTTTTTAAGAACTGATAAAAACGGGTGAAATTGTCATTAAAAATCGTATCTTTCGGGATAAATTGATAATGGCGTTGCCCGTTTGGAGTATGAATACGCATAAACCAATATTTTCGGTTATTGACTGTCACACTCATTTTTTCCAAAGCGATTAAATCATCGAATTGATAATGATGAATTAATTGGTTTGCGCGGAAGATAAAAATACCCTTGGAATTAAAATAATAACGCTCTGGGCTAAATACTTTCCCACTGCTAAATGGAATAAGTTCTTCACCTTCAAATTCCCTGTTATTTCTTGTCTGTAAAAAGCGAATGAGAGGAATGATTGTAAACGTTGAAAAGAGGGAAAGAGCAAAAAGTATGATTAAAATATCCATAGATAAATATTGGTTGTTTTCAATATGATTGAATTGTACCAAATGTGATTTACTTAAAAAGAGGAAAAAATAACCGCACTTTAAAGTGCGGTTAAAATTTAGTTATTTTCTTTTGGCAGGCGAAGGAGGGCAAAAAAGAAGCCACCCCAAATCACGCCAAGAGCAATGATCATCATAATAATTGCGCTGGAACTCATTTTATTCTCCTTTTGATTCTTCTATTGTGAGTTTGGTTTCACTTTTCCATTTTAAGCGGGAAAGAATAAACGACACCACAAGCAAGCTCACAGCCATACCCCAACCGAAGATATTGACAAACCAGCTTGGATAGCCTTCGTAGCCTTCGGAGAAAACTTTTGCCCCTTCACTAAATAGCATAAAGGCGAGGATACCGGTGGTAAGTACAATACATAGGCGCCAGAAAAAGCCCACTTTGAAAGAGGAGGTTTCGTTTAAATGATCGCCCAGTAAGCCGAGTTTTTCGTTTGCTACAATAGCAACCAGAGAAACAAACGCCACGGCAACAATACCAAAATAGTTGACGAATTTATCAAACACATCAAGCATTGGTAAGCCCGTTGTGGTACCGAATAAAATTACGGAAACGAACATCATCGGAATACCGACAATAAAGGTCACTTTTACACGGCGAATACGAAGTTTGTCCTGAATAGCAGAGATGATAACTTCAATCACCGAAATAAAGGACGTTAATGCCGCAAAAGTCAGTGAACCGAAGAACAACACGCCAAGCACTTCACCGAACGGTGCTTTGTTGATAATGGTTGGAAACGCAAAGAATGCTAAACCAATACCGCCTTTTGCCACTTCGCTGACTTCTTGTCCTTGTGCGGTAGCGATGAAACCTAATGCGGCAAAAACCCCGATACCGGCTAACACTTCAAAGCTACTGTTTGCAAATCCCACGACTAAACCGCTGCCGGTGAGATCGGATTCCTTTTTCAAGTAAGAGGCGTAAGTCACCATAATCCCGAAACAGATTGAAAGAGAGAAGAAAATTTGACCATACGCTGCGATCCATACACTTGGGTTGGAAAGTTTCGACCAATCCGGTGTGAACAGTGCATTTAACCCTTTTTCCGCACCCGGTAAAAAGAGAGAATAGATCACCAAGGCAACAAACATCACGACAAGAACAGGCATTAAAATAGATGAGGATTTTGCAATCCCTTTTTGAATCCCCATGGAAAGCACACCTAATGCAATTACCCATACGGCAATTAATGGACCGGTTACCATACCAACAAATTCAAAACTGACCCCGTTAGTAATATCGCCCATTTTTAAAAATTCACCGATAAAGAAATCAATGGGTTTATCACCCCATGCACCATTGATGGAAAAGTAGGTATAGCTCGCTGCCCAACCTAATACAACAGCGTAATATAGCCCAATAATCACGTTCACCATCACTTGCCACCAACCAAATACCTCAAAGTGCGGGCTGAAACGGCGATAAGATAAAGGGGCACCGCCACGATGGCGATGTCCGATGGCATAGTCTAAGAATAAAAGTGGAATTCCTGCGGTTAATAGTGCGATAAGGTAGGGAATAATAAATGCACCACCGCCATTTTCATAGGTGGTATAAGGAAAACGCCAAATATTGCCTAAGCCCACTGCGGAGCCTATTGCAGCAAGAATGAACGCTTTGCGACCCGAGAAAGTTTCACGCTTTTGAGTTGATTGCGTCATGAATAAATAGTTCCTATTGAAAAAAAGTGAAAGAGTTTAACTATAATGAAATCTTTAACCTAGTCAATAAAATTGATGAAAGATCAGTCAGAAAAACGCTATTTTCTTATTTCTAACGATACTTTGTTGTCTGATTACTAAAGTAAATATGAGGTATCAAATAGGAATTTATTAATCATTGTATGAGATTTGGTGTTTGCACTATACTAATAACACATTATAAGTTAAGTAAAAGGACTCCTATGACAACCCAATCCGACTACCGCTATACCTTGAATGCCGGCGATAAGTACCCTTTTGATGTAGTGAGTTTTCAGTTAACTGAAGGGCTTTCCGAACCTTTTCGTTTAGAGCTGATGTTATCCAGTTTTGACCCTAATATTCCCTTTTCGGCATTGATGGATAAAGCGGTCACCTTTACGTTCTGGCAGGGTGATAAAGCGGTACGCTATGTGAACGGGATTGTCACAGGATTCGGGTTGGGTAAAACAGGTTTTGTGCGTACGCACTATAACATGGTGGTAGAGCCGGCATTAGTGCGGGCGGGATTGCAGTCGGACAGCCGTATTTTCCAACAGCAAAACAGCGAAAAAATCATCCGTACGTTGTTACAAAAAAATCGGGTGGAAAAAGTCACCTTTGAGCCGCTACCGTCGGATTGGGAGCGGGAATATTGTGTGCAGTATCGGTAAACGGATTTCGCCTTTATCGAACGGTTGGCGGCGGAAGAGGGGTGGTATTATTATTTCAATCATGATGCAGGTAGCCACGAACTATGCTTCGGTCATCAAAGTCGGTCTTCTCCGATTTTAGGCACGTTGACTTATAATGCCAATCCTGCCGGCGACCGTCCTTTTGCCTGTCTTTGGCAGTTTGAATACCGTCATAAACTCACCACAAACCGCCAAACTTTACGCGACTATACATTCCTTAATCCTAACTATCATTTAGAACATCAACATACCGACCAAGCTACCGCCCCGACCGATTCTGCTTCGTCCCAAAGTGCGGTCAATTCTCCAACAGTTTATGAAAAATACGATTACCCCGGCAGATATAAGAGAGACGAACAAGGCAACCCTTTCAGCCTTTACCGTTTAGAGGCAGAACTGGCGCTTGCTGAAACGGCGCTAGCGACGGGAGATGATATGCGTGTGATACCGGGCTACGGTTTTAGCTTGCAAGGACATCATGGTGCAGCATTTAATCAAGATTGGTTAGTGGTGCGCGTGGAGCATACGGGAACACAAATTGGGGTTTTAGAGGAAGAGGCAGTAGAACGGGCAACAGTTGAGGGTGAAGAGGACACCGCAGAAGGCGGCAACCACTACGAAAATAAGCTACTTCTAATTCCTCATCACAAACCTTGGCGCAGCCCGCCAAAGCCCCGCCCGGTTATTCGCGGCACCCAAGTGGCGCACGTCGTCGGCCCTGAAGGCGAAGAAATCTACTGTGATGAATGGGGACGGGTCAAACTCCAATTCCCGTGGGACAGACGGAGCAACGGAGACGAACACAGCTCTTGCTGGATACGGGTGATTCAAGGCTGGGCAGGCGCACAATACGGCAACATGATGATACCGCGAATCGGCGATGAAGTACTGGTCAAATACCTCAACGGCGACCCCGACCAACCGATTGTGGTGGGACGCACCTACCACAGCACCACCGAACCGCCCTATAAACTACCGGAACATAAAACCCGCACCACAATAAAATCTAAAAGCCACAAAGGTAACGGCTTTAACGAACTGCGTTTTGAAGACGAAAACGGACAAGAAGAAGTCTTTCTCCACGCCGAAAAAGACCTCAACCACATCGTTAAACACGACGAAACCACCCAAGTAGGTCATAACCGCACCGAACAAGTGAACCGAAATGAAACCGTCCACATCGGCAACAACCGCACGGAAAGCGTCAATCAAGACGAAGACTTAACCGTCAACCGAGACCAAATCAAAACTATCGGACGCAACCGTATCACTAAAGTGGAACAAGACGACCTCCTCAACGTCAACAACCACCGCTATGTCAATGTGCATGGCGACACCATCATCCACGTCGGCAATGAACTCAACATCGACATTGCCCAAAACGGCAGTTGGCAGGCAGGTGAACTGTTTGAACAAATCTGCGAGCAATTTGACTTAGAGGGTTACGAAACCGTAGAAATCAGCGGACCGGGCGGTTCGATAGTCATTAACCGAGAGGGCATTGAGCTAATAGGGAATGTGTATATTGAGGGGGAATTGATTGAGGAGAGTGGAGAGGCTGACGCAGTGAACCCGTTTGAAACCACGATAAATAATACGATTACATCAGATACTTACTATTCAACGCGTTTGGATGTCTATGACATTTATGGACGTTGTAATGAAAAGAAAGTGCCTTATACCATATTGAATAATCAAGGGGAAACAATAGGAGACGGTGTATTAGATGATATGGCAAGAACTCCGCGTATTTATCGTGAAACGGAAGAAACACTAAAAGTGCTTGTTGGCAATGCGCAAGTTTTGGATTGGGCTTAAGTAGGAATAAAATATGGATACTAAAATGAATCAACAGCAAGGCTATGCAATTGAATTTCTCGATTCAAAAAACGAACCGCTCCCCTATTGTTATATTGAGATGTCAATAAACGGATATCCCGTAAGTGAAACGCCCTTACAAGCCGATGAAAAGGGAAGATTGGTTTTTCACCCGAGTTTGGTGGAGCAACCCGGAAAAGTATTACGGATAAAAGTAGTGTTTTGGAATGAACAATATCCTAAAACGGCACACTCGGCAGTCCCTGAATTTACTTGGCTCACAGGTAAGAAGATAGTGAGGTTAAGAGCGTATAATATCTATGACATGACACCTCGCAGCATTCCAAATGAAAATAACGAACCAACTACTTACAAACGGCCTTATCATCTAGTGAGGCCGGGAGATACTTGGGAAAGGATAGAGAAAGAGACGGGGATAAACCAATATGTGCTAATTTGGGAAAACGGGTTGGATGAGGCAACTCCTTTAAGTACGTTGGTCGGGAAAAAGATTTATTTTCCTCGAGGAAGTAGAAAAGGTCATGCAAAATCGGCGGATACAAATAAGAAGACAGCTATAAATAAAAAAGAGGGGAATAACGTTTTGCAGGTGCGGAATGAGAATAATGGGAAGCCTGTGGATGTAGTTAGTCAAAATGCAGATAAATGCTTGTGTCATCGTGACTTTACTGTGGATGAATTTAAATTAATTATACAGAAGTTACATAAATCAAAAGTTATTCCTAACTTATGGATACCATCCTTGAAAACAGGGGCTGCACCTAATGATAAATCTTATGAGTCATCGGTAAAAGAATTAAATAGGATTTTAGAAAAATATGAAATTAATTCATGTCTAAGAAAGCTACATTTTTTGGCTCAGGTTTTTCATGAAACACATGGGTTTAGATCTGCTCAGGAATATGGGAAGACTCTTTCATACGATCCGTATAGGGGGAGAGGGCTAATTCACTTGACACATCGTTTTAACTATAAATCCTTTAGTAATTATGTAAATGATAAGTCAATAATGATAAATCCACATTTAGTTGCTACTAAGATTGAATATGTTTTTGAATCTGGAGGGTGGTATTGGAGAAAAGGAAGTGCGTGGGGAGATCTTAATAAATGGGCAGATAAGGATGATCTTTATTATCTTAATATTGGAGTTAATGGAGGTTTTATTGGGTTTAAAGAGAGGATTGAATATGTACATATCTTAATTAACTTATTAAATATTAAGGAGTGTTCTCAAGTGGGTAAAAATGGAGATTTAGGAATATATTCATATTCCTTAAGTGATATAAGAAATGCTAAATATGGTAAGAGAAATGAACAAAAGTTTAAAAAATTTGATATGCGCTAGTGTAATGATGGTTGGATTTTTTTCATTTTATGCAAACTCTAGTAATTTCACTGAAAAAAATGAAAATCTAGTAAATTGTAATTTAGATTCCTCTGGTTATCATGAATGTCAAATGCGTTATCATGGGAAAAGTGAAACTTTTAAAGTTAAATATGATATTTGTCCTGCTTTTGATATAAGCATAGATCACGATATTGTTGAGGTACTTTGCTCACCAATAAGAGATTATTCTAACTATAGTTATTATAAATACATTAATGGAGAATTGTTGTTTTTTAAATATGATTCAATATTTGGAGGAAATGATAATTTAGTTGATGAGCTATCCTATGAAACTAGCTCTCCGTATTTGCTTACACTAAAAAGAGATTTTTATAATGATATGAAGAATAATAATCTTCCTAAGAGTGGTTTTATTAAGAGTAAGACATTTTTATTTGATAATCATGGGAATAAAACCAAAATTTATTTAGTAAAAAATGATAAAGTATTAATTCTCTCAAGTAAATTAGATAACGCTAATAAGTTATGGCTAAGAATTTTTTATGAGGGGAGTAAAAATATAGATATGTGGGTTGAAGAAAGTTTAGTTTACATTAACTAATGTCTTATAGTTTAAAGAAAAACTATATATGTTTTATAATTGGCATATTTTCTAATCAATAGATATAAGTTTAACTTCTGATAATAATGTTCATAAAATAACCTATTTAGTGAGTGGTGTGTCGAAGACATTATGAAAACCATATTATCCATATATTGGAAGAGGGGTAATACAACTGACTCATTCTAGAGAAAAAGTTGGTGAGGTAGGTTATAAACAATATTTTGAATATATTGGAAGAAATGATTATAAGACAAATTATTCTCTTTTAAATCAAGATCTTCATTTGTCAGTTAATGCCAGTGGGTATTTCTGGAAAAGAGGAAAGTTATTAAGTGCCGGTAATTTCTTAAGTGCTAGATATCCTAATCCTAGTGGTGTGAAAGTTAATTATCAGAAAACTAAATTATCCACTCACACGACAATAGATATAAATTTAGTTGCTGATGATGACAACACTCGTCAAGTTACATTTTTGGTAAACGGTGGTCAGTATGCTATTGAAGATAGAATATCTTATGTTAATGAATTAAAGAGGATTTTTAATTATGAAATCAATCATAAAAATAAATAAAATAATAATGTTATCTATATTTCTAATTTCTTGTCATGTGAGTGCTGATAATATAGATATTAAATATTATTTAAATAGTGATAAGTTCTTTAGTAGAGATATTGATATCG
This sequence comes from Rodentibacter genomosp. 2, assembly GCA_001999425.1. GTDB lineage: Bacteria > Pseudomonadota > Gammaproteobacteria > Enterobacterales > Pasteurellaceae > Rodentibacter. The sequence goes on along the minus strand of MLHP01000024.1, from coordinate 4,235 downwards.
ACAATGATGGTGTTACTGATAAAGTAATTAGCAGCATTAGTGGGTTTGGGGATGAATTATTATTTTTTAAAAAAGATAATGATGATTACCATCTTATTTTTAAAGGAAATAATTTTTCCGAAGATGGAGGATTAAATATCAATGATATAAAAAGAGCAGATAATAAAGAGGGAACTATTCTCATAATAACCAATACAGATAAGTTAAATATTATTAACAAGTACTATATTGTATATGATAATGAAAAATGGATTCTGAAAGCTATTAATTCTGAAGTGAGCGGTTTTTTAGATGATTACTCTAAAAAGTACATATGTAGATTTAACGAACTTGATTTGGATATATCTATACCTGATATTAAAGATAATTTACCTAATTCTGATTTATCAGATGAGTATATAAAGAATAATTGTGAATTAAGTTATTTTTTTGAAAATTCTTTGGATGATTTTATGGAAAGATTTAATGAAGGTGATATAAGCATTATTAATGGAATTGAGCGTTATAAACAACTATTGTCAGCTTACCATTATAAAGATAGTACTAAGAAACAATATGCTACTATCATTGATAAATTATCTAAATTAAAATTGATAAAAGAAAAGGACTATTTAGAAAAGGTTATAAATAAAAAAATATATACTACAGGTACAATTATAAATAAAGCTTATTTGTATTCTTCTATTGGTGTTAAGACTAGGATGTACTTAATTAAAGGTAATAGAGTTTCTATTTTAGATGAGAAAATAGATGAACATGGAGATAAATGGTACTTCATCAACTACAAAGAAAAAAAAGAAATCAATATGTGGATTAAAGCTGATTCAGTTGATCTAAGTTGATTAAGATATCAATTTTAAATAAATGGTATAGGATATGTTTGATAAGTTAATTACAGCCTTACTTTTATTGCTTTTTTCTTCTAGTTCATCAACATCATCATGTATTTCAGAGAAAGAGTATAAAAATATTAAAGATGGATTACCTAGTAATGGAGAATATTATTTTAATGTTCCAAATATGGTAGATTGCAAAAAACAAACTAATTTATCTAACCTAATATGTAATGACAAAAAATTAGAAGATGCAATGATGCTTTTGTCTATAGGGTTTATATATGCTTATGAAAATGCAACACATACTCCAGTGGAAGACTATTCTACTTATAACAACGATTTTAGAGATTGGCTGAGTAATCTGATTGCTAATGAAAAAGATGAAAATAAAGCAATGAGAAAACTATGCTATATTATAAAATCTGAAACTTGGAATTCTTTTGGAGTTGGTACTTATTATGATCCAATGAATGTACATGAAGTTATATCTAGTAGAATTAACTCAAATGGTGTGGTTATTGATACATTAAGTCAAGTAATTTACTTGGGTAAATCTTGTGATGTAGTTATATTAGGTGAGAAAAATATTAAGCGCATTTGGTATAACGATAATAAACAATTTGTAATTGCAAAAAAAAGTGAAAATGGAAACCTAAAAGAAGAATATCGATTTAATTATGATGATAAAGTTTATAAATTAAATTGTCCCAAGCCTTAATTTTCTATAATTTTACCTCTTGGAATATGCTGAAATATTTTTACAGATTTTTATTGATTCTAGTCTCTAGTTCTAGTTTTGCTATTGAACCAGAAGAGCTAATGGTTTTCGGTTCTCTATCTAAACCTTGTTTGTCTGGAAGTATGCAGGAAGAGGACTTAATGGTTTGTGTTAGTAAAGGATATGTATTGGCACAAAAAAAATTAAATTCAAATTATAAAGTAGCAATTCAACAAGAAAATAAAACAATTAAGAACTATTTAATCTCGGATCAAAAAAAATGGAATTTATCTAAATTTAGGCTCTGTTACCCTGAAATAGAGAATGGTCAAGAGGGGAAAATAAATTTTATTGATTGTGCAACAAAAGTTATCAATGATAGAAATGAGTTACTGGAATCAGTATTTTTATGTGATTTTAATAAAAAAGCTTGCCAGTTTAAAGATGATCGCATTATTGATCTATTAAGGGGTAAATGAAATAGATCAAAACAGTAAAAAATCATCCGCACTTTATTACGAAAATAGCTTGCTGATATCAAAGCCAAACAACGAGAGGTGGAGAAAAAACAAGCGGCGCAAAAAACAAAACACTCCAAACAGCCAGGAACCAAATCCCATTGAAAATCAGGCATTAAGCCAAGAAGAAACCAATCTTACCAAAGAACTAGGCTATGAAATCAGCGATACGCCGGGGATTAAAGCGCATATTTGCACCTTAATGCCAAAAGATGAGCACGGTAAATACGTGCATAGTTACAAAGACAGCAAAGGCAACGAGGCACTAGCAGAAGTTTATGTGCATTCCAAGGTAACAATTATTGATGATGTATTTACCGTCATCAGCTCGGCAAACCTGAATACGCGCAGTATGGAAAAGGATACGGAATTGGGCATTATTTTGGAAGCGGGCGAGGTAGCGTGTGATTTACGCAAACAATTATGGGGGTTACATACCAAGCAGAATGCTGCCGCCAATCCGGAGGGCATGTATGATTATAATGTGGCTGATAGTGCTTTTGAGGTATGGAGTAGATTGCTTCAACGGAATAGGGAAAGGAAATCGAAAGGGGGAGATCCCCTTTATCCACTACGCCAATTTTTTAGAGCTAATCCTAAAGTAAGTCGAGTTGATTAATGAAAAAATGTTTAAAAATTTTATTGGTACTGGTGATTGCAACCATCATAGGCTTATTTTGCCTATTCCGTTATCTGGAATGCAATCCGATAGCACTGGGCGGCGGGCCTTCCGGTCCGCGTCCGGAGCGTTGCTATGTCAAACAAAAAGAACAACAGAGGAAAACAAACATGGCAAAAGTGGAACAACTGGCAGCCTTGGAATTTACTTGCCAAAAAGAAGCGCGACCGCCTCTCTCAGAAGAAACCCAGCAATTATATAACTATGCTCTTTATCACGACCTGCATAATATGTGGGAGGGAGACAAAGGTGATGAGGTCTGGAACGGGTTGGCTCGTTATTACCGCATTGCCGCCGCCAACGGCGATTATAAAGCCAATGTACGGTTACAATATTTATTACAAACCGGACGGATTAGCAGCGATTTACCGCAAACGGAAGTCCATAACCTTAATGAAGAACTGGCAAAACAGCTACCCGCTACCGCCTACTATAATCTGTACGGCTATTTAGATATCGGCTATGGGGTACGTACCGAAAAAGACGGCAAATACGCTTATTTAAGACAAGCGGCGGATTTAGGCAGTCGGGAAGCGCAGTATGTGATAGCGGAAATATTATCTGATATAGAAGATGAATCAGAAACAGAAGAAGCATTTAAATATCGAATGGATATAGCAAGACAGTTGTGGGCTTGTTCATCAGAACAAGGGCTGGCGAATGCTTCAAAAACTTTAGCCTTTAATTTGAAGTACCATAAAAAATATTCGGAGGCGCTAAAGGTTTTCCATCAAGGCGTTAAAAACGGTGATTCAATCTCAGCAGTCGTGCTTAGAGAGGGATTTAGTAAAAATATAGCTAAAGAAAGTCTTGATTTTCTTGATGTAGTTCCTGATGAAGAACGTTCAAGAAGATATGAAATTATTCGGAAGTACCTATCACGTTATGACTACCTCCAACCCAAAGTCCCCGACTTAGACGATATTGTACCATTGCCGCCTACCCCCTTGCCGGAATGGGATGGCAAAATTGCCTTTCAGCGTTGGTATGAGGGGGAAGCTCCGCCAAAACCAAGTGAGGCATTAATGATGAAACTGGCAAATCAGGCGGGCGTTCGAGTGGATAACGGGTTAGATTTAGAAACGAATTTACCGAAGAAAGTGAAAAAATAACGGGAAAGTTAACCGCACTTTTAGTCTGAACAATTAAAAGTGCGGTTGTTTTTTCGTGTGTTTTTAGTGTTTTACGGATGAGATTTTCTCATTGTGATTTTCCGGAGTGATGAATAATGGTACGAATTTTAAAATGGCTAGTGATTGGCACAATCGCCCTCATTGTTGTCGCAGTTTGGGCAGGCTATCGTTTCTTCAACGGGATTGATTTGGGTGGGGCGGGGCATTCACCTTCAACCAATATTATTGAAGATTATATAAATAAATATCAAGCGAGAAAAACCAAGATGGAAAAAATGGAACAATTACAGGCAAGTCTAGCGTTCGTCTGCAAACACGAAGATAAACCCGAACTCTCGGCGGAAACCCAAC